>JAFWNQ010000014.1 GCA_017510245.1 Clostridia bacterium
AAGTCAATTCCTATTATTTTTCCCATAATTCTATTCCTCCATTTTTTTATTTATTATTTTTATTATCTTCTGTAAAATATATATTTATAAAATTAATAACAATATTATAATTAAATCAATCTTAAAGTAAATTATCAATTTAATTTATAGAATTTATCAAAAGCAAGTATTACGTGGCAAATGAATTAAGTGCTTGTTGCACATGAGCATCATTTTAAATGAAATTTAACAAAGTAAGACGAAGCTTTTCATAAATTCTAATTAGCTACTACAACTAAAGAATGACGAAGTACTCTATCTCCAATCATATAGCCTTTTCTAAATTCTTCTTTTATAATTTTAGAGCCTAAACTCTCATCCACAACTGAACTAACTGCTTCATGCAATGATGGATCAAATGGTTCTCCTACAGCTTTTATTTCTTCTACTCCATTAGATTTCAAAACATCTTTTATTTGATTTAGTACCATTTCAACTCCGCTCTTATATTGTTCATCAGATGTTTCTGCTTCAACAGCCTTTTCAAGATTGTCAATTGCAGGTAATAGTGCTGTAACTACATCTCCCATTACCGAGTTATACATTCCTGACCTTTCTTTGTTGCTTCTTTTTTTAAAATTTTCAAATTCAGCCATCAGTCTTTTTATTCTGTCATCACATTCCTCTAATTCTTGTTTTTGTTCTTCAACTTTTTTTTGCAGTTTCTTAATCTTCTTGTCTTCAGCTGAAGTAGGTTCATTTTCAAATTCCATAACAGGCTGTTCATTTTTTTCTTCTTCCATACTTACCTCCTTTTATTCTCAATATTATTCTAGTAGTCCTTTATTTAATTCCCTGCTTATATATTTTAATACAGAAATTACTTTTGAATAATCCATTCTTGTTGGTCCTATTATACCAATTGTTCCCAAGTCCTTGCCAGCAACTCTGTTTTTAAATGTAATTAAACTAAAGTCGTTTAGTCCAGACACTTCATTTCCTATATAAACATTAAAATCCGAGTCACTATCCAATAAATCGAAAATCAAGTTTCTTTCATCAAGTAATCCAAGGAATTTTTTAGCAATTTCATTACTCTTAAACTCTGGATTATCTAATGCTTGTTCTGTACCCTTTAGATATAGTTTTGATTCGTCATTTAAAACTTTTGTTATTTGTTTAATTATAGGTTTTATAACATCTAATCTATAATTCATTTGCTGAACTATATACTGCTCAATCGGCATATTTATAGTAGATAATAGTTTCCCTTTTAATTTATTATTAAACATTATTGATAATGTGTCTACTTGTTCTTGAGTAACATCTTGGTCAAATTTTATTATAGTTTCTTTGATTGTCCCAACCTCAGTTAGTATTATGGCCATAAGCATTCTGCTACCCAACAGTACGAACTTTATTTCTTCGATTTTTTGTCTTGAAGTATTTGGTTCTATTGCTATAGTAGTATAATGTGTTATTTCTGAAATTGTATTTGTAGCAATTTTTGTTAGTTCTTCCATTTCATCAACTTTACTTTGTAATCTTGAATTTATGTATTTAATTTCATTTATGTCCAAGTCATTATCATTTAATAACTCATCCACATAAAATCTATACCCTTTGGTAGATGGGACTCTTCCACTGGATGTGTGTGTTTTTTCAAGTAATCCCCTCTTTTCTAATTCAACCATTTCGTTTCTTACTGTAGCACTACTACAGTCTAAATTGTACTTTTTGATGATGCTATTTGAACTAACTGGTTCTATCGTATTTATATACTCATTTACAATTGCTTGCAATATTCTTTTTTTTCGGTTATCCAGTTCCATTATGCATCATCTCCTTTCTAAAATTAAAGGTTTTATGATTTAGCACTCTTGCTATATGACTGCTAACTGCATATATATTATATCCAAAATTAGCAAATGTCAATAGAGTTTGCTAATTTTATTTGTGAAATTTTTGTGAACAATGTTTTTTCTATAATCAACATTAAAGGGCGACCTTTCCAAATCGCCCTAAAGTATTTATTATACTATTATTGATTAACAGCTCCACCGTTTCCATAATATTGTTGCATCAAATATGAATAGTAGTCAAATGGCTCTACAGTTTCTGGTTTTCCATAATCTACTCCTTTAGTATCTACTGTAATAGACTTAATAACTGGTGGGTTAACAGGTCTATCTTTTGTAGGCTTTTCTCCTTCAGTCTCACCTTCTTCAGTTTGAGTGCTTTCTTCTCTAGTTTCAACTTCTACATTTGCAATCTTTTCAACTACATCTAGTCCTTCTGTTACCATACCAAAAGCAGCATATGATCCATCCAAGCTAGAGTTATCTGCTGTCATAATAAAGAATTGAGAAGATGCTGAGTCATATCCTTTCTTAGTTAAACTTGAAGATCCTTGTGCACTATAGTCTGATCTAGCCATTGAAATTACACCTTTTTTATGCTTTAACGTATTCTGTGTAAATCCATTTAAAATAAATTCACCTTTTATATTATATTTTTTTGAATCTTCTTCATCACTAGTTTCAGAACTTTCTGAGCCTTCATCATTAGCAGTGTTTTCTTCGTTGTTTTCTTCAGATTCTTTTGATTCTTCCTCTTTCTTTCCTTCCAAATCATCTAGAGATGCACTACCTGTTCCATCTCCATTGACATCTCCTCCTTGAATCATAAAGTCAGGAATTGTTCTATGGAATGTCAATCCATTATAAAATCCATTATTAGCTAATGCTATAAAATTAGCTACAGTATTTGGTGCATAATCTGGATATAATTCCACCTTTATTGTTCCAAAATTTTCAACCTCAATTGTTGCCACAGGATTTTCTGCTTTATAATTTTTCTTTTTTAGAATTGTACTTGTAACATATGCAATTCCTCCTAATACTAATACTATTGCAACTATTGTTGCTATAATTCCTACTTTAGTTTTATTCATTTTAATTACCTTCCTTTTCACTATTAATTACTGTTTATAAATATTCTTTATGTTTTATCACTCATTCATTCTTCAAATAAAAATAAATCTTACAATAGTAATCTATCAAAAACAAACTGCTCTTGCATCCTCTTTAGAGATTGTACAATTGTTTTTGCTCTTACTTCTCCAATTCCTTCAACTTCGTCAAGTTCCTCAATATTCGCCGATAACAACTTTTGAAATGATTTAAACTTTCTTACTATGTTTTCTACAATAATGTTTGGCATTCTAGGTACTTTATTAAGAATTCTATAACCTCTTGTGTATACGGTTATTTCATTATAATTATCAACTTCGTTTATTCCTAAAGCCTTTGCAACGATTTGTTGTTTTGCTAATTCGTCAAAACTCAATTTTCTTATGTTTTCAAATGCTGTTTTTGCATTCTTCTTTTCAACATAATCCTTAATAATAAGCTTTTCTTCTTTTTCTATACCATCAGTTAATTCATCCAATTGCATTTTTAGAAGTCTTCCTTCTATTCCTAGCTCATATATTGATTTTTGAACTTCTTCAGCAATTTTCATAACCATCTCTGCTCTTTGAATTGATTCTATAATCATATTTAGTGTTGTTATATCATTAAATTCATATTCCGTTAAGATGCTAATCTTATTGTCAAAAACCATTCTATATTTTTCAACAGTCTGTAGAGCTTGATTAGTTTTAGAAGTAACTCTTTCAGTATCTTCTAAAACATGTCTTAAATTATCTTTATATATTGTAATTATTCCTCTTCTTTGAGAAATGCTAATTACAATTTTCCCAGTCTGTTTTGAGACTCTTTCTGCTGTTCTATGTCTAGTTCCTGTCTCTGTTGTTTGAATACTAAAATCGGGGATTAATTGAACATTTGCATGAATAATCTTTTTTAGATCTTCACTTAAAATAATAGCTCCATCCATCTTTGCAAGCTCATATAATCTAGCAGGTGTGAAATCTTGGTTTATTGTAAATCCACCATCTATGATTTCTTCAATTTCTTTTCCATCTCCGATGACAATTAACGCACCTGTCTTAGCCTTTAAAATATTATCTAATCCTGACCTTATTTCAGTTCCTGGTGCTATCATTTTTAGGATGTCTACTAGTTCCATGTTCCCTCCTTTATCACTAGTTAAAAAATAATTTCTATTTAACTTCGTTTAAATTAATCTGTAACTCAATCATGTATTAGATATACATTACTTTGCCTTATAAATTAATTCTGCCTTGTTAAACTCAAGATTCTTTTTTAACAGATTATAATTGCATTTTTTTAATAATTCAAATATATATTTGAGTTATCTTTTATGTACTTTTCTTTAGGAACTTGGTTAATTTATCCTATACCAATAGCATGCAGTGCTTCATTAATATTTCTGACACCTATTATATCTAATTTGTATTTATCTTTCAAGAGTTTTTTATTATTTTGTGGGATAATACATTTTTTTATACCTAATCGTTCCGATTCCTTTAGTCTTTTATCTATCATATTTACAGACCTAATCTCTCCAGTCAATCCTACTTCTCCAATAATAGCCGTATCTTTAGGAATATATACATTTTTATAGCTTGAAGCAATGACAAGTGCTATTCCTAAATCAATTGCTGGTTCATTTATCTTCATTCCACTCACAACATTCAAATAAACATCTTGATTTCCTAGCGATAATCTTGCCCTTTTTTCTAATACAGCTATCAAAAGAGCTATTTTGTTGAAATCAACACCGTTTCCAGTTCTTTTTGGTATTCCATATACACTTGGAGTTGTTAATGCCTGTAGTTCAACTAATAAAGGTCTAGTACCTTCCAAACTGCAGACTATTCCCGCACCTGGGACTTGTTCTGCATCTTCTGAGATAAGAACAGCAGATGGATTAGTTACTTCACACATTCCTTCGCTTCTCATTTCAAACATTCCAATTTCATTTGTTGAACCAAATCTGTTTTTTACGCTTCTAAGAATCCTATAAGAAAAGTATCTCTCTCCTTCTAAATATAAAACTGTATCTACCATATGTTCCAAAACTCTAGGACCAGCAATATTACCATCTTTTGTTACATGTCCTATTAGTACCGTTGTAATTTGGTTTTGTTTGCAGCATTTCATAACCCTTGCTGTTATTTCTCTAACTTGGCTAACTGTGCCAGGTGCTGATGTAATTTCATTTGAATATACAGTCTGTATTGAGTCTAGCACAACTAATTTAGGATTAATATTTGTTATTTCAATTTCAATAGCATCTATATCTGTTTCTCCTAAAAACATAATATTATCATTACTAATATTTAATCTGTCTGCTCTTAGTTTAACCTGTTCTGCTGATTCCTCTCCAGATATATATAATACTTTTCCATCCTCATCAGCTATTTTATCACAGAGTTGTAAAATCAAAGTTGATTTTCCAATACCTGGTTCTCCTCCAAGAAGAATTAATGAGCCTTTAACCAGTCCTCCACCTAAAACTCTATCAAGTTCACTTACACTAGTCTTTGTTCTTATTTCTTCTTTTCCAACAACACTATTAAGTTTTAATGGCTTAGTTGACTCCTTAAGTTTCACACTTTTTCCACTTGATGTAGTGCTTTGAAGCTTTTCTTCATAAAAGGTGTTCCATGAATTACAAGCTGGACACTTACCTAACCATTTTGGCGACTCATACCCACACTCACTACACACAAATACCGTTTTTGATTTTGCCATAAAAATCCTTTCTATTTAATATGAAAATGTTCTTTATTTTCTACTAACAGATTTATAAACATTGCGTGTGACCATCCTAGTCCAATTACCCATCTTTCATTCTTCTCAATGTTAGCCTGTTCTGCCAATAGTCCTAAATCATTTGCACTGTTTACTATGAATTTCATACATTCATCAGCTGCTTTATTGTCACCTATTTTTTTATAATATAATCCCATCCATGCAGTTGAAATTATCCATGGGATATTGCCTCCAATATATGTATCATTTTGAAAACGTAAATATCCACCAAGATATGTTCTTAATGTCATGTTAATTTGTTCTACAGTGTTTCTCACTAGTTTTTCATTTGGTTCAAATACTTCAAAAGGAACAATAGCTCCCATTATGCTTATATCTGTCAATCTATCATTGGTATTTCTAACTAAAACTTTCTTTTCTTTATCATATAAATTATTCATTATATAGTTTTTAATTTCACGCATTAAGCTTTCATATCTAGCTTTTCTCAAAATCACATCATCTTGTTTTAATCTATTTTTAGAGAATGTATCCGATAATTCATTATATATGTCAATCATCGATTTAAATGCTCCATATATTGCAGATAATGAGTATAAATGTACACCTTCATTCATTTCCCATAAATCATATGATGGATGTTTATATATTTCATCTCTTTCTTTATAGTTATAGTCCTTTTCCAATTCTATTCTAACTAAGTCTTCTTTTTCTTCTATTCCAACTATAAAGTTAATATATTTTTCAAGAAAATCACAGGCTTTCTCTAACATTCTCAAATTTGATCTTAAAAATGTAATATTCTTTTTTCCTGTAACACTTTGTTCTTTTTTATAATGCTGTAACAATCCCCAAACTACTATTGCAGTTTCATCTATCTGATATCCCCAGCAAGGAGCCAATCTTCCATCAGAATAAAATCTTTGTTCCCACATTCCATTCTTGCTCTGTGTATTTTTCAAGAAAATTTGATACAATTTCTTGCTATAGCTTAAAAAGTCTAAGTTATTTAATCCTGAATAAATCATTACAGCATCTCTTGGCCAACAATACGCATATCTACCACATTTATCTCTCTCTTCATCTACTTCCAAAGATGCTGTTACTGCTCCTGTTTTTGCATTCATTAGAAGAGGCATATATAGAATTGTTCTATGATAAATGCTAACAAGTCTATCCATATATTTTGAACCATCACTTTTTAAGTGTAGAGTATCGTGTTTTTGAACTAGTTTTTTGTCATGTTCTTTTATTCTTGCAATCTCTCTATTAATATTAATTCTTTTAAGATTTTTAACTTCTTCTTCTACATTATTAATATTAGTTTCTTCATATTTCATATACATTATAAGCGTAAATTCTTTACTCTCTCCTGGTTTTAGAGTTCCAATATCATAACTTACAGCAGACTCAGGTGACATTCCTATATAATCTTTATCATATAATGTGCCAGAAGAAATGTTTCTATCACACTCATTTAATTGATGAGCTAATATCTTTTGGTTAGAAAAAATTGCACAAGTAAAATTATGACTATATTGAATTAGTGCATCATTTACCACTAATCCACCAGCCATATTATTGAAAGATGAAACTACTTTAGAATATGCGACAAAATCAATTTTTAGGTCAATTGAATTATTGTTTTTAAAAACATATTTTTTTATAATTACATCTTTGTTAATCATTACGCAATCTGTTTGAAGTACATGCAAATTAAAGTATCCATTATCTATTTCAGTATTTAATATATTAGTATCAGGTGTGTAATATTGATTATATCTATTATTTATATCATTATGTAAATATACTAAGTTTGAATCATTTATTTTTACCCCAACATGAAAAAAATCTGAATACTGCCTATAGTCTGGTAGTGGATAATACAGTCTTAATAGTTCACCATACTTACTAAAACTAGCAGTTATGTTTTCATTTCCAATAAAAGCATCATTGTAATATTTTTTCATTCGATTTTCTCCTTACTTAGTTCATTATAGTAGCTTCATAAATCTCCATTACAAAATTTATGAAGCTTCTTTTTTTATTATTTATTATTCATTATATCAATAATCTGTTTTCTTAATTCATTAACTTTTTTATTTAATCGTGCTATATCTTCATCTGAACTTGTAGATAATATGATATCCTCTTTTAATGTATTCTTCATATCTTCAATTTCTACTTCAAGATTTCTCATCTTTTCAATTAATTCAATCTTGTCAGTTTCTTTTCTTGTTGGATTGTTGAATCTTTGTACAACTTCACATTCATCATTTAATGTATATTCCTGACCATAAGTAGGAATTGATATCTTTATGTCTCCGATTTCTTCATTAATTTTACCTTTTAATATCTCTTTTGCATCTGTTTCACCATGAATCAAAAAGATATGTTTTGGCAACTTTTGTTTGAATGAACTAACAAAATTAATAAGTCCTTGCTGATCAGCATGTCCTGAAAATCCCTCGATATATTCAACCCTAGCCTTTACAGTAAACTCTTCACCTAATATTTTTACAATTTTTTGTCCATCAACAATTCTTCTTCCTAGTGTTCCTGCGGCTTGGTATCCAACAAACAATATTGTACTCTTAGGATTCCATATATTGTGTTTCAAATGATGTTTTATTCTGCCAACATCACACATTCCACTTGCAGAAATAATTATACATGGTTCTTCTGATTCATTAAGAGCTTTTGAATCCTCAACTGTTTTTGTAAAGTGTAAATTATGAAACTCTAATGGATTATCTCCATTATCAATAAATCTTTGAATTTCCTCAGAGAACAAATTCATATTTTTTCTAAAAACCTGTGTAGCAGATACAGCAAGTGGGCTGTCCACATATACCGGAACCTGCATTAAAGTTTCATATTCTCTTTTAAATTCTTCATCGTCATTGTGTTGGTCTTTTATTTTGTTAATTTCATAAAGGATTTCCTGGGTTCTACCAACAGCAAATGAAGGTATTACTACAGTTCCTCCATTATTAATTGTTTCAGAAACAATATTTAAAAACATCATTGCTTTTTCATCATTTCTATTGTGTAATCTATCCCCATATGTAGATTCCATAATCAAATAATCTGCACTATCAATCATTGTTGGACTTGATAATAAAGGAATATCATTATTTCCGATATCACCTGTAAATACAATTTTTTCTTGTTTATCATTTTCGGTAATCCAAACTTCTATAATTGCAGAACCTAGCATATGCCCTGCATCGTTAAATCTTATTGTTATTCCCGGTGCAACATCAATCAAAGTATCATAATCTTCTGGTTGAAATATCTCCATACAATCAATAGCATCTTTAGCTGTATATAAAGGTTCTAATATTTCTTTTTTACCAGCTCTTTTTCTTTTTTTGTTCTTAAAAGCCATTTCAGTTTCCTGAATGTGTCCACTATCTGGTAACATTATTGAGCATAGGTCACAAGTTGCTCTTGTTGCATAAATTGGATTTGAATATCCATCCTTATATAATTTTGGTATTCTTCCAGAGTGATCGATATGAGCATGAGTTAGTAACATAAAGTCAATCGTATTAACATCAAAATCAAATGGTTTATCATTTAATAGCTCCTCCTCCATATTTCCTTGATGTAATCCACAATCAACTAGAAATCTTTTTCCTGCTCCTTCAACTAAATAATTAGATCCAGTAACTGATTTAGTTGCTCCTAAAAAAGTGATTTTCATTTTGTTTTATCCTTTCGTTATTTATTAAATCTGTATTTTATCCAAAAATACGCATTTTTTTACTTCTTCTAATTTCTATAGTACTACCTTCTGGTAAATCCACATCATAAGAACCATCTAGCATTTCACCATCATAAAGTTCTACGTGAATTTTGTTTCTTAATGAACTAAGTTTTATAGACAGATTCTCTAAAGACACTACTTGTGAATCAAAAATACCCTTTAGTATTCTGTAATCTAATGTATTACTATTAGCTATTGGTGCAATTACATTTAATCTAATAGCTTTAGGAATAATCTTTTCTTCAAGTTCATTTAATTTCATTTTACATTTTGGTAAGAAATTTAGATATCTAATTTCATAGATCATATCTAAAATTCTTTTTCTATCATTTGTTTCATTAATTCTTTGTTCAAAGCACTTAATAAACTCTTTTTGTAGTTTTGTAATGTCTGTTTTTTCTTCATAAAATTTAATCTCATATTGAAGTTTCTCTTTTGCCTTCACATATTCAATTGGATTTTGCATTTTATTATATTCTTCTATTTGCTTAATCAATCTAACTCTATCTTTTTGAAGTTTTTCCTCATAATGACTTACGCTAAATATTTTTTGTTCATCTGGTACTTTATTGTTATACTCAATATATTGTTCTCTCATTTCTCTTGGATTACTCAATAGTTCATCTATATGTTTGATTTCAGATAGTTTTAACTTCTTGCTTTCTGCAATTTCAACCACATAAGAAGACTGGTTTTTCATCTTTTCAAGATTCTTTTTATTTTCATAAAGCTTATTTAAAATCTCTTCATTCTGTTTTTTATCATAAGACATATAAAATTGTGTAGCAACTTTCTTAATTTCGTAAAACAACTGTGAAGAAACATTATTTTGGATTCTTTTCACATCAACATTTTCTAAAAATTGATGTCCAAATAGAAATGATAGGAATGTATATATAACATTACACTCTGTGCTTTCAATTTCATTTTCTAATATAGACCATGTCCAACCTGTAAAATCTCTTATTGACTCTGACGCAGATATACATTTTCCTATATTAATTGCTGTTATTATAGCTTGTTCTTCGATAGGTAAGTTCTCCTTAAGAGGTGGCAATGCCATTTTAGAAATACCATATAGTAATGTTTTCTCATTAGGATATGAAATTACCTTTTTTTGTTTAGTTCGTGCATCACTTTCAGTCATGATTTTGCACTTACTATCTTTTAATTCTTTTTCTAATTTGCTACCAGGCTCAGCAATTTCAATACTTTCACAGTTATCTCTAATATTTCGAACTATTTTTTCAATAAATTCGGCTTGAGTTGGTACTTCTCTTTTTACAGTCAAATAATTTTCATAGCTATCTTCAATCTTATAAGTCATACTTAATAGTAGGTTCTCTGCTACTTGTGAAAACCCTTTACTTTCCGCAATACTAGCTAATTCTTCCTTATAATCTCTTGGTAAAAATTTACTTTTCAACTTTACTCCTTTTGGTTATACTAAAACTCTTTATTATAACCTAAATTATTCGTTTACTTCATCGTCAGTATAATCATCATCTTCTTGAATCTCAGATGATGGCGCCATTTTCAATTCTTGCCATCTTTCTTTAGTCATTAAGACTTCTCTTGGTTTGCTACCTTGATATCCTGATATAATGCCTCTGTCTTCCATTTGATCTATAATTCTTCCAGCTCTTGCATATCCAACTTTAAACTTTCTTTGAATTGATGATGTAGATGCTCTTTGGCAATCAATTACAAATTCAATTGCTTCTTCTAAGAATGGATCTGTATCATCGTCATCGTCGTCATTACTTCCAGCCACTTGTTCTGGCTCATTTGCTCGTTCAATCTTTTCGATGATGTTCTCATCATAAATGCCCTCTCCATCTTTCTTAATGAACTTAACAACATTTTCAACTTCCTTATCTGATATAAATGCTCCCTGAATTCTTACAGGCTTTGGATATCCTGATGGATAGAATAACATATCACCCTTTCCAAGTAGTTTTTCAGCTCCAGCCCCATCTAATATTGTTCTAGAATCAATTTGTGATGAAACTGCAAAAGCAATTCTTGATGGTATATTAGCTTTAATTATACCTGTAATTACATCTACTGATGGTCTTTGTGTAGCTATAACTAAATGCATTCCTGCTGCTCTGGCTTTTTGTGCTAATCTACATATTGCATCTTCAACATCTTTTGCAGCTACCATCATTAAATCAGCAAGCTCATCTATAATAATAACTATTTGTGGTAATGTAGGATTTCCCTTATCAGTAGCAACTTTGTTATAGCCTTTCAAATCTCTTACTTTGCATTCAGCAAATAGCGCATATCTGTTTTCCATTTCTTGGACAGCCCAAGCCAAAGCTCCCGCAGCCTTTTTAGGATCTGTCACAACAGGTATAAGCAAATGTGGAATTCCATTGTAAACTGATAGTTCAACTACTTTGGGGTCAACCATTAATAACTTAACTTCGCTTGGTTTAGCTTTATATATTATGCTTGTAATCATTGTATTTATACATACAGATTTTCCCGAGCCTGTACTACCAGCAATTAATAAGTGAGGCATTTTAGCAATATCAGTTACTTGCTCATCACCAGCAACATCTTTTCCTAATGCAAATGCTAGTTTTCCTTCAGTATCTTTAAATCTATTTGATTCTATGATTTCTCTTAATGCTACTAAAGATTTAAACTTATTAGGTACCTCAATTCCAACAGTATGCTTTCCTGGTATAGGTGCTTCTATTCTAATGGTTTCAGCCTCTAAACTTAAAGCTATGTCATCAGATAACTTTGCTATTTTATTAACTCTAACACCCTCTGCAGGAGCCAACTCATATCTTGTAATTGCTGGACCTACAGATACATTTTCAACTTTAGCAGATACACCAAAACTATATAGAGTTTTCCTTAATTTTTCAGCTGTTGCAAGCAAAGCTGCTCTACTACTTACTTCATCTGCAGGGCTACCATTTTCCAACAACTCAATTGGTGGAAACTCATAGTTCATATCAGCTTCTGCCATCGCATGTTCTAGCTGAAGAACTTCTTTTGTTTTAGTTTCTTTTTCAACTTCTTCTTGAGCAAAAAGATTATTTTCTTTTTCTTCTTTTTGTTTTGTTTCATCAACAGGTCTCTTTTGTTCATTTCTTGTCACTTTAAAATCTTTTGCTTGTTTTAATTTTCTTGTCTTAGTACCTTTAGATGAGAAATTTGGTACATCTATTGTTTCTTGTTTAGCAGCATCACCTTTAGGTTGCTCATTTAAATTAATTGTAATTTGTTCATCCAGTAAATCAGGATTTTGGAAAACATTGCTTCTTCTTCTATTTTTTCTTTGTCGAGTTGTTTGCTCAATTGGTTCTGCTTGTTCAGTTTGTATTCTTTCTTGTGCCCTTCTATTTCTTCTCTCTTCAAACCTGTCAACTGAATTGTTAATCATTTCTGTTGGTTCCCATCCAAAAATAATAACTCCCAAAATTGCAGACACACAAAGAGAAACAAGTATTGTCCCAACTATACCTATAAGTCTTATAGAAAGAACAGCTATAAGTGTTCCTAATACTCCTCCTCCAATATTTTTAGTTCCTAAATCATATGCTCTTGACAATATCATATCCATATCATTCGAACTGTTTAGTGTTCCTTTAGATACTTGATAGCATGATAAAACACAATCTATTAAAACTAAAATCACTAAAAACATTATGACTTTACTTGAAGAATATCTTTTATTTTCAGCCATAGCAATATTAACAGCCATAACTAAAAAACCTATTGGTGTAAAATATTTTATATATCCTATTAGTCCACCAAGTGCAGGCGACAATGTTTCTCCTAAATATCCTTGTTTTGTATATATAACTATTCCTAAAACTATTGCAATAACTATTAAAGCTAGTATTGTCATATTTGCATCATTTTTTACAGGTGCTGTCTGTTTTTTCTTAGCTGGTCTTCCCCTTTTAGCCATAATTCCTCCTCGTTAGTATATATATTTTTTCATATTATTTCTTATTTAAAAAATCACAAATTAATATTATATTAAGATAAAAAAAAAGTCAAGGAAAATTTAATTTTAGTAGAATTAATTTTCCGTTAACTTTTTTGCATTTTTCTTATTTATTTTTTACTATTCTTGTCGTTCACTGCTTTTTCTTCTCACTACTTCTTGTATTCTTTTATACACTGCCCTTATTTTCTCCCCTTCAGCTATCTTTTCTGAAACGCTTTTTACTCCTTCATAATTTTCTTGCCAATCCTCCATTGTCACTCTAGGTTCTTCACTACCTGCTTCTTTAGCTACAATTGGTTCTTCGCTACTAGTATGTTCTTCCTCAGTCGAATGTGTTTCGTCTGGTTCATCTTTTTCATCTGCTGACTTTGCAACTTCTCTTAGTTCATCTATTCTTTCTCTAATATCTTTGCAAAATTCATTACTAGTAACTCTATTGTTGCGCACCTTTTGAACTATTTGTTTTGCTAATTCTTCACTAGGGTGTTCATCATATTGTTCTAACATTTCATCTACTTTTCTACGTTCTTCCTCTAAGCAAGCATCAACATCTACTATAACTATTGGTAGACCACCCCACTGCTTTTGAGCCTTTAATGCTTCATCCATGTTAGCAATTACTCCACCTTTTCTAAAAACTACAATATATGATGGTTGAAGTTTTTCTCCTCCTTGAATTCTTCTTAAATCCATTTCATTATAGCTCTCTGTTCTAGCTATTTGTTCATCAGGTGTGAAATATCTTTCATGGTGACCAGCTTCTGACACAAAATCTTCAAAAGAGGAAGAAATATCCTGTGAACCTGATAGCATTAGTGCATCTTCTTTCATTTCAGAAAAACCATAACAAATAGTCCTAATTGGAGCAGTTCCAATCATATCGTTTCTTATGTAGCTAGCACAAAAGTGTTGGCTTGCAATAGCTGGTCTATTCCAATCCTCTTTATAGTCGTCGGGACTTGTGCCAGAGTATGCTCCAACTGCTGTTATTATCATTTTAAAATCTGTTCCTGCTTCATAAATATTATCAGTTGCAGCTTTTTCATCTTCATTTTGCGGTACCACATATAAATCTTCAATATATTTTTCGAAATATGCTGTTTTTAGTTCTCTTTCTGCCCAAACCTTATCAAGTTCTGCAAAATCACAACGTTCAAAAATCTCCTGTAATAAACTCTCATCATCTATTTCACTTATTAGTTTTATTGCCCTTATATAATCTTTCATGTCACAATCATCGATATTCTCAATGTCTTCACCATATTTGCTTATCATTCTTATAGCATAAGATGAATCGTGACCAAATATTTTTTGAAATACAGCTTGTCTTTTTTCTTCTAAAGTAGCATTTTCATCTTCTATTATAGATTGGCATTTTTCTGCTAATATTTTATCATACTCTCTCACATCCTCAATACTTTGTATTTCACACCAGTTTTCAGCTTGCATTATCCTAGATAATTTTGTTATATCTTCTATACTTAGATTTTCAGGATGGTCTATGCTTTGAATTAAAGTGCTATATTCTTCAATATGAGTTAACATTTCTTTAGCAAGTACAGTCCATTCGTCAGTTTCATTTTGTTCAACATACACATCTAAGCATTTGTCAAAAATATATAATTGTTCACTGGATAATCTTAGAACTGCAGACTGAATACTTGAATAACATGCAATCTGATTTATTCTTTCTTCTCCTAAAGTTTTCAAATACTTCGGTTGTAGCATTCTAAAATCAATATTCGTTAGAATATCATTATTGATTTCATACATTCTTAATAATGCTTCTATTGATTCTTTATACTCTTCACTTATGCCTGCCAAACTATTTAGTACTTTTATTCTTTCATCATCATTTTCTATTATCCTAACTAATAGTCCTATGGTTTCAATGTTTATATCCTCCTTTACGCTATCTATAAACTCTCTTTTCTTTTCGTCGGTTTCATTTTGTTCAACAAGCACATCTAAGCATTTACCAATTATATGTAGTTGTTCATCAGGTAATTCTAAAACTTCATCCTGAGTTCTTTTATCATATACAATATGAATTATTCTTTCTTCTCCTAAAGCATCCAAAAACTTTGGTTGTAGTATTCTGAAATCAATACATTCTATAATCCCCTTATTATTTTCATACATTCTAACTAAGGCATCTAATGATTTTTTATTATCTTCACTTAAGCCTTCTAAACTTTTTATAAACTCTATTCTTTCATCATAATTATCTATTAATCCTACTATTAAGCCTATTGTGTTAATTCTTATATCCTTTATGCTTTTTATCAGTTCTCTTTTCTTTTCAGCAGTTTCAATTCCTTCTATTGATTCTATTATGAAAGTTTTATGCCAGCCATCCAAATTCCTAATAGTCTCTAAGGCAACAATTTTATCACCATCTTCAAGAGTTTTCACTATTTCGAATAACTCAAAACTATCAAGTCTTATATTCTGAATAACTGCTAGTCTTTTACTCTTGTCAAGAAGCAAGATTGCATTTACTTTCTCATAATCTTCTAGTTTATTTAGTCTGCTTATGAGTAAAGGAATAAAACTTTCTATGTTTTCAACAGAGTTTAATACTTTTACAATATCATAAGCGCTTAAATCTTTAATACTATGTAATAATTCTAATCTTTTTTCCTCATCAAAAGATTTTATTACTTCACCTGCATCAAATCCTTCAACTTCTCTTAGTGCTCGTTCTCTAATTTCAGGGTCTCGTATAGAAAGTATTTTTTTGGTTTTATAAGAACTACTTAATTCACTCACATTTTTCAAACATTCTAGCAATAATTCTTCATCACTACCACTCTCGACACTAATACTATCTATTAAACTCTCATAAACATAATGTGATTCGCCTTCAATACGTTGAATTAGCTTCGCTTTAATTCTATTATTATCTGTTCTACGTATAACCTCTTTGTATTGTGATGAATCATCTAATAATCCAATATATCTTTCAATTAATTCGTCACTATCTAAAGAAATAATAATTTCAGTTAATGCCTTTTTGCTTAATTCATGGGGATTTTCTAGAATTACTGCCTTTCTATCATCAGGCAAGAAGCTTAAGGCTTCTTCACCTGCTTCTCCTAACTCATAACATCTTTTTTCATAGTAGTCTAGTAATTCACTTTCAGTTTTAGCCAAAATGCTTTTTATAAACTTTGGATCTTGCATTGCCTGTTCAGCATCTTCTCCATGCGAATATTTATCTATGAGTTCTTTAAAAAAATTAGTAGAATCTTCTTCATTAAAATCATCATTATACATTTGAGAAAAAAAATCTAATAATCTATCTATCTCTTCTTTGTTCATAATATTTCCTCTCTAATACTATCTCTATTACAATAAATATAAATATAAGTATAATTATATTTATATTATAATCATTTCTTTTTTATTTTTCTATTTAATTATTTACTCATTTTTTCTTAAATAATTTTTTAAAAAATCTAATAATTAGTTCAAGAAAGTTCTCTTGCTTTATAATTGCAACATCAGTTTTATTTTGTTTCTCACTTACTATTCTAGTATCATTTTTTTGATTATTACTAATCGTATTATTAGTAAAAATATTATCTACATTATATTTTTCTTTTAGTTCTTTTTGTTCTGTAATGTATTGTTGTTTCTCCTGCATTATTAATCTTTGTTTCTCTTCTTTTGAGCACAAGAAATCCCTATAAATAATTGACATTATCACTCTAGTTTCATGTAATAAGTTTTGTTCATTTATACTTTTTGAGTAATCAATGCTTACTTTATAGTCTCTATCTCTCGCTTCCTCTAACATTTTCATAAAATTAATAGGAATTCTATTATATATGCTTTCTTCTGAATGCAATATAATATCATATACTTCACTAAAAGATTGGTTAATTGTATTATACATTACTTCTTATCTCCATTCTTTCTATTATTAATTATACTTATTGCTTTTCTAGCATTTTCTCCAATTTTGTTCATAAGCTCTTTTTCTTTCTTTATTCTTTCTTGATTATTGTTGTCGTTCACTGCTTTTCCTCCTTACTACTTCTTGAATTCTCTTATATACTGCCCTTATTTTGTTTCCTTCATCATTTTTTTCAGAAACGCTTTTTACTCCTTCATAGTTTTTTTGCCAATCCTCCATTGTCACTCTAGTTTCTTCACTACTTGCGTCTTTAACTGCAATTTGTTCTTCACTACTAGTGTGTTCTTCCTCAGTCGAATGTGTTTCTTCTTCATGTTTTTCATGTTTTTCGTCTGGTTTATCTTTTTCATCAGCTGACTTTGCAACCTCTCTTAGTTCATCTATTTTTCCATCAATATCTGAGCAAAATCTATTTCTTGTGACTCTATTGTTGCGCACCTTTTGAACTATTTGTTTTGCTAATTCTTCACTAGGATGTTCATCATATTGTTCTAACATTTCATCTACTTTTCTACGTTCTTCCTCTAAGCAAGCATCAACATCTACTATAACTATTGGTAAGCCACCCCACTGTTTTTGAGCCTTTAACGCTTCATCCATGTTAGCTATTACTCCACCTTCTCTAAAAACAACAATATATGACGGTTGAAGTTTTTCTCCTCCTTGAATTCTCCTAATGTCCATTTCATTAAAACTATCGGTTCTGTCTATTTGTTCATCAGGTGTGAAATATCTTTCATGGTGACCAGCTTCTGACACAAAATCTTCAAAAGAGGAAGAAATATCCTGTGAACCTGATAGCATTAGTGCATCTTCTTTCATTTCAGAAAAACCATAACATATATTCTTAATTGGAGCTGTTCCAATCATATCGTTTCTTATATAGCTAGAGCAAAAGTGTTGGCTTGCAATAGTTGGTCTATTCCAATCCTCTTTATAGTCGTCGGGACTTATGCCTGAATATGCTCCAATTGCTGTTATTATCATTTTAAAATCTGTTCCTGCTTCATAGACATTGTCCATTCCATCTACAAGTCTTCCATCTTGAGGAACAAATAATCCTTCATTAAACTTTTTACCATATTCATTCTTTAATTCTCGTTCGATTTCAAGTCTGTTTATTTCAACAGTGTCACAACTATCATATATTTCTCTAATGGCTGTTTCATCATCTAAATCGCAAATAAGTTTTAAGCTTCTAACATAATCTTTTACATCACTATCATCGATATTTTCTATATCTTCGCCAAACTTTTCTATAATTGTTTTAGCATATTCTATGTCATGTCCATATATTTTTTGTAACAATGCAAGTCTTTTTTCTTCTATAGAAGATTCACTACTATTCATTATTTCATTGCATTTATTAATACGTATTTCGTCATATCTTCTAGCTTCTTCCATACTTGTAATACTGCACCAATTTTCATTTTGCATTATTCTTGTTAATACATCTATATCTTCTGTTGAGAGATTATTTAATTCTCCTATATTCTCTATTAACTCACTGTATTCTCCAATGTTTCCTAGTATTACTTCAGCTACTGCAGTCCATTCGTCTGTTTTATTATCTTCAATAAATCTATCTATACACTTACTAAAAATATTCAATTCATTATCACTTAGTTCTAAAACTCTCTTTTGTACGTCTCGATAACAAGATATTAAATTAATCTTTTCTTCACCTAATGCTTTTATATATTTTTCGTCCAGAATCCTAAAATCTATATTATATACTACATCGTTATTTTTCTCATACATTGATAGCATTATATTTCTTTTATTATCAACATTTTGTTCCTCTGGATAGTCATTATTTATAAATAGTTCAATATGTCTTAAAATGAACTCAGGTGGTTTCATTTTTTCATTTCTTAAACAAGTCCATATATTACTATCTATCCTATTAGATTTAAGCAACTCAATTATTTCACTTTCATTTTCTATTGAGGCCACTATTTCTGCAGTAGTCTTAATATCTAATTCATCAACTTTTAACATTGCTTCAATCTTTTTATCAACATCTTTTACACTTTTAATAATGTCTGCTTTATATTTAATTTCTAGATTATTATTTTCATTTAACAATTCTATCTTTTTATCATCAGCCTCAATTGAACAAATAATAGTTACTCTTCTATCAATGCTTTCAACATAATCTAGTATTCTTGTTTTTATCTTATCATTATTAATAGCTATAGCAACATCAAATCTTTCACTTTCCTCTAAGTATCCTTCTGCTTCAATTAATTCTAGAAGCATTCCTTCATTTTTTATCGTTGATATAATATCAGAACGTATTCCAAAACCATACTCCCTTACTCTTTTAAATTTTTCTTCATCGCTATTCAGTGATAATACTATTTCTGCTTCTAATGCCTTGTAACTAGCCAACCTTTCTCCTAACTCATTTAAAGCCTTAATCTTATTTTCATCACCATCTATTGAATATAAAATTATAGTAGCAATATCTTTTCCAGTTATATCAGCTGTTTTCATTGCACTTATACGTTCGTCTACATTTTCTATATTCCATATTTTTTCACATTTACCAAAATGTTCACCACTAATTTCACTAACATAGTTTTTGTCAAATTCTAATCCAACTACAAGTTTTGAAGCTTCCTCTCTTCTTTCCCTAGGTAAAGTTTCTATAATTCTTTCCTTATCTTCTTTAAGTAAAAACTTAACAGTTTTTAATGCTTCCATTTTATCATCTACATCGAGTCCAGATATTATTTCAAACTTATCATGAAAACTTAGCCCTTCAACTTCTTGTAAGGCTTTAATTCTATCACCTCCCGATAGACTTCTGATATATTCCATCTTTGTTTTAATACTTGATAGTTTATTTATTCCTTCAATTCTTCTTTCTTTTATCTTTTCAAGTATTTTCACCTTATTTAAATCTAAATCATCTGGAAACTGTTCCATTGCACTTAGCAAAGCATCTTCTGTTTTCAACGTTATAGCAACTCTAACTCTTTCAAATTCATTGTCTATCTTTTTCATAGCTCTTAATTTGATTTCATCATCATCTATGCTTTCTGCTACTCTATCTAATCCTCTTGTAAGTTCATCCATTATCTGAAGCTTTAGCCTATCACTAGTCATAGATTCTGCAATATCCGCACCATAAGGACGTTCAGGGTCCATTTTTCTTACTGCTTGCATTTTAGCTTCATCGGTAGTTAAAGTCTTAGCAATCTCATGTTTCCATCTTTCACTTCTTACAATTCCAATAATTCTTAATTTATTTTCATCACTTATGCCTTCTAATAAATATCTTATAGTTCTTTCCATACTATTTTTTCCTCTTTCAGTTATCCAATTTTATTATACCATATTATCTTCTATAATCTATTACAAATATATTACATTTTGATTATTTACTAATTATAACTACATTGATTATCGATATTAAATTTCGTTGATTTTTTCATCAAAATATTGTATAATAATGTTAATTGTATAAAAGAGGATTTATATATGGATAATAGAGAACAATCTGTTGATATTCCAACAAAACGAGAACAAGAATTTATAGATTTATATATGCAACATATAAGTTCCGAAGAAATAGCAGATATAATGAGTATTTCTATAAAATCTGTTAGAATGTATACATATAGATTACGAAAAAAAGGATTAATTCCACCTAATAGACGCCTTTCACTAAAAATACCTAGACATAGAGCTAGAACTGAAAATGAACAGAATATCCAGCAATTTCTTGATGAAAACAATCCGCTATTTGATGTTTCACCTTTTACTAGATATGTTACAATCGATCAAATTAGAGATGTAGTTGGGATGTTAGGTTTTAGAAAAAGAGATGTAAATTTACTTATAAGGATATATGCTGAAAGACATTTGTATGAAGATGCTATCGGATTGTTATATGATTATGAGAGTAATAATATGTTATTAAAACATGAACATGATAGAGTCACCGCATTGAAGCAAAGGCTTAGACATGAAATGCTTGCTAAATTGCATTCAGATGTTCCAAGCAATATAATCGATAGTGCCAGAAAAACTATTGGAGATCCAGAAAAATAAAGTAGTAAAAAAGAAAAGACCTGTTAAAGTCTTTTCTTTTTCTACTTGTGCGTTGTAATATGTATATCTTCAATTTCGGTGTTTAATTCTCTTGATACTATATTTTGTATTTGAGCTACTTGAGTAGATTCTAAGTTTTCTTCAACTTTTACTACTACATTAACGCTATTTCCATTAATCAAAACTGCTAAATCTTCAAAGCCTTTTATTTTAATCAAATTTTCAATTGTTGTTATCGCACCTTTCCTTTCATTTATTAATCTTATTTCATTTGATGCAATAGACTTTTGATCATCCGGTATATTATTGTTTTCTAATATTTTTTGATATGTTTCTAGCATTTGTGAATACATTGTTTCTCTTTCAAGTTTTGTTTTTGTGAAGTAATCATCTTTTATCTTTGTATTATTAGTAGAGGTCTTAGTTACTTTTTCCTCATTATATTCATCATCAGTTTCTTCGTTATTGTGTTCATCAAAATCTTCTCCTTGATTGTCACTTACATTTGTTGAAGTTTCTATTGCTGGTTCTTCATCTTTAAAGAAACTGTTTTCACTTTCTAACACATTAGTACTTACTAACTGAGCATCTCCTAATGCTCCAACTTTTATAGTATTAATGTAATTTAAGTATCCTGCGGTTACTAACATTAGAGAAGTTGCTATCAAAGCAAGTTGATTTTTTTTTATGATCTTTTTAGATAAGAGTTCAGAAAATTTATTGTTTTTAACTATATTCTTTAGTTTGGATACTAAATCTATTCTTTTTTCTTTAGAATGTCTATTCTTCTTTTTTACATGCAAACTTTTCTTTTGTTTATTAAATAGGTTTATGTAAGTTACTTTCAATTGCTTTCCTCCATTTCAAATACTTGAATTTTATGTGTGGCCAGTCCAGTAGCAGCTTCAACTGCTTGAATAATGTTTGTCTTGACATTCACATCATTGGCGCCTTCAGAAGTTATAATAGCTCCTTCCATTTTAGGACTAATTACACTTTTTGTTATAGGTTCTCTTGAACCATCTGCATTTTGTTTGTAAATAATTTGTTTTTGATTATCTACTTCAGATATACTTCTCGTTCCTCCATTATCATCACTCTCCGTTGTATTACTCTCTTTTAAATTCTCATCATAAAGAGGTTCAGTAATACTACTTTGAGAATATGTAATCATTACTCTAACCTTTCCAGCACCGGAAATATTTGTTAAAATATCTTCTAGTTTTTTTTCTAAGTCATCTTTTGAATTAGTCTCTGCCTCTTTATCAGTTTTTTCAACTTCTACAATATTGTTTTCTTCCTTCTCTGGAGTTTTCCAAATATAATTAATTGCAACAACAACAATTATCATTATTGTGAGTAGTGCAACTAAATTCTCTGTCTTTCTTTTTCCGAAAAAAGCTTTTTCTAGTTTTTCTTTATTCATTAGTTTCTCCTTTTAATTAATCTCGACATGTTCACTGTCTACATTGTATTCATCTCTAACAAATTCAATAATTCTCTCTTTATCACTATTAGGCATACCTCTCGCTGGTTTATCTTTAATATTTATTTCTACTCTATTAATATTTCCTATATTTTCTTTATATTCTTTTACATTGTTTATTTTTATATATGTTATGTTGAATTTTTCATCTGTTATAATATTAATATCTTCACTATCATAACCTATATTGTTTAATTGATTCTTTATAGAAGTTATTATTCTTTCATTAAAAGCTCTTTCTACATTAGAATTATATTCACTTATATCCTTGTCATTACTGTCACTTATATTAATATATTTACTAAAATCATATTTTTCCAAATCAATGGATTCGCCTGCAACAGGTTTTATTATGCAAAATAGTATATATATTCCAACAACAACTTTTATATATTTTTTGTTTTTATTCTCTGGAATAATCATTTGAATTATACTTCCAATTAGTACTGCTGTTATTATTTCTTGTGCCCACATACTTATCTTCTCCATGCTAATTCCCTTTCTTTTATTAACTTGTAATCTTTATTACTATTGCTAATCCTATAATAATCATTGTTGTAATCGCAATCATCACAGCTAGTAATGTTTTAAATGTCTTTCCCATTTGTTCAATTAGCTCAACTACATTTTTTTCTGCAACCGGTTCACAAAGCGCAGCACTTAGATAATACACAGTCATTATAGTTGTTAGATTAATAATAGGTTTAAGACAAATGCTAAGCACCACAACAATTCCAACAAGTCCTGCTGCATTTTTTATTAGATTTGTATATCCAACAATAGTATCAATTGCATCACCTAGTATTCCTCCCACCACTGGCACTGCAACAGAAATCACTGACTTTCCTGCTTTTTTTGTAATATTGTCCACATTACTGGTTAACCCTCCTTCCAATGAAGCTATTCCAATAAATACACCTAAAACTGTTGTAAGCACCCATACCGAAGTCTTGTTTAGAAAATTTGAAATTCTTTCTATTCTCACCTGGTTGGATATTTTTGAAATAATCCCAAGAGCAGTTGATACCAGTATCAATGGAATAAGCACTGTATTTATAAAGTTACTTGCAAATGTAACAATTGCCAATAAGATAGGCTCTACTAGGCTTGAAGTAGTAATATTTCCAGTAGCTATTGTAAGTGAAGTCAATAAAGGGATCAAAGTATTTGAAAATGCTGTTAAATCTAAAATCGACGACTTAATTTCAGAAATAATATCGGAGAAATTTTTCATTAATAACGTAACAATTAAAACATATTGAATATAATATGCCATTTGAGATACAGAATCATTTCCTAAATTCTCACTAATAGCCTTTAAAATACTATTAATAATAATTATAATTATTATTCCTGAGATTGTAATCAAGCTATTCTTTAAACTATCACCCATAATTGAAAAAATAATGCTTAGTATTCTGTTGTTATCGAACTTACCATTTAATCCATTTTTGTATATTTCAGAAATATCTATGTCTTCAGTGTACTTTTCCGATTGATTAATAAATTCAGAAATTTTGTACTGTTTTTGCTGCTCAATCAATTCATTATTAGTTTCGTTTTCATATGCATAGATTTTTGTTTGAAATATATATGTAAAAATCATCAAAGATATTATTAACCTTTTCATTTGAGAACCTCATTATCATTTCTTTTGCATCATGGTAATATTCTTAAAACAGTTTCCATTAAAGCATGTATTATAGGAATAGACATACACATTATAAGTACTTTTCCTCCTACATCTATCTTATTAGCAATTGCTCCTTCACCCGAATCATTGCATATACTAACAGCAAACTCCGTTAAAATAGCAATTCCTGTAATTTTAATTAGTATTTTTACAAACTGTGTATTAATATTTGTTTTACCTGCAATATCATTTATAAGTCCAATCATTTCTTTTATATCATCTGATAACATTATTATAATAATTACGCCCGCAATTATTGATCCATATATAGCAAATTCAGGTCTATATTGTTTTAGTATAATTACAATAGTAAGAGCAATAATACCAACTCCCACAATTTTAAAAATATCCATATATCTCCTTCCTTGCAAGTATGGACGTTCTTTTGGTATTTAATTCAATTCATGAAATTTTTACAATGGCTACAGATTAAACATTGTCCTTACTGTTGTAAAAAATCCACTTACTTCTTTTATTACCATTGTAAGTACAATAATTAATCCTGCCAGAGTTGTCATCATAGCTTGATCTTCTCGCCCTGCTCGTACAAGAACTTGATACAAAACAGCTACTAGTATCCCTATTGCTGCAATCTTAAATAATAAGTCAATATCCATATCCATCCTCTCTGTGCAATAAGGGACGGGGGATTTCTGCACAAATGTGTAATTTGGGACACTCCTCCAGTTTTAAGGTTGTCCCTTTCTGCACATTTGTGCAGAAATCCCCCGTCCCTTATTGCACACTTTATATTAGTATTATTACCATTGTTAGTCCAGCAGTTATTCCTAAAGTTTTAAATAGTTTTTCATTTTTACATTTTTCTATCTGTGCTTCTTCAATCTTTGTATCTATAAATTTCTGAGTAAGTCTTATTTCACTTACTTGACCATCTAAATCAGTTTTTCCAAGCATTTTTGCCAGTCCTGATAAAATTTCTAAGTCATCTTTATTCATTTGTGTATTAGAATTATCTAAAGCTTGTTCCCATGCTTCTCCTGCTGAAATATATTTCATACTTTTAGAAGCTTCTAAAAAAATATTTCCAATGTTTTTAATACTTTTTTTTGAAATATCCTCAAATACATCTGGAATAGGCTCATATGTAAACTTGATTTTCTCTTCAAAAATATGTAATGCCCTCTGAATTTCTTTTAGTTCTTTCAGTCTTGTACCATATTTTTTTGAAACTGACATTCCAAAATATGTTGATATACAAAATATACCAGTTAGAAATAATAATTTCACTATTACCATTTTGTCCTCTTTTTTATCTTTTATTAACAAGTTTTTAACTATTTATTCTTTACTTGTCTATTTAAATATATTCATTGATTCTATAATTATTACAAGATTTCATCGTCACATTCATACAAATTATTCTTTAATGTATATATATTTCTAACCTTTCCCCTTTTTTCAAGAAAAATTAACTTTTTAAACAACTTTTGCTCATATATTTTTTCTAGATTTTTATTTAATTTTAATTCATTAATACTACTTGCATGAGCAGTAAATATCCCTTTTACTCCAGAGCATATCCCATAGTTAATTGCATCTATGTCTTCACTTGTTCCAATTTCATCTGCAACAATAACATCTGGGGCCATCGTTCTTACTGCAATTTTCATTCCAATACTCTTTGTAACGTTGTCCATTACATCTGTTCTTATTCCTACATCATTTTGAGGAACTCCTTTGTACATTGCTGCAATTTCTCCTCTTTCATCAATTAATGAAACTGTATATCCACTATTACTTATATTTCTAACTAAATCTCTTAATAGAGTTGTCTTTCCACACCCTGGTTTTGAAATGATTAATGTATTATTAATTCCTTCATATGTTAAAACGTGGTTTATTATCGAATTACTAATTTCCTTTATTTCCTTAGCAATCCTAAAATTAAGTGAAGATATATAATTGATATTTGTAATCTTTCCATCTTTCATAGCAATATTACCAGTTATTCCGACTCTGTGTCCCCCATATAGTGTAATAAATCCATTGCTAATTTGAGATTGATATGAATAAACAGAATTCTCGCAAAGCATTTGAAGAATATTTAGTATTTCTCTTTCATCTGGAATATATTCTAAGATTAATTCTTCATTGTATTTTAAAATTGTTTTTCTATTAGTTCTAATCCTAATTTCTTGCAATTCATTTACTTTATTTTTGTCAATCAATGAACTAATCTGATTTGGAAAGATTCTAAAAACATTGTTAACATCCATATTTTTCCTCTCTAGTTTTTATAATATATTTATATTTGTCCATAAAAAAGATAGCATATAATAAATATATGCTAT
Organism: Clostridia bacterium; assembly: GCA_017510245.1. Taxonomy (GTDB): domain Bacteria; phylum Bacillota; class Clostridia; order TANB77; family CAG-508; genus CAG-793. The sequence goes on from JAFWNQ010000014.1 coordinate 26,911, forward strand.
CTTTTTTATTTTATTCTTGTTATTATTCATCCCAATTATGATATACGTTCATTACGTCATCTAAATCTTCTAGTCTATCAATTAGTCTTTGTAATTTTTCAGCATTTGCATCATCTAGTTCAACTGTTGTCGATGGTATTTGTTGAACTTCCGCTTCTACAAATTCTAATCCTTCTGCTTCTAATGCTTCTCTTACTTTAGAAAAATCGCCTGGTTCTGTTGTGACTTCAAAGCACTCATCATCTGCCTTAAAATCTTCTGCTCCATTGTCTAACGCAATCATCATTAAATCATCTTCTGACATATCAGTTGTTGATCTATCAATTACTATTATTCCTTTTTTGCTAAACATATATGCAACACACCCAGAAGTTCCAAGATTTCCTCCCGATTTATCAAAAGCATGTCTTACATCTGCTGCTGTTCTATTTCTATTGTCTGTATTAGCTTCTACAATAACAGCTACTCCATTTGGTCCATATCCTTCATAAACTATATCTTCATATACTTTATTGCTTCCTTCACCTGAAGCCTTTTTTATTGCATTTTTTATTGTATCATTAGGCATATTGTTTGCCTTACATTTTGCAATAACATCTTTTAATTTAGAGTTACCAGCCGGGTCAGGTCCACCTGCTTTAACTGCTACTAAGATTTCTCTACCTAATTTAGTGAAAACTTTTCCTCTAGCTGCATCTGTTTTACTTTTTTTAGCTTGAATATTGTGCCATTTGCTATGTCCTGACATAACCGAATCCCTCCTTATAATAAATTTACCTATCTATTATAACATAATTTTCCTCATTTGTGAAGTTTTCTGAATTCTTTTTAGACTTTTGATGGACGTCCCTAAGTTTACCCAAGTTTATTCTGGCAAATAATTTATCTGAGCATTGCAATTATAATTCCAATAGTTATTTACCCATTCTTCAGGTAATTCACTTTGTTTATAGTTAATATTAATTGTTTGTGAAGATGTCCAAGCATTAAATATACAATATCCCATTCTCTTTACACTATTTGGTATTGTTATACTTTGCAAATTAGAGCAACTACCGAATGCGAAATCTCCTATCATTTTTATACTATTTGGTATATTAATTGATACTAAATCTGTATAACCACCAAAAGCATGATCCCCTATGCTAATAGTATTTTCTCTCAGAGTAATACTTGTATTAGATGACATTGTTCCCTTATAACAACATAATGCATTTCCAAAATATATTAGCCCATCAGATAGTGAATTAAAAAATGGTGTATAATCAAAAGCATATCCTCCAACATATTCTACATTATCAGAAATACTTACAGAGTTTAAACTACTGCAATTACTAAATGCATTTGAAGCAATGTATTTAACACTATTAGGAATAACTATTTGTTGCAAAGAACTAATACTAGAAAAAGCACCACTTCCAAGGTTAATTACAGTATCAGGTATTATTAAATTAGTAATTTGATTTGTAATATACGAACTTTGCCAACCACCAGAATCTATATTGTTCATAGTATAGATTCTATTATTCTCTTTTATAAATGCTGGAATCCCATATTTAAATGTTCCTCCTTCTATTTCTCTAGACTTATAAGCTGAGAAATCACTATATGGATCATCATATCCATATATTTTACATGTATCTTCACCTGTTATTTCATATCTCCACTTGTCAGTAGTAAATATATTTCCATTCATGTCTATCATACAGTCGCCAGATTCTTTTGATATTTTTGTCCTTAATGCTTCTAAGCTTATTGTTCCTCCCGAAAAAGTTCCATCATATATATCTGATACTTTTATTTCATATTTTCCTCCTTTTGTTGTTAATATCTTTTCTAATACTGATTCCTCGCCATTATCTGATAATGTTCCCTGTGTACTATATTCTGGTGATGTTAATATTTCTATTAATTCCTCTTCTGATAGCTCTCCATGATTGTCTACTTGCTTTTCCATTATATCCATTTTAGCAATATCAATTATTTGTGCTTTTTCCGATACTTCTGATGAGTCTCTTGCTCTTTCCATTAAACCACCATTGCTTAGTACCAAGTTTATTGTTACACCTGCTAAAATTAATAGAACTATTATTGTTACTACTAGTGCTATTAATGTTATTCCTTTTTCTTTACTAATTCTTTTGTTTCTCATATTTTTTCCTTTCCCTTACAGTCATAAAGTCTCACTTGTAAAATAATTTACATATTTTAATAATAATATATCTTTGTTTATTTTTCAATAAGTTTCTGCAGTATTTCTCATAAAATCCACAAACTTTTCTATTCCTTCTTTAAAACTTGTTTTTGGCTCATATCCTATAAGCTCCTTTGCTTTTGAAATATCTGCATAAGTTCTATCTACGTCTCCTGGCTGCATAGGAAGTTTTTCTATTATTGGCTCTTTATTTAAAGCTTCTCCTATTGTACTTATCATTTCATTTAGTTTTATTGGATAAGAATTTCCCAAATTTAATATTTCATAAACATTATCATTCTTTTCCAAATAATCTGCTGATTTTATAATTCCATCAACTATATCATCTATGTATGTATAATCTCTAGAAGTTGTACCATCTCCAAACATAGGAATTTTTTTGTTTTCCATCATAAGCTTTGTAAATTTTGTAATAGCTAAATCTGGTCTTTGTTTTGGGCCATAAACAGTAAAGAATCTTAGCATCATAATGTCAATATTGTATAAGCTATAGTATGTATGTGCCATTACTTCATTTGATTTCTTTGTAGCAGCATATGGACTTATAGCATAATCAACAATCATATTTTCGTTAAAAGGAACTGTTCTACAATTTCCATACACACTACTAGAAGAGGCCATTATTACTTTTTTTATTTTATGTTTTCTTATTTCTTCAAGTAGGTTTTGTGTTCCCATGCAATTTACATCTTGGTACAATATAGGATTTTCAATTGATGGTCTTACTCCTGCCATTGCTGCTAGATGAATTACAAAATCTATATTGTTATCAGAAAAAATCTTGTTAAGCGCTTCTTTATCTCTAATGTCTGCCTCATAAAGAAAAAAGTTTATATTATTGCATAAGTTTTCTATATTCTTTCTTTTAATTTTGGGATCATAAAAATTATTAAAATTATCAACTACAATAACTCTATTGTTCTTTGTTAGTTCTTCACATAAAGAAGAACCTATAAAACCTGCACCACCTGTTACTAAAAAAGTTTTCATAATTTATCTCATTCCCTTCTATTGACAGCTAAACTTACCTATATTTTCACACTACCTTCCTATCGAATGATAATCTATTCCATTTTCTTTCATTTCATTAATATCATAAATATTTCTTCCATCAAAAACTGAAGGATTGCTCATTAGTTCTTTATATTGTTCTGGTTTTATGTCCTTTATTTCATTCCATTCAGTAAATATAAAACAAGCATCTGCATCTTTTAATGCTTCTGTAGGATTCTTAGCATACATTATCTTTTCATCATCATATTTTTCTTTAAAATTGTTTGAAGCTATTGGATCATAAGTATAAACATTAGCTCCTTGATTAACTAAATACTTTATATTATCAATGGATGGTGCTTCTCTTAAATCATCTGTTTCAGGTTTAAAAGCTAAACCTAAAACTGCAATTTTCTTTCCCTCAAAAGATTTAAAACACTTCTTAGCCTTTTTTATAAGCCTTTTTCTTTGTTCTTCATTTACTTCAATAGTTGCTTTTACAGTTTTTAGTTCATACCCATTTTGTTCTGCTAAATAATTAAGTGCTTTAGTATCTTTTGGAAAGCAACTTCCTCCATATCCAATTCCTGCATTTAGAAATTTAGCTCCAATTCTATCATCATAGCTCATTCCCTTTGCAACTTCCTCTATATCTGCTCCAACTATTTTACATAGATTTGCTATTTCATTCATATAGGATATTTTTAGTGCTAAGAAACTATTACATGCATATTTCACCATTTCAGCACTTCTTCTATTCATTGAAACAATTGGTAAATTAAAAGGTTTATATATTTCATTAAGTTTCTTCTCTGCTGATTTACTTTCTATTCCAATAATAACTCTTTTAGCATGAAGCATATCATGAACAGCATTTCCTTGTGCTAAAAACTCTGGATTACTTGCCACCTCAACCTTTACATTGTTTTTCAAATTATCTTTTATTATTTTTTCAACTCTTTCATTCGTTCCAACTGGAACTGTAGATTTTACAACCACTAAGCAGTCGTTCTCTATGTTTTCAGCAATTTGCTTTGATACAATTTCTACATACTCCAGATTAGCTGACCCATCAGGATTTTCTGGTGTTCCAACACCAATAAAAATCACTTCAGCATTTTTGTAAGTATTAGCATAATCTGTTGTATATCTTATTCTTCCTTTTTCTGCATTTTTTTGCATAAGTTCTTGCAAGTCTTTTTCGTAAATTGGGCTAATTCCTTTTTGCATCAAGCTTATTCTTGCTTCATTAACATCTATACAAGTTACATTATGTCCTACATCAGCAAAGCAGACTCCTGCAACTAATCCTACATATCCTGTTCCAGTTACAACAATATCCATTCTTCCTCCTTTGCTGTTGCCAAAATTCTCCGTCACTATTTGCATCATTCTTAATTGCATTTTCTAATTAATCTTTATTATTTCACATTTTAGCATAAACAAATCTGTTTTTCAACGTCTAAATAAAAACATAGAAAGAACTATATTTCCAACATATAAAGGCGACCATTGGTCGCCTTTATGTTTTCATCTATTACAAGATTTCTAATCAAATAATGTATCTTCTTTGAGTCCTTTTTCCAAATATTTTATAAAATTAGAGACTATTATTTCATCTTCCTCATTCATAATAGGACTAACTTTTCCATCATCTTCATATATTCCACTATATATGTTTATATTTTTATCTTCATTCATAGAATAATCTGTATAAATCACAAATTTTCTATTTGTATAATCAAAAGTTGAAAGTACTGAATACTTTTTTTCAGTTCCATCTTTATTAATTCTTTTTAAAGTTTCTTTTCTTTCCACTAGATATAACACCTACCTTTCATCATCATCTCTATCTTTTTTTACAAAAACTGCAGCTGTTGTGTTATCTTTTCCTCCAGGTATTGAATCGTAGTATTGACGATCGCCATCTAAATATCTAGGTCTAATTGAACGATGTTCTAATGCCGTTTTTACTAATTGTTTTGCTACACAACTATCATCTGTATTCCTTGTTATTACTGCAATTTGTTCGTCTGATAAGCAATCTGTAACTCCATCACTAGCAATAATAATCATGTCATAACTATCATTGCTCATTATTCCAGAATGTACATCAGGAGGATATGAACCACCTAAACATTGTGTTATTTCATTTGATCTAGCATGAAATCTCATTGCTTCTCTAGTAGGAATTCTTCCTTTTTCAAACTCTTCTTCAACAACTGAATCATCTATAGTTATTTGAGATAATACACCATCTTTTACAGCATATCCTCTAGAGTCTCCCACATTTGAAATCAATGTTTGATCTTGTCCTATCAAAGCACATACAAGTGTTGTCCCTCCACCATGTAATTTTTGAAATATTTCTGCAGATGTTTTTTTAATTAATTCATCTAAAGCTTGTTGTGCTAAAGCAGGATTAGCATAGTATCTTTCTTTTTCTTCTCTACTTAATCCTTTAAACCATTCATCGATTCTGCTTGTAATCATGTGACTTGCTATTTCACCATTTTCAACTCCTCCCATACCATCAGCTACAAGCATCATCTTTAATCCTGGAATTTCATCATCTTTAAGTAAAAGTACAGAATCTTCTTGATTCTCTCTCTTTCGTCCAATAGAAGTACTTGCAAATAATTCACCATCTATTTCTTCATTTCCTTCATGTTTTGAAGTTAGTCCTGTAATCATTCTAGATTGTAGTCTTCTTAAATTTCTCCTATAGAATTCTACATTTTGAATTCCTCCAAGTGCTTGTGACACTCCTGTAAGTTCGCTTCTTCTATCTCTTAGTCTTCTTAATTGTTCTTCTCTTTGCCTTTCAGGAGAAGTTCTCCTTCCTTGTCCTGGTGAATCTATTCTTCTAGATCTTTGAGAGATTGCTATAGCTCTTTCTTCATCTAAACTTCTAATATGATACTCTCCATTTGAATCTCTTTCAATTGGTATACCATCCATAAAATGATTTGCTATTGCCAAAGAAGCATCTAAATTTGTTGCATTATAATCTTCAGGGTTTCCTATAAATACTACTGTTTCCATATAATTTAGCCATGGAGCCTCATGGTACCAAAATCCATTATATGCCTGTAAATCCGATTTGTCTGCTAAAGATTTTATTTCACTAGGAGTCATTGCGTCATGAACTCTCCTTGCATCATCTATTATTAAGTCAATATATTCACTCCAATGTCTTGAAACCTCTTGGAATATGTCTGAGCTACTTCTTGGCTCAGCATAAGGTCTAACTATACCTGCCCTAACCATTTCAGTATATAATCTGTTGACCACATTAATTCCTTCTATTCTTGCATTTATTATATCTTCAACAGTAGTATGTCTTCCAATTCCCTGTGAGGCCATTTGATATCCTGCTGAGTTATGTGCAAGTGTTCTTGCCGCCCCATCTCTAGTTGAATATTCTGCCCCAAGTTCATGTTCCTGTAAATAATCAAGATTGTATACTGATGATAATATGTTTAAATGATGAGCAGATTCAGGTCCAAATTTCATCCTTGTTACAGCTGAAGAATAAACTATATCTTGAATGTCATCAAGATTACTACCTGACTCATGCATTGGAAGAGAAGGAAATGGTTTTAAAGATTGAGCCATTAGTTCTATAGCTTTATCATATTCATCCCCATTATCTAACGATGATATAACCACTGTTTTTCCACCAGCACTCATTCTTATACTTATGTCAGTTCTATCTCCAACTTGAGTCTCAGTAACCTCTCCTAATTCTCCTAGTACATCTTTGCTTAAACTGACTAATGCATAATTACTTATTTCATCACTTGTCAATTCAGTGACATCATGTTTTCCTCTTTGTCTTAGTAGTTCATCTATAGGAATTACTACTGGAGAAAACATAAATCGATTTCCTCCTGCAAAGTATTCTTCAGAATCAATATATTGCAGTACAATTTGATCACCTATTACATTAATATTAACAGAATTTGGATTAGTCCTTAAACTTTTTAGCATCTGTGCTTCTTCAAAAATCGATTTTCCTATTAGTTTAGACATTTTTTCCTCCTATACTATAATTATATTTATACTTTTCACTTTATCATTTACTTCCTCTTCAAGTTGCTTTATTTGCTTTTTATACAATTCCACTATGCTCTCATACTGTTTTGTACTAAGTTCTTCAACATTTATTTCATTTTTTTCGTATCTATTTTGCAAATTTAGTAATTCTACTTCAGAAATGCTGCTTCTTGTATTGTCAGATAAGAAATTCTTAATTTTTTTTATCAGTTCAACTATAATGCTATTTTTATATTTGACCATAGCCAACTCATTATTCTTTGCCATTATTATTCCTCCTATTTAAAATACAATATTTATTATATTTTACCATACTTATTAGCTATAATTATTACAATTTATTTACTTTATAATTACTTTTTCGTTACATAAAAAAAGCGAAGATTTCTAATCTTCGCTTACCTTTGCAATCATTCTTATTGACCATAAACCTGAGATACCAACTAATATATATATAATTCTTGACACTAAGCTCATTGCTCCAAATAATGTATCCACTAAATTAAAATTAAATAAGCCAATCAATCCCCAGTTTATAGCTCCAATAATAACTAGTACTAACGCAATAATGTCTATAGTTTTCATAATTATTTTCTAAAGTAGCTTTTTCTACTTTACTCCTTTCATTATTTTTAGTATTAGTATATTATTATATTTAAAATCTATTCATAAAAAAATCAATTTTTATTGGTAATTTTTTCATTACATTCCCTTATATCTTTTTTCTGCAAAATTCCATGAGTCCCTGCACATTTCTTCAAGTTCTCTTTCTGCTCTCCATCCCATTTCTTTGTTAGCTTTACTTGGATCTGCACAGCAAACAGCAATGTCTCCAGGTCTTCTGTCTGTTATTACATATGGAACTTTAACTCCATTAACCTTTTCAAATGTATTTACTAAATCAAGTACACTATATGGATTTCCTGTTCCTAAGTTATACACTGATAATCCCTTTTTTGTTTTTTCCATCTTTTCAATTGCATTAATATGTCCTAATGCTAAATCCACAACATGTATATAGTCACGCATACCTGTTCCATCTTTTGTATCATAGTCATTTCCAAACACATTTAGATGGTCTAGTTCTCCTGCTGCTACCTTCATAATATAAGGCATTAAGTTATTTGGTATTCCTTGAGGATCTTCACCTAGTAATCCACTTTTATGAGCTCCAATTGGATTGAAGTATCTTAATATACATATATTCCATTGGTTATCTGAGAAATACAAATCTTCAAGTATTTTTTCTATCATTGCCTTAGTTGTTCCATATGGATTAGTTGTTTTTCCTCTTCCTAAATCTTCTGTATATTTTGGTACTCCTTGATCTCCATATACTGTTGCTGAAGAACTAAATACTATACTCTTTATATTATGTTTTCTCATTGTATTTAATAATACCAAAGTTCCTGCAATATTATTTTGATAATACTCTAATGGCATTTCAACTGATTCTCCAACAGCCTTTAATCCTGCAAAATGTATAACTGAAGTTATATCTTTATTTTCAGTAAATATTTCATCCATTTTTTCTTTATCAAGTATGTCAGCCTCATAGAACTTAAAATCTTTACCAGTTATATCTTTGATTATATCTAATGTTTCTGGCTTACTATTTACAAAATTATCTACAACTATTACATCATATCCTTTATCTAACAGTTCTACTACTGTATGTGAGCCAATAAATCCTGCTCCACCTGTTACTAAAATTGACATATTATTTCCTCCTTTTTCAAATTATTTTACATCATTTCTTTAACTTTTTCAATAATAGCATTTGCATCAATTTTAAAATGGCTAAGTAATTGTTCTGGTGTTCCAGATTTTCCAAATGTATCATTTATTCCCATTCTTACTAATTTCTTTGGATATTCATCACATAGTATTTCAGCAATAGCAGAGCCTAAACCTCCAATTATACTATGGTCTTCTATAGATATCAAATTATTAGTTTCTTCTGCACACTTTAGTACTAGTTCCTTATCTATAGGTTTAATTGAATACATGTCCACTACTCTTACATTTATTCCTTTAGTTTTTAAAAACTCCTGTGCTTTAATTGCTTCACAAACAACATCTCCTGTTGCGAAAATTGTTGCGTCTTTACCATTTCCTATCTGCTTTCCTTTTCCTATTTCAAATTCTTCATTCTCGGCATATATTATAGGTGTTTTCATTCTACTTAATCTAACATATGTTGGTCCACTGTGTCTAGCAACTTCACTTATTATTTTTCTTGTCGACACATCATCAGATGGACTTATAACTGTCATGTTTGGTAGTGTTCTCATTAAACTTAAATCTTCTAACATTTGGTGTGTAGCACCATCTTCGCCAACTGTTATTCCACTGTGTGTTCCACATATTTTAACATTTAGCTTTGGATATGCTATGCTTGCCCTTATCTGGTCATAACATCTTCCTGTAGCAAAAGCTGCAAATGAAGCAACAAATGGTATTTTATCACAACTTGCTAAACCTGCAGCTGTACCTATCATATCAGCTTCAGCTATTCCATTTTCAATAAATCTTTCAGGATACTTTTTCTCAAATATATCTGTTTTTGTGGAACTACTTAGATCTGCATCTAGCACTACAATTCTGTCATCCTCTAAATCTGCAAGTGCATTTCCAAAGCTCTCTCTTGTTGCAATTAATTTTTTACTATTCATCTTCCAGACTCCTTTCTTTAGTTTTTAATTCTTCTATTGCTTTTTTATATTCTTCATCATTCATAGCTTTTCCATGCCATTCGACTTTGTTTTCCATAAATGAGACTCCTTTACCTTTTACTGTCCTAGCAATTATTGCAGTTGGCAAACCTTTTGTTCTTTCTGCAACAGAAAATGCTGACATTACTGAATCTATATTATTTCCATCTATTGTTATAGTATTAAATCCAAAAGAATTAAATCTATCTTCTATTGATTCATAATTTAACTCTTTTACCTTTTCAGTTTCTCCAGTAAGCTGAAGTTTATTACAATCAATAATAACACATAAATTATCTAATTTATATTTAGATGATGTCATCATTGCTTCCCATATTTGACCTTCTTGCAATTCACCATCACCAATTAAACAATACACTCTATATCCAGCCTTATTCATCTTTGATGCAATTGCCATTCCATTTGCAATCGATAGTCCTTGTCCTAGTGAACCAGTTGTAATATCAACTCCTGGAACCTTATTCATATCTGGATGTCCTTGCAAATAGCTTTCAAACTTTCTAAACTTTAGTAAGTCTTCTTTTGGAAAATATCCTCTTTCAGCTAATGTAGCATATAATGCTGTTGAAGCATGTCCTTTTGATAAAACAAATCTATCTCTTAATAAATCTTTTGGCTTATCTGGACTAATATTCATTTCATTAAAGTATAAAACGGTTAAAATATCTGTACAAGATAGTGAACCTCCTAAGTGTCCAGACTTTGCTTGGTTCACTTCTTCAACTATGTCAATTCTTATTTTATTTGCAATTCTTTCAAGCGCCTTTACTTTTGTAACTTTCATATATTAACTCCTTATTATAAATTTCATTCACATTTTATCACAAAAAAATAATAATGTATAGATTTTCCAAACATTTAGTATAATCAAAAATAGGCTAATTAGTATATAAAAAATAAGCTATATCAATACAATTCAAAAATCACAAACTTTTTCATTTAAAATAAATTATGTTTTTTCGTCGTTTTTTATTTACTTTTATTCGTCTTATTTGATATAATAATTAAAAATAAATAAGAAATAAAGTTTTGTTCATGTAGAAAGGATTTTTATTAGAAATGAATAATAAGAATAATCTATCAGAAGCTATAAGGCAAAGAATTAAAGATTTAGCCAAAGAAAAAAATCTTTCAATTCGCAAAATATCAATTTTATCTGGAATTCCATATTCAACAATTAGTAGCTTTTTAATAAAAAGATGTTCAAGCTTAACTGTTGCAACTTTATATAAAATATGTGAAGGCCTAGGTGTAAGTATAATAGATTTTTTCAATGATGATTTATTTAACTAATATACATAAATATGGACGAGCAAAGCTCGTCCATATTTATAATATCTCTTTTTTCAATACATCTACTATAGTGTCTACTGCAAACTTATTATCATATTTAATCTCTTTTAATGACTTGATATCTTCTATTCTTTTTTCTAATTCTTCCACTTTATCACATAGTTTAATATACTCAAAGTCTTTAAGCCATTTATATGATTCTTCAATTTTATGATTAAAATTATTAAAAGCTATACAAGGAGTTTCAGTAATAGCTGAAAAAATCATTCCATGAAGCCTATCAGTTATTACAACTTCAGCTTTTCTAATCTGATCAAATTTATCTTGTAATAGTTTTTCTCTGTCTTTATATGATATGTTATTTGTAATTGTGTTCCAAATATTCATATCAGATAATTCATATTTTCCAAATTCTCTTTGAACTATATTTTTAATGCTTTCAGCTTTTTCGTCAGATAGAGTTTTTTCTTTGTCTGTTCTAAAAAGTAAAAGTGCACCTTCTCGTCTCTCTTTTTTTGCTTCATTTAAAGTCATTACAATATCAGGTGTTAAATATACTTTAGCATTGTAAAAATGTTTTTTCATAAATTCATAAGATTTTTCTTCTCTTGCAAGTATTACCAAATTTTTATGGGCATTGTATATTTTTTTTGACTCATCTAATACTCTTCTACCTTCTTCCGTGTCTGAAAAGTAAGCTGTTTGTGGAAAAACAATAATCTTATTGTTTGGATACATTTGAATTACTTTTCTTCTTCCTGCTTCTGGTGTAACATAAGTATCCCCAATATTTCCACCACCATGTAATAGTAAAATATCATCATCTTTTATATAAGTTTTTAACTTATTTGCACAAAGTTCTAATTTTTTCTCAGGTACCACATATTTTTCGTATCCACTAAAATATGTATCAATTATTCTTTCTTCTGCAAGAGCAATCGCATTATCCCCAAGATTGCCATGGTGTGGTATTCCCATTATAATTATTCTTTTAATATTAATCAGCTCCTATTCTATAACAGTTTCTATTTGTTTATTATAATCTTCATCTTTAACATCTTGAGTAATATTACCTTGCTTAACTTCATTAGTATATTTGTTCATTATCTTTTCTTTTTTACTAACATTTCTAATATACCATTCATACTCAATGTCTAAATGACCTATATCCAAAGCTTGATATCCTTCCCTAGCTAATTCATAGGCTAAGATAGTTGCTGTTGGTCCTAAAGCCATTACTATTAATGAGTCTTTTGGTTGTTTTCTTAACTCAGCTATTATTTCGTCATACTTATCAAAAGCATTTTCTGAAGGACATATTACTCTTTTTACCGATTTACATTTATCTAGTAAATCATTTCCTACGCCCATTCTCGTTTGCTCACCTTCGCAAATTACTACATCTCTATCTTCCCATAAGCTCTTAAGCATATCAAAGTATTTTCCTGCATTGCTTCTATCTTTATATCTAATATACAGTCTTGTCATATTTGATGTTCCATATTCCATATCATTATGCAAGTATTCAAGCCAAGTTTTTCTATGCATCTCCATATTATTAATCCAGAATTTTTCACTCTCCTCTGTCAAGTTATCAAAACTATTTAGTACATCTGGTACACCTATAATACAAAAATCTTGCTTTGCACTAAGAACTTCCTTTAATCTTTGACCTAATTTCTCATTTTTATTTTGGAATCCTATTTCTCCACCTTTAATAATATCTAATTCTCCATCACCAAAACGAGCAATTGATTTACGTTCAGTTTTAATTTTATTAATTGTATCTTCTATATTCATTATTGTAATTGGACTCTTCTGCATTTCCTGCAATAAATCTGCTTTTCTTTTTAACATTTCATTATCCATATCATATTCCTCAATTTCTTTATATGTTTCTGCATTTGGTTTCGACATTTTCTCATTTATTTCCTTTGGAAGCATCTTTCTAATCTGTCTCAAAATTTCACAATATTTAAGTGTTTGTTCATAATCTCTATTTTCTATTGATTCTAAAATATATTTTACTGATTTAATAACTGTAGGAATTCTCAAGCTACTTCCTAAAGTATAAAACCACTTCATAGCATCTAAAACTTTTATTCTTTCTTCATCTACTAGCTTTTCTGAGTCAATAAATCTAAATAGCATATAGTTTACACTCTTTGCGTAAAAATACCTATAATAGTCTAAATGATTGTTATTTTTGAAATTATTATAAATAATCCTGTAAGCCTTATTAATTCCCATAAAATACTCTATAGAACAACTTGTAGAAATAGAATCTGCATCTCTTAGTCTATAATCATAAACAATTTCTGGTAAATAATAAACATTTTTTGACTTTATAAAACAATATGTTGTGAAAATAGCATCCTCTGCTGGTAGTCTATCTTCAAATAGTATTCCAAGCTCATCTAAGAAACTTTTTCTAAAGATTTTATTCCATACTCCTGAATTCATAATGTAAAAAGACTGGTCATAATCAGTTATTGATAGTTTAAACTTATGATATTTGCTTTTATCAAATATAGGTTTGTCCCAAACTTTTCCGTCTTCACTCATATTTGCATAATTTCCAATGACATAATCTGCATTTGTTTCATCAATATACTCTACTAGTTTTTCACAAGCATCTAATTCAAAAGTATCATCAGAATCCAAAAACATAATATAATCTCCAGTTGCTTCACTTAATCCTGTATTTCTAGCACCAGATAATCCCGCATTTTCTTGATGAATAACCTTTATTCTATTGTCTTTTTTTGCATAATCATCACAAATAATACCAGATGAATCTTTCGATCCATCATCAATTAGAATTATTTCTATATTTTTATATGTTTGATTAACTGCCGATTCTATTGAATCAACTAAATATCTTTCTACATTATAAACAGGTACAATTATTGAAACTTTATTCATAACCGCATCCCCTTTTCAAATATTTCTCAACAATTATACCATATATTGTCTATTTTTGCAATAAAAATGAGCTATTATTCACAAGATTTATGTATACTTCAAAAACTCTTCTTCTATAGAATCTTCAGACTCTCTCATTGCCATAATTGTTTGTTCAAACAATTCATCTAGCTCCCATCCAAGCATTTCTGCTCCTTTCTTTATAATCTCACGAGAACAACCTGCAGCAAATTTTTTGTCTTTGAACTTCTTCTTTAAACTTTTAGTTTCCATATCTTTTGTGCTTTTAGATGGCCTCATTTTTGCAGCCGCCCAAATTAATCCAGTTAATTCATCTACTGCAAAAAGAATTTTTTCCATTTCATGTTTTGGTTCGACATCAGAGCATTCTCCATAACCATGACTACACACTGCATGAATTAATTCATTACTAGCATCAATTTCTTTTAACAATTCTGGTGCTTTTTTGCAGTGTTCATCAGGATACATTTCAAAATCAACATCATGCAATAATCCAGCTAACCCCCAAAAATCTTCATCTTCTCCATTTTTTCTTGCAAAATATCTCATTACTTGTTCAACTGTTAATGCATGCCTAATGTGAAATTCCTCTTTATTATACTTTTTTAATAATTCAATTGCTTTTTCTCTATCCATTTTTAATCTTCCTCCATCTCTAATTCATTATATATTCGTATTCCACCATATAAAATAAAAGCAGACACTATTGTTATTCCAAACAATCCTAGTGGCGTAAATATCATCTTAGTATATCCAAAAAATACTGGAATAGCTCCAATAAATAGCGCAAGTGTCAATAATCCAAAAGCCATTCCTTTATTATTAGATAATAAATTACTAAGTGCTGTTAAAGTTATTGGCATAGTCATATTAAATAGTAATATTGCTATTACTCCTAAAATACTATTATTAAAAGCAAATAAAAACAATACTGCTGATGAAATCAAAGAAAACAAGGAAGTCTTTATAAATCCTATTCTATCTCCAATAACTCCCCCTAGCATTTTTCCTAATACTACTACAAATATTGAAATTAACGCTAATATAAAACTACTTTTCCATTCAAATGCTAGAATCAATCCAACATAGCTTCTAATCACAACAGTTACAATCAAGCACATAATAGCAATTAGCATTTTTTTATTAATTGTTGGAATTATAACTTCCTCATTATTAACTCTGTCTCGCACTTTCAAATATAATTGTATTAATAATAGTGCTGAAATAATCAATAGTACTATTAAAAGATAATTCTTTTCAGCTCCTATTGAACCTGATTTTTGTCCTAAAAATATTCCCATTGCTCCTGTTGATACAAATATTCCAGACAATGTTGCTTTTTTATCGCTTATGTTTAAAACGTCAATTCCGCCTCCAACATGAAACAATGAGTTTCCTAATCCTGCTATTAAACATGCTAAAATCTCATAATTTGCAAAACCATAGGCTACTGCAACCAATAAACAACCTATAGCAGAACAGATTGCGTTTTTATTTGCTTTATCTGCTATAATTCCCACAGGCAGTTGAACTGCAAAAGCAAAAAAATTATAAATAATTATTGCAATAAAAACATTTAAATCTTGTCCCGTTTTATGAGATATCATATTTGTTATTAATACCGCACATGAAAGATCAACAACAAAATGAATAATACTATAAATTGCCACAATACTTTTTTTCAAAATTTAATCTCCTTCTGTATTTTATAAATAAAACTTTCCCTGCCATAAATCTCTTTCTCTCATTGCTTTATCTAGTCCATTAAGTACTTGTTTTTTATGTACATTCCATTCAGGTGCAACTAAAATATCCTTTGGTGCATCCCCAGAGATTCTATGTATTATAAAGTTTGGATTTAAATGTGTAATAATGTAAATTAGTTTTTCTATGTATTCATCTTTTTCTATAGGCTTATATTCTCCTCTTTTAAACATTTCTGCTAATTCAGTATTTTTAACAATATAAGTCGAATGAATTTTTACTCCTTGTAATTTGTGTTTATTAATAAAATCAACTGTATTTTTTATGTCTTCATCTCTTTCATAAGGTAGTCCTACCATTATATGAGCTACAACATCAATATCATATTTGTTTAAAATCTCAACAGCTTTAGTAAACTGCTCACTTGTATATTCTCTTTTAATAATTTTCCCCAATTCATTATTACTTGTCTGTAATCCTAATTCTACACATACATAATAATTATCAGTATATGATTTTAAAAGCTTAGCTATATCTTCATTAATGCAATCTGGTCTTGTTCCAATTTCTAAGCCAACTATTCTATCATCAACTAATGCCGCATCATATTTTAGTTTTAAATTATCTAGTGTGTCATAAGTATTCGTAAAATTTTGAAAATATACAATAAACTTATTTGCCCTATCAGCTCTATATGTTGTAAAATAATACTTTACTTGTTCAGTAATATCATCTATTGAATTTATCAACTCTCCAGATCCTTTTTCACTACAATAAATACATCCTTCTGTTCCTAGAGTGCCATCTCTATTGGGGCAAGTAAATCCACCATCCACACATATTTTTAAAGTTCTTTCTCCAAACTTGTTTTTCAAATATTCATTTAAATGTCTATATCTATCACTATCTTTCATAGAAAAAAGTATATCAAAAAATGCTTTATTAATCAATATTAAAATAATTATAAAAGCAACGCAAAGGAGCCAGCTCTTGCTGGCTCCTCCGCATAAGATCTGTCCCGGGGTAATTGAATCACTTGTCCGGAATAATTGAATCAAATCCGGTCTCTGTCACCCTACGTCCACTCTCGTCTGTTAGTTCATAGCCTCTCCTTGACCACTCGGGAGCAATTCCGGTAATTGTTACCTTTGTTCCCTTCTTAATCGTGTAACTCAAGCATTCAAGGTCATAAGCTGCTACTCCTGTTGTTCCAATCGGCAGAATCTTCATTTCTCCTCCTAGCGTAGTTACGCTAACTAAAACCTATACCTTTACGAACATATATATTATACTATGTTTACATAAATTAGTCAAGTGTAAGAATTTAAGAAATTCCTTATTTCCTCATTGCCATAGTTTTCCGGCACCTATGGAATATTTAAACATCTATATAGAACATTATACGTGTACAAAAGTAATCCATATATAAATAGCTGTCTTCTGTATCACCTGGATTGTAGCTTCCACTATCTTTAGCAGAGCAAGTATATCTAGCACTTCCACCTCTAAGTACACGTCTACTTGATGACCAACTTGAGCCGGTTCCATCTATAGCTGCTGCCATAGTCCATTCTCTTACGTTCGCTTCTAAGTCAAATATATTATTTATTACATCTGTTTCGTTATTAGGTCCTACCCACATTCCAGTATTTAGTATTGTATAACTATGATTTCCATTAGTTGAAGCTGTTACTTTTGATGAATCATTAGGATTTGTAAGTCCAAAGTTCAACATTGCATCCCATTGACTTCCCCATATCATGCCTGATGTAATTCCATTTTTATTATATGCCTTCGCTTTGCTGTATGCATTCCACCAATTAAGATTTCTAGCTGGAGTTACACATAGTCTTGAAATATCCGATGAAGAGTCACCCATTTCATACCTTGCTACATAAAATCCTCCATATTCCTTTATACTTGCTATTAGATTATTGTATTCTTGTTGTAATATTTCTTCACTAATTCCAGTAGTATTCTCACTCCAACTGTCCGAATATGTTAAATAAGCTGGCTCTTTACGACCAAGTGCCGGATCATAGCATTCTTCTCCAGTCTGATTACTATTCCAAGTATATAATACTCCTCTATAATTTGTTCCAGATGATATTTCTGCCATTTTCTTGTTTGTTTTTCCTACTGTTAAATTTGTTTTATCGACTGGAATCCATACAAATTCATTTCCATTACTATAGTTTTTTCCATCTATTTGTTCTACACTATCTGTAATTACGAGTCCTTTAGTTACATTTCCTACATTTTCGCTTGTTCCATAAGCAAATCCTTCTGGAATCCAAACATCATATCCATCTTTTGATAGTTTATAGTTACTATTCTGAATTGTCGAATACTCTTCCGCTTTTGAAGCAGGATATTCATTCCAAATTATTTCTCCATATTCTCCATTTAAATTTGTTGCAGTTATTCTATACAAACCAGGTTTTGTAATTGCAAATTCTGCATTTTGTCCATCTATTGTTTCATCATTACAAGTATATTGTAGTTCATCAATAGATAAATCGTTGTAATTTCCTCCTTCTGCAGAAACTCTTAATAAAATTGCCCTTGATTCTGTCTCTTGTGTAGAAATAGCCAAGCTTAAATTATTCTCAACGTTTTTTATTCCCTCATATTTTATTTCTCCATTTGTATTAATAGTATATTGTCTTTTCGACTCGTTAAAAGTAACTTTAATTGGATTTCCTCTAGCACTTGCTCCTTGATTTGTTAATTCAGTATTTAAATCTCCTGCTGTTACTTCTATCAAACCTCCATTACTTACTTTTTTTGATAATGCAGAATTATATGCTAACGCAATAATCTCTTTTTCTTTACCTATTTCAGTTTGTTCTTTGGCAGCTTTTGATTTCTGAATCAATCCATTACTTCCCATTGCCAAATTAATTGTTATTCCAGCTAATATTAAAAGCACTATGATTGTTACTACCAATGCTATTAAAGTTATTCCATTTTCTTTAAAATTATTTCTTTTGTTCATCTTTACCCCTTTCTAGTCTTTTGTTATTCTAAAAAACAACATTTAAAATTTTCCTAAAACAGCTGTACCCCTTAAATTTTAACTGTATATTTTCTACCTACATTAAATTTTTGATCATTTTTTATAATTTACCAATATTTTATAAATAAATTATTTTTTTGTCAACAGCTAAAAAATCTTTTTTCATTTGTCATTTGGTGTCATTGGGTGTCATTGGGGACGT
Source organism: Clostridia bacterium (assembly GCA_017510245.1). Taxonomy (GTDB): domain Bacteria; phylum Bacillota; class Clostridia; order TANB77; family CAG-508; genus CAG-793. The sequence continues at coordinate 46,077 of JAFWNQ010000014.1, forward strand.
TGTTGTTTTGACATTATTTACTGTTTTGAATTATATATTTTTCTTATGCTTTCTCTATTAACTTCTAATAATTCAGCAATTTTTCTTAATGAAATATTATTTTCATCTTTTAGAGTTACTATTATTTTTTTCATTATGTCTTTATTCATCTTTATCTCTTTAATTGTTACTTTATTATCTACTAAAAACTTAAATATAATGTTTTTACATTCTCTGTTTTTATCCTCATCAATGTCCATAAATAAGTATTTTTCACTATAATCTTTATCCAATTCTTTCGTTATTTTATAGTTTGAGTATGGATATTCCCAAGGATGTTTGCACATTCCTGCTTTTACAGGATTATAATGAATATATTTTATACAATTATATAAATATTTTTCATTATAAATTCCTTCCGACCTATATCGGTTTCTAAATACATAACCTACTCTACTATATTTTTTGTTGTAATACTTTGCATATGCAGTATTTAAACGTTGCATAAATTTAGCTAAATTTTCCACTTTTGATGTTTCTAATAGTATGTGAGCGTGATTGTTCATTATACAATAAGCTATTATTTTTATCTCACATTCTTGATTTAAACTATACATTTTTACTAAATAAAATTCTATATCTTCTTCACTTTCAAAAATATAAGTTTTTTCTATTCCTTGTGTTATCACATGGAAAAAACACGTCTTTATATAATTTCTTGGATATCTTGGCATATATTATAACTCCTTAAATAAAAAAATGACAAAGTTTATTAGAACATTTTATCACACTGTTCTTATAAATTTTGTCAAAATTTGTATTTACCTTAATTATTATTATATCAATTTATCTACGTCCCCATTGACACCATTGACATATTTTGATCACCACTTTCTAGTAATTTTAATTGTTTTTTATCTTTATATTTTATATATATCCTATACATATTTAGTAATATAAATATACTTTGTAAAAAATATATATTGCCTAAATAACAATATCTAATTGCATCAAATGCTGTTGTGTGTGTATATGTTACACCACAAATAATTATTAAATATATAATCAATATAATATGAAGTATTAAATTTATCATATCTTTTTTTCTTATATTTGTTATATAAATAATCACACTTATTATACTGAAAACAATTGTACATATCTCATAAGTTTTTCTTATTATTTCAATTCCTTTTGCGTTTTCCTCAATAATACTATCTACCTTATGAGAATTATAAAAGTTCATAGTATAAGCATCCACTATCTCATCATATTCAAAGACCTTCAACATTTTATCTTTTGGAAAGGTTTTGATATTTTTATAAGTTGATGTATAACATATAGTTTTTATAAAATTTCTTGGTAATTTTTTTATACTATTGAGTGATGGAGGATTTGTAAAAACCAATGGAAATGCAAATTCTTTCTCTAATTTTCCTTCTTCAAATAATTCGTCAATTTCTTTACTTAATTTGTAAAAATATTCATTTGCTTCTTTTCCATCTTTAAAATCATATTTTTTGTATATCCATGTTCTAAACATCCAAATTATATTTGAATTATATATTTCTCCTTTTGACCTAGCATATGAATTATATATACTATCTATTTCTGCTCTGGTGTAACCAAAAGTTTTTGAATTATCTGCTAATTTATAGAATGTACTTTTAGGAATTGCAATATGATCATCTATTATTTCATCATCTTTTATTTGTAGTATTTTTGTAAAAGCATCCTTAAAATATGAATCGTTTAGCTCACTATAAGTATAAATATTATAATGTTTATAATTTAGATAAGACACTATATTTAGATTTAAAATAACTATAGCAATTGGTATTACTGTAATAAATATATTTTTTATTTTTAAATTTTTATATAACTTACAAATAATTATTAATACCAGAATTATTTTTGTCCAAATATTATCTTCTTTTGTTATAATCATAATAGACATTATTATTCCTAAAAAAATAAAATTTAGAATATTATTCTTTTTCGAGGTAATAATATTTATTATTACACCTAAGAAAAATAGCAATTCAACATAAGATAAAGAATTGCGGTATAATCTTTGAAATAAGTCACTTGAATAGCTAATTGGATTAAATAATAAAATTATCAAAATAAAAACTAACATCCCTTTATCTTTTATTATTTTTTTAAGTGAATACGTAAAAAATAAACATGCACATATATAAATCAGTGTAAATGCATTTCCATACCCTATACCAGATAGTTTGGCTAAACATAAAAACAATGGATATGCAATTCCTTTAATAAGTGTTCTTTGATAATAAGATCCTAAAAATAATCCGTTGGCTTAATGTCATCATTTGATTTATCATTAAGCCATCATCTATTTTCAAGTTTTTTATATAAAAGTTAGGGACATCTATTGTAAAAATAAATCTCACAATTACTATTAAACAAACTAGTAGTATATATCTATTATCTATAATACTTTGAAATATTTTTTTCATACTATTCTCTCTACCGTTTCTATTAATTATTTGACATATTAATTGATTCTATATCAACCTGTATTATAGGTCTAAGAGTAATATTAGAATTAAAGTAATTATCTCTATTTATGCCATTATTATTAGAGTAATATGGAACTAACCCATCAGTATAAAAAGGAACTGCTCCGTTCAAACTATAGCTATTGTCTATCCAAAAAAGCGATCACCCAAAATTTCAGCGAAAGGTGAATAAAAAGTCCAGTCTGTCGTGTCCATAAAACCCAATAATGGACAATCCCATCTTGGCAATCCAATGTAACTGCAACCACTATTACTATTAAAATCCATAAGATTTAACCCTGCCTATTTAAGCCTTAGACCATAATTTTTAATGTATGTTCCTGTACAATGTAAATTTCCAGTTTATTTATAATTTCTTTTGTTCACCATTTTCTCTCCTCTTTTTTAACTATCTAAAATAATTTTAAATCTTTTTACTTATCTGTGTCAATAGTATTAAAACTTTTGTAATATTGCACAAAAAAAACTTATTACTAAGTAATAAGTTTTTTGGTGCGGATGAAGGGACTCGAACCCCCACGCCGTTGGCACTGGTTCCTAAGACCAGCGCGTCTACCAATTCCGCCACATCCGCATATATAATATATGTTACTTACTAATAATACTCCAATTATGCAAAAAAGTCAATATTTTTTGGTTAAATAGTATAAAAATATTGTTTCTTCCTAATAAAAGGTGTCTCATAATTTACAACTATGTAGTTGATAACTGGAATTTCTGCACATTGTGTAGAAACTCCAGTTACTAATCTCACTCTATAAATCAGTGTTTATTATTCGTTGGTATTCTGCTGCTCCTGCAATAGAAGGTACCCTTACTACAACATTTACTTTACCATTTTCATCAAGATACATCGGAGCATTTATTGAACAACTCGCATTTTTTAACTCAGAGTTAAATGATTCTCCAGATTCATTAATCTCCATTTTATTTTTCTTCATTATACTATAGTATTCATCCGTCTCTTCTTTATATAAGCTTTCTATCTTTTTTAAATATTCAGTTTCAAGTATATCTTTTGAATGTACTAATTCCAAATTACTTATATTCTTTCCAGAAGTTAGGTTAATATTGTATGTGCTATAATAAACAACATCATTTGGAAATTTTCTTTTTATTACTAGTGATACTATTTTATCATTAACAAAGTATTTATACTCCATTCCAAAGTCACCATCTTCTTCTTTTACATCTTTATATTTTTCTGCTATTTCTTTATTAATCATTTCTATATCTTTTGAGTCAACATTTATTAAAGGTATTATATTGTCATTTGGATTCTTGATATCATATACCCATTCTTTACTATTATCAATTTTAACTACAGTTGTTTTTTCATTTTTATCTACTACCTTTGTTTCGTTTACTTCTACATTATTTTTAGAAGTATCTTTGTCAACAACTATCACATTTTGATTTGCTAGTTTTTCAGTTTCACCTATAGAATTACTGCTCTCTGTTTTCTCCCTACTTCCTATGTAATATAATAAAACTCCTATTACAACAGCTAGTATGCAAATAATAATTATGCATATTGTTATTCCTAAACTAATCTTTACTTTTCCTTCTTCTTTCATTTGAATCCTCTTTCATTTGTATATATTTTTTTCTTCCTATCACTAAAATACTACTTTATAATAAAAATGTCAATAACTTTAATCTTCCCATTCCATTTCATAGTCACCTATTTTTACTATGTCGCCTTCTTTTATTCCTTTTTCTTTTAAGGCTTGGTTTAGTCCAATCTCATCAAGTTTTCTATGTAAATAAAATAATGATTCATAATCGCCTATATTAACTTTTCTCATTATTTTATCAACTTTTTCTCCAATAACAACAAAAGTCTTTCCATCTTTTTGTATTTCAAATCTATCCTTGTCTACATCTAATGTATAAACCTTTTTCTTTGCTGTATTAGAAATATCAATTAAATCCTCTTTTGGAAGTGTTTTTAATTTTTCAGAAACATAATTCATAAGCTCATCGATACCTTCTCCTGTTGCAGATGATATTTTAAAAATTTTTTGATTATTCTTTTCAGCCATTTTTTTTAATTCATTAAATCCTGTTTCGTCTGTCATAATATCTGCTTTAGTAGCTACAATCACTTGGGTTCTTTTAGCCAACTTTTCACTATACTCTTTCAGCTCATTATTTATAGTTTTATAATCTTCAATAGGATTTCTTCCTTCTGACATTGATACATCAATAAAATGCAATAATAACCTTGTTCTTTCAATATGTCTTAAAAACTGTATACCTAATCCTGTTCCCTGACTAGCGCCTTCTATAATTCCCGGAATATCTGCTATTACAAAGCTATCACCATATTTTGATTTTACAACCCCTAGGTTTGGGTCTATTGTTGTAAAATGATAATTTGCAATTTTAGGAGTAGCTGATGTTACTACAGATAAAAAGGTTGATTTTCCCACATTAGGAAATCCCAGTAATCCAACATCAGCTAGTAGTTTTAATTCTAATATAAACTCTTTTTCTTCACCAGGTTCCCCATCTTGTGCAAATCTTGGTGCTTGTCTTGTAGCAGTAGCAAAATGTGAATTTCCCAAGCCTCCTTTGCCACCTTTTAATAAAAGTGCAACTTCTTCCGGTTCTGACAAATCTGCTAAAACTTCATTAGTTTCTGCATCTTTTACTACTGTACCAATTGGGACAGAAATATATAAGTCTTTACCACTTTTTCCATATTTTCTTGCACCTTGTCCATTTTCACCTGGAGTTGCTTTAAATTTCTTTTTATATCTAAAATTAATCAATGTATTAACATCTTTATCAACTTTAAAATATACATTGCCACCTCTTCCACCGTCTCCTCCATCAGGTCCTCCTGCGGCAACATATTTTTCACGTCTAAAAGATATTGCTCCATCTCCTCCTTTACCAGCTTGAGCATATATTTTAACGTAGTCAGTAAACATTATTTTTCTCCTTATCTGTTACATAAACTAATTATTCTATCGTCTCAAAAGGCTGAACCTTTATTATCATCTGTATTCATCTTTGTCATCTTCCCATGAATTAGGTTCAAATACTGTTCCTAAAAACCAGATATCATTTGTTTCTTTCTCGCGAATAAAATACATAAATGGCTTGTCTATTTTTATTTCTAATGGTTGTTTTTCATCTATCATAGCATTAGCTTCCATCATAATGGCGGTCACTGCTGCTGCTTTTACTCCCTTTTCCGAAAAGTCAATATTTGCCATATGCACAGCATCTCCAACAAACAAATTACCACTACTACTTGTTTGTATAAACATATTTGTAAAGTCTGCTTTATTATCATTAAAAGCATCTGTTATTCCCATTTCTTGCATATCTCTTTTTAGTTTTAATCTATAATCAAATGAAAATTTAGGAATTGTTATATTAACTCCATTGTCTGCACTACTTGCAGGTTGCAATTTACTAATAATACCATTGTATGTAGATGCATCAAACTTCTTTACATATTCAGATAAGTTTTCATCTGGCATTACAGCTATAAATTGCATCTTATTGTTTTCATACTCTTCCAAATCCATTGCTAATGCGGTAACACTGTCATCTTTAAAATATGAAACATCTTTATTCATACATTTTTTATGATGCATCATAGTAGCAAGATAATTATTTCCATTTTCTAAATAAAAGTTCTCTCCATATGTATCATCCAATCCAAAATTAAATTTCCATTCCATATCAATTGCTAATGCATTTATCAATACCATTTTTGTGTTTTCATTAGAAAATGTATCATCTGATAAGACATCTTTTATTTGTCCTAAAGTCTTTTTTTCAATCCACTTATTTGCATTGTTAGCACTTTTAAATGGATCATATTTTACTTCTGCATTATATTTGTTAAATAACAAGTCTGAATATTCTTTTTTAGCATTTTGTGCATAAGTGTCTCTGATGAAAAGGCTATTTGCAAATGACATTATATCCTCTATACTGTTATATGATGAAGCATTAGTGTTTTCTAGTACTTTATCTAATTGAGCTTTTGTGTTACCATTGGCTCCTTCTTTTAACATGTTTAATGCTGTTTTTATTGACAATGGACTATAAACCATATTATCATTATTTAATTCCATTTTCAAAAATTCTAATGCAAAATTTGTATCTTCATCATTCATTTGCACTTTTTCTCTTTTTATTTGTGGTTTTATATCCTCAATTATGTTTTCTGTAACTTCATTTTCTTCATTTTTATTTTGAACTTCATTTACTTCAGCAACCTCTTCTTTATTTGAATTAATGTATATTATTGCTGATACAACACATATTATAATAATTATTAATACTAATACTATATTTATTACAGTTGTTAGTTTTAAATTAATTTGGCTATCTTTTTTCATATTTTATCCCTTCTTCTGTATAGAATCATCTTATAACTTATTGCTAACTAGTAATCTAACATCATTGATTTTTTTACTCTATCTAATGTTTGCTTTGCTATTTTTCTAGCATGTTCTGTTCCCGCCATCAAAATGTCCATTACTTCATTTGGATGCTCTTCATAGTAGTGTCTTTTTTCTCTAATTGGCCCTAATTCTCTATTTATATTATCTATAAGTTGCTTTTTGCATGCAACACAGCCTCTTGCTCCAGCCTTGCATTCTTCACAGATATTTTTACACTCATTCTCTGTACTAAATAGCTTATGATAATAATAAACCATACATACTTCTGGATGCCCTTTATCATCTTTCCTTATTCTTTGTGGATCTGTTAATGCTGACATTACTTTTTGCTTAATTTCTTCTAAGTCATCAGATAAATACAATGCATTTCCTAAAGATTTTCCCATTTTTTCATTTCCGTCAAGTCCTTTTATTCTGGTTGTGTTGCTAAGAACTGCAACTGGCTCTCTTAGTGTTTCTCCATATATAGAATTAAACTTTCTAACAATTTCTCTGCATTGTTCTATTAAAGGAAGTTGATCATCGCCTACTGGAACGTATGTAGCATCAAATGCAGTTATGTCTGCAGCTTGACTTACGGGATAACCTAAAAATCCATAAGTAACACTCTCTCCAAATAACTCTTTCTTAGCTGCTATTTCTGTTTTTACTGTTGGGTTCCTTTGTAGTCTAGCTATAGTTACTAAATTTGAGTAATATACTGTTAATTCAGCTATTTCTGGTATCATTGACTGAATAAAAAAAGTAACCTTATTTGGATCAATTCCAACCGCTAATTCATCCATAATTATTTGTGTTACATTGTCTTTAACTTTTTGTGGATTATTAAAATTATCTGTTAAAGCTTGGACATCTGCAACTTCTATGAAAGTTTCAAACTTATCTTGTAATTTGGCTCTACTTTTTAAAGAACCAAAATAGTGTCCTATATGTAAGTGCCCAGTTGGCCTATCACCAGTTAGAATTCTAAGTGATTTATCTGGTTTAACATCTTCGATTTTAATCTTTTCATCATTTATTTCTTGCATTGAATTATTTCCTTTCTTAAAATATATATTGAGATCTTTCTCTTAGATCAGCTGTGAACTTTAGAAATGCTTAGTACATTTTTTGGTTAACTGTCAAATTAATTAATAATTCCTTTTCATCATCTTCTGCTGCTTTGTTCCTATGCGTCTCTCCACATTTATCACACTTATATATAATTACATATCCTTTTTTGCTGTCTAATTCAACTTGCTGTGGTCTTAGAATTCCTTTACACTCATTTTCTCTATCTCCTGGCATTATATCAACATGTTTAGAGCATAAGCAGTAAGGACAATGATCTCTAGAAGTGTATCCTAGTTTTTCCACAATCTTTCCGCAGTTTTCACATACAAAAGACTCATCTCTTTTAGTAAACTGTTTCATTTTTTTCCTTTCACTATATTATTAATTATGTCAATACACCTATCCTTATTTTATCATACATTACTATTATACATCTTTTTTCCAATTCTTACAAGAACAATATCGGACATTTTTCAAAACAAAAAATAATAAAACAAATGTAACGACCTTGTTAGATTTTATATAGTAAAAATTAGTTGCATAGTATTTTTTATATAATAAGAAATTATCAACTTTCCAGTTATATAAAAAAGATGGAATTCCTTCCATCTTTTTTCTTCCCATAGAACCAGTTAGTAGTAACCTCTTTTTAATAATCAAATACACTTCCACCTATAAACTCTCTTAATAATGAGTTGTTTGGAATTGGATATTCATCAATTTCTTTAAAATATTCTAGCAAAGATACTATTCTCTTCGCTTCTGAATACTCTGGATGAGTATTATCTATTTCATTTAATAGTGGCACTGCATGTCTAGCAAGTACAGCTAGCTCATATACTAAAGAACTATTAAACATAACATCCGCTTCTTCTTGGAATGGGAAAATATTTTTTCTCTCTCCTCTTGCAACAGATGGCCATCTCTGTAATGTTGCCAAAGCAGAATAACCTCTAAAATTATAATCTCTTACAATCCTTCTAATCAATCTAGTATCTGATGCAGAAATTCTATTATAATAGTCAAAGTTAAGAACCGTTAGATCACTTACATAAATTTTGAATTTGTTCTCTTTAGGAATCTTTTCTGTTAACTTATTGTTTAAGCAATGAATTCCCTCTATTACTAATATTTCATCTTCTTCTAATTGTAAGAATCTATTTTCTCCAAAAATTTTAGTTCCAGTTTTAAAATCAAATCTAGGTATTTCAACTTTTTCACCATTAATTAATCTTTCCAAATGATCATTAAATAAGTTCAAGTCAAGAGCATCTATTGTTTCAAAGTCATATTCACCATCTTCATCTCGTGGCGTTTCTGATCTTTCCACAAAATAATCATCTGTACCAATAGTTACAGGTTTAATTCCATTTACTCTTAACTGCATACAAAGTCTTTTAGCAAAAGTTGTTTTACTTGATGAAGATGGTCCTGCAATTAATACCATTTTTAATTCTTTATGATTTTTTATTTTGTCTGCTATTTCTGCTAACTTCTTTTCTTGTAGCGCTTCAGCAGTTAAAACTATATCTTTTCCTTTACCTCTTTCAACATATGAGTTTAATTCTTGAACAGTAGTGATTTCCATTAATTTATGTATTTGCTCATATTCTTGTAAAGTAGCTAAAAGCTTTTTACTCTCTTTAAATGGTAATAATTCTGTTGGCTTATCAGCATTTGGATATCTAACAATAAACCCTTCCTTATATCTATTTACATCAACCAAATTAATGTATCCTGTAGTTATAGGCATAACTCCAAAGAAATAATTGTAATAATCGTCACAAAAATACAATGTTACAACATCTTTATTTTGATTATCTACTTGTAGCTTTCCTCTGTCATCCTCGTCGTTGTTTTTCTCGAAGAACTCCTCGGCCTCTTGCTTTGTCATATTAACTTTTCTAATTGGAATATCTTTTTCAACTATCTCATGAACTCTTTTTCTAATATTTTCAATAACTTCATCCGTTATTTCTAAATTTTTACATTCACAATATGTTCCACCTGTTAGTTGATAGTTAATTACTAGTTTTGCGTCAGGATAAAGTTGCTTAAACGCCATACTTGTAATATATAAAGCTCCTCTTAAGTAAACTCTTAGTCCGTCTTTGTTTGTCACATCTAGTAATGTTATGGTTTCATCACCATTAAATTCAAAGTCCAGTGATTTTACCTCATTATTATATTTACATGCCATTATATGTTTAGGAGCTATTTTAGCATTTGCTCCAAGACCATCCATAATTCTTTTTACATCTCCATGTATATCATATTCCTGTTCTTGATAAATTATTTTCATTTAATACAATTCCTTTCTTCTTTTACTTATGTATTTGGTTTATGACATTTTTTCTTTTAATTTAGATAATACATTCATTGCATCCATCGGCGTCATATTATTCAAATCTACTTCGTCTAATTCATGAGCTATCTCTGCTAATTTATAATTATACATACTTATTTGTCCTTGATTTTCCTGCTGTTCTGTCTTGCTAAGTTTCTCTGTCTTTAATATGCTTTTTCTTTCAAGTGATCTAAGTATTTGATTTGCTCTCTTTGTTACATCTTTGGGAACTCCAGCAAGTTTTGCTACATGCACTCCATAGCTCTCATCTGTTCCACCTTCAACAATTTTTCTTAAGAAAATAACATCCTCGCCATGTTCTTTTACAGCTATATGAAAATTCTTAGTTCCTTCAAGCTTATTCTCTAAGTCTGTTAGTTCATGATAGTGAGTAGCAAATAGTGTTTTAGCTTTTATTTTTGATATTTGTTCTGCAACTGCCCATGCTATTGATAGTCCATCATAAGTAGATGTTCCTCTTCCAATTTCATCTAAAATTACCAAACTTCTTTCTGTTGCATTTTTTAATATAGCAGCTACTTCCATCATCTCAACCATAAAAGTACTTTCTCCCATGGCTAAATCGTCAGAAGCTCCTACTCTAGTAAATATTTTGTCTACAATTCCTATATGGGCATAAGATGCTGGTACAAAGCTTCCAACCTGTGCCATTAAAGTAATCAATGCAACTTGACGCATATATGTAGATTTTCCAGCCATGTTTGGTCCTGTAATAATATCAAGTCTATTACTGTTAGAGTCTAAATATGCATCATTTTGTATAAATTCTCCTGCAGGAAGCATTTTTTCTATAACAGGATGTCTTCCATCTTTAATTTCTATTACATCTGTATTGTCTACTTCTGGCATACAATAGTTTAAGCTTTCTGCTACTTTGGCAAAGCTACATAGCACATCAATTTTAGATACTATACTAGCTGCAATTTGTAATCTCTTTGCATTTTCTTCAATCTTGTTTCTTATTTTTACAAACTCATTATATTCGATACTAATTATTTTTTCCTGAGCTCCAATTATTTCATTTTCTAAATTCTTTAGTTCTTCAGTTATGTATCTTTCTCCTGTGGTTAAAGTTTGCTTTCTAATGTATCTATCTTTTGGAGCCATCTTTACAAATGATTTAGATATTTCTATGTAATATCCAAATACTTTGTTATATCCTATTTTTAAATTCTTAATTCCTGTTTTTTCGCGTTCCTCAGTTTCAATATTTACAAGCCATTGCTTTCCATTTGTTGTTATTTCTATTAATCTGTCAACTTCTTCATTATACCCTTTTTTGATTAATCCTCCATCTTTTAATGTTATTGGTGGATCATCAACTATAGCTTTATCAATCAATTCAAAAAGGTCTTCTAATGTATCAAGCGATTCATACATGTTTTTTAGTAATTTTGAATCAACTCTTGATAATGATTGCTTTAAATTTGGAAGTTGAGCTATTGAGTTTTTCAAAGATATTAAGTCTCTCGCATTAGCAGTTCCATATGATATTTTTCCAGCCAACCTTTCTATATCATATACCTTTTTTAGAGAATCCACTATTTCGTCTCTTAGAATCTTACTTTCTTTAAGTTCTTTTACTGCATTAAGTCTAGCATTAATATCCTTAACATCTATTAATGGATCACTAATCCATCTCCTAATGAGTCTTCCTCCCATAGATGTAGAAGTTTTATCTAGCACCCACAACAAAGTTCCTTTTTTTGTTTTATCTCTCATTTTTTCCGTTATTTCTAGATTTCTTCTTGCACTTATATCTAAAGACATATATCTAGTTGGTTCATAATAAACTATTTTACTCAAATTTTGTGGAAATTGTTTTTGTGTCGTTTCTACATAGCTCATCAATCCATTAATTGCACATACTGCAAACATTTTTTTATCTATATTTATTGACTTTTCATTTTTGTCAACTATATCAAATTTTTCTTTAATACTCTTTGATTCATTTGAGAATGGAATTTCCTCATTATTGTTCCAGTACTTCTTATTGCTTGAAGTCACAGAATAAGCATCCATACTCACATTTTCATTATTTGGATCTGCTTCTTCATCTATATGGCTATTTTTTATATTATCTTCAACAGTAATGAAAGCTGAGAATCTTTGATTTATTTTGTTTATTTCTACTTTGCTATCAGCCATCATTTTATTAATTACAAGTTCTGAAGGATTATATCTAGATATTTCATCTAATAGCTTAGAAAAGTTATTGTCCTCTCTTATTTCTGTAGCGTAAAAATCTCCTGTTGATATATCACATACCGCTACTCCAAAGAACATTCCTTCTTTGTATATAGACATTATATAGTTGTTTTTCTTTTCTTCTAGAATGTTACCATCTACTATTGTTCCAGGTGTAATAACTTTTATTACATCTCTTTTTACAATTCCTTTTGTGCTTTTTGGATCTTCTAATTGTTCACAAATAGCAACTTTATATCCTTTTTCTACAAGCTTTGGAATATATGAGTTTATTGCGTGATGTGGTATTCCACACATTGGAGCTCTTTCTTCTTGTCCACAGTCTTTCCCTGTTAAAGTTAATTCTATTTCTCTAGATGTTATCACTGCATCTTCAAAAAACATTTCATAAAAGTCTCCTAAACGATAGCACAATATGCAATCTAAGTATTTAGACTTTGTTTCTATATACTGTCTCATCATTGGAGTATATTTATCTCTATTTTCATATCTTTCTTTTGCTAACTTTGCAGCTTGTGCTTTTTCATCTTCTAGCATTTATTCTATAGTTCCTTTCTAAGTCTAATATAACATAGTAATATTATCATATAATAGTTTAAAAAGCAAGAAAAAAGAAGGCAAAAAGGATAGTTCTTAATGCCTTTTTTTTGTCATTAAAACTATCCTTTTTTATGTCAGTTTTATTCTTTTGGACTACCATATTTTTTAATGTAAAATTTTCCATCCACAATACACCAATGGCAAAAGCACCATTCTAATATCTCCTCCATAATGGAATTCCAAATGGAAATTTATAAAAAACTTTATTCCTCTACAATTTTAAATGCATCATTATTATTAACATCCTTTGTTTTTTCCAATGTATATCCATAGTTTAGAACAACAACAGGTCTAAATCCCATATCATTACGACTATAATAAGTTATATCTAACCCTCCGCCATAATGATATTCATTTCCTACATGTCCGCCAATTATCCACAACTGCAACCATATTACTATATTTAGCAGGTGAAGCCAGCCAATAGGCCATTGCCTGCGTTTTCAAGTGTGCTACAGAATATGGTTTATGTAGATTGCTTATTATTTGACAATAATTATCATATGTTTTTCCCCCATCTCTACTTATAATATATCCTCCCGTACTATCAATCTGTCCCATACAATAATTTGTTTGCGTTCTTTCAGAAACTTTGTTATATGCTTTAAATAAAAGTTCTATAGTTGGTCCTCCTATTGCATATTCAGCATAACCTTGTGTACTATTCGAAAATTTACCCCAAGTAATAGTATCTAACATATAAGCTATAGCTTTTATATTATCTGCTGTACTTGTATTACCATTTAAAAAAGAATAGTATTTACTATTTAGTTTTTGTAGTTTGGTTTCAACATCTGTTGATCCAACATATTGTGTCATTACTCCATCATTTAGGTTATTACCAAATTTCGCTTTGTATTCCGAACCATCTATAGGGATTGGCCTTGCTCCAACTACTTCTACTCCCTCTTTTTTCACTGTTGGAAGTTTTGTATTTTTTATATATTCTTTTGAAATTAAATAAATCCTTTCCTCTGTCTCGCCATCTAGGGCTCCCGCATAAAATAATTGCCACCCTATATCCTGCAACTCTTCTGGTAAAGTTTCTGCATAATTAATTACGTCTAGTCCAAAAAATATATTCGCTCCATCATACAATTCCGAAATTTCCATTGCGTTTGGATTAGAAACTCCATTCTTTTTTTCTAAAGTTCCATCTTGAAATATGTAATACTCATTTTCTGTATCTATAAATTTAACTTTTAATCTGTCACTTCCAGTTACTTTTGTCTTATTATCTCCCACAGACATATCTAACTCTTCTTGCAAGTCAGGTTTATTCACTTTATTCCCTAACCCTTTTACTTTTGCAGACATAAATGCTAATTGTATTTGTTCTTTTTCATCACCTATAATCTTTTCCTCTTTTGATATTTTAGTTCTTTCTATTAATCCATTACTTCCAATTGCCATATTTATAGTTATTCCTGCTAGTATTAGCAGCACTATTATAGTTACAACTAGAGCTACTAACGTTATTCCATTTTCTAATATGTTCGTTCTTTTGTTTATCATTTTTTTCTTCCTTTCGGACATCACATTTTGATAGTTGAAGCTGCAGTTAGCAAGACTTTAAGCTTCTCATCTTACTTATCCTTATTATTTTAATATATAGATTTATTTTAGTATATTTTTATTATTTTTTCAATATGTAAAAGTATGTGTGTGTACATATATATACACATCCTTAGAGATTTTCAAGTTTTTTTACTTTTTCATGACATTTTTTCATAGCCTTTTTTATATTTTTCTGAAAGCTTTTTTCCTATTTTATATTTCCAAAATTCTCTGTCCCCAATGGCTGCTAATAACCAAAAAGGCCCCCTCTGGTTGTGCAAGCAACCAAAGGGGAAATTGCCTAGCTTTCCAGCAGCTCTTACTACTGCTTGAGCTTGAAAGCTATGCTAAAAAGAGATCCGTCTTGCCCAGCATACACAAGTTCAGAGTTCTTCAAGTACACATATGGATGCTTTTGCATCACTCCCTGAACAAATATCTTGCTGCACATTAGGTCATTGTAAACTTCAAAAGCATCAATTGCTCTAACAGCCTCAATGACAAACACAAGACCGTTTTCTTTGCACTCATTTATGACTTCCATAGAAACGTCCTCGGAGGCTTCTCTATAGTAAAAATCTTGTAGCCACTTAGGACTAATTTCGACATTATGTGCCATAGTTATCATCCCAATCTTCAATTGACTGATGGAATTTCTAGTCTTGCACCTAGAAATATTTAACTTATATCTATTTTACCACAAAAACACTAGTTTTTCAATAAAACTAGTGTTTTTCTATAATAGCTCATTCTTTTTCAATATAATAAAATTCGAAATCCTTTATTAAGAGTTAAGCATACAATTAACTATTTTATTGCAACTTCTCCTGTTTCATCATTAATTTCTAGCCTAGCTGCTGGTATAGATACTACGACGCGAAAAGCATTGCTAACTGTTTTACCGTGTTCCATAAGAGCGACACATTTCTGCTCCATCAATATATCCAGAATTACAACAAAACAAATTATATTTTGCATAACTTGATGTTTCACCCTTAGATCCCGCATATATACATCTAGATGCTATCCAATAATCATCTCCATTAGCATTGAATAATTCGTTTGAAATTGGACTGTTTCCGAATTGACCGAGTTTCTCTTTTTGGAAATTAACACCTTTATCTTCTGCGGTTGGATTATAGTAACTAAAATAAGTATAATTTACAGTAAGTTTTCTGGCCGGATTTGATCCATCTTCTAATACTCTTCCAATTCCTCTGTCTGTTGTTATTATAGTATTTGGTACTTCATCATACAATTGATTATCTACTACTACTTCTTTATTTGAATCTGCAATATATATACCTGGATATCTCTTATTCATTGGAGTAAATACTTTTTTCCCAAGGTCCTTTCCTTCATTCCACACATATTCTCCACTATTGTCGTATGGAGCATTTCTTACAAATGTATCTTCCCAGTTATATGTCCTTTCATTCAATAATTCTGCTGCATGTTTTAAATCTGTAAGCTTAAAAGCATGTATTCGATTTGATGTTACACCAATCTCAAGATTTACAAATAGTTCTGTACTTATTTTATTTAAGTAATATAAGCAATTATCATACCCTGATGATTCCTTAAATTGTACTTTCTTTTTTGTTGGCCCACTTACTATATTTATTCCATTTTGATCTGCACTTAAAACATACCATTTTATTCTCTCTTCTTCTGTTCCTAATAAATCTGATTGTGTAAAAGTTTGGTCTGCAAGTCCACCATTATATTTTCCTTCAACTGTTACTTTTACTGGATTTCCTTCTTGATCTCTTAAATCTGTTACATTATAATTAATCTCTTGAAGTGCTTTTCCATTATCTTTAATTCTCTCCGTAACTTTTTCTATTTGCTGTTGAGATAGTTTAATTGTAGTATCATCGATAAAATTTCCAGCTATTTCAATTTCTTTGATTTCATTTTCCCCTGAATTATGATATACTTCACTTGACTTTTTTGTTTTTTGAATTAACCCATTATTACTAATTATCATATTAATTGATACTCCAGCTAATATTAATAATACTAATATTGTGACTACAAGTGAAATTAAAGTTATTCCTGTTTCATTTATTATACACATTTTTATTTTTTTCATTAAACACCTCTTCATAAATCCTTGTACTTTTTTATTATAGTAAAAAACACATCTTTATTCAATAACCTCCTTTTTTATATATTTTTTATTTCTTCATCTATCTAAGCTGTTATTCTTTTATTACATTTCTATGACAATAAAAAAAACATTTTGAATTTTTATTAAATTCAAAATGTTTTTTTTTATAATTTTCCTTTTAAATACCACATATGTTCCGAAATCACCTCTACATCTTGCATTGTACCAATTAGCTCTTTTGAACCTTCAAAATTAACAACTTTATTTGACTCTGTTCTTCCCGTTAACATTTTATCATTTGTTTTACTAACCCCTTCTACTAAAACTCTCTGTACTGTATTAACATATTTTTTATTTGATTCTTCAACTAATTCTGCATATAGTCTTTTTAACTTTTCAAATCTTATATGTTTTATTTCTTCATCTACTTGATTTTCCATTTTATCTGCAACAGTTCCAACTCTTCTTGAGTAAATAAACATAAATACTTGTTCAAATTTTACTCTTTTGACCACATCTAGCGTATCTTCGAAATCTTGTTCAGTTTCGCCTGGAAATCCAACAATTATATCAGTTGTAAATGTTGCCTCAGGTATTTTTCCTCTAATTTTATCTACTAGATTAAGATATTGCTCCTTAGTATATTTTCTGTTCATTACTCTAAGGATTTCTGTACTTCCCGACTGTAATGGTAAATGTATAAGTTTACACACTTTTTCACAGTCTTTAATTGCTTCTATTACATCATCAGTAAAATCTTTTGGATGAGGAGATATAAATCTTATCCTCTCAATTCCTTCTATTTTATTTATAGCTCTTAGTAATGTAGCAAAAGAATTAACTATCATGTCCTCATTTTGAACTGTAATTTTATAGTTAACATCTTCTCCTTTTTGTTTTTGACTAACTAAATATGAATTAACATTTTGTCCCAATAATGTTATTTCCTTATATCCATTATTCGCAAGCTCTTGTATTTCATTTATTATATCTTGTGGATTTCTACTTCTTTCCCTCCCGCGTACATAAGGAACTATACAAAAGGCACAAAAATTATTACATCCATTCATTATTGGCACAGAAGCTTTATATTTATCATCTCTAACTACTGGTATTCCTTCATATATATATCCATCTATATCTAGAATATCATCTATTTTTTTGTGTTCCTTTAGTATATTATATAAGTTTTCTGGAAATTTTTCTAAAGTATGTGGTCCAAATATCAAATCTACGAATGGATAACTTCGTTTTAGTTTATCTACCATGTTTTTTTCTTGCATCATACAACCACCAATTGCTATAATTGTTCCATTCTCATCCTTACACTTTTTAACTTCTCCAAGCTTTCCAAATAGTCTATCCTCAGCATTTTCTCTAACACAACACGTGTTAAATACTATAACAGCCGCTTCTTCCGGATTATTAGTTCTAATATATCCACTTTCTTCTAGCATTCCAGATATTTTCTCTGAATCATTTTCATTAAGCTGGCATCCCATAGTATAAACAATATACTTATTATTATTGATTAACTCATTTATTTTTTTAGTCCATTTCTTTGTATCTACTTGCATATTACTACCTCTTTATTTCATTATCTCTATATCTAAAATGTGCAAAAAGGGACGGGGGATTTCTGCACATTTGTGCAATTAGGGACACTCTTTCTAAAGCAGGGGTGTCCCTTTCTGCATATTTGTGCAGAAATCCCCCGTCCCTTTTTGCACACCTTTTTTTGCACATAAAACTCTGCGGAGTAGATCCACAGAGTTTTTAATAATCTTATTTAATTCCGTATTTTTCTTTAAACTTAGCTGCCTTTCCACCTTTTGTCTCTTTTCTTAAATTACCTGTCCAAAATGGATGACATTTTGAGCATACATCAACTTTCATATCTGCTTTAGTTGAATTTGTTTTTATTACATTTCCACAAGCACAAGTTATTGTAGCTTCTGTATAATCTGGGTGTATTCCTTCTTTCATCACTTTCACCTCTTTCTAAAATTTCGTAATTATTCTGCTTTTTGAGCTATAACTTCATTTCCATCATAATATCCACAGCTTGGGCATACTCTATGTTGCATTGTAAGCTTATGGCAATGAGGACATTCTACAAGGTTTTTGTTTTCCAATTTCCAAGTTGATCTTTTAGTATGTGTTCTTTGTTTTGACCATCTTCTTTTTGGTTGTGCCATTTTAATCCCTCCTTATGCTTTAGAATATCTATATTTAAAAATACTTTCTAAGTCACTTTAATATTATACTAATTTTAATGAGCTTTGTCAATAGATTTTTTGCTTTTTCTCAGCTTTTTCATAAAAAACAGCCTTTTATTTCAAGATTTTATTCTCTTCATAACAATGTCCCACACTCCATGTTGTTCTTTATAATTTTCTTCTGTTTTACCTATAAATAATAATTACTACATTAATCTGAAATATTTAAACTACTTGTAATAAATTCTTCCACTCCATCATTATTATACTGATTATTTATTTCCTGTTTTTGTTCTTCACTAAGTTCTAACCAATATTGATTGTATTTTGGCCAAACAGTTATTGAATCTAGTGGATATCCTGGGTTTCTTTTTTCACATGGTGTATCTGTAAAGTAAAATCCATCTTTACTCCAAGTATGTTCATATGTATTCTTTTCATCATAAAGCACCATTCCATAAACCCATTTAGAGTCTAATCTTCCACCATATTCTTTAGCCATATTAGTATAATAATCTATCATCTCATCATCATCTAGTTCTTTTCCATTAATTCTTCTTACATGAGTTCCTGGTTGTTTTTCATCAGGTAAATTCTCTATGTATAAATTATCATCTAGTCCAACTGTTATCATACCTGTTGCTTCATAGTAAGCTTTTGCTTTTATTGTTGCATTTTCTATAGCATTATTTCCTGATTCATCTATATCCAAATCAATATTTAAATCCCTAATTGATATGATTTCTATTCCATATGGTTCCAATTTTTTTGAATATTTCTTTATTTTTGCAGGATTTTTAGTTGCAAATAGTATTTTCATTTTTACTCCTTGTTATATTCTTATGAATCACACAATGATTCTCTATGATTTTTATGAGTACACAGTATTATTACTTCAGTTCTATTTAGTACGTTTAACATCATAAACACTGTCAACTTTTCCAATTTCTCTAACAACTTTATTTAATAAACTAACGTTGTTAACTTCTATTGTCATTTCTATTGTTGCTATTTTTTCTCTATTCGCTCTTGCTGAAATAGCTATAAGCTTAGCATCTGTGTTTGATACAACCTTCATTACATCTGCAAGTAAACCATCTCTGTCATTAGCTTGTACCGTAATATCTGCAGTATATGTACTTGATTCTTGTCCATCCCAATGAACTTCAATCATTCTACCTTCATCTTTAATTAAATCTTTAACATTTATGCAATTACTTCTGTGTACAGTTACTCCTCTTCCTCTAGTGATGTACCCAACTATTTCGTCTCCTGGAACAGGATTACAACACTTAGATAGTTTAACTAAACAATTTTCTATTCCTTTAACTACAATGCCCGTTTTTGATGAATTCTTTTTTCTTGCAGTATGTAGTTTTTCTATTTTTTCATCAACATCAATTTTTTCCTTGTTAAACTTTCTATATTCTTCAAGTGTTTTAGCTATTATTTTTCCTTGGCCTATTGATCCAAATCCAACCGCTGCATACATATCTTCTAATGTTTTAAATCTGTATCTCTTTAAAGCAGATTGATAGTATTTTTCGGTAAATAACTCATCATAAGTCATTCCAATACGCTTAATTTCTTTTTCTATTAAATCTTTTCCTTTTTCAATGTTCTTGCTTCTGTCATGTTTTTTAAACCATTGCAATATTTTAGTTTTTGCGTTAGAACTTTTTACAAATCTTAGCCAGTCTCTGCTAGGACCTTTTGAATTATCATTTGTCGCAATCTCTACAATATCTCCATTCTTAAGTTTTGTAATTATTGGCATCATTTTACTATTAATCTTGCATCCTACCATTCTGTTACCAATCTCAGCATGAATCAAATAAGCAAAATCTATTGGTGTACTTCCTTTTGGCAATGTTTTTATCTCTCCTTTTGGAGTAAATACATAAACTTCATCTTCAAATAATTCTGTTTTCAATGTATCCATAAATTCTTGAGGATCTTGCATATCTTTTTGCCATTCCAAGCTTTCACGAAGCCACGCTAATTTATCATCTGAAACTTTTACATTAGTCTTTTTTCCTCTCAAAAAACTTTGTTCTTTGTAAGCCCAATGTGCTGCAATACCAAATTCAGCTATTCTATGCATGTTGTATGTACGAATTTGTACTTCGAATGGTGTTCCTTTTTTTCCTATTAATGTTGTATGTAGTGATTGATACATATTAGGTTTTGGTACAGCAATATAATCTTTAAATCTTCCTGGCATTGGAGTATATAATTCATGTACAACTCCTAATGCTGCATAACAGTCTTTTACTGAATTAACTAAAATTCTAAGTGCAAATAAATCATATATTTGGTCTAATGTTTTATTATCTCTCTGCATTTTTCTATAAATAGAGTATAAATGTTTTGCTCTTCCAGTAACTTCAGCAATTATGTGATTTTTCCTAAGATTAAGCTTAATCTCATCCATTATTTGGTCAATAAACTTTAATCTTTCTTCTCTCTTTTTGTCTATACCTGCAACTATTTCTCTGTACTCTTCTGGATATAAATACTTAAAAGATAAATCTTCTAATTCCCATTTTAGTGAATAAACTCCGAGTCTATTAGCTAATGGCGCATATAGTTCAAGAGTTTCATGTGATATAGCCAATTGCCTGTCTCTTTTTAAATACTTTAGTGTTCTCATATTGTGTAATCTATCTGATAATTTAATGAGTATTACTCTAATATCTTTTCCCATAGCTAAAAACATTTTTCTATAGTTTTCAACTTGCTGTTCTTCACCACTTTCAAAATTAATCTGTTTTAACTTTGTTACTCCATTAACCATTTCAGCTATTTCTTTGCTAAACTCAGATTCTATGTCTTCATAAGTAACATCAGTGTCTTCAACTAAGTCATGCATTAGTGCAGCACAAATAGTTTCATCATCAAGACCTAAGTCAGCTAAAGTGTAAGCTACTTCAATAGGGTGAATTATATATGGCTCACCAGATTTTCTTTTTTGATCACCATGATGCTGATATGCATATTCATATGCTCTTTTTATTAACTTTACATCACATCTTTTATTATGACTTTTTGCTGTTTGAATTACATCATTTATTGTTCTTTCCTTACTCTTTGTCATATCTAATCCCCCCTTTTACTTATTATATAGCCTTTCTTACATCTGTTATTACCATTTGTATTGTTTCTTTGTTGTTAAAACTGTTTATTCCTATATTTCCTACAATATCAATTTTATCATCTATTTGGTATTGTTGTGCCAAATCACCTAAATTAAATCCTATTGCCTCCATGTTTACATTTTCGTTTTGCAAGCTCATTTTTATATGTTTACCTTCAGACAATGTTCTTATTGCATTGATTTTTAAGTTCTTATATAAAACTAATGGTTCAAAATTTGATTCTCCAAAAGGTTCCAATAATCCTATCTGTTTTATGTCTTCAAAACTAATGTCTTTATTAGTTATTTCTTCATCTATTTCAATTACTCGCTGCATCATATCATTAGATATATTTTTATTTGCATAGTCTTCAAATTCTTTTTTGAATTTTTCATAATCTTTTGCTTTTAGCGAAAGTCCTACAGCCATTCCATGACCGCCATAATTTGTTAGGTGTTTGCTACATTTTTCTACTGCTTGATGTAAGTCAAATCCAGGGATACTTCTTCCTGAGCCTCTCATTTCTTCTCCCTCAATACAAAGTAATAAACTAGGCTTAAAGAAACTGTCTGTTATCTTAGATGAAACAATTCCTATAATTCCATGATGCCACTCTTCTTTCGCTAAAATCAAACATTTCTTATCAATTTCATTATTAGCCATATCAAATGCTTGTTTATATATTTTTTTTTCTATTTCTTGTCTTTTCCTATTGAAATTTTCTAGTTTTCTCGCTAATTCTTGAGCCTTTCGAGGGTCTTCTGTCAAAAACAATTCTAACGCATCCTCATGATGTCCCATCCTTCCACAAGCATTTATCCTTGGTGAAATTCCGAATGATATTGCTGTTGCATCTATTTTCTTTATTCCGCTAATTCTAATTAATTCTCTTATTCCTGTATTTCTTTGTTGTTCTACAAGCATCATTCCTAGTTTAGAAATAACTCTATTTTCATCAACAAGTGGTACTATGTCTGAAATTGTACCTATGCAAGCAAAATCAAGATATTTCAAGCAAATGTTCTCATTAATATCAAGTTTTTGAGATAGTGCCTGTGTAAGCTTAAAAGCCACACCACATCCAGCTAATTCTCGAAATTTATAATTGTTGTCTTTTCTTTTGCAATCTACAACTGCAATTGCTTTTGGAATTTCTTCTCCAGGTTCATGATGATCTGTTATAATTACATCAATTCCAAGTTCTTTAGCCAATTCCGTTTCTTTTATACCTGTTATTCCACAATCAACTGTTATTATAAGATTATACCCTTTTTTCGCAATAGATTTTATTGCATTTTCATTCATTCCATAGCCTTCTGTAAGTCTATTGGGAATATATACATCAACATTTACATCAATTTCTTTCAAAAATCTTTTTAGAATTGTTGAACTAGTGATTCCGTCTGCATCATAGTCTCCATAAATAATTATTTTTTCTTTATTTTCAATTGCTTTTATAATTCTTTCTACAGCTTTATCCATATCAGGCATTTCAAATGGATTTCCAAAGCTATCTCTAGTTGGATTTAAAAATTCTTCTATCTTTTTATCATTGTCTATTCCCTTTGAAGCAAGAATATTCGAAACAATTCTACTTAATTTATAATTTTTTTGTATTTTTTCTGATTTTTTTATTAGTTTATCTGTTTTCTCTTTTATTCTCCATATTTTGCTCATATGTTTCTCCTATTATATAAAAAAACAATATTGCTATAATTCTATACCTTTTTGGGTATTTTAGCAATATTATTTTTGTATCTTCTTCTCATTTTGAACTATTACATATATATTTACATTTTATACCGTTATTTGTAATAGTTAATTAACTAATCAAAATTTTGCATATTAATTTTTGTATAATTTCCAGGATATCTGAATATAATTTGTCCTGAAGCATTCTCGAATCCACCAACATAATAAATAGTCCTAGATTCTCCGTTTATTATGTATACATCATCATCTGTTGCATCCAAGTCACCATAATTTCTCTTACCAAAATTAAGTGCTTCCATTTTAGACTCTACTTTACCAAACAAGTCACTACTTAACTGATTTGCATTTATTATATAATAAGTATCTCCATCATTTTGATTATCACAAAAACTAGTATCTCCATTATACACATCACCTATTGTTGATATGCTCTTATCAGATGGATAAACTTGAGAAACTGTTTCTGATAAAATAGTAAAGTCATCTTTAAACTTTGTAATTCTATTTAATGCTATTATATCATTTATTTTTAATGCTGTTGGAATACTAATTAGTCCTAAAACTATTACAGTTATAACTAAGACAATTAGTGTAATACCTTTTTCATTTTTAATCTTTTGCATAATCATTTTTCCTCTTTTAATCTTCTCTATCTTTTTCCTTACTAGCTTCTTTTCTAGATTTTTTTGCTATTAAGTCTTCGCTTTTTTTATCTCTGCTAACATCAACTACAGCCTTTTTTCTTTTTGACTTTTTTGAAAAATTTAAAGAATAGCTCTTTTCCATTTCATCAACTTCAGCCATAGCTTTTTTTAAGTCTGCTAGCTCAGTTCTACTTATATCAGCATTATTGAATTCATTAAAATCAATTTCGTCAACATCGTATTCTCCGAGTTGTTTATATGATGTTTTAATGTATGAGAATATGTTGCCTAATTTTGTATTTACCGTTCCCATCTTTAGGAAGTCTCCTCTCTATATTTATAAAAATACATCTTTTATTATAACATAAATCTCTATAAAATGCAATAGTTTTTGTTGACATAATTTAAAAGCTTATCTTTTATTCTTCTAGTTTAATTTTACCATTAATATAAACATACTGTCAATTAGTTTTTTAAGCTTTTATACTATTTACAGCTTTGAAAATCTTTTCTTTCATATTGATTTGTTTTTGCGTTTTTATTGCTATAATCCACAGATATATAACACCCATTAGAATTACTACATTTTTATAATAATAAATCAGTAAACTGCATATAGCTGTTAGAATAGACAAACTAGACCATGTTACATTTTTGGTAATTGTATAGCTCTTTTGTAATCCCTTAAAAATATGAGATACGTCCTTAACAATTTTACCTCCATCCATCGGATAAATAGGAATTAAATTAAAAATAGCAATTATTAAATTAGAATAAATAATGTTTGTAAATATATTTATATTTAAACTATTTAATTTTACCAAAAAACTTAATAAACAAATGATAATCATATTTGTCAAGGGTCCAGCTAAAGCTAACACTATTCTTTTTACATTTACTAAACTTCCATGAAATATTTTTTTATTATAATCATTATAGTTTATTTTAAAACTTAAACTTAACCCAAAAGGTGAAATCTCTATTTTTTTAGGCTTAAATCCCATTATTAATCCACATATCAAATGTCCTAGTTCATGAATTATTCCAAATGCTATTAATATCATATATGAATTAATATTCCTTGCTATACTAAAAATAATAATAAAAATAAATATTTTTAAATCAACAATTACATTCATATAATTCCCTTCCATTTCTTACTCTAAGTTCAGAATCTGCTCTGGATTAACTGTTGCATTATTCCTTCTAATCTCAAAATGTAAATGCGGTCCTGTTGATTTTCCTGTAGCTCCAACCTTTGCAATTAGTTTTCCTTGCTCAACATAATCTCCTTGATTCACTAAAATTTCACTGCAGTGTGCATATAAGGTGCTAATTTCTCCATTTGTAATTACAACATGTTGACCATAATCTCCTTCTGCTGATACTAGACTAACTGTTCCTTCCATTGATGCAATTATATTTGTTCCAGTTGATGCGCCAATGTCAACACCTCCATGATTTGAAGAAATAATATCATTTCCCTCTCTCTCTCCATATTTTGATGTTATTATTCCTTCAACTGGCTTAATAAAGCTAGCATTGTTTTTTATATAATCACTATCGCTTTCATTTTCACTAGTTTGAGTTTCTTCTACTCCTCCCATTCCATCTTGCTCTTCCTTATTATTAGTTTCTTCATTATTCTCCTGTTCTTTTTCTACAGATTCTTCATTATTCTCCTGTTCTTTTTCTACAGATTCTTCATTATTTTTTGTATTTTCTTCCATAAAACTTTTTACTATTTCATTAATATCAAAATAGATTTTTTGAAAATCTGTATCTCTTGAAATTACAGGTTTTATAAGTTCCATTGCATAACTATGATTCTGTGATAAATAATAGATTACTCCAAATATACAAATACTCACTATTATTTGTATAAATGTTTTATTTAGAAAACTTATACTACTTTTTTTTCTACTATTTATATTATTAGCAGGTATTCTACTTCCCCTTCTTTCAGCAATCTCCTTAGCTCTTCTAATTTTATCTTCTTCACTCATATAGGTCTCCTTTATGGAGCACGCTGTACTCCGGTACATTTTTTTACATTGTTTTAAAACAAAACTATTTCACTTTATAATTCTATATAAAAAGACAGACATATTTAAATATATGTCCGTCTTTTTATTTTATTACTATTTATTAACTTGTACTTTTCCATATACTCCGCCACCGCCGGCTCTAATTTGCAATTTGCCTTTTCTTGCTTGTTCTATTACCTCAGCAAGTTTTAGTCCAACTACCGCTTCAATATCATCTTTTGACACTTTATTTAAAATAGTCATCTCTGTTCCAAATGCATTAATTAGTTTTTCTATGGCTTTGTTACCTACACCTGGAATAAACTGCAAAGGCGTTTGATAAATATATTCTGGTCTAAATGAAGGGCTTTTTGACTCTTGGTCTTTTACAATTTCAATTCTATCATAAACCCCCATAGTTATATTAGTTCCTCCACATTTGTCACATTTTAGAGCAGGAGGATCTGTTTCGATTGGTTTATTACAGTCTTCGCAAAAACTTCTGTTATATTTTCCAAGTTTAGGATCTAGTCCATAATTTGAAATAATCTTTCTACCATCTTCCATTTTAATGGCTTTTATTATTTCTTTATAATTAATGTTTTCTACTAATAGTTTATTGTATTCTCTCGCTATCTTAGGAAGTGAATGTGCATCTGAATTTGTAATAAAGTTTTTGTTTGATAATTCTGAGATTTCATCTGCAATATATGTGTCAGAACTTAGTCCTAACTCTATAGCAAAAATTCTTTCATATTTTTCTTTAAATATTCTTTCCAATCTTTCTGTACAATTTCCATAATAGCTTTTATATGGGGTGAATGCATGTGCTGGAATTAATACTCCATTATACTTTTCTGCTATGTCTATCAGTTCATAACCTGATACATTAGACCTTTGAGTGCTTAAAGTTATGTTTTTTATATGATTTGACATTTCACGTGAAAAAGCTTTTATATCTCTTAAATGTGGAAAATAGCAAAGATTGTGAGCACTTCCTTTTCTCCCATCTTCTCTAATCTCCGAAGTTTCAACTTCACTACCAAGAATAATACAAACCCTATCTTTATAGATTATTCCTCCATCTTCTAATTCAAAAGCTTCACCATTTTTTAAAAAGTTTTCAATGTCTTCAATTACATAAGGTGATGCACAATCAATTACCCCAACAACATCGATACCTTTTCTTTCATAACATTCTTTTGCTATATTTGCAAAATTCAAAGATCTTGCTCCTGTTATCTTGACTGGTTTTCCACTTTCGCTTCTTCCTATGTGTACATGTAAATCTGCATAAATTTGATTCATATTACCCCTTCCTAATAAAAAGGTCAAAGTATTCTTCTTTAACCTTTCTACAATTAATTATATATTATCTATCCATTTCAACATCGTCTATGTTTAGCATTCTTTCATCACCATCTTGATTTAAATATGGTGTATCTCCTTGTCCAGTTATTACAGCATCCGAATCAAATGCAGTTTCTCTATAATCATTATTTATTGCATCTTTAATAGTTCTAGCATCAACTACAGAAGGTGTTGGATCGTCTCCCTCTTCTATTTCTTTTCCTGTATTTGTATAGTGATCTGTTTCAACATCAACACTATTTGCCCAACGAACTACGTTCTCCGGTCTAGCTATATTTCCATCATTTGCTTCCTTTATAATTTTTTCTAAGATATTCATATTATTCCTCCACTATTATACTTCCACTTTTTGTAGGAAATTAATAAAATTAACAAACTGTGGTAATAATTTATTATTTTTATCTTTTAAGTTTCTAAATTGCAATAAAACTAATGCCTCATCTGGAGCAAATCCAACTCTTTCTGGTCTATCTAATAGCATTCCTCCAAATTGGTCAGCTAACTCCAATATATCACTTTCGATCGCTCTATTTTCTTGTATAGCATATCTATTTACACCCTCACAAATCTTACAGAATCTATCATCAAATCCCAATGATGATAAGTATTCTGCGCCTTTTGTTGCATAGCTTTTTATTTCTTCAATATTTGTAGAGTTTTCAACCTTTAAACAATCACATAATAATCTTGCAGTAATAACTACATTCTCATCTACTTTTACTTCAGGATTATTACTTTTCAAATAATCTAAAAACATCTTAGTTATTAATGTTTTAAAAATTACAGAATTATTGTAGTAAATTCCCGTTTTCTTTTTTAAGTAGTACATTATTTCTAGCTTTTTACCCCAATCCTTTTCGTTTAAAATGTAATCAGCAAATGATTCATTTTCCATAATACTATACGTTCCTTTCTTTAGTTAACTAGCTCTATTCTTGTATTTGTATTATATTATAATAAGTAATATATATTCAATAACGATTCATAAATTTAATGTTTTTGTAATATTTTTGTAATGTATTTGTAATATTTATTTTACAGCTATACACATAGTATAATCTAATCCTGAACATGAATTCTTTTTGTATGCAACTGTATATATATCTGTAGCATTTATATCAATTTCCAGCATCCTTCTATAGCGTCTGTTGTTATTTGATTGTTCAAACTTTTTAACTGATGTAATTACATTATTATTTTCAATTCTAGAAATAATTTTTTTTCCTTTATTATTAAACCCTATAACTCTAATGTATGGCATAACTTTATACGAAGTATCCATATCTTGCTTTGTAATTCCAAGTAAAGCATAAATCAAGATTCTTTGTATTTTTGTTTTAGTATATCTTTTTGAATTAATCATATTAATTAGTTCTTGAATACTATTAGTTTTTGCAACAGAAGATTTTATCAAATTCTCTAATCCCTCTGACACTTCAGGTAAATTAGCTATTTCTGATTTTGTCATTGTTCTTAATTTGTATATAATTAAGCTAGAAAAATCAGATAAGTCCTTAGTATATGTTCCGTTATTAATATTATCCACTAATATGCTAAAAGTCGAACTTGGTACTACTTTTGTAATATCATCAAATTGATTTCTCGATAGTAGATATCTTATTCCTGTACTACTTGCAAATTCATCTATTATCTTTTTACTATGATAAAAAACTTTTTCTCTTTTAATTCCTACAGGTATTATATTTGCTTTGTTTCTTTTTATTGCTTTTAAATATTCAATTGCTAATATATTATTTGATCCTTTAATTACTTCTTTATACTTTTCGTCTTTTAAATAATTAATCAATGCATTCTGCCTAGCTTTTGGAAAAGAATTTCCTATTTTTAATTCTTCTTTTAGTAATGTTTTATATTCATCAGGTTCGCTTTCTAAAACTTTAGCAATATTATTTAAATCTGCTATATTTGAAGTTTCCATTCCAAAAGAAATATGAGTTACGCCTAATTGTTTAAATATTTTTATTGCACCATCTGCAAAGTTTTCTGCACTCGAAATACTATATAAAGTTGGTAATTCTATTACTAAATCCACATTTGCATTTAAGGCCATTCTAGCCTTTTCCCATTTATTTACTATTGAAGTATTACCTCTTTGAGTAAAATTTCCCGTCATAACGGCAACAACATATTCTGCATTTGTCCTTTCCTTTGCATTTTGTATATGATATAAATGCCCATTATGCAATGGATTATATTCCGCAACTATTCCTAATATATTGGCCAAAAGTACACCTCCTATTGAAAAAAATTGGTTTTGTTGTTATAATATCACAAAAGAAAAAAATTATCAATTCTATTTGTCAAAAGGGGCGTCCTTTTTGACAGACAGATACCAAAAGGGGTACTCATTATTTTTGATTCTTGTACCTATTGGTAGATTGAAAGGATGTATAATATGGATAAAGTGATAATATATACAGATGGAGCTTGCTCTGGTAATCCAGGTCCAGGAGGATGGGGCGCTGTTTTGATGTATGGTGAGAATAAAAAGGAAATCTCTGGAGGTTCAAAAGATACCACTAATAATATTATGGAAATGACAGCTGTGATAGAAGCATTAAAGCTATTAAAGTATCCTTGTGAAGTCGAATTATATAGTGATAGTGCATATATCGTAAATTGTTTTCATAAAAATTGGATAGATGGTTGGATAAAAAAGAATTGGAGAAATGCTTCTGGTGAACCTGTAAAAAATAAGGAGTTATGGCAAGAACTTATAGAGCTTACTAAAACTCATAAAGTATCTTTCAATAAAGTTAAGGGACATGCAGATGATTTATATAATAATAGATGCGATGAACTTGCAAGAAATGCTATTCCAAAAGATTAATATTTTAAGTATATGAAAAAACACCTTTTTATAAGGTGTTTTTTGTGTATACTTATATTTAATCTTTTTACGATGTAATATAGAATAAATCTGCCAAAAGCGTCTCTTTTAACACTTTTTGTACTATCTTATATATTCTTTGTCCTCTGAGTATGGAATATCTTCAGGAGTAAAATCCCATGGTTTGTTTGAAGCCATTATTCTCCACAATTTTGCATATGGTTCAAGTTTAAATTCTTCAGTTAGTTTCTCTAAGTCAATTTTTGGCAGTACATCTAGCGGATTTATAGTATATTCTAATCCAGTTTCTTCAGTATTCTCCTTTCTTATTTCGATATGCAAATGTGGCACTCTAGATCCACCACTTGATCCAGTTAATCCTATGACAGTATTCTTTGTAATTATATCTCCAGGTTTAACAAAATATTTTCTCAAGTGCCCATATACAACTCTTCTTCCGTCATCATTCAATATTTCTACCTTGTTTCCATAGCCATCGTTAAAGCTGTCAAATCCTTCTGTTGTAGTTCCATCAAATTCAGCTAAGATTACTGTTCCATTTGCTATTGAGTGAACTTCCGTTCCAATATCTGCTGTAATGTCAAATCCAGAGTGTTGTCTTTCTTTAAACAACACATAGTGGTTCTTCCTAATTCCATATTTATCATGTTCTGTTACTTTGTATTTTGGTTCTATTGGCCAAATATATTCATCATTCATCTATATCATCACCTTCATTGTTTAATATTCTGTCTCTATATATTTCTAAGTGTTTTAGCATATGCCCTATGTTACTCTCGCCAGCAAATCTTTTTGAATCAAAAAAGTTTTCATCCTTGTCAATCCACAATAATCTGTTAACCTCTTCTATCAATTCAACTTCTTTGTTAAGTTTTCCTGCAAAAACCTCTAATTCAAAATCAGGTAAAAAATATTGAAAATTCATTAAGTGAATTAGTTTTATATCATTATCTGTAATTCCTGTTTCCTCTTTTAGTTCTCTATATGCTGAAGAAGTCTCATCTTCACCTTCTTCAACTTTTCCTCCAACTAAATTATACTTTCCTTTATATGGATCTTTTTTTCTCTCACACATCAGTATTTTGTCTTCTGTTTTGTTAAAAACAATAATTACATTCAGCTTTTTCAATATTACTCTCCTTCATTAATCAATATGTATTCGCCATTTTTATATACTATCTTATCTCCTTCTTTTACCTTTTCAAGAAATTCTTTTGATATATAGATTTCTTCTATTTCTTCAGATTCATTGTTGTTACTATCTGTAATATCATAAATCCAAATTCTATCTTCTGCTTTTTCATTTATTAAATATATATGATTTTCTATCCTTTTCTTTCTAATCTCTTTTTTTTGATCATCTATTATTTTTTGTAAAAGTTCACTCATTTCTTCTGCAACTTCTTCTGTTGCTTCTTCATCTATTGTATAATTTCCATCTTCAAGTCTAAGCACACTATATTCCTCTGCATCATTAGGTAAGTTTTCCGTTTTGATTTCTATAACTCTATTGCTCTCACCATCTTTGCAATTTGTTGCATTAAATTTATCAGGAGCTTTTGAATTCTTACCATATATATAATACATATCTCCGTCGTCATCATTTTCTTTTGCATATTCATTTAGAAATTTGTTTCGTTCCATTTTAAATATATCTCTATAATGTGTTGTTAGTTTTTCTCCAAATTCTTCTTTCACTACTTCCCCCTTGCTCTTTTTATTGAGCTTTCTCCTGTTGCATAGTCTATTGTAATACCTGGTTGAATATTATATACAAATACATTAAAGCAAACACCTTCTCCATTATCTTCAACAGAATAAGCTTCCATTTGAACTCCACTTGCAACCAAATTGTTTCCTTTATAAACTGGAGTAACTCTATATAGAACATGTTTGTTCTCATTTTTCTTTTGAGTTCTCACATATTCTGCAACTTTATTTTCGAATGGAAGCATTCCTTCTACATTAAAGTATCTAGTGCCTGTTATTAGATTTAATGAGTTATCATCTTCATCTGATAGCTGATATGCAATCAAATGACACCTATTATATAATGCTTCATTATTGTATAATTTCTGTTTCCATCCAGATGGTTTGATAATGCTTATGTCTCCTCTTTCGTCTCCTGCAGGTGGCATTGTTTTTCTACAAATATTTGCATAGGCTACACCACATCTTCCTAAACTGTCTAATTCTGAATAATTTTCAAAACTCTCCCTTGTATAGTCTTTTTCTGTAAAATTGGGTTTATTTCCATTTAATGTAATATATATTTTTCCATTATATTCAGGAAATTCAGATATATCACTCAAATATATACTTTGAACTTCATTATTAAACTGTTCACCAACATAACCCTTCAACTCTGGGAAATAGTTTTCTATTATTGTTGCTATTATTATTAATAAAATAACGGCAACGATTTGTTTATAATTTATCTTTGAATTCTTCTGTTTACTCATTTATCAATTCCTTTAGCTTTATTTATTGATTCTTATCAAATATTCTGTAATACGAAATTCTATCATACTCTTTCATTTTATCGTAATTTGATGAAGTATCGTTTTCTTCTCTATATACGTTTCCATCATTATCTTCATAAAACCTCTTTGTTATTATCGGATAGTATTTTTGAAGTTCTTCCATATAATTATTCATTGCACTTAGTTCGACTCCAGCAGCTTTTAATAAATAGTTTTGTAAATATACTGTACTAGTTCTAATGTTATGTCTTGTTTCTATTTCATAATTTGCCCAAATTAAGAAGGAAGTTTCATATTGTACCATTTCTCTTTCCATACCATTATCACTGTCATCTAAATTAGGTTGATGATCTCCAAAGAATAAAAGAATATACTTTTCATCTTTATCTTTTAATTCTTCTATCAAGTCTTTTAAAGCCTCTGATGAATCATGTGCTAATTGCATATATACATTTGTATGGAAGTCATCACTATAGTCAATTTGTTCCGGATCTGTATTCAAATATCCAATGTGATTCTGTACAGTTAAGACATATTCAAATAATTTTTCATTTTCTTTTTTCTCATCAATTTCTTTAAGTAATTCTCTATATGTGCTTTCATCAGTAAAGAAATCGTTGTTGAAATTCTTTTCTAGTCCTTCAATATCATCTTTAAATTTAATTGATTGAAATCCCAAAAGAGGATATACTTTGTTTCTAGAGTAAGCAAAATTTTCCCATGGATGTATTGCTGATGTCTTATACCCTATTGATCTTAAATGTTCAACTATTGAAGATTTAACTTTTCTTGGTACATATTGTTGAAAAACATAGGAACCTTTCGATAGTATTCTCATAGAATTTTGTGTTAAAAACTCATACTCAACATTCGAAGTTCTGCCTCCGAATTCACTTGAATACATTGTACCACTAATTACATTGTCACTTTTTTCAAGTTTGCTATAATACTCAATTGGATTTGCATTTCCATGATTATACGTATTATAATAATCACAAAAAGATTCATTTACTATTACAATGATATTAGGTTTTTCTTCGCTATATTCGTTTGATTTTTTATCATAGCTACTTAAAGTTTTTATTACTTCGTCTCTATTATATCCTTCTGGGGGTTTTACTCTAAAGTCTTGAATCATTCTAAGTATTGTCATAGGTGTTCCCAAGCACCTATATGTATTATTTAGGTCCCACAATGACCATCCACTATATATTTTTGTTTTTGATAATACTAAAACAATAATAATTCCTATACAAACTTTGGATATCCTTATCTTATAACTGTCTTTTTGTTCAACTATTTTATTTCTAAATATCATAAAAATAGCTATTATTGCTATTATAAATAAAGCTCCAAAAACAAAATTACTGTCAAATTTTATTGTAATATATTTGGATACACTCAAAGCTGTCTGAAATGCAAATATATCTGATATAGCTATTGAAGATCCCCTTGCAATCCTTACAATATAATTAATTATGTCATATAAAGCTTCAACACCAATAACAATTCCTAGTGATAATTTTGAATTATTAGTTAATCCTTTTACTATTAAATACTCGCATCCCCATATTACCATAGTTGCAATTATATAATTCCAGTTTTCAAATGAATATATGTTTCTTGAATCTTCAAAGTATTTCATCGCAAAGCTTAATAAAAATAGTGTTACAACTATTAATCCAATATGAATTGCATATTTTTTTATTTCTATTTTTATATCTTTTTTTTCTTCCATTATTTTCTTATAATACTGCTCCTATTCCTACTACTGTTAGATATTTTAACATAATAGATTTTTTTTTGTCAATGGTAATACATCAGTTGCTTTGGTATATTTATCTCATTTTATAATAAATACTTATTATTCTTTACAAATTTATTCTTATCTTTATAATTAATAAAAAAAGAAATATCTTTCTCCCTCTTGCGGAAGGAGAAAGATACTTCTTTTTTCGATAGAAATTGTTACTATGCCCAGTCCATCTTACTGCAGGTTTTCGCACTCCTCCATCAGAGTAACCTCAAAGAACACGAGGCTAGCTCCATTTGGAAGCTCAGTTGCCCCCTCCGGAAGTCTGGGACCCCTGTACTGTGCAACGTACAATACGTCGTCAGTAGTTAAGGTCAAGGTTGTCCGGTTTACCTCAACCTTTCGGTCAAGATAGCTGGAAAGCAACGAAGCAGTGTCAGGGTGTCCAATTACCGACACGGCATCAATCGGCACTTCTGCTGCAGGCACCCTCATCACTCTAATGAGCTTGAGATCCTCGACCTCAAGCATGTTCAGTGAGAAGGCATTCGCGAGGTAATTCATTACCTCTCCTTTCTTGCTGAGCCATCCTTAAATTAAGAATTGGTCTTACCAGCGATCGGATATATGATAGAATTATTATACCACTATTTACATAATGTGTCAATTATGTAAATAGTGGTATATGCTATTTGTTTTATTTATTTATATTATTCATTGAAAAACACCTTTTTTCCATTAATAAGTCTTGAACTCCTCGAAGAGCTTCACCAAATCTTTGGAAATGTACAACTTCTCTTTGCCTTAAGAATCTTAAAACATCAACCACATCGGGATTATCTTTTGAAAGGTCTATTAGTTTTTCATATGTCGCCCTTGCCTTTTGTTCTGCTGCAAGATCTTCCTGTAAGTTGGCTACTGGATCTCCTTTAGCTGCAATATATGCTGCTGTGAATGGAACACCTGCTGCACTAACAGGATATACATCAACTCCATGATCTGTATAATATGGTTGCAAACCAGCTTTTTCAATTTCTTCTATACTCAAATCTTTGGTTAGTTGATTTACCAAAGCTCCAACCATTTCAAGATGTCCTAATTCTTCTGTTCCTATATCATTTAATAAAGCTTTAGACTTTTGGTCTGGCATTCCAAATCTTTGAGATAAGTATCTTAGTGACGCTCCTAATTCACCATCTGGTCCTCCATATTGACTTATTATCCATCTTGCAAGCTTTGGGTCTCTCTGCTTAATATTAATAGGATATTGTAACATTTTACTGTAGTTCCACATTATTTCATACCTCCTTCCCAAGGCCATGGACTAGCAATCCACCTCCAAGAATTGCAAGGGCAGAAAATTGACAATGGTCCATACTTTCTTTGATATTCTTCATATGCATTTCTGTATTGTTTTGCATATTGCTTGTGTAATGCTAATGCTTTATCATCTTTTGGGTGAGTATCAAGGTATAATGCTAATTCATTTATTGTAAAAGCTAATGATTGTACCTTGCCTAACAGCTCTTTTTTTGACAAATTACTTTCACATTTATCATTTACTACGCAAGTATTAAACATATTCTCCTCCAATCCTTCTTTCATTGTTTTACACATTTTCCTTCATTTATAGTTTTATTTCTAATATACATATTCTCTTTTATGCTCTGTCCCGGACTGTAAGGGCTTACTAATTCTGGAAAAATTGTTCCCATTTTTAGTCCAATTTCTGGTTTAAATATCTTATCTAAGTAATGAATTGGTACATAGCTTTGACCATACATATAGTTCTCTGGAAAAACGGTTGGATCATTTTCAAACCCGCACTCACATTTGTCTACATAATCATTTTTGTTTATGTTGATCTGTTTATTGTTACTACAATTTGAATTGTTGTAACTTTGGCACCTGTTATACATGTTTATCCTCCTTTATTTTTTATAATACATTGTATGATTTCTCTAGTTAAAAGGTTACAAAAAAAGAGGCAACCGATAGTCGCCTCTTTATATTAAACTATATTATCATTATACCGCCAATTACTTCACTTTCTTTATCTAATGGTTTCATCTTGTTTCCACCAGCTATTACAATTGTATCTCCTTTACTTAAAATACCTTTTTCCTCAAGTTGTCTAATCCCTATTTCAATTGTCATATCTATATTTTCAGCAGGCTCGATATATACTGGCATAACATTGTGAGATATTGCTAACTTATTAAATGTTTTCCTATCATCAGTTATACCTACTATTGGACAAGCTGGTCTATATCCTGATAAGAAGTTAACAGTTTCTCCACTATGTGTATATGCAACTATTGCTGATGCATTTATTCCTGCTGCAGTATGACATGCACTGTATGCAATATTTGATTTTAGATTTCCTGGAATTGCAATATTTCCTCTTTCCTTAAATCTTTTCCAATATTTTAAATCATCTTCAATTGCTTCAGATATTTTTACCATGTCATCAACACACTCTACATGATATTTTCCCATTGCTGTTTCTCCTGAAAGCATTATACATCCTGTTAAATCATATACAGCATTAGCAACATCGCTTACTTCTGCTCTAGTTGGTCTAGGGCTATTAATCATTGATTCAAGCATTTGTGTAGCTGTAATAACTGGTTTTCCAGCTTTAATACAAGTTTTTATTAATTCTTTTTGAACTATTGGAACTTGTTCCATAGGCATTTCCACACCCATATCTCCACGTGCTACCATAATTCCATCTGATACATATAAAATCTCTTCAAAGTTGTCAATTCCTTCTTGACTTTCTATTTTTGAAATAATACCTATTTCTTCTCCACCATTATCATCTAATAGTTTTCTTATTTGTCTTACATCATCTGCTCTTCTTACAAATGATGCAAAAATAAAGTCAAATCCAGCTTGTATTCCTTTTGTAATATCATCTATATCTTTTGGAGATAACGCAGGTAATTCTAATTCAACTCCAGGAACATTCATTGTTTTTCTTGAGCCAAGTCTTCCTGTATTCTTAGCAATACAAATAATGTCTTTATCTGCTATTTCTTGAACTTCAAACTCCAATGCTCCATCATCAACTAATAAAGTAGAACCAGGTTTTACATCCTTATATAGTTCTTTGTAACTAACTGTAGTTTTTGTTTCATTTCCTATAATATCATCATATACAAAAGTAAATGTCTGGCCTTCATGTATAGTAACTTTTTCATCTCCAGATTCTTGTTTGCCTGTTCTTATCTCTGGTCCTTTTGTATCTAGTGCCATTGCTATAGGGAGATTTAACCTATCTCTACATTTCTTTATGTTCTCAATCTTTTCTGCATTTTCTGTGTATCCTCCATGTGAGAAGTTGATTCTACAAACATTTAATCCTGCATTCATTAAATTTGTAAGTATTTCTTCTGTCTCACTAGCTGGTCCAATTGTTCCAATTATCTTGGTTTTTCTAATATTTTTCATCTATAATTCTCCCTTCTTTTATTTTTGAACCAGAGAATATTATAGCACTACATTTGACTTTTTTCAACATTTTTTGACAAAATAATTATTTTTTTCTTAAATATATTTTAACTATTTAAAAAGATTATTTTTAAAACCCAGTTCTAGGTAGTTTTTTATTGGCTTTTTTTTCAGTTTTAGGAACAATTTCTTTATTCTCTATCTCAACTCTTGCTGTTTGATTGTAAGTTAATTCAATTTCTTTTGGATTATTGTCTAAAATATAATTATTAGGTGTCTCAATTTCTGTTACAATAATAATACCTGGTTTTAAATCTTCTAATTTAATTTTACCTTCGTTATTTGTTTTGAAAACACCTATTTCTTCACCACTTTTATAGTTTATTTTAAAACTAACTCCAGGTATAGAATCTTTTGTTTTGGAATCTATTTTTTCTAATTCAAAACTACATTTTTTAGAATTAATACTTAATTCTAATTTGCCATATTCATCATCATATTTCTCCACTGTAATTAAATAGTCTTGCATTCCACTTATTGTGCTTTTTGCATAAAAAACAGGATAATTTTTACAAGTAGCCTTATATTCAATACTAATATTATAATCTTTTTCTATTTTTTTATTTTCAAATACTATTCTAAATTTTTCTCCAGCCTTAAATTTACTCTTATTATCTCCATTTATATCTGATGTATACGTTCCATCTGGTGCACCTAGTATTTTTTTAATCTCTATTTCTTCTTCTATATTATTGTTTGAAATTATAAATTCCTGGTAGCTATATTCTATATCATTTACTATATCTCCATTTTTTGAAATAGTTACTTTTCCAATTGAATCTGCATCTGTATTTCCTATTTTTACAAGGTTATATATTGCATCTACCACCTTTTTTCCTCTTCTTTTTATTTCATTAAGGTCTTGTCCATCAACAGGATCTTCACCTGCTCTAAAATGATTATATACTTCATTTTCAGTTCTGCCTTCAATTATAAAATAAGCTGCTTGTTTTGTTGCAATATATGCATCATCATCCGTTTCTACTCCTAGCTGCTTTGCTGAAGAATATGGATACCCATTTTTGAAAACTCTCCATAATCTTTTTTGTTGTTCATCATTATTAGATAATTTATATTGAATTGTTGTATCATACCCTTCATATTCACCCGGAATCCATCCTACACCATTGGCATTTGGCATACAACAATATGCAATTCTTTTTTGACCATTATCGTCAGTATAATATGTTCTTGAATATGTTATGTAATACCATTTTTGATATTTACTATTCCAGTACTGAATTGAATAAAATCCTTTTTCTCCTCTTTCAATATACTTAGTTTCACCTATTTTTACTACATTTGCTTGTACATAAGAATTATTTATTAGTATTACAAAAATAATAATAAAGCTCATTAATCTTAATATCTTTCTCATAATCATTCCTCGCATAATGTAAATTCTTTCATTACACGAATCTCTCCTTTCTTTTTTACTAATTAATCTACTTTTATAGCTTGTACGCATAATCTTTTGCTTTTTTGATTTTTTATGCAAGTTATTAAAGTAATCTTCTCTTCTCCAGTATCTTCTAATAAAGTCCAATCAGTTTCATCTATAACTTTTATATTATCCACTATATAATGTTTCTCGAAAAAATCCGTTTTATATACTATGTTGTCTCCATTTTGTAGTTGGTTTATTTTAGCAAAATAAGAATATTTATTTCCTCTATTATGCGCTGCTAAACAGACATTTCCATCATAGATTGGAGTTTCTTCAATATGTCCTATATAATCTTTAAGAATATCTTTTGTACTTCCTTCTTTTATCTTGCCAACTAGTTGTATTTTTTTAATTTCTAAAGTTCCTATTATTTCATCATTTAATTCATCTATTTTGTTTTCTTCTTCCAAATTTTCAGATATTTGATTAATCCTTTCTCCTTCGTTCAAAATGTCTTTTTTAGAGTTCGATAAATTACCTATTATTATAATTGCCATAATAATAGTTACTATCATTAATACTTTTATTCTTTTCAATAATTCTCCTTTCTGTAATTTTTATATATGGAATAGTTAAGAAAAAATTTATTTTTTATAATAGATAATATAATCAGAATCATCACAATTCATAACAATCTCATATTCTGATAAAACTTTTGAATCAATTTTTTTAGGGATAATTATTTTTTTATTATCCTCTTCTTTTTGAATAAAATCACTTTCATTTTCTAAGCTTTTTATCAACTCGTCTATTATGCTTTCATCTTCATTAAAATCATTAATATTCATAATCCTATATCCTTCTATCTGTTTTATTCTTATTTTGCTTATGTTTTTGTTATTCAGGTCTATTATTTCTTTTCCAATGATTTCTTTTGTATCATAATCTACATATGTTATTTCTTTAATATTATTTATATCTTCGTTTATTTTTTTATTATCTTCCTTGATATAATAATAGATTACCTCATCTTTTGCATTACTAATTGTTCCTTCTTTATTATCAGGAATCTTTTTTAATTTGTAGCCTTCTATAATTTTTTCTTCTGTATTATACTTATTATTAATTCTGTCCTCTATCACAACACTATCCGAAATTTCATTGTTCGTTTCAATGTCTATATATTTAACATTGATAATTCCTTTTGGTATTTCGTTATAATATATATTAAGTACATTATATTCATCATTCATTTTTACATTTGTTTTACTTTTTTCATATGTATATCCATCAATTTTCTCAGCATTAATACTAATAAATTGACCTTGTACTCCAGAAATGCTCCTTGATTCTTTAAGCTTTTTTCCTGTTAGTCTATCTATATAGTTTACCAGAATAGTTGCATTTTTAGCATACTCATATATTATATTTGTTTTTTCTTTTTTTAGAACTCCAGATTCTTTACCTATTGTATTTACTAGCTGATAACCATCAATTTGCTTACTCTTAACTTCATATTCTTGATTTGCATAACCACTTATTATTTCTTCAACATCAATTTCAGATTTTGTATTTGTATCTATATATTTAACACTTACTCCTTCAGATGGTAATTCTAATTTAAAAGTTTTATTTTTAGAAAAATTATTTTCATTATCACATGTTTTTATATGTAAATAATAATTCTTATTCCAGTCTAGTTTTTGTTCTAATATTGGCTTATTGTCTAACTTATTAATTTGATTATCTGCTTCATTTTCTTCTGTATTATCAATTATATAGCTATATCCTTTTATGTCACTTTTTGAATACATCGCTATCTTTTTCTCTTTTTCTTTATTAGTAATATAATAATTATAACTAGTTCCATTATCTTTTGGTATTTCAAAACTAATAATCATATTATCCTCTAGCACTTTTGTATCTATTTTTTCCACACTATTAGGGGCTGCTTTGTCCTTTAAGTCTATAGAAATTTTGTTATTAAAAAACTGATTAGTATTGTTTTTTATTATGTTATCTTCACAAGAGTTTTCTCCATCGTTACAGCTTACTGATCTTATCTGGCTTCCTTTTGAATACTTTATTTGAGTTATCTCATTATTCTTTTCTTTTGTAATAATTGCCACTTCTTTTGCTAACATTTTTTGATTGAATACTAGTATACTAGAAATTAACAAGGTAGTAAGTGCACAAGATATCTTTAGTATTTGTTTTGCTGAATACTTCATAGGCATTCTCCTTTCTAGAATCAATTATAATACGGAGATTATATCCGGCCGGATATAAAAGAATTTAACAACTTTTTCCAAAATATGGTTAAGTCAGATTATATTATGTTTTAATCTAAAAGTCAATAGTTTTTTTGGAATATTTTAACATTTTTGTAATTGTTTAAAGGCGACCTCTGGTCGCCTTTAATCCTTCTATTTTGTTTCTACTTTATCTTTTTTCTTATCTGCCATTTGCTCTATATAACTCTTTTTTGCTACTCCAGCTACTCTCTTATTGTTTGCGTTTTTCATGCTTGAATCTCTTAATCCTTTTTCATGTTTTACAAAATTATCAACTTTTCTTAAATTAGTTAGATCTGTTTTGGTTTCTTTTTCATGACTATGTCTAGCACCTTTGTTTCTGTATTTTCCATATATTATAGCAAAATAAACAAATCCTGCTAACAAAAAGATCCATGGCCAGTCTTCATCATTACTTGAATTTCCTAAAACTATCGCTGCTATAAGACCTAGTAACTCAACTATAGCTGATACAAATAATAACTTTGGCATATGTATTGGAACACTTCCCATGGTTTCTTTTGTCCTTGCATTTACAGCAACATAGTGTAATAAACTATTTTCACCTTTCTTTTGTTGATAACTATATAGCCAAACTGGTAGATAAGCTGCTTTCCACTGTTGTCCTTTAATATCTAGTTCTTCCTTGTCCCATCTAACACCGCGATCATAAAACTCTAAAGATTTATTAGCTGCAAATCTAGCTATATCTTTTGATTGTTCTTCCACTAATCCTTTTAGTTGAGTAACATTTGTATCTCTTTTTTCTGATGTATATCCCTTTATGTAATTTGAATCCCATTTTACACAGTTTTCTGTATCAAATGGCATTATTGAATTAATAATATTATTAGTTTTATCTTTAGATTGTGTATCTAATTTATCAGCACTTGATTCAACAGTTAACCCATCTATAGTCAAGTCAAATTCTCTTTCAACATCATACAAATCTGCATCATAATATGTTTTTTCCTTATCGCCACTACCTACTGTATATTTTCTTACTAAGTGTTCCCCTTGTCCAGATAAATTTGCATGTGTATTAGCATCAACAATCATATATGGAAGATAAACTCCCATAACATTTTCTGCAGTAAACTCTTTTTTAAATTTAGGATGTGCATAAAATTTTCTTTTTCCAACAAATTTATTAATTGCATCCTTTGCCTCGTTTTTAGGAATTTTAAATGGTAATACGACATCAGGAACAGCTCCATTTGGTATTTGTTGATTAACAGATAATGTATTTCTACACCAGTGGCATCTAGCTTGTGTTGACTGAGAAGTATCAACAACTACTTCTGCTCCACAACTGCTGCACTTAAAAGTTATCATGTCTTCTGAATCAGCTACTATATCTTGTGCACCAGAACCCATATATTCACCTTCAAGTTTACTTAAGTCTTTTTCTCCTACTTCAACTTTTTCTGGTTCAAACTCATGTCTACAAAAATTACATCTCAATTTACCATTTTTTACACTTAGCGATATATCTGTTGAACCACATTTAGGACATTTATTTTGACCATCCTTTGCTCCAATATCTGTTTCTACAATTGTTGGTTCATTGTTTTCTTTTTCTTCCATTTTTACTCCATTCCGGGTCAATTATCCCTATAAATTAAAAGGGTTAATGGGGTATTATAATATGCGTCCCATTAACCCTTTTGCATAT
Source organism: Clostridia bacterium (assembly GCA_017510245.1). Taxonomy (GTDB): domain Bacteria; phylum Bacillota; class Clostridia; order TANB77; family CAG-508; genus CAG-793. The sequence goes on from JAFWNQ010000014.1 coordinate 90,025, forward strand.
GTATTAATTATAATCCTAATAATTGAGCTTTAGCTTTGTCAAATTCTTCTTGAGATATAACTCCATCATCTAAAAGTTTTTTCATTTTAGCTAATTTTTCATAAGGATCTTCTTGTTGTGCTTGTGGTTGTTGATCTGCAGGTGTCTCTTGTTGCATTGGTTGTTGTTCCATAGGTTGTTGTTGTTGATTAAATTGTAGGCTTGGATTTGAATATGGTTGTTGTTGTTGCATACCACCCATTACACCATTTGCTGCATTTACACCCATTCCCATGAATGCCATTCCAGCTCCTCCACCATTTTCTCCTGCTGCTTGCATTCCACGTGCAACAGCTTGTTGTTGGAATGAATTTCCTCTTGCTCCTGATAGAGCATCTGCTTTTTTAACATCGCTTAATAGAGCTTTAGTATCATCATCATATTCAATTGCTTGGATAGCGACTTTAACAATTTCTAATCCTCTATCTGTTTTCCATTGATATCCTTCTTCAACTGCATTAGATAAACTTTGTGCAAATCCAATTTGGTCACCTTGTATTTTTGTTATACGATTTCCTTTTGAAGGATCATTTGTATAGTTTGAGAATGCTGCTGATAAACTTCCAACTACTTCATTGAATAATTGTTCTCCAGCTGCATTGTCCATATCTGCAAAGTCAAATACATCTCCTGATTGTACATAACTTATTGGAACAAAATTTTTAATGAATAATAATGGGTCAACTATTTTTAATGTATATGTACCTCTTGTTACTGCTCCAACTTGAGTATTTAAATATGCATCATCCCAATATATTTCTGCTTGTGTTCCAAATCTATTGTTAGGAATTTCTTTTAAGTTTACATATAAGGCAATTTGCTGTGAACCTGGTTGTCCTCCAAATTTAAATCTTTCCCATGATTGTTTTATTGTTGATGAAATAATTCCATCTCCTGCGAAAAGAGATTGAGAATTAGGATCATCTGAAGAATATATAAAACCTCCTGGTTCAGTAATCAATCCTGTAATAGCTCCATCTTGTATTGTAACAAGTGCCATTCCATCTGGTACTACAATTTTACTTCCATTTGATATAATATTAACTGATCCTTTAGTATTTTCTCCTCTTCCTGCATTTGTTCCTTGTGGTACTGCAGGGAAAATTGCTGCTGTTGCTGGAACGTTTGGCATTGGAACCAAAAAATCCTTCCATTGATCTGCAAATGTACCTTCTAGTGCTCCTGTAAATGCTTTAATAAATCCCATATTAAAATCCTCCATTCTTTTTAATATAATATGTTACTTGCCCATATTATATTATTATTTTTTATATATGTCAAAATATTTTTATTATTATTCTTAACTAGCTAATAAGTTGTCTTCTCCTAGGACTCTTTCTTCTACTCTATCTGCTATTTTAGAGTATACATCGCTTTGTTTGTTTTTCTCGAATATTTGGTCTAGTTTTTCTTTTAAAACTTTGTAATCTTCTTTATTATCTGTATCTCTAGAAATTGGAACTTTCATTTTGTGTACATATGGATTATAACTTCTATCACCATCTTTTACTATTTTTTGTGTGAAATTAGGATCTCCATATTTTGACCTCAAGCATTTAAGACGAATTAGCATTCCTACTTCTGCATATTTTTTTCCTTTATATCCTTTAGGGTTTTCTATAAAATATGGTTCATATTTTCTAATTTGATCATATCTAAATAGTTCTTTGTAGTTCTTTTTATTTACTTCAGGTGATATAAACGTGAACATTGCAAGTTCATCTGAAAATTCCACACCACTAGAAATACACATAAAACTATCTTTGTTTTTCTTTTCTATGCTTTTAAATTCTTCATTAAATAATCTGTTCTGTTATTTCATATACTCAATATGTCTTTCTAATTCTTTTTTTGTATAATGTGATATGTTTATTAAAGAACTACAATTTTTCTCACACTCCTTACAGATATATCCTTCATTGTTTACTAACTTTTTTCTGCTCAAATAACCTACTTTATTGTCACAAAAAGTACATTGTTCTTTTGAAAAGAATCCCATTATATCTTCCCCCTTTCTAATTTTTATTTTTATATATTATATATCATTTGTTTTACTTTTTGTATTGTACATTTAGTGCAAATTATTTCATTTTTTTGCCCCAAAAGTGCAAAATCTTTATTTATTACATTAAATATGATATAATAGGGTTTGAAAATATAGTTTGTCCCCTATGGGATATAAGAAAGGAATTTATTTTTATGGTAAAGATTATAGTAATCGATGATCATAAAATGTTAAGAGATATGATTTCAGAGTCCCTTAATCAAGAAAATGATTTTGTTGTGGTTGGTACTGCTTCAGATGCTAAGGATTCTGTTGATCTATGTCAAAAACTAGAACCCGATTTAGTTTTAATGGATGTTTGTACAGAGAATAACTCAAATGGAATTTCTTACGCAGGAGTAATAAAAAATAGATTTCCCGAAATTAAAATTGTTATTATGACTGGAGTTTTAGATATTAATTTTATAAAAGAAGCAAAAAAAGTTAATGTTGATAGCTTTATATATAAAAATATTAGTAAAGATTCTTTAATCAGCGCTATAAAAAATACTATTGAAGGGTATTCTATTTACCCAGACACCAAAGCAAATAAGAGTACAGAAAAAAATATAATTAGCAATTTAACAGATAAAGAACTCGAAGTTCTTACATTATATTGTAAATTATTAGATAGAGAGAAAGTTGCAGAAAAACTACAAATATCTAGTAGGACACTAAAGTCTCATATTTCTTCAATCTATCAAAAAACCGGATTTGATAATTTATCCAAATTGGCTATCTACTGTGTATCCAATAGCTTTATCGTTCCAAATTTAGAAGATGCTGATGAATAATTGTATCAATTCTATGATACTAAACTAATTTGAATAAGAGTAAATACAAAAAGATTTCCAATTTTATAATAATTCATTATAAAATCGGAAATCTATATCAAGTATTTACGATTATTCATTTTTTTCTTTTATGCACATATATATATTTGAAACTCAGGTTGGGTATTTATATATATATTTCCATTAATCCTTTTAGCCCTTCGTTTCATTCCTTTTATACCTTCATGCTCAACAATTACTCCTTTAGGTCTACTTCCATTGTTCATAATTGTCATAGTTGATTTATTATTATCATTTTTTATAACAACATTTATTTGTGTACTATTGGCATGTCTTATTGCATTTGTAACCGCTTCTATAATAATTTCAAAAAAAATCTTCGCTTTGTCCTTATCTTCTGGTAATTTACCCTTAAGGTTTATTTTAATTCCAACATGCTTATTTACTTCTATTAGATTATTTAGATTAATCTTTGGATTATCTGTGTCTTCAAAATGAGTAAACATTTTTTTTATCATAAATTTGACTTCATTAAATTTCTTTTCATCTTTTATTTTTTGATTTAAATATGCTTGTAGGATTGATAAATTCTGTCCTAACAAATCATGGAATCTATTCTTGATTTTTATTGTCTTTTCTTCTTTTTCCAACTCTTCCATGTTGTCTATTGTCCACATTATCTCTAGATTATTATTTCTTATTTTTACATTTTGTCTTTCTAGTTTCTGTTGTAGTCTATATTCTTCATCTATGTTGAAGGCAGTTATTTCTTCATCATCTTCACTTATACAAAACAGCCAAGCAACATTATTAACTATTAATACATTATCATTACCTATTCTTTCAACTGCAAGTTTTCTTACATTTTCTGAATAGTTATTATGTATTTTTAGTTCTTTCATTAAATTGTACATTATACTATTTCTAAATAGAACTTTGTTTTTTCCTTTCAATGACATTATCCCTGAAGGAGACTTATCTATTGTTTGCTTAATTAATACTTTACTAACACTTTTTTTTCTTTGATATATACATTCTATAATAGTAAATAAATCTAATACTAGAATTATAGGCATGCTAAAATTTATATATTTTAAGTACTTATCTGAACTAGATGTCATAATAAATAATACCACATTTATAATTAAAACAACTGCATTTGCTAAAAAATGATTATTTTTTGTATTCTCTAGATTTTCTTTATATGAAACAATATATGATTGAATTACAATAGATATTGAAATCAATATTCCCCATATTAATAACATCTCAAAATCCTTCCTATTTCACTATTTTAACAACTATGTTTGTTCCATCTTCAGTGTTCTTCTCTTTTATGCTTATTATACTATCTGGAACTTCTCTTTTTAAAATATTTCTTAATCTTTTTACTTTCTTGTCAAATAAAATCGATATTTCTCCTTCTCCTATGTTTATCAATGCTCCAACTTCTTTCACATTTTCTAGTACAGTAAAGATTGTCTCATAAATATTTGATGCTTTCACACTTGAAATCTCTATACCATCTTTCACATTTATAACGCCATTTACATTATCATTATCTTCTAATAACTCATTTAAAATTATTGAAAGCTTTTCTTTATTGTAAATCTCTCCATTATAGTTAGATATAATCAAATTACTCATTCTCTTGCAATAAGATATCAATCTTTTCACTTCTTGCAATTCATCATTATCAGGTTCTTCTAAATTCTCTATAATATTTTCTATTTTAATTCTTTTTTCTTCTATCTTGTCTTCAAGTATTCCTAATATTTCATTATTGATTTGAGTTTCTAATAGTTTATCTTTTAAATTTTTCTGTTTAATTAGTATTTCTTCTTGTTTTTTTAGTTCTTCGTTTTTAATTTCTAATTCTTTTTTTAATCTTTCAATATTATTATAGTCTTTTCTCATTATTGAAAAATTATTTCCTAATTTTTCAACTTCATATACCTGACTTTTTCTATCAGGATTTTTATATGAAGTCTTTACATTTTCATTTTTAATATCTTTAATTATAATATTTGGTATATCAAATTTATTTTTAGTTTCATAAATTAGATCTCCATTTTTCGATATTATACTTATTGGTAAGTATGAGTTTTTAAAAATCTTTGCATATCTTAAATTGTTTGGTATTAATTCTAACTTAAGCATACTTTCTATTCCAATAAAATATAGCAAAACAATTGCGTAATCAGTTTCCATAGTATATTTATGATACTTAATCAAGTGTAAAACCGTGTAGCATAAACCAAGTACAATTGGTATATAAGAAGCATATAATCTTATCTCTTTTCTATATTTTCTTCTTTTTAAGACTAGATTAGTAGTTGAAACTATAATCAAGTAAAATATCCAAACTAGCATTAAATAGTATCCAACATTTTCTTTATTAGAAAAGAACATTTTATGATAATTATTTGTCAAAATAGAAATAGTAAAAACCGTAGAAACAACCATAACTGATGTCTTTATTGCCCTATTCTTATTTCCTGTTATATGACAACTTCCTAAGTAATATAATGTGGGAACATATAACAATGGAATGTAGTGCAAATAGTCCATATAGTTATTGTTCACATATAAATTCATTAGCTTTATGCACATCAAAAAAATAAGCAGTGTTCCCATTCCTAATATATATTTTTTTAAATTCTTATCAAATATTCTATAGTTTAAATTATTAATCCAGGAAGATAGAATTATTAATACAATTATCAATAAAGTTTTATTTATAGATAAAAAATCAATCATCATTACACTTTCCTTATAACAATATTATATTTAATTATATCATACTTAACGTAAAAAATAAACATATTCTGTAATACTATAAAAAAAAGAGAATTAGATTTCGTAGTATTATAGTACGAATCTAACTCATCTTTTAATTTACTAATTTTGATATTGATCCCATTCTTGTTCTAATTTATTGTGATTTTCCTTTTCTTCTTGAACTGATTTAGTATATCCTGATGTCTTATTAGCTACTGCATTTTCTGCACTAACACTCCAATTAGACATAAATGTTTCATTTATATCAATTTTTGAAGGTGTAGAATCTTTAAAAAAGAATATTTTTATAAATAATGCTGCAGCCAATATAAATATTATTAATAATAATCCAATTATAGTTTTATTGTCATCCATATTAATTACCTCTTTCGTTTAATAATTATAATTTATCATATTCCTCATCTGTAACAGGGTTACACCATTCAGTTGAGCAATTTTCTCCTGGATACTCAAAAGCCAAGTGACTAAACCAAGAATCACTTTTTGCACCATGCCAATGCTTTGTATTAGCAGGTATTTCAACTATATCTCCTGCTCTCAAGCTTTGTGGCTCTTTTCCTTCTTGTTGATACCAACCTTCTCCTTCAATACAAATCAATACTTGTCCTCCACCTTTTGTTGCATGATGAATATGCCAATTATTTCGACATCTTGGTTCAAATGTCACATTAGAAATTGGTAAGTATCCATCATTATTTGTTAATGATTTTAAATAACTATTCCCTATAAAGTATTTTCCATATGGGTTTGGCTCTCCCATTCCAAATGCTCCTCCATGGTTATTATTATCCATCATCATATACCTCCTTTATAAGCTCAAATGCACTCCATGCCTTTGGCCAGCCACTATAAAATGATAGTTGAGTTACAATTTCAACTGCTTCGTCCTTAGTTATTCCATGTTTTTTCCCTAAAATAAAATGTGATTTTAATTGTGGAAATAGTCCTTGTGCCATAAGTGCTGAAATTGTAATCATCGATCTATCTCTAAGTGACAACTTATCCTCTCTAGACCATACCTCACCAAATAATACATCATCATTTAATTCTGCAAATTTTGGTGCTAATTCACCAAGTTTTTCTCTGCCTGCAGTTTGCTTCATATCTTAATCCTCCTTATAAACATTTTGTTTTATGATTATCTTTTGTTAATTCTTTTCATTGAATCATTTTCTTAGCATGTAGCACAACTCTGTATCTATTATTATTTCCGCAAGTTGAAAGAGTGATAATACTATCATCTTCATCAACATCAACATTGAAGTCATAGATACTTCTTGATTTTAATTCATTTACAAAACTTGCAAATTCATTCTGCTGAAAAGTATCTTTTATGTAGTAATCCTCAGCTTCAACTTGATATACAGAAAAAACTTCATAATTGCACTCTTCATTTTCAGTAATAAATCTTATTATTTTGTTATTTTCATTTTCCTGCCATTCTTGTTTTAAGATATTTTGTAAACTCCCAAACATTGTTCCATTTTTCATATTATGACCATATATAATAATATTTTTGTCTAAGCCATCAAATTTATTTCTATAATCTGCAAAAACCCATCCTGCACTATTTATCTGCTTTTCAAAATTATGGTTAAGATAAAAGCTATTATCTTGAGCTTTAACTACTACTTGTTCTATATTAGTTCCATTTACTTTTAAGAACCCAACTGTATCTGAGTTTTTAGCTTTTAGGCTTTCAAAGTCTATATTATAGCCATCGCTCTCATTATTAATTGCTATGTCTTTAGATATTTCTTCTATTATTTCTCTATTCTTATTTCCGTCCTTTATGTAATTAATAATTTTTAGTCCAGATATAATAAAAACTACTAAAAAAAACACTAATAATACATATAGAATTGTTTTCTTGACAATTCTTTTTTTTGATTTTTTCTTGCTCAAAATGTTCTCCTTATAATCTTTTTAACAATCACTTTTATATTAGTAGACTAAAACTCCACTTTAACATTTTCTTTTTCTTCTGCATTTGCTTCAAACATTTTATAAGCATTAAACCCAAATATCTTAGCAACAATATTACTTGGGAACATTTCTGCTTTTGTATTAAATTTTCTAACTGTACCATTATAGTATTTCCTTGAATTAGCAATGTCACTTTCAATTGATGCTAGCTGATTTGTTAAGTCAGTAAAATTCTGACTAGCCTTTAAATCAGGATAATTTTCACTTATAGCCATTATTTTAGATATGCCACTAGCTATTTTTTCATTTGAATCAATTTTATCTGAGACTGACATATTATCATATGACGAGTTTCTTAATTTAACTATTTCTTCTAAAACATCATTTTCATGTTTCATATAACCTTTTACAGACTCAACAAGATTAGGAACTAAGTCCCAACGTTTTTTCAAGTAAACATCCATTGTTGAAAATGCCTCTTTAACCATATTATTTAATTTAACATATGAATTATATTGTATCATTAGATATATAGCTATTAATACTACTATAGCAACAACACATATTATTATTGTCATCTATTTTTCCTCCTTAATTATATTATTGACTAGATAGTATCATATTTAGAATTTTTTTACAATAACTACATGATATTTTTATAATGAAATAATAACATACTAGGTTTTATTTGCAAGTTTTTCAAAATTATTTAATAAATAATAATAGCTTAAGTGAAACATATATGTTCGTTAAACAACACCAGTTATGTGGTAGTGACACATATCTATTTTTTTTGCATAAAAATAGAGCAAATAGTGACTGCTCTGAACTGAAATCGACATAATTCGACATACACGAAGTGAAACCTTAAATTAAGACAATAAAAAATATCATTCTTTTCAGAATGATATTTTTATTGGTGGCTTCAACTGGAATCGAACCAGTGACACAAGGATTTTC
>JAFWNQ010000015.1 GCA_017510245.1 Clostridia bacterium
GAGAAATAGTAGTAGACAAAGAAGAAGTAAAAATAGACTTAAGTGAGAGAAGAACAGAAAAGATAGAAATAAAAGTAGAACCAGAGGATGCAAGCAATAAAGAAATAACAGTAGAAAGCAGTAATGGAAATGTAGCAGCAATAGATGGAGAAGGAAAAATAACAGCAAGAGCAAATGGAGAAACAGAATTAACAATTAAAACATCAAATGGAATCGAGAAAAAGGTAAAAGTAGTAGTAGAAACAAGTGAGACAGGAATAAAGCTAGATAAGAACTATGTGCAATTAGATTTAAGCAATAACAAACAAAGCATGATAAAAGCAACGGTAGAACCAAGCACAGCAAGTAACAAAGAAATAACATATATGAGTAGCAATGAAGAAATAGCAACAGTAGATAAAGAAGGAAAAATAACAGCAAATGGGAATGGAGAAGCGAATATAATAGCAAGGACAAGCAATGGAAAAGAAGCAGTATGTAAAGTAGAAGTAAAAACAGAAGCAACAGAAATAGAAATGGAAGAAGAAGTAAAAATAGACTTAAGCAAAGAGAAAGAAAAGAAAATAACAGTAGATGTAAAACCAAACAATGCAAAAACAAAAGCAGTAATGATAAGAAGTAATAATGAGGAAGTAGCAACAATAGATGCAAATGGAACAATAAAAGCAAAGAAAAATGGAACTGCAATAATAACAGCAGAAGTAGTAGGGACAGATATAAGCAAAACATGTAAAGTGATAGTCACAACAAGTCCAACTGGATTGAAGTTAAATAAAACAAGTGTAAATTTAGACCTAAGTGGAACAAAAACAACAAAACTTACAACAGAAGTAGAACCAGCAACAGCAAGCAATAAACAAATAGAATGGAGTAGCAGTAATAGCAACGTAATAACGGTAGATAATGCAGGAAATGTAATAGCTAAAAAGAATGGAACAGCAAATATAATAGCAAAAATAAAGGAAACTAATATAAGCAAAACATGCAAAGTAATAGTCGCAACAAGTCCAACAGGAATAAAGTTAAGTAAAACTAGTGTAAGCCTAGACATGAGTGGAACCAAAATAGTACAACTAACGGCGACAGTACTACCGGACACAGCATCAAATAAAACAGTAACATGGAGCAGCAGTAATACAAGCATAGTATCAGTAGATAAAAATGGAAAAGTTACAGCAAAGAAAAATGGAACAGCAACAATAACAGTAAAAACAGTTAATGGAAAAGTAAAAAAGTGTACAACCAAGGTCACAACAAGTCCAACAGGAATAAATTTGAACAAAACTAGCATAACAATAGATAATGGTAAATCAACAACATTAACAGCAACAGTATTGCCAAGTACAGCATCAAACAAAACAGTAAGCTGGAGTAGCAGTAATACAGGTATAGCAACAGTGGATAAAAATGGTAAAATAACAGGCAAGAAAGAAGGTACAACTACAATAACTGTAAAAACAAACAATGGTAAGAAAGCAAGTTGCAAGATTACTGTTAAGCAAGAAGAAATAGTAGCTTCATCAAAACAAATACCAGTTACTCAATCATATATTAACCATTTAAAACAAAAAGTAATATATTATGATTATAAAGAAGATTCTTTTATGAAGAGTGGTAACCACACAAACTATGTTTGTATGGTTGATGTAGGACAATGTCGATTGACAATATTCAAAAAAATAAATGGAAATTGGGAAGTTGCAAAAATTGACAATAACAGAAGCTGTATTTGGAATACATATCAAGGTGTTAGAAATTCAACTACACGTGCCGAAATGTCAGGATGGAGAGGACCAAGATCTGCTTCATTTAAAACAGCGACAAGGATTATAGACAAACATCCAACAGCAGATGGAAATAAATGGATATCATGCTTTGTAGGTCCTAATCCAAAGTACAATTTAGCAGATCCAAGATACGGATATACTCACGTTGCAGCTACTGTACAACGTTTTGAATATGCCCCAAGACTTAAAGATCCAAACAATGTACCATTAAGTCAGCGCTATTATAGTATGGGATGTACTGTAGTGAATGAAGAAGCAGCATACTATGTTTATAAAAACATTCCAAGCGATAGTACTGTAGTAATATTTGATGAAAACAATCCATTACCATTGTGGTATGCTTGGGATAATGCATCAAGTGGTTGTTCTTATACTCCAAGAAAAGATGTACCATATAGTATTAGCCTATCACCAACAAGTACTGAATTAAAAGTAGGACAAACAAAGAATGTAAAGATTACAATTAATCCAGGAAATGCATCGCATAGAGGAATTACTTACAACTCATCTAATAACAAAGTTGCAACAGTTGATAAGAATGGTAAGATTACCGCAAAATCAAAAGGAACTACAACAATAACTGCTAGAGTATTAGGGTTGACTGCAAAATGTAAAGTTGAAGTTAAATAGAATGATATTAGTTTAGAAATTATTATATAAAATGACGGTTCGAATTATAAAGAACCGTCATTTTATGAATCATGGATTTATAAAAAATGTAATTATATATTGTATTATGATAAGATTAGATTTCTAATTTTATTTATGGATTTTTTATTAAATAATGATTTTTAGTATTGCATAAAAAAGTGTTGTAGTATAAAATATTATATGTAAAAAAAGGTTTAATAAAAGCAGAAAAACTTTCTTTATAGAAAAGAAAGGAGGGATATAAATTGAACAGTGAAAGAGTAAAAAAACTATTATTATTACTTGTAATGTTTATTTTTGTGATAATAGTAGTATCTAAATATACATATGCAACAGATAGTGCTATACTGGGAGATATAAGTCGCGATGGAAAAGTTGACTCAATAGATTTACTTTATATGTTAAGACATATAGTAACAGAAAATAGTAATGAACATCCGGAATGGTCTTTAAAAGGAGAAAAATTATTAATAGCAGATGTAACACAAAATGGAGAGGTAAATTCAAGTGATATGCTCACAGTATTGAGATATATAGCTGCAAAGGGCAATCCAAAAGATATAGGAAGCAAACACAAAGATTGGCTAATAATAAAAGAAATTGAAATAAATGAAACAGCAGATGCAAAAAATGAAGTATCTATAACGAATACAACGGGAAGTGATTTAGAAACAAATAGTACAACAGAAATAACAAATGAAACAGCAGAAACAAATAATATAGAAATAGTAAATAATAGTCAAATGGGAGAACAAAAAGCTGAGGTTAGAGCAATAAAGTTAAATAAATCAGTTATAGACATAGAGAAAGGTAAAACAGAACAAATTATAGCAACAATAGAACCACAAGAATTAAGCAATGAAAAAATAGAATGGAAAGTAGTAAATACACAAGTAGCAGAAGTAGATGAAAAAGGAAAAATAACAGGTAAGAAAAATGGAGAGACAATATTAATAGCAAGAACATCGAATGGAAAAGAAGCAGCAAGTAAAGTAAGAGTAGGAACATATCCAAAGGCAATAGTAATAAATAAAGAAGATGTAAAAATTGATTTGAATGAGAGAAGAACAGTAAAACTAGAAGTAAGAGTTGAACCAGAAGATGCAAGTAACAAAGAAGTAAAAATTGATAATAGTAACGAAAGAGTAGCTACAATAGATGGAGAAGGTAAGATAACGGCAAAAGAAAATGGAGAAACTGAGCTAACTTTCAAAACAGCAAATGGAATCAAGAAAAAGCTAAAAGTAAAAGTAGAAACAAGTGCAACTGGAGTGAAATTAGATAAGAACTATGTACAATTAGATTTAAGTAAGAATAAACAAAGTATAATAAAAGCAACAGTAGAACCAAGCACAGCAACCAACAAAGGAATAAAATATACAAGTAGTAATGAGAGAGTAGCAACAGTAGATAAGAACGGAAAGATAACAGCAAAAGGAAATGGAGAAGCAAACATAATAGCAAGAACATCAAATGGAAAAGAAGCAGTATGTAAAGTAGAAGTACAAACAGTAGCAACAAAGATAAACATGGACAAAAATGTAAGCATAGACCTAAGTAAAGAAAGAGAAAAGAAAATAGCAGTTGAAGTAGAACCTAAAGATGCCAAAAACAAATCTGTAATGATAAGAAGTAGCAATGAGGAAGTAGCAACAATAGACTCTAATGGAAAAATAAAAGCAAAGAAAAATGGAACAGCAACAATCACAGCGCAGATAGCAGGAACAGATATAGTAGAAACCTGTAAAGTAACTGTTACAACAAGTCCAACGGGATTAAAACTAAGTAAAACAAACGTAAGCTTAGATATGAGTGAAAAAAAGACAGAAAAACTGATTGCAGAAGTTCAGCCAGCCACCTCTAGTAATAAAAAGGTGAAATGGACAAATGGAAACAGTAATATAGTATATATAAGTGCATCAGGAGAAACAGCAACAGTAACAGCACTGAAAAATGGAGAAGCAACAATAACGGCAGAAATAGAAGGAACGAAAATAAAAGAACAATTCAAGATAATAGTAAAGACAAGTCCAACCAATATAACATTAAGCAGTTCAAGCTCAAAGATAGATATGAACAAGGAAAAAACATTACAATTAACAGCAACAGTTGAACCTAGTACAGCGTCAGATAAAACAGTAAGGTGGGTTAGCAGTAATACAAGCGTGGCAACAGTAGATCAAAATGGAAAAGTAGTAGGAAAAACAACAGGAGAGACAACCATAATAGCTACGACAGTTAATAATAAGAGTGAACTGTGTAAAATAAAAGTGGATTCAGGACCAACTAGTATTAAACTTGATAAAAAAACAGCAACATTATATCCAAATGCAAATCAAAAAAGTATAAAAATAAATGCGACATTAGAACCAAGTAATACAACAGATAAGACAATAAACTGGAGTAGTAGCAATAGCAAAATAGCAACAGTAGATAATAACGGAAATGTAGTAGGGAAAACTACAGGAACAGCATATATAGTAGCAAGAACAACAAACGGAAAAGAAGCAGAATGTAAAATAACTGTAAAGGCAGAAGTATATGGACACACCGGAACAAAAGTTGATAAGTTGTATTATATTCAGCATGTTAGTAATGGAGCTAAAAACTTTCCAGATGGAGTGCCAATATGTGCACACTCAGCTATGACTTGTTGTATTAATATACTAACAGGAGATTATTCACTAACACCAGAAAAGTTCTATCAATCTTGTGTGAAAAAGTATGGAAAATCAAAAATGACTGGAGGCTCAACAGGACCTTACATTACTAGTATGGCAAGTTCATATGGGCTAAAACAGAGAAGAATCAAATCTGGAAGTTCTGAACTAACAGCAACTGGAGCAAAGAATATTTTAAAAAAGGGTGGATGCATTTGGCTTGTAAGAGGAAAGAGTCTATTGTTTTATAAACCAAGTGGAAAAGCAAGAACACATCCTAATTATCATTGTATAATGTTTTATAAATATGAGAATGGATATTTTTATGCTAAAGATGATGCTCATGATGGTGGCGCTATGTGTAAATATCCAGAGAATTATATGACGAAATTTTTGAGTGCAGGATCTGGTGAAACAGCAGTTATATATAAATAATAATTAAAGGAGGACTATTTATAAAAATAGCCTTCTTTAGTTTTTTTTAGAAAAAATATAATTAAAATCTTATAGAAAACTTTGCTAAATCATTGAAGAAATCATTTTGTAAAAAAAATGTAAAAAAAATGTAAAAAATTTTTAATAAAAAATTGATTTATTATTAAAAATATGATATAAATAAAAAGAAAATTTTACAAAAGGAGAAATATTATGGGAGATAGAAGAGTCGCTGACAGAAGAGCCCCTGAAAAGGGAGTAATTAAAATTGAATTAAAAAAATTTATTGTTTATGCAATAGTAGGAACAATTTTACTTGTTTCTATTATATTAAACATCGTTTTGGGAATACTATATTCTAAGCTAAAAGCAAAATATAATAATGACTATTCGTTGATAGAGACAGATTCACATGATGTATTTGCCGCTAATAGTTATGACACTAATGAGTCAATTAGCAGCTATTATTCTGAAGAAACTCAAACTTGTGATTTAGAATTAGTAGGAAATAAAACTGAACTAAAAAATGGTGAAACTATTACTTTCGAAGTAAAGGCATCAAATATTGAAGCAGGAAATGGAATAGTAATGTTTGAATCATTATTAGATTATGATTCAAGTATAATTAACTGTGAAATTGAAACCGACGATACAATGGAATGGGACAAACTTGGATTAGTAGATAAATATGTAACATTAATGAGAAAGGATTTACAACCTAGCTCAGAAAATCAAACAATCGCAAAAATTACAATTAGTGCTAAGGAGAATGCTACAAAAGGTCAACAAACAATTAAGCTAAAAAATGTTAAATTTACTACTGATAATGATAGCTTTTTTTACTCGGCAGACAAAAGTATAAGTGTTAATATAAAATAGAAATACAATTAGGAGGAAAGATGAAAAATCAAGTTAAGATAAGAACCTTATTTTTAGTATTAGTATTTATGATCTTTTCTACAACTATATCATTGGCAGATAATGATTACAGTTGTAATGTTGATTTAGTTAGCAATAAAAATACAATGAATGCAGGAGATTCGGTAATATATGAAGTAAGAGTATCGAACATTAATGCTGAAACAGGAATTATTATTTTTGAATCTTATATTAGTTATGACGCAGATACTTTTGAATGTGCTGTATATGGTGATGACAATGAAGAATGGTCTAAGACTTCATTTATTGAAAATAGACTTACAATGCAAAGAACTAGTTTAGAGCCTAGTACAGCAGACCAAACTGTTGCAAAACTTGTTTTTACAGCAAAATCTGATGCTAGTGCAGGTAGCAAAAACATACAATTAACAGGTATAAGATTTACTATGGAAGGCGATAAAGCATTTCAAATTGGAGATATAACTACAACAATAGAAATTGCTTCATCAAATAGTGGAAACAATAATAATAACAAAAATAATAACAACAATAATAATCAAAATGCGAATATTCCTAACAATGTAAACAATGGCGAAACGCAAAACAACAATAGTAATGTGTTAATTAATACACCTACTGTAGTTAATAATTCAAATAACAATGCAAATAATAATTCTAATAATCAAAACAGGTATGCAGTTAATCAAAATAAGAATAATGAAAGTGTTACAAACATTCCTCAAACAGGAACAAATGATGTTATTAAAATTGTATTATTGTTTTTGGCAATAGTTTTAGCTGTATTCTTTTATGAAAAATACTACAAATGGAAAGGCATATAATGAACTTATAGATAATAATAAAATAGGTAATAGCAAAAAGAGGTTTTTAACATGTATAGAGATTATAACTGTGGTGAATTAAGTATCAAAAATATTAACGAAAATGTGAAAATTGCAGGATGGGTTCAAAAGATTAGAAACTTGGGTGCTATGCAATTTGTTGACTTAAGAGACCAATTTGGAATAACTCAAATAGTTATTTCTTCTGAAAATCTTAAAGAAAAAATGAATTCAATTTATTCAGAATCAGTTATTAGTATTTCTGGAAAAGTTGTGGAAAGATTAAATAAAAATCATAATATTGCGACAGGAGAAATTGAAGTTGAGGCAAATGAAATTGAAGTGCTAGGAAAGTGCAATCCAAATCTACCATTTGAAATTAATTCTGAAAAAATAGACAGGGAATCTGTAAGAGAAGACTTAAGACTTCAGTATAGATATTTAGACTTAAGAAATGAAAAGATTCATCAAAATATTCTAAAAAGGTCAAGAATAATAAAAACTATTAGAGATGAAATGGAAGAATTGAATTTTACAGAGATTCAAACTCCAATATTAGCTAATTCGTCTCCAGAAGGAGCAAGAGATTACCTTGTGCCTAGCAGATTGCATGAAGGTAAGTTTTATGCACTACCACAAGCTCCACAACAATTTAAACAATTATTAATGGTATCAGGTTTTGATAAATACTACCAGATAGCGCCTTGTTTTAGAGATGAAGATCCAAGAGCTGATAGAGCTCCAGGTGAGTTTTATCAGCTAGATATGGAAATGAGCTTTGCAACACAGGAAGATGTATTTAAAGTTACAGAGATAGTTATTCCAAATGTTTACAAGAAAAATTCCAATTGGAAAGTAGACTCAGGACCATTTGTTAGAATTACTTATAATGAAGCTATGGACAAATATGGTATAGACAAGCCTGACTTAAGAAACCCATTAATAATAGGTGATGCTACTGAATTATTCAAAAACACAGAGTTTAATGCATTTAAAGATAAAACAATTAAAGTTATTATTGTTCCAAATGGTGCAGCTCAGGGTAGAAAATTTTTTGATTCTATGGTAGAGTTTGCTGTGGAGAATACCGAAGCTAAAGGTCTAGCATGGGTAAAAATAGATGAAGAAAATAATTTGAATGGTGGAATATCAAAATTTGTTTCAGATGAAATAAAAACAGAAATTGGAGCAAAAGCTGGAGATGCTATTTTCTTTATTGCTGATGAACTAAAAGTTGCACAAAAAATAGCTGGACTAGTTAGAATTGAATTAGGTAAAAGATTAGATTTAATTGAAAAAAATGTATTTAAATTTTGCTGGATAGTAGATTTCCCTATGTATGAATACAATGAAGAAGAAAATCGAATTGACTTTAGCCATAATCCTTTTTCTATGCCACAAGGTGGATTAGAAGCACTTACTGAAAAAAATCCTTTAGATATTTTAGCATATCAATATGATTTGGTATGCAATGGCTATGAGGTTGCTTCCGGAGCAGTAAGAAATCATAATCCAGAAATAATGGTTAAGGCATTTGAAATTGCAGGCTATACTGAAGAAGATGTTAAAGAAAAATTTGGAGCACTATATACAGCTTTTCAATATGGAACGCCTCCTCATGCTGGAATAGCAGAAGGCTTGGACAGAATGGTAATGCTAATTACTGATTCAGATAATATTAGAGATGTAATAGCTTTTCCAAAGAACAAAAAAGCAAGAGATGTTATGATGAATTCTCCAAGTGAAGTAACGGAAGAACAATTAAATGATGTACATATAAGAGTTAATAACAACTAATTTGATAAGGAGATGTATTATGAGTGTTTTAGAAATAACTGGTGAAGACTTCGAAAAAGAGGTGTTAAAATCTGAAAAAACTGTTATTATAGATTTTTTTGCAACTTGGTGTGAACCATGTCAGATGCAATCACCAATAATGGAAGAAATTGCTTCTACAGAAGACTCTGTAAAAGTTGTAAAAATTGATGTTGATAGAAATGCAGAATTAGCAGATAAATATGATATAATGAGTATACCTACAATTGTAGTAATGAAAAATGGAGAGGTGATAAAAGAATTTGTTGGGATAACAAAAAAAGAGGAGATATTAGCATCAGTAAAATGAATCCTATAGAGACAAATTTTTAATAATTTGTCTCTATTTTTTTTTTGCATAAAAAATAAATATAATTTTACAAAACATTGATAAGGTAGATAAATGAACTAGATTAAAGGGGTATTCTAATGATTCTTAACAATTTAGAATGCTGTTTATATTTTTTATATGAAAAAAGTTATAATTAAGAAAAAAATCTTGCAATATATAAGTAGTTGTGATATAAAATATACAGGATTATTATCTAAAAAAGTATGACAAAATGAGGGAAAAATGAAAAATATAAAAGATTATGATTTAGATACTTTGAAAAAAGAATTAGAACTTCTTGGAGAGAAACCATATAGGGCAGAACAAATATTTAAATGGCTATATGTAGATAAAGTAAAATCGTTTGACGAGATGACCAATCTATCACTAGAATTAAGAGATAAGCTTAATAAATCATATGATATATGTAATTTTAATATTGAAAAAAAATTAGAATCAAAAGATGGAACAAAAAAGTACTTGTTTGGCTTGCAAGATGGAAATGCAATTGAATCAGTCTTGATGGAGTACCACTATGGAAAATCTGTATGTGTTTCAACACAAATAGGATGTAAAATGGGATGTAAATTTTGTGCATCAACAGGTATTCCATTTGTAAGAAATTTAAGTGCTGGAGAGATAGTTGAACAAGTTATAGCAATAGAACAAGATAATAATTGTAAAATTTCAAATGTTGTTTTTATGGGGATTGGTGAACCAATGGACAACTATGAAAATGTTTTAACTGCGATTGCAATACTTAACAATAATAAAGGAATGAATATAGGAGCAAGACATATTAGTGTATCAACTAGTGGAGTAGTTCCAAAGATATATGAATTTGCTGATAAAAACATTCAGTGTACATTATCAATTTCATTACATAGTGCAAATAATAAAATACGTTCAAGTATGATGCCTGTGAATGATGTATATAATATAGAAGAGCTAATAGATGCATGCAAATATTATACTAAAAAAACAAATAGAAGAGTTTCTTTTGAATATGCTTTAGCAAAGGATAATAATGATAATCTAGAAAATGCTCAAGAATTAGTAGAACTGTTAAAAGGAATGCTTTGCCATGTGAACCTTATACCTATAAACAAAATAGAAAACGGAAAATATAAAAAGAGTTCACTAGAAAATATTATTAGGTTTAGAGATTACTTAAATGATCATGGAATTGTAGCTACAATAAGAAGAGAACTTGGATCAGATATTGATGCAGCTTGTGGACAACTCAGAAGAAAAAATATAAAACAAACTAAAGATTAAAATTTTTAGTATTATTAGGAGGAGAATATTTTATGCCAAAAGCTTTTGCAACCTCAGATGTGGGAGAAGCTAGAGAAATAAATGAGGACTTCTTTTTTATAAGTTATCCAGATGATCCTGTCCAGATTTATATTGTTGCAGATGGTATGGGAGGATACAATGGTGGTGAAATTGCAAGTAAATTAGCAGTAGACTCTGCCAAAAACTATATTTTAAGTAATTTTGATAAAGCGAATAAGGATAGAGAATCATTAATAGACTTAATAAAGGATAGTAGCCAATATGCAAATATGATAGTATATGAAAAAGCTCAATCAAGTGAAGAATTGAAAAAAATGGGCACTACTCTTGATGTGTGTTTAATTTATCAGAGTAGAGCATATATATCTCATATTGGTGATAGTAGAATATATAGATTAAGAAATAATTTCTTTAGAAAAATAACAAAAGACCATAGTTATGTCCAACAACTATTGGACGAAGGTAAAATTACAAAACAAGAAAGTATAACTCACCCAGAGAAAAATATGCTTATGAAGGCACTGGGGGTTAAACCGTTTATTGAACCAGATACTACTGTCAAGGGATTTTTAAAAGGTGATGTTATTTTGATGTGTTCTGATGGATTAACTAATATGGTATCAGAAGACGAAATTAAAAACATTATTTTGGAAAACCCTACTGATGCGACTAAAATGTTAGTGCAAAAAGCAAATGATTTAGGTGGTAAAGATAACATTACAGCTATAATTATTAGATAACAATTATTTCAATACCTAGAAAGGATAAATTTAAAATGAATGTAATTGGAAAGATTATTGGTAATAGATATGAGATTCTAAAAGAAGTTGGTAATGGTGGAATGGCAACAGTATACAAAGCTAAAGATCATGTTTTGAATAGAAATGTTGCTGTGAAAGTATTAAAGGATGAGTTTACAACTGACTCAGAGTTTATAAAAAGGTTTAATTCTGAAGCTCAAGCTGCAGCTAATTTACAACATCCCAATATAGTTTCAATATATGATGTAGGATATGAGGAAGAAACCAACATTCATTATATTGTTATGGAACTAATAAAAGGAAAAACACTAAAACAGATTATTAATAAAGATGGTGTTTTATCTTGGAAATGGGCAGTAAATATAGCAATTCAAATTGCATCAGCCTTAGAGATGGCTCATAAAAATGACATTATTCATAGAGATATAAAACCACATAATATAATTATAAATGAAGATGGAACTGCTAAAGTTACTGATTTTGGGATTGCAAAGGCTGTTTCTAATTCAACAATAACTGCTTTTGGAACAACAATAGGATCAGTACACTATTTTTCGCCAGAACAAGCTAAAGGGAGTGTTACGGATGCTAAGTCAGATATATATTCTCTTGGTGTTGTAATGTATGAAATGTTGACAGGAAAGGTTCCATTTGATGCAGATACTCCAGTGTCTGTTGCATTAAAACATATGCAAGAAGAAGTTATTGAACCAATAGAGATAAATGACGAGATTCCTTCTGCAGTTAATGACATTGTAATGAAAGCAATGCAAAAAGATCCAATCAACAGATACCAATCAGCCACGGAAATGCTTGCTGATTTAAGTGAAGCACTAAAAGATCCTGATGGGGACTTTGTTATAATTGAAAACAAAGATGGTGGATATACTAGAATAATGCAAGCTGTATCAGATGACGATATTAGAAGTAGCAGAGAAGCTAGAACAAGAACAAAAACAGGATTTTGGAGAAATCATCCTAAAACGAAAATAGCTGTAATTGGATTAAGTTTAGTATTATTATTTTTTGTAGTATTCTTAACTACTAAAATAATATTAGATGGAGGAGTGACAAAGAAAGTAAACATACCAAATCTTGTTGGAAAAACTCAAGCTGAAGCACAGCAAATTGCAGATGATTTAAAAATAACATTAGAACTAGGTGATCCACAGGCAAGTAGTACAGTTGAAGAAGGAAAAGTTATTTCACAAGACCCTCAATACAAAGATGGAGAAAAAATAAAAGAAGGCTCAGTTATAAAGATAATTCTTAGCAAGGGACCTGAAACTAATGAGTTACCTGACTTTAAGGGAGAAAAAATAGAAGACATTAGGGAGATTGCTAAAGAACTTGGAATTACCTTAGAGGAAGTTGAAGAAAATAGTGACTCAGTTGATGAGGGAGTTGTAATAAAACAAGAAACAAAAGCTGGAACTTTAGTAAGATCTGGAGATACTGTAAAAATAATAGTAAGTAAAGGGGCAAAGAAAACAACAGTTCCAACAGTAATAGATATGGATGAAGGAACAGCAAAAGCAACTTTATCAAATGCAAAATTAAAAGTAAATGTTACTTATAAGAGTGATGAAAGCAAAGATGACGGAAAAGTTATTTCACAAAGTATAGATCAAGGAAAAGAAGTAACAGAAGGAACAACAGTTGATATAGTTGTTAACAAAATAGAAAAAGCAAAGCCAAAAACTAAAAAGATTAACTTAGAAATAACTGCACCAGGATCTTCAAGTGATAACGAAATTAAGGAGAGTAAAGATGTTAAAGTTATGGTATTAATAGATAATACTCGAGTTAAGGAAGAAACTATTAAAGCAGGAGGTGAAAAGACTATAAAGATTGAAGGAAATGTTGGGCAAAAAGTTGAGGTAACATTTAACGGAACTCCAGCAAAAACATTTACTATTGAAGAGGATTTCGCAGACCCAAAAACAGTTTATGTTGAATAGACACTAGATGATTATGTTTGTGAAAAGTAATAAATAAAAAGTGAAGGGGCGACCATTGGTCGCCTTTTTAATGTATTAAAGAAAACAAAATTCAAATTTTTATGAAGTTGAATTATTAAAGAATTAAGTGCTGTTTTATTTTACACAAAAAACTATCGAAAGTATTGCCACATAAGGCAAAAAATGATAAAATATACATGTTATTTATGAGAAGTGTGTCATTTTGTATATATGCTTCAGAAAGGAATGTGATAAATTATGGTAAAAGACATGGAAACACTAGTATCATTATGTAAAAATAGAGGTTTTATATATTCGGGATCTGAAATCTATGGCGGATTAGCAAATAGTTGGGACTATGGACCACTTGGAACTGAGCTTAAAAATAATATTAAATCATCATGGTTAAAAAAATTCATACATGAAAGAAATGATTCTGTAGGATTAGATTCTGCAATAATAATGAATCCAGAAACTTGGAAAGCAACAGGACATTTATCAACATTTACAGATCCATTAATAGATTGCAAATCTTGTAAAACAAGACATAGAGCTGATAAGTTAATAGAAGCGTGGGGAGAAGAAAACGGTGAAGATATATGTGGTGATGGAATGTCAAACGAAGCATTAATAAAATTTATAGATGACCACAATATTAATTGCCCAAACTGTGGAAAACATGATTTTACAGATATTAGGCAGTTTAATTTAATGTTTAAAACATTCCAAGGAGTTACAGAAGATGCTACATCAACTGTTTACCTAAGGCCAGAAACTTGTCAAGGGATATTTGTTAATTTTAAAAATATAATGAGAAGTTCAAGAAAAAGAGTTCCTATGGGAATTGGACAAATAGGTAAAGCTTTTAGAAATGAAATTACACCAGGCAATTTTATTTTTAGAACAAGAGAATTTGAACAGATGGAATATGAGTTTTTCTGCGAACCAGGAACAGACATTGAATGGTTTGAATATTGGGAAAAATATTGTAAAGATTTCTTGTTAGAATTAGGGATGAAAGAAGAAAACATTAGATTTAGAAAACATGCTAAAGAAGAATTAGTTTTTTATAGCAAAGCAACAACAGATATAGAATTTGCATTCCCATTTGGATGGGGAGAGTTATGGGGAATTGCTGATAGAACAGATTATGATTTAAAACAACATATGGAGTTTTCAAAACAAGATTTATCATATACAGATCCAATGACAAACGAAAAATATGTACCTTATGTAGTAGAACCATCAGTGGGTGTAGATAGATTATTATTAGCATTCTTATGTAATAGCTATGAACAACAAGATTTAGGAGAAGGCGATAGTAGAGTAGTACTACACTTACATCCAGCACTAGCACCATATAAAGTTGCAGTTTTGCCACTATCAAAGAAACTTAGTGAAAAATCAACAGAAGTTTTACAAAAACTATCTAAAAAGTTTAACTGTGATTACGATGAATCAGGCTCAATTGGAAAGAGATATAGAAGACAGGATGAAATAGGTACACCTTATTGTGTAACTGTAGACTTTGACACACTTGAAGACAACAAAGTTACAATACGTGATAGAGATACAATGGAACAAGTTAGAGTTGATATTAATGAAGTTGAAAATATCATTAGCGAAAAGCTAGATTATTAGTGTATATGTTATTAATAAATTAGGAGGATTCAAAATGAGTGAAGAGAAAAAGGATTATGGAACAACGCTAAATTTACCAAAAACAGATTTTCCAATGAGAGGTGGACTACCTAAAAAAGAACCTGAGATTCAAAAAGAGGTCTTTGAAAATGGATTATATGAAAAAGTATTAAAGAAAAATGCAGGACATAAACATTATGTTTTACATGATGGACCTCCATATGCAAATGGTGAGATTCATGCAGGTCATGCTTTAAATAAGGTTTTAAAAGATACAATAATAAGATATAAGTCAATGAGAGGTTATTATTCTCCTTTTGTTCCAGGTTATGATACACATGGTATGCCCACAGAGAAAAAAGCAATTGAAAAATTAGGATTAGATAGAACAAAAATACCTGTAACAAAATTTAGAGATACATGTAAAGAATTTACTTCAAACTATAAAGATATCCAAACTGAAGGATTTAAAAGGCTAGGAGTATTAGGTGATTGGGATAATCCTTATATTACATATGACCATAAAATTGAAGCTAGACAAATTGGTGTGTTCGGAGATATGTATAAAAAAGGTTATATATATAAAGGCTTAAAACCAGTTTATTGGTGTACAGACTGTGAAACTGCTTTAGCAGAAGCAGAGATTGAATACAAAGATGTAACTTCAACATCAATATATGTAAAATTTCCTGTTATAGATTCAAAAGGTGTTTTTGAATGTAAAGATGCATCTGTTGTAATTTGGACAACAACTCCATGGACACTTCCAGGCAATACAGGTATAACAATTGGACCTGAATTTGAGTACAGCTTAATTAAAGTAACATATCCTGATGGGCTAAAAGCTATAGATGGAGGCAACTCAGAAAAACTAATAATAGCTACAGAATTAGTTGACAAAGTTATGGAACTTGTTGGAATTGAAGAATATAGAACAGTAAAAACATTTAAAGGCAAAGAATTTGAAGGAGCACTTTGTAAACATCCATTCTTAGATAGAACATCTAAAGTGGTACTTGGAAGTGAAGTCACTGTTAATGTTGACTTAGTAGAAGGTACAGGATGTGTACATACAGCACCAAGTTATGGTAAAGAGGACTATGCACAAGGTTTAAAAGATGATTTACCAATTATAGTTACTGTAAATGCAAAAGGTGTTCAGGGAGAAGGAGCAGGTCCATTCAATGGAATGTTCTATGCAAAATCAAATAAAGAGATTACTAAATGGCTTGGAGAAAAAAATTATTTATTAAAAGACACAAAGATTGAGCATTCATATCCACATTGTTGGAGATGTAAAAATCCAGTTATTTTTAGAGCTACAGACCAATGGTTTGCTTCAATTGATGGATTTAGAGAGGATGTTTTAAAAGCTATAAAAACAGTTACTTGGCATCCAGATTGGGGCGAGGATAGAATGACAGATATGATAAAAGGAAGAAATGACTGGTGTATTTCAAGACAACGTACTTGGGGAGTCCCTCTTCCAATATTCTACTGCAGAAGTTGTAATGAGCCATATGTAACTGAAGAGTCAATTAATAAAATACAAAATATAGTTAGAGACGAAGGAACAAACGTATGGTGGTCTAAAGAAGCAAAAGAACTAATGCCAGATGGGGCAAAATGCTCTAAGTGTGGTTGTACAGAGTTTGAAAAAGAGAAAGATATCATGGATGTTTGGTTTGATTCTGGATCAACACATCAAAGTGTTTTAGTCGAAAGAGGACTAGACTACCCAGCAGATTTGTATTTGGAAGGAAATGACCAATACAGAGGATGGTTCCAATCATCACTATTAACTTCTGTAGCAACACAAAACAAGGCACCATACAAGGAAGTACTATGCTGTGGAATGGTTGTTGATGGTGAAGGAAAGAAAATGTCTAAGAGTCTAGGAAATGGAATTGCACCTGGAGATGTATGTGACAAATATGGTGCAGACATAATGAGACTTTGGGTACTTTCATCTGATTACGCAATGGATGTTAATTTATCAGATGATATTCTTAAAGGAATTTCTGATGTTTATAGAAAAATAAGAAATACAGCAAGGTATATATTAGGAAATACTTATGATTTTAATCCTGATGAACCAGTTGAATATGAAAAATTACAAGAAATTGATAAATGGGCTTTAACAAGACTTAATAGATTAGTAGACAATTGCATAAAAGAATACGATAGATTTAATTTTAAAGCTTGCTATCATCATGTAAACCAATTCTGTGTTGTAGATATGAGTAGTTTTTATCTTGATATTATAAAAGATAGATTATATACAGAGAAAGCTGACTCAATTGAAAGAAGAGCTGCACAAACTACAATGTACTATATATTAAATGCTTTGGTAAAAATATTAACACCTATGACATGCTTCACAGCCGAAGAAATATGGAAATCAATGCAACACACAAAAAATGAAAAAGTTGAAAGCCCAATGCTTACTGAATATCCTGAGGTTAATATGAAATGGGATAATGAAGAATTAAGTAAGAAATGGGATAAACTAATTGAAATAAAAGATACAGTTGCAAAACAACTAGAATTAGCTAGAACAGACAAAACAATAGGAAATTCATTAGATGCATTAGTTACAATAAGAGCAAATCAAGAAGAATATAAGTTCTTAAAAGACAATGAGCAACTAGTTAAAGAAGTCTTAATTGTTTCAGGACTAAAACTTGTTGCAAAAGATAACTTAGAAGAAATAGAAGTAACTGTAGAGCATGCAACAGGAGAAAAATGTGAAAGATGCTGGCAATACCATGATCATTTAGAAAATGGATTATGTCACCGCTGTGCAACAGTCTGCAAATAATATGCAATTAGGGACGTCCTTTTTCTGCACAAATGTGCAAAAAGGGACACCCCTTTTATGATGAAAGGTGATTAATATAAAAATGGGGGCAATTATTTTAATTAAGGAGGAAATAAATGCCCAGAATCTCAAGGAAAGAATACAAAGAATACCAAGTTTTTCACATAATGGTTCAAGGAATAAATAAAAGCAGTATTTTTGATAAAGAAAGAGAAAAAAATGAATACATTAAACTAATGAGAAATAATAAATCAGAGTATAAAATAACAATAATAGCTTATTGTATAATGAATAATCATGCACATATTCTACTCAAAACGAGTTCAATTGAAAATTTAACAAAATATATGCATAAGCTGAATACATCATATGGAATATATTACAATAAGAACAATGAAAGAGTAGGCTTTGTGTATAGAAACAGATTTGAATCTCAGGCAATTATGGATATTAATTATTTATATAATTGTATTTTGTACATTCATAACAATCCTGTAAATGCAGGATTATGTGAGTTGGCTTATAATTATAAATTTTCAAGCTATTTGAGCTTTATAAAACAAAATAGAAAGATTTTTAATAGATTGTTTAATAATGAATTAGAATATGAAAATGCACATAAAAATAGAAAAACAGAATTGTTTTTTATAGAATATGAAGATGACAGAGATAGAGAAATAATAAAAGATATTAATAACTATTTAGATGCAAGAAAAAGAAACATTATAGAATTTAAAGTGGATAATACATTACTAATTCCAATTGCTTCTAGATTAAAACACGTATACCAATTATCCAATGTAAAAATTGCGAAATACTTAGGAGTTAGTAGAGAAAAAATAAGAAGAATTATAAATTAATATTTATTGCATAAGGGATGTCCCAAACTGCACATTTATGCAATTAGGGACGCGCAAAAGTTGCACATTTGTGCAGAAAAAGGACGTCCCTTTCTGCACAAGAAGGAAGGAGATAATGGAGTTAAAAGATTTTAATTATGACTTGCCGGAAGAATTGATAGCTCAGGTTCCAATTAAAAATAGAGATGAATCAAGACTTATGATACTTGACAGAAAGAATTTAACAATTGAAGACAAGATCTTTAAAGATATTGTCGATTATTTAGAACCAGGAGATTGCATTGTCAGAAATAATACAAAAGTCATTCCTGCAAGATTGTATGGAAAGAAAGAAACCGGAGCTAATGTTGAGTTTGTACTTCTCAAAAATATCGAAGGAGATATGTGGGAGGCAATGGTTAGACCAGGAAATAAACTTCACAAAGGTGCTAAAGTAAAATTTGGTGATGGATTACTTAATGCAGAAGTAATGGAAACAACAGAGGATGGTACTAGAATAGTTGAATTCAAGTACGATGGGATTTTTAATGAAATTCTTGATCAAATAGGACTAATGCCACTTCCTCCATACATACATGAGAGTCTTAAGGAAAATGATAGATATCAAACAATCTATGCAAAATATGATGGATCGGCTGCAGCACCAACAGCAGGATTACACTTTACACCTGAATTGTTTAATAGGATAAAAGAAAAAGGAATTGAGATAGCAAATGTTACTCTTCATGTTGGAATAGGAACATTTAGGCCTGTAAAAGAAAAAAACATAGAAGAACATCATATGCATACAGAGCACTATTATATAAAAAAAGAAGATGCAGAAAAAATTAATAAAGCCAAGCTTTCAGGTAATAGAGTTATTGCAGTTGGAACTACATCATGTAGAACTTTGGAAACAATATCTGATGAAAATGGAATGGTTAAGGAATGTGAGGGAGATACAGGAATATATATTTATCCAGGATATAAATTTAAATGTATTGATGGACTAATAACAAATTTTCATCTGCCTGAATCAACTTTAATAATGCTTGTATCAGCATTTGCAGGAAGAGATTATATTATGAAAGCTTATAAACATGCAGTTGAAGAAAAATATAGATTTTTTAGTTTTGGAGATGCTATGTTTATTAGATAGAAAGAAAAAGGAGAAAATATGATAACTTACGAATTATTACATCAAGATAAAAACAGTGGTGCAAGAAGAGGGGTGATACATACACCTCATGGTGATATTCAAACACCAATTTTTATGCCAGTAGGAACACAAGCTACAGTAAAATCAATGACACCAGAAGAAGTTGAAGAAAATGGCGGTCAAATTATTTTAGGTAATACATATCATTTATATTTTAGACCTGGGGATAAGTTAGTAAAAGAAGCAGGTGGTCTTCATAAGTTTATGAACTGGAATAAACCAATTCTAACTGATTGTGGAGGTTTTCAAGTATTTAGCCTAAGTGCTTTAAGAAAGATTTATGAAGAAGGAGTTGAGTTTAAATCAGAATTAGATGGTAGTAAACACTTTTTTTCTCCAGAAAAAGTTATGGAAATTGAGGAAAATCTTGGTGCAGATATTATAATGTCATTTGACGAATGTTGCCCTTATCCATCTAGTTATGAATATACAAAAGACTCAATGGAAAGAACAACTAGATGGGCAGAAAGATGTAAAAAGTCTCATAAAACTGATCAGGCATTATTTGGAATTGTACAAGGTGGATTCTATAAAGATCTTAGAGAAAAATCAGCTAATGACTTAATTGCAATGGACTTTCCGGGTTATGCTATTGGAGGAATAAGTGTTGGAGAACCCAAAGAAGAGTTTTTGGATATTTTAAGATATACAACACCGCTATTGCCTGAAAATAAACCTAGATATTTAATGGGAGTTGGAAGTCCGGACTACTTAATTGAAGCGGCCTTAGCAGGGATAGATATGTGTGACTGTGTATTGCCAACTAGAATTGCTAGAAATGGAACAGCAATGACATCACATGGAAAAGTTGTAGTCAGAAATGCAACTTATGAACATGACTTTACACCTTTAGACAATGAATGTGATTGTTATACTTGCAGAAATTATACAAGAGCATATATCAGGCATTTGATTAAATGTAAAGAAATATTAGGAGCAAGATTATTATCAATTCATAATATAAAATTCTTGACTAATTTAATGGAAAGAGTTAGAATAGAAATCGAGAATGACAACTTGAAAAATTTTGCTGAAGACTTTTATGAAAAATATGGTTACACCAAAGATAATAACAAGGTTTTATAAAATAATTATTTTTAAACCAGTAATAGGAGGAAGAAAATATGGACCTAATGCAGGAAAATCCAAACGAAGATAACAAAGTTAAGAATTTGAAGAATAGTTTGATTGTTATTATTGCATTTGCATTAGTATTAATAATAATTGCAGTAGTTATATATATATATTCTTTAAGAATAACTGATGAAAAATTAAAAATTAGAATTGATGGAACAAGTAACTCTGAATTAGAAGCAAATGAACAGGCTGTTGTTTTTGATGAAGAAAAGGATGAAGTTTATTTATCTATAAGAGATATAGGACCAAAAGTTAATTATGAAATTCAAAATGGTGAGTATAAGCAGTATACAGAAGATACTAATAGTTGTTATGGAATTAATAAAAATCAACTTGAAGTTGTTACATTTAAATCTGGCTCTAATGAGATAAGAAAATATAAACCTGAAAACTCAGAGTATAAGACTTTTGAATTAGAGGATTCAGTTGTAAATAGATCTGACAGACTATATATTAACATAAAGGATATGAAAAGAGCATTTAATACACTTGCAGATTATGATAAAAAAACTAATACTATAACGATAACAAATTTACCATATTTAACAAAAAGCTATGAAGATTCTTTTAGTGAAGCATATCTAACTAAGAATGAAGATGATGGAAGAAGTACAGAATTAACTGACTATATGTTATTTAACAATCAAAAAGCTTTGCTTTCTAACTTGGTTATTACGAGAGATAGTGATGAAAAAGGATTATTTGGTGTATCATTGTATAATTCAGATTCACAATCACTTAGTGAGGTAATAACTAAAAGATATAAAACTATTGAGTTTGTTGAAGGGGTTGAAGACTTTATTGTAAAGACAGAAGATGACAAATTTGGCATTATTAGTAAAGATGGAATTACAAAAATTAAACCTGAATATGATGAGATAGAAGAAATAGATAAAAACCTTGGATTATATTTGTACTCTAAAAATGGAAAAAAGGGAATAGTAAATGAAAGTGGAAAAACAATAGTACATGAAGACTATGATCAAATAGGATTGGATTTAGAATTTGAAGATTTTAATATAAAGAATAGATTTATCTTATATGAAAAATGTATTCCAGTTATGATTAATAAAAAATGGGGAATTATCAGCATCAGTGGAGAAAAAATAGTTGTTCCGAAATATGATGGAATAGGATGTAAATTAACTTCAAAGGATGCAAATACTTCTGGAATTGTAATTATTCCAGAACTTGATGGAATCGTTGTTGAAGTTGACGAGAAAAATGAGAACAATGAAATTAAAAGGTATGGAATAATAAACCTTAAAGGTGAAACAATTATGAATCCGTTAGCCGAAGAGGCATATGCTTTTACTATGGAAAACAAAACTACATATTATATCAAATATCAAAGCCAGGAAATAGATATTGTTAGTTATTGGAAAGAGCAGAGAGAAAAAAATAATACAAATACAGAAAATAATCAACAAGAAGATTCTAATACAACAGACGAACAACAGAATTCTACACAAGAACAGCAAGAAGAACAACAACAGACAACAGGGGCAAATGATAAGAATGCAATAATTCAACAGATTTATAATCAAATGACTGATGCACAAAAACAAGCATTGCAACAAATGTCACAGGAAGAACAACAGCAAGTACTAGAACAATATTATCAACAGTATGTACAAAGTATGCAATGATAAAGAAAGGGAGAACAGAGTTTATGGATATTGAGCAAATTCTATCAACTGTAGGACTGGTAATTATTGTATTAAGCATTTTCTATGCAGGAACATGGCAAAGAAGAAAACAACAAAAAGAATTAAAAAAAATGCAGGATAATTTAAAAAAGGATGACAGAATTATTACTTTTTCTGGATTAACAGGAATAGTCGATGAAGTGATTGAGGATAGAGTTATTGTAAGAATATATCCAGAAAAAAATAAGGTTTCATTTGAAAAGTGGGCAATTGCTGGACTTGACGACAGAAAAATAGAGTAATAAATAGTATTATTGCACATGTACTTCCACTATAGAATAAAACTATAGTGGAGGTATAGATGAAAATAATTAATAAAAAAGACACAAAAGAAAAGAATCAAAAAAATAGTATAAAAATAATAAAGGGCAGTTTTATTTCAATAACTATAAGCTTAATATTACTATTGATAATGTCGATGATATATACTTATACCAATATAGCTGAAACGAACGTTACAACATTAGTAATGGTAATATCTTCAGTAAGTATTTTTATAGGAAGTTTAATTAGTGCAAAAAGCATTAATAATAATGGACTAATAAATGGACTTAGTGTTGGACTAATATATATGGTTAGTTTGTATTTAATATCAAGCATATTAGTTTCTGGATTCAGTATTAATATAAAAACAGTAATAATGCTAGTAATATCAATATTATCTGGTATAGTAGGTGGAATAATTGGAGTAAATATTAATAAATAAAGCCTTTAAATCAAGCAAATGGAAAGGAAATAAAAAATGAAAATGCAGAAAAAATTAAACATAGTTTTAGTTATACTAACAGTAATATTAGTATCTTTAGTTTCTTTTGGTGGAATATATTATAGAAACAAAGGCAAAATGGACAATAGAATACCTGACTATCAATTAGGAACTGATTTAAAGGGATATAGACAAGTTACTTTAGAAGTAGCTGAAGAAAAAGACAGCGATGAAAGTGAAAAATCTGATGAGACAGAAAACGCTGAAGAGAAAGAAGAAACAGAGAATAGTGAAGAAAAACAAGAAGATTCAAATGAAGAATCAAAAGAGGAAAAACCAGAAATCAATAAAGAAGATTATAAAAAGACTGCTTCAATTTATAAACAAAGATTAAAAGATTTAAAAGTAGACAATTTTTCAGTTTCTTGTGATGAAGAAACTGGTAGAATAGTAATTACTATTCCTGAAAATGATCAAACAGATGTTATACTATCTGACTTATCTCAAAAAGGTAAGTTTACAATAAAAGATAGCAAAACTGAAGAAGAACTTCTTACAAATGCTGATGTAAGAACAGTTAAAGTTGGAAAGAATGTGTCTGCAACTGGCTCAAATACAACATACATGAGTATTTATTTCAATACAAAGGGAACAAATAAATTTAAAAATGTAACTCAAACATATCAAAACAATGTGGAAGAAGAATCTAAAAATGAGGAATCAAACGAAGAGAATAATGAAGAAGAAAATGTAGAAAATAACGAAGAAAATGAAGAAGTAGAGAATGAAGAAGAAAACAAGGCTGAAGATAGTTCAGAAGATGAGGAGAACAAAGACTCAGAAGGAAAACAGATAACATTAAATATAGATGATGTTACTATGATGACAACAAGTTTTGATGAAATAATTGACAATGGAGTTTTATCTCTAACTCTTGGAACTTCTACAGATGAAAGTAATGATGAATTATATAGTGCCTATAATTTAGCAGCAATAATAGAGAATGAGGAACTACCTGTTAAATATGAAATTAAAGGAAATACTTATGTATCATCAACTATAGAAGAAAAAGATATTAAGGCTCTAGTATATGTTGAAATAGGTATTGCTTTGGCAATTATTTTGTTAATGATAATCAAATATAGACTAAAAGGAATGTTGACAGGAGTTTTATTTGTTGGCTATACTGCAGTATTATTGATTGTTTTAAGATTTACAAATGTGACATTATCAGTATTGGGAATACTTGCTATTGGACTTTGCTACTTACTTAACAGTATATATAATTATATAAAATTAGATAAACTTAAAGAAGATGGATTGACTGAAAAAGAAAAACAAAAAGCTATGAAAGAGATATTAATGAAATATACTATGATTGCAATTCCACAATTAATCATAGCAATTGTATTCTGTTTTACTCAATGGGCTCAGTTATTAAGTTTTGGAATGACAATGTTCTGGGGAATAATAATCAGTTTATTATATAACGTATTATTAAATAAGATATTAGATTAGATTACAATTGAAAGGAAAATAAACAATGAAAAACAAAATAATATATATATTATTAGCTGTGATATTTGCAGTAGCAATAGTAATGACATTTGTTAAAGGATTAAATGTTGATTTATATTATGGCGAAGGATACACAATTAGTGTTACTGAAAAAGATTCAATAAATATAGATGATATAAAACAAATTGTTGAAGAAATCTGGGGAAAAGAGTATATAGTTCAAAGATTAGAATTCTTTGATGATAGTGCAGAGATAAAAGTTAAAGAATATGATGATGATAAATTAACACAATTGAAAGATAAATTAAATGAAAAATATGAATCTGAATTAGAAGTAAGTGACTTTAAAGTTGAACATATATCAAACATTAAGCTTAGAACACTAGTAGAACCATATATTATTCCAATCGGATTATCTCTTCTACTTGTTATGGCATTTTACGCAATTAGGTATAGAGGAGCTAGAAAAATGTTAGACTTATTAGTTGGAGTTGTCGCTGTTGAAGGATTGTTTTATAGTTTATATGCAATAGGAAGAATTCCTTTTAACAGTATGACTTTACCAATAGCAATATGCTTATATATTATTACAATTATAAAAACATCTTTTTCAAGTGAAAATAGTCAAGAAGAGGAATAAAAGAACTAGTAGTACTTGAAATAATCTTAAATTTGTGCTATTATATAATACAATTGAATAGAAAAACCGTTGATAAAGCAAAGTAGGTAAATGAGTAACATATTTATAGAGAGATTTGATGGTGGAAAAAATCATATGCATTTACTGAAATTTCACTTTTGAGGGTCTTTTTGAAAGCAAATATGTAAGTAGGAAAGAACGCTTGCTACGTAATAGCAAAATGAGGTTAGTCTTTTTAGATTAATGAAATTAGGTGGTACAGAGATAAAAGGTCTCCCTATGTGTATACATAGGGAGACCTTTTATCTCTCATAAAGTAGGAAATTATGAATTTTAAAGAACTAATATTTTAGGAGGTTATGATGAAAGAGAAAATTGATGAAATCAAAAAAAATGCATTAAATGAGATTGAGAATACTTCTGATTTGAAAGAATTAGATAATGTAAGAGTAAAGTATTTAGGTAAAAAGGGTGAACTAACAGCTATTTTAAAAATGATGGGAACTCTTCCAAAAGAAGAAAGACCTTCATTTGGAAGTCTAGTAAATAAAGCGAAAGAAGAGGTTCAATCAAAGATTGCTGAAAAAGAAGATCAATATAAGACAGAAGAGATTAATAAAAAATTAGAATCAGAAAGAATTGATGTCACTCTTCCTGCATCAAAAATAAAAAAAGGTAGCAAACACCCTTTAAATAGAGTAATTGAAGAAATTGAAGATTTATTTGTTTCGATGGGATATGATGTTATGGAGGGACCAGAGCTTGAAACTGATGAATACAACTTTGAAAGATTGAATCTACCAAAAGGACATCCTGCAAGAGATATGCAAGATAGTTTTTATATAACAACAGAGCATTTATTGAGAACACAGACATCTGCAGTTCAAGCTAGAACATTAATGGGAAATAAAGAGAAAGGTCCAATTAGGGAGATTGTACCTGGAAAGACATATAGAAGAGAAGATGATGCAACTCATTCTCATCAATTCAATCAAGTTGAGGCATTGGTTGTTGATAAAGATATTTCATTTGCTGATTTAAAAGGAACATTAGAAATATTTATGAAACATATGCTAGGGGAGAATACACAACTTAGATTTAGACCAAGCTACTTTCCATTCACAGAGCCTTCTTACGAAGTAGATGTTAGCTGCTTTAAATGTGGAGGAAAAGGATGTAATTTGTGCAAAAGAACTGGATGGATTGAGCTTCTAGGTGCTGGAATTGTACATCCAAATGTCTTGAAAATGAATGGCTATGATCCTGATATATATAGTGGATTTGCTTTTGGAACAGGACTTGATAGGTTAGCAATGTTTAAATATGGAATAACAGATATTAGACTATTATATGAAAACGATGTAAGATTTTTAAGCCAATTTGACAGAATGGATAAATAGTAATCAGGTAACTAAAAGAAAGGAATGATATAAATTATGTTATTAAGTATTAATTTTTTAAGAGATTATCTAGACATAGATAAAGACATAGATATAATTGATTTTTCAGAAAAGATGACTAAATTAGGAAATGAATATGACTCGGCAGAAAGATTTATTAATGTAGATGGATTATTAATAGGTAAAGTTGAAAAATGCGAAAGCCATCCAGATTCCGATCATTTACATGTTTGCAAAGTAGATTTAGGAAATAAAAAAGTTCAAATAGTATGTGGAGCCCCAAATGTTAGAGAAGGAATAAAAGTAATAGTTGCCCCAGATGGGACAAAACTTCCGGGTGGAGAAATAAAGAAAACTATAATTAGAGGACAAGAATCAAACGGAATGTTGTGTTCAATTGCTGAACTTGGATTGGATAGTAAATTCTTGAAAGAAGAAGATAAAGCAGGAATACATGAATTAGATGATGATGCACCTATAGGTGAAGATCCAATAGAATATATGGGATGGAATGACTATGTTGTTGATTTTGATTTAACAGCCAATAGAGGTGACTTATTAAGTATTTTAGGAATGGCATATGAAGTAGGTAGTATCTACGATAAAAAAGTCAAGAAAATTGATTTAAATCATAAAGAGTATAGTGAAGAAACATTGGAAAAATCAGGAGACTATAAATTACCTGAAAATGATATTGCTATCGTAGAAGAAAAAATAGCAGATATGACAGAAAAAATTGAAAAAGATAAAAAACTAAACTTTAAATTAAAAATAAATACAGACAATTGCAAATTATTTTTAGCTAAGAAAGTTATGAATGTTCAAATAAAGGAAAGCCCAGCAGAAATTAAGGAAAAGCTAATGGCTTCAGGAATTAGACCAATTAACAATGTTGTTGACATTAGTAACTATGTTATGCTTGAAACTGGTCAACCTCTACATTTTTATGATGCAGATACTCTTAATGGAATGCTAGAAGTAAGAATGGCTGAAGAAGAAGAAAAGTTGACAACACTTGATGGGCAAGAAAGACTTTTGAATTCTGATGACATAGTAATATCAGACGGAGAAAGAAGCATTGGGCTAGCTGGGGTTATGGGAGGACTAGATACAGAAATAACAGATAATACTGTAAATGTAATTATAGAATCTGCAATTTTTGATAGTGTCAAAGTTAGAAGAACATCAAATAAAGTATTACGAAGTGAAGCAAGCAATAGATTTGAAAAGGGATTAAATCCTAATAGAACATATATTGCCATAGAAAGAGCATGCCATTTACTTGAAAAATATGCTGAAGGGAAAGTAATTGAAGGAATTTCTAAATATGATAAAATAGAAAAAGAGTATTCAAAAGTTGATATAACTGTCTCGAAGATTAATAAAGTATTAGGAACAATAATTGATAAAAAAGATATTTTAGATGTGTTTAGAAAACTAGGTTTTGAGTATGAAACTGAAGAAAAAGATGATAAGATAACAGTTATTGTTCCAAAGAGAAGAATAGATATTTCAATAAAAGAAGATCTAATTGAAGAGGTAGGCAGAATATATGGTGTGGATAATATTGAAGGAAGAAATCTAGCACTTCCAGTAAAAAAAGGTTCATATGATAAAACAAAGCGTGAGATTAGAAATAAAATGATGGATTTAGGTTTAAATGAAACACTATCATATGTTTTAGTAAATCCTGAAGAGGCTGGAATGTTCACTAATAATGAGCATGAAAAAGTTGAAATTCTATCACCATTAACAGTAGAAAAAAGTGTTTTAAGACAAAGTTTGTCAACTGCACTATATAAAATATACCAATATAACAGTTCAAGAAACAATCAAGATATCTCAATTTTTGAAATAGGAAAATCTTTTTATAAAGATGGAAATGACTATGTTGAAGAAAACAAGC
Organism: Clostridia bacterium; assembly: GCA_017510245.1. Taxonomy (GTDB): domain Bacteria; phylum Bacillota; class Clostridia; order TANB77; family CAG-508; genus CAG-793. The sequence continues at coordinate 28,958 of JAFWNQ010000015.1, forward strand.
TTGCTTGCTTAATGACAGGAGAATATAATCTTGGACTTAAAACACAATCAGTTGATTTTTATGTAATTAAAGGTGTAGCAGAGGAAGTATTAAATCATTTAGGATATGAAGGTCGATATAGTTTCAAAGTAGACAATAATATACCAAAAGATTTACATCCAGGAAAATCAGCTATAATAACAATTGACGGAAAAAGCATTGGAATTATAGGAAGAATTAATCCTATAGTATGCAAAGAAGATGTTTATGTAATGGAAATCAATTTAGAAATTTTGAATAAAATAAAAACTGGTAGTATGAAGTATAAGGAATTATCAAAATTTCCATCAGTTAGAAAGGATATTTCAATAATTGTAGATAATGATACTTCCGCAGAAGACTTACAAAAAGCTATAAAAAATGCTGGAGGAAGAGTACTACAAAGTGTTAGAGTATTTGATTTATATACAGGTAAAGGAATTCCAGAAGGCAAAAAGAGTATTGCATTTTCAGTGGAATTATCTGATAGCAAAAAGACATTTACTGATGATGAAATAGCAGAAATAATGAATAAAATATCTGAAAACTTAAGTAAAAAATACAATGCCGAGCTAAGAAAATGATTGTTAATAGAGTAAAAATAACAGTATATACCAAAAAGATTGACATAATTCAAAAACTATGATAAAATATATAAAGTGTTATTATTAAATATTTGTCCGACTATGGAGGTGGACACATGAACGTGAAGGTTAACCCCGTTCATATGAGCATGATAGAAGAAGAACTGGAGGAGGCTCTGATGTTCATTGACCTCAGCGATGGGGCAATGGTCAACAGGGAGGTCCTTCGACTTCTCGACACAGCTCAGAAGGAGGGGCGCCTCAATCCGCTAGAGCGCATGCAGGCGCTTGACTACCTCGAAGAGGTATGGGGGATTGCAGGCTAAGCGTTCTAAGCCGGTGGTGATGCAAATCAATTGATGCGCGTCGCCACCGGCTGTTTTTGCATTGGAGAAGCTATTGATGAAAGTAAATTTTGACAACAAAATAGTTTTCTAGATTAAATAAAAAAATTCTATAGAAACACAAATTATGACTATTTTATTACAAATGATAATAGATTATATAGTACTCAAAATCCAAATAGTTTAATTGCTGAAAATGTAAAAGAAGTATGTGATGAATCATGTTTTATCAATAATGACAATCAATTATTTAATATAAACTCGCCTACAGAGTAAATAGCTGACAATGTAAAATTTGCTGAAAACAATGCTTATATAACATTAGATAATAAAACCTATATAAGAATTATTGTCAATACTGGTTCAGGATTACGATAAATCCAGGAATCTAGTCTAGAAATAATACATGGTAAATAAAACCGAATAGTATACATAACAAATTGACTATATTTTATAAAAATGATATAATTATATTACAATGCAGGATTTGCAAGAATGGTCGAGAGGAGCATATCATGGTTACCAAGACAAGCCGAATTACCTGTATTGAGTGCAAGGCAAGCACTTATGAGGGAAACCTCTTGAGTGGTGGCAGCATCTGCGTTGAGGTTTTTCCGTCGAATGAGCTGATGAAAGAGTTGTTTATCAATACTCTGCAAGATGTTGCAGAGCACGACAGCTATCCTTTGTCAGTCTTTGACGAGAACCGCGTATCTGCAAGTTTCGAAATCAGTGACGTGTTCACTGAGAAGGAGTGCACATGGATCTTCATCTCTGCTGATGGAGATAGCTTCCAGATGGGAGCACGTCTGGAAAGTGAGCGCCGATTTAAAGAGGTGATTCTGTCGCTGTGGGAAGACAGCTGCAATGAGCTCGTTCCTTCAGTCATTCGCTATTGCTACAATAAGAATAGCTAGAACTGGAGAAACTATCTCGACTGGGAGTGGGGACTATGATATAGTCCCCACTCCCGCCTTTTAAAAGCAATTAAAAGAAATATGAATAAGTAGCTATTGAAAAAAAATAGTAAATATGATATTGTAAAAATAAATTATAAGTGAGGAGTAGGTAATGGAAGTTGCAACATCAGTTTTAAATGTAGAAGAGGAGAATTCAATTAAAACTTTTTACAGAATTGAAACAGCACATACTGACTATTTTCATATAGATGTAATGGATGGGAAATTTGTTGAAAACAATACAATAGAAAAAATGAAACAGTATTCAGACAATATAAAAAACATATCAAATATTCCATTAGATGTGCACTTAATGGTTAAAGATATAAAAAAATATGTTGATATGTTTATACCATGTGAACCTAGAATTATTAGTTTCCACATAGAAGCAACAAAAAGTGGAAAAGAAACAATGGAATTAATAAAGTACATAAAAGAAGGTAATTGCAAAGTTGGCATAGCTGTGAATCCTGAAACTAAAATAAGCGAAGTATATGATTATTTGCCATATATACACAATGTGTTAGTTATGAGTGTTCACCCGGGAAAAGGAGGACAAAAATTTATAGAAGAAACATATGATAGAATTAAAAAATTGAAAAAATATATAGAGCAGAATTGTTTTGAAAACGAAATAGAAGTTGATGGTGGAATAAACTTAGAAAATGTGAAAGATATAAATCAAGTTGGTGCAGATATAGTTGTTGCTGGAAATGCAGTCATCAATTCGAAAGATTATTTATATACAATAAACAGATTAAAGTCTCCAATATAGAAGAATAAAGAGTGTAATAATATAGATTACACTCTTTTTGGAGTAGCTTAAACTAATGTACTTAATACATATCATTAGAAATTATTATTAATTTTTTGTATACAATACCTTGTAAATATTATAATTAATATAGTATAATTATTAAGTGCGAAAATAGAATTTAGCATAAAGGTTATTATTATAAAATTAGAGGTGAGTTTCAATGTAAAGACTATTATTACATTGTTGATTTTATTAAAAAATTATTAACCATTTGAAGAGTATAAAAGTGGTTTTTATTGAAAGGAAAAGAAATGGATAGTAAAAAATGGTATAACAAAACAGTTGAAGAAGTAGAAAATGATTTAGACACTGATATTTCCAACGGTCTATCAAACGGTGATGTTGAGAATTTACAAGAAAAGTATGGATTTAATGAATTAAAAGAAGGTAAAAAAAATAGCTTATTTGTAAAATTTTTAGAGCAGTTTAAAGATTTTATGATAATAGTTTTAATCATAGCAGCAATTATTTCAGGAATAGTTAATAAAGTTAATGGAGAAGGAATGACTGACACTTTTATCATAATGATAGTTATAATTGCTAATGCTGTTATTGGAGTTGTTCAAGAAAATAGGGCAGAAAAATCATTAGAAGCTTTAAAAAAGATGAGCTCACATTCCGCTAAGGTAATTAGAGAAGGAAAACAACTAGTATTACCTTCAAGAGAACTTGTTGTAGGCGATGTAGTTGTACTTGATACTGGAGATTTTGTACCAGCTGATTTGAGAATAATAGAAAGCGTTAATTTGCAAACACAGGAATCTGCCTTAACAGGAGAGTCTACTTCAGTTGAAAAATTTGCAAACGCATTAGAAGAAGAAAAAATGGGATTAGGTGATATGAAGAACATTGCTTTTTCATCATCGCTAGTTACATATGGAAGAGGAAAAGGAATTGTTATTGAAACTGGAATGAACACTGAAGTAGGAAAAATAGCAACAATGATTGATTCAACAGAAAAAGAAAAAACTCCTCTTCAAGCAAAATTAGATAACTTAGGAAAGACTCTTGGTATAGCTGCATTAGTTATATGTTTAGTTATATTCTTAGTAGGATGGCTAGATGGTAGAAAGCCTTTAGATATGTTTATGACAGCTGTTGGTCTTGCGGTTGCAGCAATTCCAGAAGGCTTAGTCGCAGTTTCTACAATTGTTTTGGCTATTGGCGTTCAGAGAATGGTTAAAGAAAATGCAATAGTAAAGAAATTACCTGCAGTTGAAACATTAGGTTCTACATCAGTTATTTGCTCAGATAAAACAGGAACTCTTACTCAAAATAAAATGACAGTAAAGAAAGTTTGTTGGAACAATGAAATTATAAATATAGATGATATTGACACAATAAAAATGCGAAATGAAAATCTAAATAAGTATTTAGGAATTAGAAAGCTTATATATACAAGTTTGCTATGTAATGATACTAAGGTTGGAGTGGATAATAATTTGATTGGTGACCCAACAGAAACTGCATTAGTTGATATGGGATTTAAATTGGATTTTGATCCTTCAAGATATGGAACATATCCAAGAGTGAATGAAGTTCCATTTGACTCTGATAGAAAATTGATGACTACAGTTAACAAAGAGGGAGACTTCTATTATGTAGATACTAAAGGTGGAATTGATGAACTATTAGAAAGATGTACTAATTATATAATTGACAATGAAGTAAAAGAAATAGATGATGATTTTTATAAACAAATCTCTCTTTATAATGAAGAAATGGCTAAAGGGGCATTAAGAGTTTTAGCAATGGCTTATAAAAAGCTAGACCACGAACCAACAGAAGAAGAAATGGAAAATATAGAAAGTGATCTGACTTTTATTGGTATGGTGGGAATGATTGATCCACCTAGAGAAGAAGTTAAAGATGCTATAAAGAAATGTAAATCAGCAGGAATAAAGACAGTAATGATAACAGGTGATCACAAAACAACAGCTGTTGCTATTGCAAAAGAACTAGGAATACTAAATGATGAAAAAGAGGCAATAACAGGTAGCGAATTAGAAGAAATGTCTGATGCAGATTTAAGAAAAAATGTTAAGAAGTATTCAGTTTATGCAAGAGTTTCACCTGAACATAAAGTTAGAATTGTAAAAGCTTGGCAGTCTCATGGACAGATTGTTGCTATGACAGGAGATGGAGTAAATGACGCACCAGCTTTAAAAACAGCCAATATTGGTTGCGCAATGGGAATTACAGGTACAGATGTTTCGAAAGAAGCTGCAGATGTAATTTTAACAGATGATAACTTTGCTACAATTGTTAGAAGTGTTGAAGAAGGAAGAAGAATCTATGATAATATATTAAAAGCTATACAGTTTTTAATTTCAAGTAACTTAAGTGAAATATTGGTACTATTTGTAGCAACTTTGATAATGCCTTTCTTAAGCAAGAAACTTGGTATAGATGTTAATAATATAGAAATATTTACAGTAGTACAGTTATTGTGGATTAACTTAATTACAGATTCGTTACCTGCATTGGCACTATCAGTAGACCCAGCAAATTCTGATATAATGAATAGAAAACCAAACAAGAGTAAGGGAATCTTCACAAAGGGAATGGTTTGGAGAATGATTTATCAAGGAATTGTAATTGGATTAGTTGTATTATCAGCATTCTTAATTGGTTTATTTGCTAAAGATGAAATAATTAGTAATGCTTTAATTAAGTATCCTGCTCTTACATCACAGGAAGTAAGGATTGAGATTGGTCAAACAATGGCGTTTATTGTAATAGCATTTGCTGAATTAGTCCATATTTTTAACATTAGAAATAATAAAGAATCAATTTTCAAAACAGGAATTGGTGGTAATAACATATTATTCTTAGCTTTAGCGTTTACTACAACATTAATGTTATTAGTATTGTTAGTACCTTCATTACAAAATGTGTTTGGAATAATAACGCTACCTACTGAACTTATAGTAGAATGTATAATACTAGTATTAATTCCAGTAATAATAGTAGAATTGATGAAATTATTTAAGTTCAATACATCTAAAGATGAGTATTAATATAAAAATGAAGGGGGCTCGACACTGTGTCGAGCCCCCTTGCACATTGAGAGGACACTAGTCCTGTAGTACAGATTTTACTAAATGCTCCCATTCTTCCTTGTGGTTTTCGGGGTAGTCCCAGTTTGAGAATGGAACAAACATCCCTTTTCTGAAGAATCCCCTATCATACAGTATTTGTTCGAATTTCCTATGATAAGGTACCACATAGGCAGCTTCATTGGTACGAAAAACCATTATACTGTTATTTACGTCATACTTACTTTCTAAACTCGGAATGAAATGCATTTCTAGTTTGCGAATTTTCCCTGTCTGTGGCCAACGTACCATCACTGGACTGTCATAGGTAATCCTAAAAGCGATTTCCATGAGGTCGTCAATGGTAGTGACATGACTTACATTCTCTACGGACATGTTTTTCTCCTCTCGTATGCCGTAGACCTATAGATAATATAATTATAACATTTTATGTCAATCTAGTCAAATCAAAAGTACTACTATTATATTTTTAGAACACATTATTGAATCTGTTGAAATCTATTAAATAATACTATTATTTATGCATTTAATATTTTGCTTTAAATTTGCAATAATCTTTTAATTCACATTTTTCACACTTGGGATTACGAGATGTACAAATATTTCTTCCATGCCAGATTAAAATATGATTTACATCTTTCCAGTATTCTTTAGGAATATATTTGCACAAGTCTTTTTCTATTTTAGAAGGTTCAGATTCTTTTGAAAAACCGAGCCTGTTTGCAATTCTTTTACAATGTGTATCTACTGCGATTCCTTGAGGATTATCAAAAGCTTCTAACATAATTACATTAGCACTTTTTCTTCCTACTCCAGGAATTCTAACTAATTCTTCCATTGTTTGTGGAACAGCTCCATTAAATTCTGATAATATTATCTGACCTGCAGCTTTTAAATTTTTGGATTTATTCTTATAGAAACCACATGGATGGACTAATACTTCTAATTCATTTAAATTAGCATTTGCAAAATCTTGAGGTGTTCTATACCTTTCAAATATTGAAGGAGTAGTTTTATTAACTCTATCATCAGTACATTGAGCTGACAAACAAACAGCAACAAGCATTTCGAATGGAGTACTAAAATCTAAACTGCATTTAGCATCAGGGTACATTTCTATTAATCTTTTTACAATTAGTGTAGCAAGTTTTTTATTCATTTCAATTCCTTTCAATAATAGGTTATTTAAGTTATTATATAATAATATTAAATTAAAAACAATAAAAGATATTAGACAGAAAAAAACGGAGTCAGCAGTGTGCTGACTCCGGTCGGCTAGTTGAATTAAGACTCCTTCGTTCGTGGTTTGTAATCACTGGTTGTTCTTGACTAATCTAAGGAGAGAGTACCAATGTTCTGCTTGATCAGCTGGAATTTCTCCATTACTGAAAGGAACAAACATACTACTCCTCCAATATCCATTGTTTTTCAGGATGACCTCTAATTGTGCCGAATATGGGATGATGTAGCACGCAAAATAGGTTCTGAAAATCATTACACCATTTTTGACATAGTATGAACGTTCCAGAGCAGGGATGAATGGCTCTTGGAAAGTCCGATATTCATCAAATTCTGGATAGTAAACTTGTATTGGGCGATCATAGTCAATTTTGAAAGCCACTCCAAGTAAATCTTGGATGGTACGAATGTCGGCTAACTTCATTACAACTCCTCTTGCCGTGTTGGGCAAGTGCCCAACAAACTACAAACAGCCTAATAAATATTATAACATCATAGAAATATTATGTCAAGTAATTATTTTTTTTTACTTAAAACACTTGACATTTCGACCAAAATGGTGTAAAGTATATATGCTTTACACTTGTAAAGGGAGATATGATTATGGAAAAACATATAAAAGTAAGCTATTTATGGCAAATATATGGAAAACTTTTAACTGAAAAGCAATATAATGTATTAGATGAATATTATAATCAAGATTTATCGTTATCTGAGATAGCAGATGATTCAAATATATCAAGGCAAGCAGTTAGAGACTTAATCAAGAAAGGAGAGGAAAAACTTTTCGAATACGAAGAGGTACTTAAAATCATGGAAAAGACACAAAAAAATGAAAAAACACTTCAATTAGTATTTTCTCAACTTAGTGAAATAGCAGAAATATCATCAGAAAAAAGAGTTGAAAAGATATTAAGAGAAGTTCAAAAAGAATTACACTATATAGCATAACTTCTAGAATAGAATTGATATTTGAAGTTTGATGCAGGTACAAGAAAAGATTGAAAAAAGCTAATTATACACATAGTAAGCTAGGCTTTTCGAGATGGTAATTGGCAAATTAAAACGAAGCATAATACTTCAAAGAGGAGGTAAAAATGGCATTTGAAGGTTTATCAGAAAAACTACAAGCTTTTACAGATAAACTTAGAGGAAAAGCAAGAATTACAGAATCAGATTTAAATGAGATGCTAAGAGAAGTAAAGCTAGCATTATTGGAAGCAGACGTAAACTACAAAGTTGTTAAAGAATTTGTTTCTAATATACATGACAAAGCTTTAGGACAGGATGTATTAAAATCACTAACTCCTGGACAACAAGTAATAAAAATTGTCAAAGACGAACTTGTTGAATTGCTGGGGGGAACAGATAGTAAGATTGCTTTTAGTCCAAATCCCCCAACAGTTATAATGTTAGTTGGTTTACAAGGTTCAGGTAAAACTACAACAGCTGGAAAACTTGCTAACTTAATTAGAAAACAAGGAAAGAAACCTCTTTTGGTTGCTTGTGATGTATATAGACCTGCTGCGATTAAACAACTACAAGTTGTAGGAGCACAATTAAATATACCTGTTTATGCAAACGAAAATGAAAAAGATGTTATAAAGATAGCAAGACAAGCAAAAGAAGTAGCTATTAGCAAATTAAATGATACTATAATAATAGATACAGCAGGACGTTTACAAATCGATGAAGTATTGATGAAAGAGCTTAGAGAACTAAAATCAAATTTAAAACCACATGAAATACTATTAGTAGTTGATTCAATGACTGGACAAGAAGCTGTTAACATTGCAACTAAGTTTAATGAAGACTTAGGAATTGATGGAGTAGTATTAACAAAACTTGATGGTGATACACGTGGTGGAGCTGCAATATCAGTAAAAAAAGTTACTGGCAAGCCAATAAAATATATTGGAACTGGTGAAAAACTAAATGAGATGGAAGAATTTCATCCTGATAGAATGGCTTCACGAATACTAGGAATGGGAGATGTCCTATCAATAATAGAGCAAGCAGAAGAAAAATTTGATTTAGAAGAAGCAGAAAGACTAGAAAAGAAACTTAGAAAGAATAAAGAATTTGACTTAAATGATTATTTGGCACAGCTAAGACAAATAAAGAAAATGGGATCTTTTTCATCAATTCTAAAGATGATACCAGGTATGAATAAATACAATATAAATGTTGATGATAAAGAATTTGATAGAATAGAAGCTATTATTTGCTCAATGACAGATGAAGAAAGAAGAAAACCTAAATTACTAAATGCTTCAAGAAGAGTTAGAATAGCAAATGGGAGTGGAACCCAAGTTCAGGATATAAATAAATTCATAAAATCATTTGAAATGACACAAAGTATGATGAAAAAAATGAAATCTGGAGGAATGGATCCTCGTATGAAAAAAATGATGAAGCAAATGAATTTAGATGATATATCAGAAGATGATATAAAAAATATAGAAAAGAAACTTAAATAAATTTGTGCAGAAATGCAGAAAGGGACGTCCTTTTTCTGCACACTTGTGCAGAAAGTGACACTCCTATAAAGGCGATTGAAAAGAATTGCACAACATTAACTAGTTTTTAATTTTTAAATAATATATAAATTTTTAAGGAGGTGAAATTATGGTAAAAATAAGATTAAGAAGAGTTGGAGCTAAAAAGGCACCTTTCTATCACATAGTAGTTGCAGATTCTAGAGTTGCAAGAGATGGAAAAATTATTGAGCAAGTTGGAACATATGATCCAATGACAGAACCATCAACAATAGTTCTTGACAAAGAAAAAGTAGAAAAATGGATTAAAAATGGTGCACAACCAACAGATACAGTTAAAGCTTTAATTAATAAAGCTAAATAATAACATGATGAAAGGAATTAGACCTGATGGAAAACATTTTAAGATTAATTATTGAAAATCTTGTTGATAACAAAGAAGCCATTTCTATTAATAGTTCTGAAGATGGCAATCATGTGAAATATGAGGTTTCAGTAGCAAAAGAAGAAATGGGTAGAGTTATTGGAAGGCAAGGTAAAATAGCACATTCAATAAGAACACTAATGAAATCAGTTGCTTCAAGGGAAAATAAAAAAGTAGATATAGAATTTGTTGAAGAAGACTAATCTGGATTAGTTTATGGAGATTATATGAGTTCAAGGGTAGAAGTAGGAAAATATATTAATACTTTTGGAATAAAAGGTGAAATTAAAATATATCCTTATGTTGAATATTTTGAGGACTTAGAATACTTCTATATAGGTGAAAAAAAGTATAATATAGAAAAGATGAGATTCAAAAAAAATATTGCAATAGTAAAACTAAAAGATATTAATGATATAAATTTGATTGAAATGTATAAAGGACTGATTGTCACAATAGATTCTGAAGATATACCAGAACTTCCTGATGGTGAATATTACAGGGAAGACTTAATAGGACTAGATGTATATACTGATGAAGGTGAATTACTAGGAAAATTAGATGATGTATTTAACACAGGAGCAAATGATATATATCAAGTTGGCAAAATACTTTTACCAGCAACTGATGAAGTTGTAAAACAAATAGATATTGAAAATAATAAAATAGTTGTTCATATAATAAAAGGGCTATTAGATATATAGGTAAATGAATAATAATTATATTATTATGAAAGGGATTAATTCAAAATGAATTTTGATGTGCTTACTCTTTTTCCAGAAATGTTTGATTCAATTTATCAAAGTATTGTTGGAAAAGCAATTGAGAAAGGTTTAATACATATTAACCTAGTTAATATTAGAGATTTTTCGAAGGATAAGCATAAGCATGTAGATGACACTCCATATGGTGGAGGAGCAGGTATGGTCATTATGCCAGATGTTGTATATGATGCTTATAAATCAATAAAAAATCATAAGAATAAAAAAGTTATATATCTTTCACCAAAAGGAAAAGTATTAGATCAAAACAAAGCTAAGGAATTAACAAAGGAAAATGACTTGATATTATTATGTGGACATTATGAAGGGATTGATGAAAGAGTTTTAAATACTATTGTTGATGAAGAGATTTCAATTGGCAATTATGTACTAACAGGTGGTGAGTTACCTGCAATGGTGCTGATAGATACTGTTAGTAGATATGTTGAAGGAGTTATTAACGAAGAATCAACAAACGAAGAATCGTTTTCAAACAGTGATAGCTTATTGGAATATCCTCAATATACAAGACCGGCAGTATTTAAAGGCATTAAAGTACCAGAGATTCTTACTTCAGGTAATCATCAAGAAATTGCAAAATGGAGACAAGAACAGGCTTTAATGGAAACTTATAAAAAAAGGCCAGAATTGCTTAGTAAAGAGCAATTGGAAAAAGCAAAAGAATTAAGTTCAATTTAAATGAAATAATAAGTAAAAATCAGATTATTAAACAGAATTTGAATTTATACAAGGCAAAATTTGAAAAAAGATAAGGAGTGTACTTAAAGTATATGACTGAAATTTTGGATAATTTTAACTAAGTAGAAATTATATTTGAAAAAGATAGAAAGGAGAAAAATCAAATTATGGATATAATAAAATCAATTGAACATGAACAATTAAAAAGTAAAATTCCTAATATAAAAATTGGTGATACAGTTAGAGTACATCAAAGAATTAAAGAAGGAAACAGAGAAAGAATCCAAGTTTTTGAAGGAATTGTTATAAAAAAACAAAACGGCGGATTAAATGAAACTTTCACAGTTAGAAGAGTTGCTTATGGAGTAGGAGTAGAAAAAACATTTTTAGTACATTCTCCATTAGTAGAAAAAGTAGAGTTAGTTAGAGTAGGAAAGGTAAGAAGAGCTAAACTTTATTACCTAAGAGACAGAATAGGAAAGGCAGCTAAGACAAAGGAAAATATAGGAGCAAACTTAAACAGAGATGACATTGTTGTAAAAGAAGAAATTCCTGAAACAACAGAAGTTGAAGAAGTTGCCACAGAGGAAGTAGTAGAAAATGTTGAAACAGCAGAAGTTGAAGAAGTAAAAGAAGAAAAAGTTGAAGAGAAAAAAGAAGAAGCTAAGGTTGAAGAAAAAGCTGAAAAAAAAGAAGATAAAAAAGATGAATAATAATATGAAAAAGTCATGTGTTATGCATGGCTTTTTATTTGATTTTTTAACCCAAATGTGCTATAATTAAGTGATGGACAAATCCTTTAAATAGTGTATTTAGGGAGGCGTGAAAATGAATAAAAATAGAGTAAAAAGATTAATATTATTGTGCATAACTATTATCTTAATTACAATGTCTAATTATGTATTTGCAGCTGAAAGTGCAATATTAGGAGATATAAATAGAGATAGAAAAGTAGATTCAATAGACCTACTTTATATGATGAGGCATATTGTGGCTGAAAACAAAGAAACTCATAAGGGATGGATTTTAAAAAATGATAAGTACATGGTGGCAGATATAACACAAAATGGAATAGTAAATTCAAGTGATATGCTAATAATATTAAGATATATAGCAGCAAACAATAATCCAGAAGAGATAGGTAAAAAACATAAAGACTGGTTAGTACTAAAGGAATCTGAAATAAGAGAAACTGAAGGAGAAAACAACGAAGTAGAAATTAATAATACAATAGAAGAAGCAAATGAAATAGTAGAGACAAATAGAGTAAATGAAGAAAATAATATAGTGAATAGTAATGAGATAAAA
>JAFWNQ010000016.1 GCA_017510245.1 Clostridia bacterium
CTTCTTTTTCTTCTTTTTCTTTTTCTCATCTTTGATTTTTACATCTTCAACTATTTCTTCATTTATCTTTTCATCTTCAATAATTTCTTCTTTTATTTTTTCTTCTTTAACTTCTTCTGTTTTCTTAGCCATTTATATGTTTTCCTTTCTTCACAATTATCATTTCTTTATCTACATTTAACATTGTAGCATTATGAAAAAGTAATGTCAAGAATAAATCTATCCTTATTATACAATAAAAATACCGCATAAAAAATCGGTATTTTTATATTTATTCATCAAATTCTTTTGACAATTTGCTAATAGCTTTTGTTTCAATTCTAGATACATAGCTTCTTGAAATTCCCATTCTTTTAGCAATTTCATTTTGGGTTTTAGGTTTATTTCCATTAAGTCCAAATCTTAATTCGATTATTGTCCTTTCTCTTTCTTTTAGAATTTCCTTTATTCTTTTATATAGTTTTAGAATTTTCATTTTTAAATCTATTTCATCATCTATAGGTCTTGAATCATTCTCTATTATATCTTTTAGAGTAACAGTATTGTCATCCTTGTCTTTTCCTATTGGATCTTCTAAGTATACTTCATTATTTAATTTTTTTGTTGCTCTAAAATGCATTAATATCTCATTTTCAATACATTTAGATATATATGTTGACAATCTTATTGATTTTTGGGGATTATATGTATTAATTCCTTTTATCAGTCCTATGGAGCCTATAGAGATTAAATCATCCTGGTCTACTTTTGAGTTTGAATACTTTTTACACATATGAGCAACTAATCTCAAATTATGTTCTATTAATATATTTCTTGATTCTTCATCTCCTTCAATCATCTTTTTTATATATTCTTTTTCTTCTTCAATACTTAATGCTTCTGGAAATAAATTATTGTTAGAAATATATCCCAATATGAGTGTTCCATTGCCTACAAACGATAAAAATCCAGCAATTGATATTCCTATCATTATTACACCTCCAATTATTTCACATTGTTATTATATTCAAAAGATAATTGAAAGTGCCTGACCTCATTAGTTTTAGGCTCGTTTTGCTAGGACTATTTTTTTCTTCTAATCACCCATCCATTCTCAGATTTTATAGGTAAATGCATCTTTACAGTCTGGCCAAGTCTTCCTGGATTAATATATTCTAATTCTTCATCTGTTTCACTATCCCATAATTTATTAATTGTAAACTTTTCAACCTTAATTTTATTTGGAATAACTATTTCCATTTTGTCTCCAACTTGAAGTCTATTTCCTATTTTTACAGTGCTCTTGTTTTCGTTATACTCTTCTACTATTCCTCCAAATTCATAATTTGGATTATACTGTTTACCTTCAAATTCTTGAAAATCTTTATTATTCTTGTCATTAAAGAAAAACTCTGTTAGTTCTCTCGTTTTAACTTTTTCTAGTTCATTCATATATTTTTTGTAATCATAATTTTCTGGATTGTCAATATAATCATCTATAGCATTTCTATATGCATTTACTACACTTGCTAAATAATATGCTGATTTCAATCTTCCTTCTATTTTTAAACTAGTAACTCCCATTTCTACTATTTCAGGGATTCTTTTTATTAAGCATAAGTCTTTAGAAGAAAGTACATAAGTACCATTTTTGTCTTCATCAATTGGCATAATATTTCCTGGATTATTTTTTTCCTCGATGTACATATTGTATTCCCATCTGCAACTTTGCGCACAGTCACCTAAATTAGCATTTCTACTAGCCATAAAATCACTTAAATAGCATCTTCCTGAATATGCCCAGCAAATTGCTCCATGTATAAAGATTTCTGTTTCTAGTCCTTGAGGAGTATTATCTATGAGATATTTAATCTCACTTTTGTTCATTTCTCTTGATAAAATAACTCTTTTGGCACCATTTTTATACCAAAAGTTTGCAGAATGAGCACTTAGAGTATTAGCTTGTGTACTGATATGTATTGGAATGTCTGGTGCTATATCATTTATAATATCTATTATTCCTCCATCAGAAACAATTATTGCATCTACAGCTAATTTATTTAGCATTTTTACTTGCTTAATTATATCTTCATATACTGTATCAGGAGCATAAATGTTAATTGTTGTATATACCTTTTTCCCAATACTGTGTGCATATTCAATTACTTTTGCTAATTCATCATCATCAACATCTGCTCTACTTCTTAATGATAGTGAGCCTGTTCCACAATATATTGCATCAGCCCCATATAAAAACGCTGCTTTTGCTTTTTCAAGTGATCCTGCTGGAGCTAATAATTCTGGTTTATTCATAATCTATGCCTCCCTTTCTTTTTTATGTTAATATTATAGCAGAAATCAAATAGTATTTCAATAATAAAGACTTATAGAAATATTAATATTTCTATAAGTCTTTTTGAATTATATTAAAGAAATCATTAGTAATACAGTTCCTATTATATCAAATAATAAAACAATATTATTACCAGAAATAAATTTCACATTACTAATTATTGCTATTTCACATAAAAATAGTAATATGGCTATATATAATAATTCTTTTTGATTTTTTATTTTTTTTATTTTCTTGTCCTTTTTGTTCTTCTCTTCTTTTATTTTATTTGCTCTTTCATAATATGTATCTTTGTATCCTTCTTTTTCAAAAGGAGTTACTTCTATATTTATTCCTTCCGACTTCTTTTGTTCTGCCCACTCAATAGCATTTAAAAAATCTTGACTCACTTCATTCTTTATATGTTCAACTTTTTCTAAGTATTTTTCTCCCTCATCAGGATTTACCAATGTGCTTCCATTTATTTGATTCCAAATTTCTTTGTCTCTATACAATGTTTCCTCTGCTTTCGTTAATTCTATATTATAATCTTCTTCTAAATGATTAAGTTCATTACTATACTTGTTTTGAATTATTATTTTTACAATTAGTGTAAAAACACAAATAAAGATCAATATCATTGTTATTTGTGTTATTCTATTTATTTCATTTGACATTTTCTTTTCTTTTTTGTTCATATTATTCTCCATTATTTATATTCTGTAGAAAAGCATATTTTTTTATGCTTTTCTACAATTTTTGTCTTACTATTCTAAACTCTCTAATGATATTTCTACACCTTGTTCTGTATTTTCTTCTTTTGTTTGATAGCCTTCTGGTATATTGGTAAATGTTACTCCATTTGTAGCATTAGTATTTCCTATTATTTTTCCATCATAGAAATCAATCTCTGCATTAGTATTCAAATTTTCAATTCCATAAATCTTTCCTTTAATGATAGGCACTGCTGTATTTACTAAATCATTTTCTGTCATTTGCCCTATGATTAATTTACTTCCATTATTTTGTATAACACTACCTAAGTTATTTGCTATCATTTCTGTATTACTACTATTTTCATCATATCCTGTATCAACTATTTGTAATTCACCATTATTTATAATTGTTGGATTACTAGAATTAGATATAATACTATGTCCTCCCATATCTAGAGTAATCTTCTGATTCTCACTTATAGTTATATTATCTTCTGTACTTCCATTAACAACTTCAATGTAATATGATTTTTCAATATTAGTACATGAATCAATTGCTTCTTGAATTGTTTCAAAATATGTACCATTTACAAATGCAACTACATCATCTTTTGCTTCTGGAACTAAAATAGAACATTCATATTCATCATCACTAAATACTTTAACTATATAATTTGTTTCTGTTTCAGTAATAACACCATAAATGGAATTCTCTTTTCCTTTTAGTATACCATCATATATTCTAAATAAACCAGATTCATTATATATACCATATTTATCTGAACTTATTGATGGTGTATCTTTTCTTACGCTTCCATCGTTCACTCCTACTCTAAGTACTCCTGTATTCTTATTATCTATTCCATATAGTTTTGAGTTAATTATTCCTGTATCAATATTTAAAATACTACTATTATACATTCCATAAGAACTTGTTGAATTGTCGTCAATACTCACCTTCAATACTTCTGCTGTTCCAGTATTGTATATTCCATATCCATTTAAATTCATAGATCTACAAGGAGTTATTCTTTCTAAATTACTTTTGATTTTTGCATTTAGTACATTTAGAGTTCCCGAATTATATATACCGTAAGAGTATGAAGTTGGCACTGCATAAGAAGCATTGTCTTTATATGAATATACGAAATTATTATCAATACTTACTCCATCAACATTTGCAATTCCTCTTTTGTTGTATATTCCATAATATGATACTGAACCATTAAGCCTTGATTCAGTGTGAAGTTTTATCTCTCCATCAGTTACTTGTATCGTTCCAGTAGAATTGTTATATATTCCATAGATATTAGCCGATGATTCTATAATAGTTGATTTTGCCTGAACATCTATGTGCCCATCATTAAATAATATTGTTCCATTTCCATTGTTATATAATCCATACATTATAAAATTAGAATATCTATAATTATCTGCTGTTATATTTCCTCCATTAAATTTCACAGATGCATTGTTTTCGTTTTGAATTACTCTAACGTTATTTCCACAGTTTTCAATAGTTGTAGTTGAATCAATTATTAATTCTCCCTCATTATCAAAAATAATATGGTTTTCTGATGAAGTTCCACTAGCATTGTTGCTTTCAAAAAATCCATTTGATACTCTAAATGTTCCTTTATTTATTATCTCAGATTTTCCACAAATATAAGAAACAATTTTATGTTCATTTATATTTAGTACTATTTCTTTGTTTATAGGTATTTCAACACCATTTACCAAATTACTGTCTTTTAGAAGTTTTATTGTATATTTTGTTCCATTATTATTAATTGCTCTTTCTATTGCTCCATCTAAAGTTTTGTACTCTTCATTTAATTCCTCAATCCTTGCTACATTATCTTCTAGAGGCTTTAGTTCTATTACTTTATAATTATTGCTATCTATTATTTCTTCACTCTCAAATATTTGACTATCATCTTCGATATAGCCTATACCATTTGCAGTAGGGTTAATTATTCCCTTTATCTTTCCATCATAGAAATTTATTGTTCCAGAATCTATACCAATTCCATATTGGTGTCCCTTTATCTCTATACTATCACTATTAATCACTCCATCTTTTGTTCCAATGTTAATGTCACCGCTTCCCTTGTTATATATTGCACAATTATATGCATAAATATTGCCACCTGTAACACTTACATTTCCACTACTTTCATTACAAATTGCATAAGATTCTTTTCCAGAACCTGTATTTTTTACTGTTCCACCAGAAATTTCCACATTTCCACTACCATGGTTGCAGACTGTATATGAATATAAACTACTGCCCGAATTAGAACTTATTATTATTCCATTTGTGATTCTTATATTTCCGTTACTGCTATTGTAGATTCCATAATTGTATTTTGTGTTATAACCATAATATGATGAAGTTGAAAACTTGCTTTCTCCTCCATTAATAGTAATGTTAGAATTATTGCCATTGTAGTATAAATATAAATAATTGTTTTCACTTATTGTACTTAAAGTAAGATTTGCACCAATTTCTGCACTAGCATTGTTTTCATTATATAAGCCATATACATAGTATCCTTTAGCATTTGAAATTGTTACACCATTTCCTATCCTAAGGGTTCCATAATTATCTATTAATTTTCTATTAGTGTTATCAGTTCCACCATAAAGTATTTCAAGACTTCCATTTAGAATTGATAAATTGCCATAGTTGATTATATCACTTGCTTTATCATAGTCTTCTGGAATAGTTAATGTAACATTGTTTTCATTTAGGTTAAGTGTAATGTTTTTGTTTTCACCTACTTCTAGTCCATTAGATAAATAACAATCTTTTAGAATTTTTAAAGTAAATGTATTATCATCAGATTCATTACAATACTTATATGCTTTATTCAATGATTTATAACTTTGTCCTGTTTGTTCAATTTGAACAACTTCATCTGATTCAACTAATCTTGCACATTTATATGTACTATTCTGTATTATTTCGTCAAATTCTTCTATTTCGTATTCTTCTTCGAGTACAACAAATTGTGCATTCCAATAGCTTGTCGTTCCCTTAATCATACCATCATAGAAATAAGTTTTTGTAGGAGCTGCAGATGAATACTGATTATAAGTTACTATACCATATTTACCACCCATTATTTCAGGACTCTCACTGGTTACTCCATCTTCTTTTGTTCCAATTATTATTGTTCCCCCTGAGGTGCTTGTTATCCCAGTTGTTCCTTTAACTGTACCACCTGTAACAATTATTTTACCATTAGCATCATTATTCAATCCAGAACCACTTCTAGCAGATATGATTCCTCCTTCAACAGTAATAGTTCCTGTCGAAAGATTGTATATTCCTGAACTGTAGGCATCTATGTTAGTATTAGTTATTTTAACACTTCCAGCTCCACTATTTATTATTCCACTAGGCAAGTACCCATATATGGTTCCACCGTTTACTTCTATCTCTCCACTGCTTTTATTATATAATACAGAAGATATTTTTCCCGATGAACCATTAGAATTATTATTTAAAATTCCTCCATCAATTTCTATTTTACCTGTTCCATTATTATATATTGCATAAGCATTATTATTCGCTACTGTTATCTTCCCTTCTACTACTTTTATATTGCCACTTCCATTGTTATATATTCCATAGCTAGAATCAATGCTTTTATCTATATTTAAATCTGCACCTTCATTTAATTCTACATAGCTATTGTCATTATTAAAAATGATGCTTGACTTATTAGTTGCTACACTCATTTTAGCTTGGATAAATGCATTCCCATAATTATCAATAGCTTTTCCCTCTTTTGCTATATTTTCAATATAAGAATTATTATTTATCAAAATAGTTCCATTATTTATTATTGAATTTGCAGTAACTATTCTCCCTTCATTTTCAGTTAAATTTGTTATCTCCAGTGTTCCATTATTTTGAATTGGTAAACCAAGAATTATTATGTTTCCATTTAAATCTAATTTTATATTCTTTCCTTGTAAAATGCTTATACTATTTTCATCGTCTTCGTTTAAAACATATAATCTATTCTTTAGTATCTTTAGTGTTTCTTGTCCTTGGTTTAACTTACAATCATTAATTGCAGAAATTAATGAATTATACTTATTTCCTGTAGTGATATTCTCTACTACTTCTTCATTTGAATTATCATATAATGTTGCTATTTCAATATCATTGCTTTTCTCTATTAATATTTGCTTATTCTTTTTTATTTCTGATATTGTTCCTTCAATTGCTGTTTTTCCTTTAATAGTTCCGGTATAGTAATAAAACCTATCTATATTATATATTCCATATTCACTTCCTATAACATTAATATTACTATTGTCTATATTCTTTTGACCTAATTCTATGGTTCCATTGTTATTAATTATTCCTGCTTCCTTTGTAGAGCTACCTTGAATTGTAATATCTCTATCAGATGTATTTATTATTTTTACAGTACCACCTTCATTTTGAATAGTTCCATTTAAATCTATATTATTAATTTCAATTGTTCCAGCATTACTATATACACTACATAATGGACTTACTATATTCGCTTGATTTACAATTACTCTTCCTGTTCCTAAGTTTCCAATAGATGCATTGTTTCCATTTATATTATCCACACTCGATATGTTAGCTTCTCCAGCTATACTAATAGTTCCTGAACCTGAGTTTAATACCGTAATTCCATATGTTGTTGATGAATGAGATGTAAGAACAGTCTCTGCAAAAATTGTTCCTCCCTTTACTTCTATATTACCATTTCCATTATTATGTACTCCTGAAACTTTGAGATTTTGTCCTGGTCGAGTATTTGAGGAGTTTCCATTTATAATTCCTCCATTTATAGTTACTATGCCATTCCCATTATTTAAAACACCTTGAATCTTAGAATTACTATAATTAGGACTTTCTGCTGTTAAATTTCCACCATTAATAATAATTTCACCATTACTTTGATTTCCTACACAAGCTATGTATGCTGCACTAGCTTCACTATCAGGGCTACCACCATTATATCCACCGGTCAAATAACTATATAATGTTCCTCCATTAATAACAACTTTTCCATCATTTATATTATTGATTCCATATGACTGGTGTCCATTCCATGAACTTGATGATGAAATCTTTGCTTGTTCAGAAACTGTAACCGTTCCGGATCCATTATTATAAATTGCTGCTCCTGTGCTTCCATATCTACTAGTAGATAATATTTCAACATTGCCTTTTATATCAATGTTTGCATTTTTATTATTATAAATTGCTGTTCCTATGTTAACTTCATCATCTATGCCTATTATTCCACTAGTTATTTCTATAGCCTTGCTACTATTATTGTATATGCCTATTCCAGAATAGTCTATAGTTCCACCTGTCATTTTAAAACTAGCCGCAATATATTTTTCTTCTAGTTTTCCAATTACTATTGAATTAATAGTAAAACAATCCCTTCCTGAATTTACACTACCATCTTTTCTATAACCTAAATGTAAATAGTACTTTTTACCTCCAGTAATTATTGTACTGTAGTCTCTTGCTGCAACATTGTCTGAAATATAAATAAATCTTCCTTCACTTACTGAATATTTTGGAGCACTTTTGCTCTCTGTAATTGTTGCATATCCATAATCATGATTTCTTTCACTAGAAATCTCTGCATTAATAATTATTTCAATTTCTTCTGTTTCATCATAATCAGTATAATCTAATTCTATATAACTATTAGCAGTTGAGTTATGAACACCATTGTTATTTGGTATTAAGCTATCGTTAACTCTTTCAAAATAGTATGTATCATTTGATTTTACCACATCTTCCATATTATATGAATTATATCCATTAATTGGCTCTTTGTATACTATATCTTCATTTCGAATAGACTGAGTTCCACCTTCTATAGTTCCACCATTAAAATCAAATTTTCCATGATAATTATGAATTGCATAACTATTATTTGCTTCAGATTTTACACATCCACCGTTTATCTCCAATGTACCACCATCATTATAAATGGTCTTATTAAATGATGAATCTCCTGCTTTTTTTAGATTTACTGTTCCATTATTTATGCATAATCTAGCCTCCTTTGAATTATAAATAGTACTGTAGTTTATTCCCTCTATTAAACCAGTGTTATCTTGGCTACTATCTATTATCTCTACATCACTATAGTTTCTTATTACATAACTATTGATACTTGTAGAAATCGTTAGTCCATTAAGATCCAACTTAAATGGTTCTTTATCTCTAATTACTATAGTATTGTCAAGGGATAGTCCCATTAATAAAGTAATTGTTTCTCCCTCTTGTACAGCATCTATAGCTTTAGCCAATGTTTGATAGTATACTTGCCCAATTCTAGCTTGATATTCTGCATTTTGCCTTAATCTAACAATTTCATTATCACCTGCCTTTAAGGATATAGCTTTATAATCTTCTGGTGTATCTGCTATTTCGCCTTTTATAGCTTTATTTCCTGATATTTGTCCATCATAAAAATACAGTTGTCCATCATTTATTATTCCTGTTGTTCCGCTAACTAGTACCCCTTCTCTAACGATTTCATCATCTTCTCCTATTTGCAAGTTTCCCTTGTTATAAATACAAGTTCCATTTTCATTTATCAATGTTCCATTAACAAAATTGTCATTATTATCTTTACTAATGATATGTAGAGTACTATGGTTATTCATTGTTGTCGACAATTTTACATTATGTCCATTTAAATTAATATTTAAGTTCTTTGTTATACTAATTATTTCAGATTCATCTTGGATATCTTTAAGAACAGTTATTGTTGAATTATCCTGGCAATCTTGAATTGCGTCTTCTAATGTATAATAGTTTTTATTGCCATCTACAACATAAACTGGCTCTGACCATATTGCAGTATATTCTCTATCACCTCTACTTCCTTCCTTAATAACTACATTTCTTGTTCTATTCTCTAACTCAGTTCCTACCCAGCCTGTAAAAACATATCCATTTTTAGTTGGATTATTTAGCTTTATATCTGATGTAAATACAGTATATATTCCTGGATTAGATATAAACGATCCTCCATCCAAATTATATGTTATATAGTATTTTGTTGGATTTGGTGATGGACTCCACATAGCATAAAGAGTAACATCTTCATCAAACACATAATTACTCCCCGCTTCATACCTAACCCCATTACCTTCTGGCTTTGTATTCCATGCAACAAAAACATAGTCTAGTCTGGTAGGTCGATCATCTGATAGTCTTAACGCTATTCCTTCATATTTACTCTGATTTCTTGGACTAGATGAGCCTCCATTTGCATTAAAAGCAACACTATAAATATTTCCTATAAACTCTAATAAACTGACATAATATTGATTTTTACTTTCTTCAAAAGTTACTTGTGCATAACTAGTCCTTTTTTCATCATCTATAACTATTTCTCCGAGCTTGACTTTCTTCATCTGTAGCATGCTTTATCACAGTCTTCTCTTCATTTTTATGCATAGCTTCTTGAAATCTTTCTAAGTCAATCGGTATGTTTTTTTTCAAGTAATCTACTTTACATGCCGAATAAGCAAGTTTTATTAGTTCAATTTCTCTTGCTCTAATTTGCTCGTCTCTTGCTTTTTTAGCATTACCAAACAATCCACCTTTAAATAATAAAAATAATACTATTCCAACTAGAATTAGCATTACAATTATCGTAACTACTATAGCAACCAGTGTTATTCCTTTTTCTTTTACTTTTTTCATCATTATGCTACGATTCTCCTATTTTTTTCTAATTATAGCATAGCAATTCATTCATTTTCAATTCTCAATTATCTCCTGACTTTTCATTTTTAATTATTTCATTATTCAAATGCTTTTTGTGAATTTTTTGTGAATTTTTTGTGTGTTTTCCTGTTAAAAAATGTTTTTTAGTTTTAGTGCTCTTTTCTCTTCTATATGATGAAGCAAATATATGGCTTGTTCTATCTCTGAAACAGATTCTTCTGGAGTTTCTGATTCTAAGTCAGCTGTTACAACTTTCATCTGTATGTCTACTTTTTCAAGTTCGTCATGTTCAATATAAAAAGCTAATCCCTTACTATTTTCTTTCCATATATTATATATCTCTTTAGATGTATCTTTTAAATTATTGCCAGAATTGTTTAAAACATTTTGTTTTAAATTTGTTAAATCATTTGATGTCTTTTCAACACATCTTTTTGTATAATTCTGTGTAATTAAATCTCCAGCAATAATTATAAAAATCGTTACTATAGTTATTATTATTTCTTTTTTCAAAACTATAGGCTCCTTTCCTAATAGTTATTTAGTAACTAATCTTTTCTTTGACAAAAGAATTCTCCACTTTCATTTATTGTAGCTATTAATACTTCTTTTGGTTCTGCTTTAAACTTTCTTAATTCTTTGTTAAGCCACTTTTTATTTTTTCCTAATAGCTGTAAATTTTCTTTCATTACTTTTCCATCTAATATTAAAGTAAATGTCATTCCTGTATATTCTGGCGATATATTCAAGTCTTCTACTGTTGGCACTTTTTTATTATTTTTTAATATAACAGATATTTCACCATTTGTTTCTAAAATTACATAGTCCGCATCTGATAAATTAAAAACATTTTTTTCTCTTAATTTTTCTAATAATTCACTTAAATCAAGTCTTTCTTTTTCTAATACTTGTTCATTAACAGTTCCTTTTTCAACAAGCATTGCTGGTTTTCCACAAACTATCCTTCTGAAGTTCATAGATTTTAAGTTTAAAACAGTAATAATTAAATGCATTATTAATAAACTAAAGATAGGAATTATTCCATCAAAGATTGGTACTCCTACTTCACTCATTGGGATAGTTGCTAAATCTGCAATCATTATTGAAATTACAAATTCAAATGGTTGCAGTTGTCCAATTTCCCTTTTCCCCATTAGTCTAGTTACAACTAGGACTATTATATATAATACTATTGATCTAATATAAGTAACAAGCATATAAACTCCTTATTATTATCATTAACAATACACTATTTGCTATTATATTATTTCCATGTTTTTTTTAATTATTTGTATATATTGCTCGTTACTGGAAATAATTATTTTATATTTAGTTTTATACACTTTTAGTATTTATGGAAAGGATTTATTATGAATATAAATAGAAGTATACAACTTATTGGTAGATTAATTACTGCCATTATTGTTATTGGAATTACAGCCTTTTTTACTCCTGGTTTTAATTCTTCAAGCTTGTGGATTTTAGTTATTGGGATTGGTGTTTTGTGCATAATAGATTTTTTTATTGGAAATTATACTAGACTTTTTTTTCATCCCTACTTGAAGCTTTTAATAGGATTTGTTTTATCAGGAATTGTTTTATATATAGTTCAGCATGCTATAATTGGTTATACTCTATCCCTATTGTCAATTGTGCTTGGAGCCATAGTATATGGTCTTGTTGATTATATGTTACCTAATGAAGAATTAAATGGTAGAAAAGAATCTGAAGTAGCTTAAGTTGTATAATTTGTAAACATAAGATGTTAAGTCTATTATTAAGTTTTCATAATAACTTTTCTCTATATGAGCTGTGGAAAACTTCTATCTCTCAAGTCTCTGTTTTGAGTTATCCACAGAGTTTTCCACAGTTTCCACATTATTATTTTGTTGTCGTATTATGTCGAATTTATATTTTACATTTGTTTCATTTTAAAAATGTAAACTAATTTTAATCAATCTATAACATACAAAAAAGGCGACTATTTGTCGCCTTTTTCTTATACTATATTATTAATTAATACTTTTATTTTCTGTCATTATTGTATTTTTTTGTCTTTAGTGATTTACCAAGAACCGCCTCCGCCTCCACCGGAGCCTCCACCTGATGATCCTCCACCACTAGATCCTCCACTATCACTTGATGGACTAGACGACATTGCCGTTGAAGCATAATCCATTGTACGGGTCATAAAGTTATTGAAAGTCCCCATACTAAATCCATCTGGCGAATCATACCAGTCTGGAGCTTTTATTGCAATTGTTTCAAACTGTTTTACCCATTTATCTGACACCCCTAATGAATATGTATATGGCAAAATATCGTAGAAATACTCTGGATTTTCAGAAACTAATTCTTCTAATTTTTGTTTCTCTGCAGTTTCTAAAAATCGCTTAAATCCTCCTATTTTTCCCAACATTTCATTTCCAAACTTAGTTCTTTTAGGCATATTCTTCATAAATATCATTAATGCAATAATACAAGCAAGCCCTATAAAATATGCAATAAAGCTCATAATGCCGGATAAGAATAAACATGGAAGCATTATTGAAACCCATGGAACTCCACCAAAGAAAGCTCCCCATATTATTGCAAATATTTTTGCCATTGTTTGTTTTGAGCCAATAACCATTCCAGTAGCAACTGAAAAACCTATTAACGGAAACATTATACCTAGTGGTAAGAGTTCTACTTCTTCTACATCGATAATTGGCTTGATTGATATTAATAGGAAAATTATTATAATCATTATTATACACCAAATGCTTTTTCCAATAAAAGATTGATCAATTATCTGATTTTTATTCTCTTTACTATTCAAGTCTTTCTCTATTGAATATAATGTTGTATAAAAACTATCATATAAATCCATATCTGTTACCTCAGTCTTTTCTGAAGTATCTGTTGCTAATTCGACAGCTTGGGTATAGCTTATTTTTTCGCCATTTTCTTTTGCTTCTTTTCTAATCTCTTTATATTTCTGCCAATCTACAGTACTATTTGCCTTGAATAGTCCTTTAAAGAATTTCATTTCGTTGATATTATCGCCATCATATTCTTTTAGTTTTGTAATTTTAAATCCTTTTGATTTTTTAAATAGGGACTTTTCATTTGTTTCTTGAATTTTTATGTAGCCTTTATTCGCTAAATATATTAGTAATGAAATAACTGACTCTTTATCTGCTTGTCCTTTATACAAGAATCCTATTTCAGCTGAATTGTATGGTTTTGGTGGATAAAATTCAACGGTTTCAATAACTTCATCATCTTTTCCATACTTATTCCAGATCAAATAAGCAATTCCAACAAATGTCACCGATACAATAATTGAAATTATTGGAGTATAATCCACAGGTAATCCTGCATTAACGAAGTACCCTTCAGGCATAGTCAATCTAATAGTTAGAGCATTTCCTTCAGCTAATTCTGAAGTAACCTTTCCACTTATTACATTTCCATCAACACTGTATAGTATACCTGAACTATCAGTTGATCCTTTATATCCTTTTGAAAAGCCAAGTCTTGATTCATCAAACTGTTTAGGCATTGTTATTTTAAAAGAAACACTTTCTATTACTGTATCCCATTCAGTTCCAATTAAGTTGAAATATAATTCATCAGCTTCTTTTATAGGATCTTTACCAATATTATATTTGTATTTAATGGTATATTCATGTCTGCCA
Organism: Clostridia bacterium; assembly: GCA_017510245.1. GTDB lineage: Bacteria > Bacillota > Clostridia > TANB77 > CAG-508 > CAG-793. Next base: position 14,473 of record JAFWNQ010000016.1, read on the forward strand.
GTATATGTTTTATCACTTTCACCTATTTTAATAACATTATATCCAGACTCTTTATAGCTAGTATAGTGTTCACTTACATTAACATCAGATATTATGGCTCTATTTTTAGAATATGATAAATCTGTTCTAGTAATTTCATTTCTAATCGGAATTTTTCTAAATATTCCGATGTTTTGGAACATTAAAATATGCAGTTATTCTTTCCGTAATGTCAAATGTATTATCTTCATTTACAATCATATTAATATCATAGTCTTCTAAAAAGTAATCATATTTTGATTTATTGGTATAACTATTTGATATATTACTTTCGTACAAGCTATTTTTTTCATCAGTTGTTTCTACTTGATTGAATATGTATGAAGAAGCATAAATACTACTTGAAATAGTAATTAACAAAATTATTAGCAATAATACTCTTTTAATTCTTTTTATCCTCATTGTTTTTCCTCCAATTATAATTTTTAATACTGCATTCTAGTATAAATAATATATATGGCTATGCAAACTTCTATAAATATTATTAATGGAATCCATCTTTTAAATAATTTGCTCTCATAATCATATCCTATCATCTCATTTCCAACAAGAACACCTATAAAACCACCTATAGCTGATAAAATAACTAAAACTATATTTAATTTTTTTTCTTCTAGTTTTATAAACTTTGTTCTTTTTTTTAGCCAAATTAAAGATATTCCAATTATATTGATTATTACAAAATATCCTACTATAACATTTATTAATACACTATTCATTTTTTATTCCTTTCTTCCTTCTATGGCTGTCCCAAATTGCACAAATGTGCAGAATGGGACGCTTGATTTCTACACAAATGTGCAAAAATTGCACGTCCCTAATTGCACGTCCCTAATTGCACACGTCCCTAATTGCACATTTATGTAGTATAAATTAGCCCTAATTACAATGTTATCCAAAAAGACTCATTTGGTTGCTCTCGCTCATTCCTTCCAAGCAACCAGCATTTCTAAGAATCTCTATTCCGCTTTGTCCTAGTCCAGAACGTATTTTCAAATCATTTATAGACATAAACTCGCCATCTTTTCTAGCTTTTTCGACTCCTAATGCTGCTACTGTTCCAAAGCCCGGAATACTGTTCAATGGAGGTCTTATTCCATCTTCCTCCATTTTAAATCTAGATGCTCCTGATTCATATATATCAATTGGTAAGAAATCTATTCCTCTGCAGTACATTTCATTTACTATTTCCAATGTTTCATACATTGCTGTATCTTTTTGTGTAGCATTGCTTCCAAGTAATTCTATTTCTTTCATTTTATTCTTTACACGTTCTTGTCCATGGCACATAACTTCACTATCAAAAGCATCTGCTCTAATAGAATAATATGCAGTGTAATATGCTTTTGGAATATGTACTTTAAACCATGCTATTCTAAATGCATTTGTAACATATGCTGCAGCATGTGCTTTTGGGAATAGATATTTTATTTTGTTGCAAGAATCTATATACCATTGTGGTACACCGTTTTCTTCCATTAGCTTTTTATAATCAGGCCAGTTCTTTTCTTTTCCTTTTGCTACTTTTCCTTTACGTACAGATTCCATAATTTTAAATGAAGTCCCTGGTGGTAGTCCTTTATTAATTAAGTATAACATTATATCATCACGTGTACATATTACCTCACTTAATGTTGCTGTTTTATTATTAATTAATTCTTGAGCATTTCCAAGCCATACATCAGTACCATGTGAAAGTCCAGAAATTCTTAATAATTCTTCAAATGTTGTTGGTTTTGTGTCTTGTAACATTCCTCTAACAAATTTCGTTCCTGATTCAGGTATTCCAAAAGTACCTACATCAGAATGTATTTCCTCTGGCGTAACTCCCAAGGCTTGTGTAGATGAATATATTGACATTGTTACATCATCATCTAGAGGCACTTTAGTAGGATCTAATCCTGTTAAGTCATATAACATACGAATTATTGTTGGATCATCATGTCCTAATATATCAAGTTTTAGCAAGTTTTGATCTATTGAGTGATAATCAAAATGAGTTGTTATTATATCAGATGTCGAGTCATCTGCAGGATGTTGTATAGGTGTAAATTCATATATTTCTCTTCCTTTTGGAACAACTATTATTCCTCCTGGATGCTGCCCAGTTGTTCTTTTTACTCCTGTACATCCTTTAGCTACTCTGGCAACTTCTGCATTACTAACAGGTATGTGTTTTTCCTCATAGTATTTCTTTACATATCCAAATGCAGTCTTATCTGCTATTGTTCCAACTGTTCCCGCTTTAAAAGTAGTTCCCTTTCCAAATATAACTTCTGTATACTTATGAGCTTTTGCTTGATATTCTCCTGAAAAGTTCAAGTCAATATCAGGCTCCTTATCTCCATCAAATCCTAAGAATGTTTCAAATGGAATATCCATTCCATCTTTATCCATTGGATGTCCGCACTTTGGACAATTCATGTCTGGTAAATCAAATCCATTTTGAATTTTCTTATCAACATCAAAATTTGAATATTTACAATTAGGACATCTGTAGTGTGGTGGTAAAGAGTTTACTTCTGTAATACCTGTCATATTTGCCACAAATGAAGATCCTACCGAACCTCTTGAACCAACAATGTATCCATCTTCATTTGACTTCCAAACCAGTTTTTGAGCTATAATATACATAACTGAGAATCCATTTGATATAATTGAATTCAACTCTCTCTCTAGTCTTTCCTCAACAATTTTAGGTAGTTGCTCTCCATAAAGTTCATGTGCTTTTTCATAGGCAATGTTCTTAATAGTTTCTTCACATCCTGGAATGTGAGGTGGGCACTTTTCTGATGATATAGGTCGTATTTTTTCACACATATCTGAAATCTTGTTTGTATTAGTAACTACGACCTCGTATGCCTTTTCTTCTCCTAAAAATTCAAATTCTTTTAGCATCTCTTCAGTTGTTCTTAAGTAAAGCGGTGCTTGCATATCTGCATCTCCATATCCTTGTCCTGCTTGTAATATTCTTCTATACACTTCATCTTGTGGATCCATAAAATGAACATCACAAGTTGCACATACCGGTTTTCCCATCTTTTCGCCTAAGTCAACTATTTTTCGAACAATATTTCTTAAATCCTCATCACTTGCCAAAGTTCCATTTCTAACAAGATATTCATCATTTCCAATAGGTTGAATTTCTAGATAATCATAATCATTTGCAATTTCTTCTATCTCTTCATCTGATTTTCCACTGAGAATTGCTTGATATAATTCTCCTTGATCGCAAGCTGAGCCCATTATCAATCCTTCAGAATACTTTTTATATAATGATTTTAGAATTAGTGGTCTTTTATAAAAATAGTTGACATGTGAAAGTGAAACTAATTTATATAAATTCTTAAGTCCTACATAATCCTTTGCTAATATAATGGTGTGATAACTTTTCATTTTCTTGAAGTTGGCTTTTCCCGCTTCTTGCTTATCAATATCTTCAAGAGTTTTTATTCCTTGTTCTTTTAATTTATCTATCATGACTCTAAAAACTTTTACAGTAGTATCAACATCATCTAATGCTCTGTGCGCAACTTCAACTTTAATTCCTAGTTTTTCAGCTATCAATCCCAATTTGTATTTTTTGAAATCAGGAAATATTTCTTTAGAAAGTTGTAATGTATCTAAATATGTATTTGTAAATGGTATCCCTTGCTTTTTACAATTATATCTTATGAAACTTATATCAAAGTCTGCATTATGCGCAACTAATACTGAGTCTCCAAAGAATTCCATTATCTTTGGTAGTATTTCTTCTATTGTTGGTGCTTCTTTAACCATTTCATCTGTTATATTGGTAACTTGTTGAACTCTTAAAGGTATTGGTTTTTGTGGATTAACAAAACTTGCAAATTCGTCAATTACTTCACCATTTCTGTACTTCATAATTCCTATTTCTGTAATCTTATCAGTTCTAAATGAAAATCCAGTTGTTTCTAAGTCAAATACACAATATGTAGTATCATCAATAGTTTGTCCTTTGTCCTTTGTTACAACTGCTTTTTTATCCGGAACCAAATATCCTTCAACTCCATATATAACTTTTAAGTCTGTTTTTGAATAGTCCATACCATCTAAAAGTTTATGAGCATCTGGAAATGATTGAACAACACCATGATCTGTAATTGCAATTGATTTCATCCCCCATTCCATTGCTCTGTTTAATAGTTCTGTACACGGAGTTATAGCGTCCATTTGGCTCATTTGAGTGTGCATATGTAACTCTACTCTTTTTACACTAGCATTATCCATTCTTGATACTTTTTTTAAAGGTTCACATTCTATTACTGTATTTGCTATTATTGTTATTTCTTTTGCGAAATTATCATATCCTGCACGACCTTTAACTTTCACTCCAATGCCATTCTTTATTCTTTTATCTAATTCTCCTTTTTGCTCTGGAGTTGCAAAAATTTTACATGTAATTGTACTTGTTGTATCATATACATCAAATGAATATAAAAATTTGCCCGTTTTTTTCAGCTCTGTAGGATCTGGTACACTAACAATTTCACCAATCAATAATACATTCGTCGTTTCCATTCCGATATCTTCTATTTTTGTTTGAACTTCATTACCGATGTGAGTACTTCTTCCATAGATTAAACTAGGATCTTTTGGTTTATTATCTCTTTTGGGTTCTAAATCATCTCCATTTGGCATATTGTTATTATTATCACTATTATTATCTTCATTTTTTGCTATTTTTTTAAACTGTTTCTTTTCAACTTTCTCCGTATTATTGTTTTTTTGCCCCATTATTACTTTTATAGAATTTCTTGAATAGCTTTCTACTAGTTGTTTATTTTGATTTTTTAGTTCTTCGCTAAAATCTTTTATTTCATTTTCTTCAAAGTTTACCTTTAGTTTTGCATCATAGGTATCTTTTATAAAATTTGAAATATAACTGTCTATTTTCTGTTTTTTCAGTAAATCTTTTCCTTTTAATCCCAGTTCGACTTCTAATTTGTTATTCTCTATCTTTGATTTACTGTTTTTCATAAAAGCTTTTATTACAGGAACCTTTTGAGCCAGAAAACTTAATATATCATTCCACTCTTTACTTATAAAACTCTCTTTTTTTTGTTGTTCTTCTTCACTAGATATTTTTAGATTGACCTCTTTTAGATTAAATCTCTTAGATACATATTTTTCAAATTTATAAATTTCTCTAATTGGTATTAATTCTTTTGATTGTATGAAAATCTCCATTACATTTGTTTTTTTGTATAAGTTTACATTAGAAATAAGCGCATTTGATAACGCAAAACTATCTGAATTATAATCACAAAAAACCGTTTTTACTTCCTTTAATTGTTCCAATCTTTCCCCCTAGTTTTTTAATATTAATTCTTTAATAGTATTTTTATAGTCTACTAATATCATGTATTGTTACAATTAATGAGAAAGCTATTAACAATACGAATCCTACTGATTGTATTCTCAATTCTGTTTCCTCTTTTAGTTCTTTTTTTCTTATTGCTTCTATTATTAACAATAATATCTTACCTCCATCTAGTGGAACAATTGGAAATAAATTAGTTATTCCCAGTGATATTGATATTATTGATAATAAATATAAGAATTCCTCAAGACCATTAGTTTTTGAGACCATTGATGAAATTCCAACTGGTCCTGTCATATCATTTAATGTAATTCCACCTTTTATTAATTGATAAATTCCCATTAGCATATCAACTAATAATTCTTTTCCTGCTTGAATTCCAAATCCTATTGCTCTAAGAAAGGTATCATCTACTGTTATTTTATACCTAACAGTCATCAAAATAACATACATTATTAGTCCAAAAAATATATTTACGATTGCTCCTGCTGATAAAATAGCTATTCTTTTTGGAATACTTGCTTTATTAAAAGAGCCCTCTTTTTCAGAATGCTCTTCTTCTCCTTCTAGTCTTACAAATCCTCCAAGCGGCACTAGTCTTAATTCATATGTTGTTTCCCCTATTGTTTTTGATAATAGCTTTGGTCCAAATCCTAGTGCAAATTCATTAACCGTTATTTTACATATTTTTGCAACTATATAGTGTCCTGATTCGTGTATTAATATCAAAAATCCTAGTAAAAATATTATTTTTAAACCTATTATCAATGTTTCCTCCGTTATTAAACTAATAATCCTAAAAGAATGTATGCAAATGGTAAAATAAATATTACACTATCTATTCTATCAAGCATTCCACCATGTCCAGGTATTAGTTCTCCAAAATCTTTTAATCCGCAATATCTTTTCATGCTTGATGCTGCTAAATCACCAATTTGACCGATTAAGCTTAATATTGCCATTATTATTGACACAATAATATAACTTATTCTTAAATCTAAAATATTATTAATTGCAAATGTATAAACTAAAGCAACTAATATAGATCCTATAACTCCAGCAATGCTCCCTTCTATTGACTTATTAGGACTTATTTCGCTAAATTTATGTTTTCCAAATCTTCTTCCAATAACATAAGCAAAAACATCACTTCCCCAAGCAGCCCAAAATATATACCAAATAAGTATTCTTCCTTCATTAAGGCTTTCTCTTATTATTGCCAAGAAAACAAGCATTAAAGGTAAATAGCACACTCCCAACATTGTAATTGCCACATCATTAATACTCTTCTTTGATTTTGAAAATATCATTTCAATGATTAGTATTAGAAAAGAAAAAGGAATAAAAGCTATTATTATTTCCTTTAAAGCTACATCATTCGACAAATGGACAAATAGCAGCAGTGTTGAAACTAAAAATAAATACCATTTGCTTGGATTAGCTTTCTTTGTTGATTTAAAACAGTGACAATACTCATAAGAACTAATTAATGATACCACTGCTATTAATATGTCTAGGACTGTTGAGTTTCCAAATATAAGTAATACTGCTATTATAGGAAATCCTAATAATGCTGAAATAATTCTCATTGTATTTTTACTTCTTTTGACTTGTTTGTTTTTTTCCTTACTCATTTACGGTATCCTTTCGGTTTATTTTCCAGTCCTTCTTTCTCTATTTGTAAAATTTTCTATTGCATCATCTATATCTTTTGCTGTAAATTCTGGCCAATATTTTTCTAAAAATAAAAACTCTGAATATGTAATTTGCCATGGTAAAAAATTACTAGTTCTCATTTCACCACTTGTTCTTATAACTAAATCAGGATCTTCCTGACCAGCAGTATATAAATTATTTGTAAATAATTCTTCATTAATCTCGTCTATATCAATCTTACCATCTTTAACTAGCTTAGCTATGTTTTTTGTTGCTCTTATTATCTCTGCTCTTCCTCCATAGTTAAACGCCACATTTAATTGTAAGCCTGTATTATTCTTTGTTCTGTCTTGCATTTCATTCATTTTTTTTCTTAAATTTTCAGGAATCGTTTTTGATTCAATATCTCCTATAATTCTAAGTTTTATATTTTCTAAGTCTGCTTTTTTTAAGAATCTATCAAGATACTTTTCAAGTATTATCATAATCGCACTGACTTCTTCACTAGTTCTTTTCCAGTTTTCAGTTGAAAAAGCATAAACTGTTAAATATTTTATTCCAATTTTATTGCAGTATCTAGTAATGTTTTCTAATACTTCCGCTCCTTTTTTATGTCCTAAACTAACTGGAGTTAAATTGTTTTCTTTAGCCCATCTTCTATTTCCATCCATTATAATAGCTATATGTTTTGGCAATTTTCTTTCACTCATAATAATTCCTCTCTTTTAATTATTTAATTATTAAACCGTCATTATTTCATTTATTTTTTTATCTGTCATTTCATCAACTTTTGATATATATGAGTCTGTTATTTTTTGAATTCTATCTTCTAAGCTTTTTTCTTCATCTTCTGATATTTCCTTGTTCTTTAATTCATCTTTAGCATCATCCATTGCATCTCTTCTAACATTTCTAATTGCAATTTTTGATTCCTCTGACATCTTTTTTATATCTTTCACTATTTCTTTTCTTCTATCTTCAGTTAATTCTGGAAATATTAGTCTAATAGAATTTCCATCATTCATTGGATTGATTCCTATTTCTGCTTTTTCGATTCCTTTAATTATTTCATTTATTAGGCTTTTGTCCCATGGTTGAATTAGTATTTGTCTTGCTTCTGGTACTGCAATACTTGCTACTTGATTAAGTGGTGTAGGAGTTCCATAATACTCAACACTAACCTTATTTAGTATTGCAGGATTAGCTCTTCCTGCTCTAATTTCAGAAAAATTTACATCTAAATTATCTAAAGCTTTATCCATTTTTCTATTTATATTATCAATATCCATAATAAAAACCTCCTTATTCTTTATTATCAACTACTGTTCCTATTTTTTCTTCTTTTATTGCTCTAACTATATTTTTAGGGTCGTTCATTGCAAATACTACTAGTGGTATATCATTGTCTTTGCATAATGACATTGCTGTTGAGTCCATTACTTTCAAGTTTTTTTCAAGAACTTCTTGGAATGTAATATGCTCATATTTTTGTGCATTTGCATCTACTTTTGGGTCTGCACTGTATACTCCATCTATTGTTTTAGCTACCAATATAACATCTGCACCTATTTGAGCAGCTCTCAAAGCTGCGGCTGTATCTGTTGAAAAGTATGGGCTTCCCGTTCCACATGAAAAAATCAATACTCTTCTTTTGTTTATGTGTCTTTCTGCTCTTCTTAGTATAAAAGGTTCAGCTATTTGTCTCATTTCTATTGCTGTTTGTACTCTTGCACTTAAACCTCTTTTCTCTATTGCATCTTGTAATGCTAATCCGTTCATTGCTGTTGCTAACATTCCCATGTAATCTGCTGTTGCTCTAACCATATCTGGTCCATATTTTCCTCTCCAGAAATTTCCTCCTCCAACAACTATAGCAACATCTGCTCCAAGTTCGTGTATCTCTTTTATGGCATCACATATTCCATCTATAGTTCTTTGGTTTATTCCAATCTTGTCATCACCTGCAAGTGCTTCTCCACTTAGTTTTAACAATACTTTTTTATACAACTTTATACTCCCCCTACTATTGATTTATTTTTCATTCGTATTCTATCATATAAAATAAAAAACTTAAATACTTTTTTTATTTTTTTTGCTAACTATTATAATTATTTTTTCTTTTAACCATTATAGTTGTTATAACAATAAAACTTAGCGCTGAAATTATAAATCCAATCTTTTCAAATATTGTCCCTGTATACTTTACTTCTATCTTTCCACTATCATTTATTTCTACCATCAAGAATCCATTATCTGACTCAAAGTTTTTTATTCTTTCTCCATTTAAAGTAGTAGTATAGCCTTTATAATACAAATATGGTAATTCTATTTTTGCATTTTCCACATCATTTATTTCTATACTGTCATAAAGCTTATTTTTGTCTTCTTTTTTGATCTTTCCATTACCTTCAAGTATATAGCTTCTGTTTTCTCTTTCTTCAATATATTCTTTGTTATTTCCTGCTTTTAAAGGCATGTATTCTCTATTCACATAGTAAATTCCAATCTTTTCAGCATTCAACAAAGCGTTTTCAAAGCGTTTATCAATTTCTGAGTCATATTTTGTAATATATTTAGATACATCTAATATTCCTATTACAAATATCACTGAAACTATCATTGATATGGCCACATATTTATTCTTATGCAAGCTTTCCGAAAAAATATAAGTATTTATTCCACATACTATTGAAATGAAAAATACAAAAAATCCATTCATTCTCCAAGCAAATTGTATTATAGTTATAATGTGAGGCATAATAAACCATGGAAATGCTTTTGTACACATGAATAATGAAACTATTGACAGCAATAAGAATATTATGTATACATCTTTATATTTTTCCTCTACTTTTCTTGCTAAAAATATTGTAATAATTGATAATACTAATATCGATACTCCTATAGAGAATTTGATATCTTCATATGGACTTTCAGTTTTATAAGAAAATTCATTTTCAAACCACTGGGTTGGTTTGGTAGTGTTATTATATACGTCTGCCCCAGTTGCACCCATTTTTTCTGCATCATATATTATGTATTCTCCTCCAATTTTATGTTCTATCAAAGGAATTGTATAAAAACTAGTTAACATTAAAATAGCTATAATGTCTAATATAAAATTCTTCCATATTTCCCATCTTTTTAGTTTTTTGTAATTTAGTATTAAATACATAATTACAAATATTGCTGTATATATTGTTGTTATTGTGTGCGTCAATATAAGTAACGATGCTCCTGCAATCAGCCATATATCTCCGTTTTTATTATTATCTATTATTTCTATTATTCCCATGAAAATCATTGGTATAAAAATAAAAGATGTATATTCTCCCACTGCATCTCTTGAATACATATCTGTTAACTTGTAAGGTGCACAAATATATATCATTGCAGCTATTAAGCTAGCTGTTCTTTTGTTTGTTACTTTATTTACAAACATATACATTGTTGTTCCAGATAAAATTACTGTTATTAACGTAAATATTTTTAAGGCTATTGTGTTAGTTGTTGTTACTAAAGAAATTAGAATTGGAATATAAGTTGTTAAAGATCCATAGAAAATATTTAATGCATATCCAAATCCCGTCATATACTTATAGTTAATAAATGGTGGAAAAAATCCATCTTGAATTATTTCTTTTACACTTGTTACTCTTGCAATATGAATTCTAAATTCATTAAATTCAGATAAATTCATTGTAAATAAAGGAATAGTTGTCACTATTCCTAATAATATTATTACCATATATGGCATGTATTTAGTTTCTCTTAATGCTCTTATCATTTTCTTCAGTCTTTTATTGATTTCCATTTTGAATAACAACTCCTTGAGAATTATTGTCTATAACTTGTTGCTTATTGTTCTGAACAAATTGAGAATTTGCTTGCATATTTTGTTCTATTTCCGATTGTGTTATTGGCATTAATTGCTCTGTTTGTTGTTGAGTGTTACTTTGTGTTTGTTGACTATTTTGAACCTGTTGATTTGTGTTTTGTGTCTGTTGATTATTATTCTGAACTTGCTGGTTATTTGTATTTTGTTGTTGCATTAAAACAGGTCCGCTATTTTTTTCATCTTTTTGTTTATTATTATTGTTATTTGTTTCTATTATATTTTCTTGAGTTTTTTCATTTTTTGCATTAAAATAATCTAATGTTGCTTGTAGTTCTTCTCTTAATGACTTTTTTCTTACTACTTTTCTTATTATGTTAAATAAACAAGCTATTATTAATATTAATACTAATGCTTTTTTCCATATTTTTCCCAACATTTTTTACTCCTATTCTTCGCAATAATTATATTTAATTTTGTCAATTTTGTCAATATAGCTGCTTAAAAATACTAGTAAAGTCAGTTATTATAATCTATATATTCATTTTCAATGTATATCTCTTCATCAGTGTCTTTTTCCTCTTCTACTACAGATTCTTTTTTTCTTAATTCATTTTGTAATCCTTTTAATGCATCAAATGGCATAAACTGCTTTGCCCTATCGCAATACAAATTTTTACTCACTATTATGTCCTCCTATTAATTTATTCCTAATTTGTGCTGTTGCACCTTCCTGCAAATTCATTCCTCTAAGTATTGCATTTTTTCCCATCCTATTTTTCAAACTATTTATTGTTAGTTCTAGTCTTCGTTCTTTGTCAATTTTTTCTTGATTATTAAATAAGCTTAATTGTACATTATCTGTTTCAACTAGTTTTTCAAAAGAAACTCCTATCCTTCTTATTTTTACATCTCTATTCACTTTGGTATCATATACTTTCAAAAATGCTTTTACTAGTTCTGAATACACATTAGTTGCAATTTTCAATTTTCCTGTTCCACCAGTTGAATCTATTGTGTCTTTTGAATACCCAATGAAAAGTTGAATTGTATCGGTTATTTTATTTTCTTTTATAAGTCTTAAGCTTCCCATTTCAACCATTTCTTTAACAACAATTCTAGCCTTTTCAAAAGAATAATCTTCAAAAAGAATTTGTGAGTTAGATATTGATTTACTTTTTGGTACATATCTTTTAATATCTGCAATTGTGCAATTTTCTTTTCCCCATGAATGTTCTATTAAATATTTAGCATTTATTCCAAATTCTTTATATAATTTTTTAGTATCAAAGTGAGCAACATCATACATATCATATATTCTTAGCCTATTTAGTCTTCTTTCTATTCCTCTTCCAACTTGCCAAAAATCTGTTAATGGCCTATGGTGCCACAATTCTTTTTTATATTTTTCTTCATCTAAATATCCTATATTAGTAGGACTGTGTTTTGCTGTTATATCTAATGCTATTTTAGTCAAATACATATTTGTTCCCACTCCAGCTGTGGCAGTTATTCCATAAGTATCAAAAATGTCTTTCATTATCATTTTTGCAATCTCTATTGGTGTTTTTTTATATAGTTGCAAATATTTTGTAACATCTAAGAAAGCTTCATCTATTGAGTAAACATGTATATCATCTTTCGATATGTATTTTAAGTATATAGCATAAATATTTGATGAGTATTCTATGTATTTTTTCATTCTTGGGATTGCTGTGATATATGTTATATTTTGAGGAATTTCATAAATTCTACACCTATTTTTTATTCCCATCTTTTTCATTCTAGGGCTAATTGCTAAGCATATTGCACCTTTCCCTCTGCTCGGATCAGCAACTACCAAATTTGTTTTAAAAGGATCTAATCCTCTTTCAACACATTCAACACTTGCAAAAAAAGTTTTTAAATCTATGCATAGATAGCTTCTCAATATAATCACCTCTTTTTACGAACTTATGTTCTTTTTATATTATATCATCTTCAGTGTTTTTTGTAAACATTTGTTTGTAATTAATTTAATTTTTTTCTATTTAAAAAGACGACCAATGGTCGCCTTTTTTTTGAAGTAGGAAATCCTAATCATCCCTATTTTCCACATTTTTCATAATCAATTTAATAATATTTCTCCTCTTATGGTTGAGTTTAATCTTTCTACAAAATCAATTGCGTCTTGTTTAGTTCCAACAATACTTCCATAGTGGATTGGTATTGCTATTTTTGGCCTAATCTCATTAACTAATTCTGCTGCTTCTTTTGAATCCATCGTATACGTTCCACCTACTGGAACAAAAGCAATATCACACTCAACTTTACTATTTTCTTCAGTCTTATCTGTATCACCGGCAATATAATATCTAATTCCTTTTATTTCTATTATATATCCAACCCATTTATTTGATTTTGGGTGAAATGCTTTACTTATATTATAAGCAGGTACAGTTTCAAAAGTAATATCATCAATATTATAAGTCCTATTAGGTTCTACTATTATAATATAGTCTTCTTCAAATCCACTTTTTAAAATTCTATCTCTAAGGCTCTCTGGTGCTATTATAATCGTATCACTTTTTCTAATAACTTCTATATCTTCTTCTGAATAATGATCATAGTGATCATGGGTTATAAAAATAATATCAGCATCACTATAGTTTCCTTCAATTTTAAATGGATCCACATAAATAACTTTTCCCTTATCTATCCTTAAACTGCTATGATATAAGACTTCAACATTTTCTAACATTTTAATTCCTCCTTATATTTTATTTTTCTAACATTATTGTTACAGGTCCATCGTTTAAAAGTTCAACTTTCATATCAGCTCCAAAAATACCTTTTTGTACTTCTATTTCCTGACTACATTTTTTACAAAAATATTCATACAATTCATTTGCTTTCTCTGGTCTTGCAGCTTCAATAAATGATGGTCTATTTCCTTTTCTAGCATCACCATATAGTGTAAACTGAGATATAATCAATAGTTTTCCATTAACGTCTTTAACACTTAAATTCATCTTATCTTCATTATCACGGAAAATTCTTAAGTTGCAAACCTTTTGTACTAAAAAATCTGCATTTTTTTCATCATCATTATGTGTTATTCCAACAAGCAAAACCAATCCTTTTTCTATGTTTCCTACTATTTTGCCATTTACTTTTACATTCGCTTTTTTTACTCTTTGTACTAATACTCTCATAATAATCCCCCATTTTATGCTTTTATTATACCAGTAGTAAGAGTAATTTTCAACTAAAAATAATACTTTATTCTCTTAATAATGTAAACCAATTCTTATAAATATTAAATGTCATTGTTTTAAATCCATATTTATCAACAGATTCGTTAGAAATAAGATTAACCTCTCCTATTTTTTCATTATTTATTGTATAATAGACTTTTCCAATCTTTTCACCTTCTTCTATAGGAGCAAAGACATTATTATATATTTCAACATTTTGAACAACATCAAAGTTTTCATTTTTTGACATCACAAATCCAAAATCATTTTCGAAAACAGCATTAACTTTATTTTTCAACCCTTTATTTATTATGCATTCTCCAACGTTTTCCCCTTTGCGCGCTACTTGCTTATACTGATAATTTCCAAACCCGTAATTTAATAGTTTACTCGCTTCGCTAAATCTAATTTTACTTGATTCTCCTTTCATTATTACAGCTATTAAAGATAATCCATTTCTTGTAGCACTAGCTGATAAGTTAAAAAGTGCCACAGATGTTGAACCTGTTTTTAATCCTGTACAACCTTCATAATTTCGTACTAGCTTATTAGTATTAACCAGTTGAGATTTTCCATCTCGCAATGAATCCATATATATTGTAGTATATTTTGTTATTTCAGGATAATTGACTAATAGTTCTCTTGACATGATAGCAATATCATAGGGTGATGTTAAGTGACCATCCTCATCAATCCCATGACAATTCTTAAAGCATGTATCATTCATTCCTAATTCTTGGGCTTTCTTGTTCATCTTTTCTACAAAAGCTTCTTGTGAACCAGCTAAATAATCAGCCATCGCTACAGTACAATCATTTGCTGAAACCACACATATTGCCTTTAACATTTCGTCAACAGTTAATTCTTCTGTTGTATCTAACCAGATTTGTGAGCCTCCCATCTTAGCTGCATCTTCTGTGCATGGTATTCTATCATTTATCGAAATCTCTCCAGCTTTTAAAGCTTCCATTATTAAAAGAAGTGTCATAACTTTTGTTACAGAAGCAGGTCTTAATCTTTCGTGCATATTATGGTCATATAATATATTTCCTGAATTTTGTTCAACTAGTATTGCTCCTCCACAGGTTAAATTTAAATTATTATTAATTTCAGTGCTACTAACAGTATGTAACTTCACTTCAGATTTTTGTACGTTTGCATCAGTTTCTACAGCATTTGAGTTGTTATCATTTACTACTATGTTTGAGGAAGTTTGTTTCACGAAGTTGTCTTCTTCAGTGGTTTTACTCGTTAATATAGCATTAGTATTAAAATCATTTTTTGTATCCTCTGTGCTGATACTTGAAGCAATCGTTCTGTTCTCTTCTGTTAACTCTCTATTATTCAGTTCTATGTTCTCAATATTTTCACTTTCATTGTTTCTTACAGATGGATTCCATACGGGAATTTCTGTTGCATTTACAAAGCCTAACCTCATATTAGCATAAATATAAATAAACAAAATTGTTAATCCTAAAATTTTTCTTTTCATAAATACTCCCTCCAATTAATACAATACTATTCATAAAGGTAATATTTATGAATAGACAAATAAAAAGAAGACGAATTTAAATTCCATCTTTCTTTTGGAACTCAAATCATCTCCATCTCTATTTGACTGCTCTTCATAATCACATATCTGATGTTTCATCATATTCAAAATCATATTGTTTATTTTCTTCAGGTTTTGTTTTTTTACTAGTATATTCAAATTTATAATTTGAATCATTA
The DNA here is from genome assembly GCA_017510245.1 of Clostridia bacterium. Taxonomy (GTDB): domain Bacteria; phylum Bacillota; class Clostridia; order TANB77; family CAG-508; genus CAG-793. The sequence goes on from JAFWNQ010000016.1 coordinate 30,314, forward strand.
ATCTTCTTTATTTTTCCAGTTTGCTTTTCAATTATTTGATTTACCCTATCTACAAAATCAGGAATCAAATCTAATAGTTTATCTAAAGAAGAACTATGTTCGACAGGTAAAAGTTTAACTCCAGTTGATTGTATTACAATAAATGCAATAGGACTAATACTTACGCCTGCTCCTGACCCACCTCCAAACGGCATTCTTGATCTTTCTCTTCTTTCAATTTCTTCTTTATCATTTTTTGAACTAACTTTTTTTTCAGTTTTACCTTTAAATTCACTCCCTCCTGCTGCAAATCCAAAATTTACTTTTGATACGGGAATAACTACAACATTATTAGATGTTTCTATCGGTTCTCCTATAATAGTATTTACATCTATCATTTCCTTTATTGAATTCATGGCAGTATTCATCAATCCTTCAATTGGATATTCGCTCATATTCACTCTCCTTTAACTTTTTTTATATTATTTACTCTTTATAGAAAAATATACATAGATTTAGATAATTGAAATAATCGACAAATCTATTTTCACATTTAAATTTAAATTGAAAGCAAATTCTTCTGAATATACAGGTATAATTCTATAATTTATTCTTTTTCTATTTGAATTTATTATTTTATTATACTTTTTCTCAATATTCTTTTTTTGATAATTGTCTATATATTTTAACACCAATATAGCTATAATTGAATTAAGAATTCCAGTTACAATAGCAGTTATATCAGCCTTAGTTAGTCCAATTAATAATTTTAGATTTACATTTTTTATTTGTATATTCTGTTCAATTTTCTTCTTAAATTTTAATAATAATTTTTGATATCTTTTTCTTTTTACCTTTATAAGTTTTTCATTCCTATCTTTTTTCATATACTTCATTATCTCTATTTTTATTTTATTATTATCTAATTTTAATATCTTTACAGGTATAAATTTGAACAATTTTAATCTTATATTAATTTCAAAAACTATGTAATCAAAAATATTATAGAATTCTTTTTCTTCTATAGTATTAAGTATTTTTTTTAGCATATCTGCATTTTTTATTTCAAATCTTTTAATTTCTAAACTAACTGAAGATACTAATATAGTTATAACTATAAAGATTATTGTTATGCAAAAATAAAAAACTATCATTATATTCTCCAATGATAGTTTTTCCATAATAGATAAGATTTATACATTTAACTTACTTTTTTACGTTTCTTTTTATAAACATTTATATCTCCAAAGAGCTCTTCCTGACTAGTTTCGACTTTATCACGTCTAGACATTTCAAGTAATCCAGAAAATGCTGTTACTACTTCTTGAGGCTTACATTTCTTTAATGAAAATAAATTATTAAATACAAAATTTGATTTTCTAACAAGTTCTCTAAACATTGTTTTAACAGTTTCTCCAACTGTATAATTCTCTATTATTGCAATCTTTTCAATATTGCTAGCATTCTTATTCATTTTAACTTTATTGTTTTCTATTAAAGTTTTATATAATTTTGCAATGTCCTCATAATTATATTCTATATCTAATTCTTGTTTTGGTAATTCAATTTTTTCAGCTTTGCTAATAAATACTCTTTTTTTATTTTCTTCGTATAAAGCTCTTAATCCACTTGTACTTTCTTTATATTTTTTATACTCAACAATCCTTTGAATTAATTCTTCTTCTGTAAGCATTTCCTCAGGTTCTTCTTGTCTAGGAAGTAGTTTTTTAGATTTTAAATATAATAAATTAGATGCCATTAATAAGAATTCACTTGTTATTTCTAAATCCATTGCCTCCATTTTATTTATAAATTCAATATATTGATCTGTAATTTCATTAATGTTAACATCATAAATATCCATTTTATTTACTTCAATAAGATGGCACAATAAATCAAGTGGTCCCTCAAAATTGTCAATAACAATATTATATTTCTTTGTTTCTAGTGTAAAGATACTTGGCATTAAAAATTCTCCTTTATGCTTTCTTCTCTATATCCTTTTTTCATTAAATATATTTTAATGTCTTGTGGCTCCATTTGAGAGCTTTTTTTATTAATTATGTTTTTGGCCGATTGCTTTTCATATTCCATAATTCTATCATAATTATTATCTATATATGTATCAATATCATTGCTATTAATTCCTTTAGCAATTAATTTATATTTTACTTCTCTAATAGATAGATTTTTAAGGGCAATAAATTCATCTATTGCCCTAGTTATATAATTTTCATCATTAATGTATCCATTCTCTTTTAAATCTTCAATTACATCATCTATTATCTCTTCTTTATATTCTTTGTAGAATTTTTTTCTAACTTCACTTTCTGTTCTCTTTTTGTAAAAAATATATTTTAATATCCTAGTTTTTGCTTTATCAAATTCCTCAATAGAATATACTTTATTCTCATTATCATCATCATAAATATAATTCTTACTATTTTTTGAAAGTTCTTTTATCTCTTCTAAATTGTAAGTTTTCAATTATTAACCCTCAATCTTATTCTTCATTATTATCTTCTTTAGTTGAATTATCTTCGTCGTTTAAACTTTGTTCAAAAGCTGTGTCAAAGTTTTTTCTAACTTTTGCCTCTATTTCTTCCATTATTTCTGGGTTTTCTTCTAAATATTTCTTTGTATTTTCTCTACCTTGTCCAATTCTATTACCATTGTACGAGAACCATGCTCCACTTTTATCAACTATATCTAGATTTACAGCTAAATCAAGTACATTTCCCGATTTAGAAATTCCTTTGCCATATATAATATCAAATTCTGTGTCTCTAAATGGAGGTGCCACTTTGTTTTTAACTACTTTAACTCTTGCTCTGCTTCCAACAACTTCTCCGTCTTGCTTAATATTTTCAACTCTCCTTATATCAAGTCTAACAGAAGCATAGAACTTTAATGCTCTTCCTCCCGGTGTTGTTTCTGGATTTCCAAACATTATTCCAACTTTTTCTCTTAGTTGATTTATAAATACTATTGTGCTATTTGATTTATTAATTACACCTGCTAGTTTTCTTAATGCTTGAGACATTAATCTTGCTTGTAGTCCTACATGAGAATCTCCCATATCACCATCTATTTCAGCTTTTGGTACTAATGCTGCAACAGAGTCTACTACTATCAAATCAATTGCTCCAGATCTAACTAATGCTTCAGCTATTTCTAGGGCTTGCTCTCCTGTATCTGGTTGTGACACTATTAAATTGTCTATATCTACACCTAAATTTTTTGCATATACAGGGTCTAAGGCATGCTCAGCATCAATAAAAGCTGCTTCTCCTCCTGCTTTCTGTGCTTCCGCAATTATATGTAAAGCTAATGTAGTTTTTCCTGATGATTCTGGTCCAAATACTTCAACAATTCTTCCTTTTGGAATACCACCTATTCCTAGTGCTATATCTAAGCTAAGTGCACCTGTTGGTATAGCTTCAACTTCCATTGTTTTGTATTCACCTAGTTTCATAACCGAACCTTTTCCAAATTGCTTTTCTATTTGTCCCATGGCAATCTCTAGAGCTTTTTGCTTTTCTTCATTTACCTTTACTTCTACTTTTCCTTTTTCTTTTTTTGTACTCATAATTGTTTTTAATCCTCCTAATCTTTCTAAACACTTGTTTGTTTATATTATATATTATTTTTAAAAAATGTCAATACTTTTGCGAACATTTTTTTGTTTTTGATTTTTATAATCCTACCATAAGTATATATACTGCAGTTTGCATAGTTCTTAAGTGAAGTTAGAATATGAATTGTATTTAGAAATAATTTACCTCATATACTATAATTCTTGTTAGAAGTTTAAACAGACATCAAAGTTATTGTTGTCTGTACCATTCATTGAAGTTAAAAAATGTAAAATAGCTATTAGATAGAAAATTTCCACCAACGTTAGCATTTAAAACTATTACACCTTTATTTCTATATAATCCAATGTATGGAACATCTTCATATACCTGTTTTTCAATTTCTCCAAACTTATCTAATGAATACAATTTAGAAATTATATCTTCATTATAATAACTTGATAAATTATTATTGCCATAAAAGTACGATAAATCAGGACTTATAGAATTAGTTAATCCTGTTAAAAGCATTTGAAAGTTTTTTTCATTAATATATTGATAATACCTATCTGTATTGACTCTAGCTACATTTAAAACTATTCCAACTTCAGCAAGTTGAGATTTTAAATTGTTTGCCACATTAACTCTTTCTGGATTATCCTCGTTCACAATTAATGACAGTGTAAGCTTTCTAACATATCCATCTATATTTTTTTGCCATCTATCATTTGTATATACCCATCCATCGTTTTCAAGAATTTTTTTTGCTTCATCTTGATTGTAATTAACCTTTAAATTATTATCATGTAAATAACTACCATAATCCAGTGGGCTGTAGCTAGCAACTTTAGTTCCAGCAAAAACAGAAGATACAATATTATCCCTATTTATTGCACAATTAATAGCTTTTCTAACTTCTTTGTTATTTAATATATTATCATTACAGTTTAAACTAATAAAACTAAAGTCTCTTCCAGGATATTCTTTCTTATTATATCCCATTGTGCCAACATAATCGGAATAATTAGGCATATATGTATTAATAACATCAATATTTCCTAATTTAAAACTGTTAAAAATTTCTCCCATTGCTACAGATTTATGTATTGTTATTGATTCAGTCCTAGGTGTACTATCTTTTAGTTTTCTCCATCTGTCATTTCTTATTAAGAAAATATTATCATCATCTATACTTGCAATCTTGTACATTCCAGTTCCTATAGGTATTTTATTTGAGCTATAGAAATCTTCATTTATATAATAAGCACTTGATAGAATTGGAAAATCTAGATAATACTCTATAAATGGTACTGCTTGCGTTAATCTTATTATTGCTGTTTCCGAATCAGGTGTTTCAACACTATCTATATATCTAACATTTGGAGAATAAACTGAATTCACTTCTTTTAACCTATCTACTGTAAACTGTATATCCTTAGATATAAAGCTACTACCATCTTGCCATTTAATAGATGTGTCAACCTTTATTTCATATTCAATCTCTGAGTTTTGTTTGATTGATTGAGCTAAACATGCTTCTACGTGATAATCTGGAGTAATGCTAATTAGAGGTTCAAACACTAGTTTATCGATATTAATTATTTCTCTATTATTCGTAAGTAGAGGGTTCATTGTATCATAATCTGAAATCCCCATTTTTAGATTTCCTACAACAGATATTGCATCTTCAATTTCATTTGATATTTCAACTTCTTCTTCATCTAATTCTTCGGTACTTTGACTATAATATAGTATATATACTGCACCAGCAATAAATCCGATTACAATTAAAATAAAAATAAAAGTAAAAATATTATTTCCATTTGATTTCATCCGCTTTTCACCCCTTACATATAATATACTAAATACTATGTTTTTTCAAGTATATTTAGAAAAAAAGGAACTATAAAAACTTATTATATTTAAAGCTTTCATAATCCCCTAATCGTATATAAAACTTATCTTGATTCAACAATCAATTTTATTCATGTCCTATCTTCACCTTCGACCTCAACCTCTGCAAATGCAGGTATGCAAATTAAGTCTACCCCCGCTGGAGCAACAAATCCCCTTGCAATAGCAACGGCTTTAACAGCCTGATTTAAAGCACCTGCACCAATTGCTTGCATCTCTGCTTTTCTTGTTTCTTTTACCATTCCTGCAATAGCTCCTGCTACTGAATTTGGATTTGATTTTGATGAAATTTTTAACACTTCCATTATTTCCTCCTATATTTTTTTATTTTGTAATTACAACTATATTTATAATATATAGGATTTAAAATGTCTAGTATTTTTGCATAATTTTTCCAGTTTTTCATCGTTGTTTTTTTACATTTTTCAGCATTCTATTCTATAAACTTTCTTTGTTCGACAAGATTCATCATCAATTTCAAAAATTGCTCCATTTAATTTGCAATCACCTTGAGCTAATTTATATCTTTCAGGTAATGATGTTACAAACCTTTTTAATGATGCACTAATATCCATTCCAATTATTGATTCTTTTGGGCCTGTCATTCCTAAATCTGTTATATATCCGGTTCCTTTTTCCATTATTCTCTCATCTGCAGTTTGAACATGAGTATGAGTTCCAAACATTGCACTAATTTTTCCATCTAAGTAATAGCTCATAGCTATTTTTTCTGCAGTTGCTTCTGCATGGAAATCCAATAATATCATATCAACATCATTTTCTATCCTCTTTATGATGTTGTCCATACATGTAAAAGGATTGTCAGAAAGCACTCCCATATCTGTTCTTCCAATTAAATTAACTACAGCAACTTTCTTGTTATTCTTTTCAACTATTGTGTATCCATGTCCAGGCACTCCTTTTGAATAATTAGCAGGTCTTATTATATTCTTTTCATTAATAAACTTGAAAACATCCATCTTTCCCCATGTATGATTTCCCATAGTTATTACATCAATATCAAGTTCGCAAAGCTGTTGATAGTTACTCTTTGTTATTCCCATTCCTCCACCAACATTTTCTGCATTTACTATTGTAAAATCTATATGCTCCGCTTCTTGGATTAATGGCAATTCTTTTTTTAGTTTTTGAAGTCCATTTTCTCCAACTAAATCTCCAACTGCTAAAACTTTCATAAATACCTCCAATTTCTATATCGTATATTTTAGCATAAATGTGTCAATCATTCAAGTTTATAATTATTCATTCAATATCATTGTCAAAAATCTCCGTTCCCTATAACAACCTCTATGTCACTATTCTTCATTCCCTTCTAATATCCATGTATCACCACTTTTTCTTGCCTTAACATCATTATTTAGTTCAACTATTGGTCTATACGAGTTATTTTTTAAATGGGTTGGAACAACTGTAGAACAATTTGATCTATTTAGTACATTTGCAAGTTCAATGCTTTTATAGTATGGGAAATAATAGTAGCAACCATACATAAAATAATTGCTAGTAACTTTAGTTCCTCTTGTAGCAATCCAATAGTTTTTATCTGAATCTAATACTTCCTTTATACTTGAATTGTTAAAATGATTATTACAATCAATTCTTAATTCTGTACTATAAAGTTTTACATTCGAATTTGTCTGTGCATAGCCAGTTATTATTTCATCTTGCTGACTTTGTTGATACTCATCACCTCTTATTTCATCTATTTCAAAGCTTTCTTCTTTTAAGCATATAATAGGATAGGTCCTTTCATTATCATGTATGCTGTATCGTGAACTTCCATATTTATTTTCATTTTTTATAGTATCTATTACATCTTGATTAATAAAGTGAGTAATATCTTCTAAATTTATACTTCTAGCAGTTCCATAATTGATGTTACTATATAAAGAATTGCAAACATCATTTAGCAAATAAACCACGTTATTATAAGCATTGTATGCAAATGGAATATTATAGTTTTCTTCATATATGTGAAATGTCGAATTTGACGAATTATCTGATATCAATATAACCTTACCATTTTCATTAATATTAAAAACTCTCCATTTAAAATTTTCTTTTCTTAAAGTATATTCATTCACAGCTGAATACCCTGAATAATCTGTTCTAACTATATATTCATCTTCTCCATCTGGTACGTATTCAACCCAGTCTCCTATTTTAGCATAATTTCTCAAGTAATCGTATTTTTCTTTAAACTCTATTGTTCTACTACCTATTGTAACTTTTCCAGTAGGTTTAATTCCTCTTTCTTCGTTTCCTATTATTTGGTCTATTTCATTTTGGCTTAGCAGATTTTTTCCATTAGGTCCAATCTCCTCTAGTAAAGTCTCCATTGATTTATTATCTCCTGCCTCTTGACCCAGTTTCCACATATCCCTTTCTTCCTCAACACTAGCACCTCTTATTTCTTCTTTTGTCATTTTTGTTTTAACTATTAGCCCATTATTTCCAAGTGCCATATTGATTGTTACTCCTGCTAGTATTAATAGTACTATAATAGTTACTACTAATGCTACTAAAGTTATTCCCAAATCTTCCATTTTTCTTATGTTTTTCATTTTTTATCCTTTCATTGTTTAACAATTCGTTCTTCATTTCCAAAGTTTTCCGTCATATATTACAATACTATCATATTTATATTTATCTTTTCAAGTATTTTTAAGCTAATTGTTGATCTTCACTTATCCTTATTCTTTTATCTCAAATAAAAAAAGACATCCTTAAATTAAGAATGTCTTTTTTTATTTAGTTAATTGCTTTTCCATTTACATACAACTTATATCCATTAAAGTTAATATTGCGATATGTTGAATCAGCATCGTCTAGAGATGTAATGTATGAATCTCCTGTTAATGTAATTTTAGAATTGCTATCAAGTTTTAATGTTATATTTTTTGCAGAGTTGTCTCCATTTATTGTTCCTTCATATGTTGATGAAGTCATATTCATTGACAAAGTTGAAATGTTATCAACTTCAATATTACCTTTTAGTTCTTGATTTGTTGAATTAAGAGTAAGATTTCCTCCATTTGAGCCTGTTTTTCCCCATTCTGATGTTCCTTTACTACTAATTAGTATGTTACTTCCATATGATAATTTAGTATTTGTTAAATTTATTACTGCATCTGTATTTGTTATGAAAAACATTGGAGCAGTTTTATAATAATTTGAGCTTGATGAAATCTCCATACTAGAGTTTTTGGCTGTAAATGTTCCTGTACCCTGACTAGCATCTCCAGACATTGATTGATAAATCATAACTCCACATTGATCCGTATCACCTCTGTTACCTTTTCCACTACAAACTAAAGTAGAGTTATCAACCGTAGCTGAGTTCTTTCCTTCTATTACAACCATTTGAGAACCATTTGACGTACCTGTTGTATTTGTTATTGAAATGTTTCCTGTTGAATAAATAATTGGTGAACCAGCTCCATTTGTTTCTAACTTTGAATTCTTAGCTATTACTGTTCCTTCTCCTCTATCTGTAGCTAGTGTAGCACATGAACCTCCCTGTGTTTTAATGTTAACATTATCAGCTTCAATGTATCCTCCATATGTTGCATCTAATCCTCTTGATGAACTACTTCCTGTTGTAGTTATTGTAGAATCACTAATGTATACTTTTGAATTAGTTCCTGTTGAAAATACAGCATTACTTCCTTTTGCATTAGTTGAAATTGTAGTATTTTTTATTGTTGCAGTTGAATTAGATTTTACCAAAATACCACTATTAACTCCGTAAAATTCCGAATTCTCTGTATTTGAACTATCTCCTCCAGCTTTAGTAATTGTTATACCATTTATAGTCGCATTTCCACCATTTTGTACTAAAATGGCACTTTCATCACTTGTCGATGTTTCATAATTTTCTGTAAGTGTTTCTTCTATTCCATCAACAGTTTTTGCCCCATTTGTTTCCACATTTTCTGCACTAGATGATGATTGGCCTCCACCTCCTGGCATTCCATCAGGTGGTTCTCCCATCATTTCTTCACTTTGTTCGTTAGCATTTCTGCTTGCTATATAATAACATATCTCTCCTCCTAGTATAAATGCTAACACAATAACTAAAATAACCATTATCTTATTTTTCATTTTATCCTCCTCTTGCGTTTCCGCTTTTCATTTGTATATATAATAAAACATTTTTCTTAAATAAAGCTTAAAAAGTTATTTTAATTAATTACATTTTCTTTTCCTACTATTTCTTCAAATTCTTTTATTATTTCTTCATTTGCAAATATCGCACCACAGCTACTTAATTTTTCACCTTGTTTTACATAGACTGGTAAATTATTTCTTTCACCTGTAAAAAACCTTATTGCGCCTCTTAACATTGCTTTTTGTTCTTCATTTATATTTGTTATGTCTAGTATAAGTTTCTTAGGTCTTGAATTTGGTATGTTTATTGAGTTTTCAGTATTATTTAAATCAGTAATTTTTCCTGCTATTATAGTAATATCTTGTTTATCTTCCCTTATGCTTAGTCTTCCTTCCATTACTATTATACTTTCTTCATATAATAAATCAGAAGCACTATTATATGTATTTTCAAATACTATTGCTTCACAAGATCCATATAAATCTTCAATAGTTACAAAAGCCATTAATTTATTGTTTTTTGTAAATTTCTTTTTTATTGATGTAATAATTCCAGCTATTCTAACATTTGAATTATCTCGTAAGTTGCATTCACCTTTAGTTTCTAAATCACTTCTTGCTTCTCCAATCATCATTGTATTTAAGTCAGTTATTTTTTCAATCTTTTCTCTATATTTTTCAAGTGGATGACCAGATATATAAATACCTAGCATTTCTTTTTCCATAGACAATAGTTCTTTGTCTGAAAACTCACTTCTTTCATTATATGTGTATTTAAGCTCTTGTATATCCTCCTCAGTATTTGCAATTTCAAACATTGTTATTTGATTTGTAAAGCCTTTATTCTTTTCACTTGCTATAGTGTCGATTATTTCTTCAAATGAGTCTAATAAGGTTGCTCTTGTTTTTCCAAACTCATCAAATGCTCCTGCTTTTATTAAGCTTTCAACACATTTTTTATTAACCTGTTCACCATATATTCTTTCACAGAATTCTGTGAAATCCTCATATGGTCCATTCTTTTCTCTATCTCTTACAATATTTTCAATAGGTGTTAACCCTACGTTTTTTATGCTTCCCATTCCAAATCTTATTTTATTTTCTTCAACAGTAAATCTAGTGCTACTTTTATTTATGTCTGGTTTTAAAATTGGAATACTTAGCTTTTTGCATTCGTTTATATATATTGGTACTTTATCTAAATTTCCAATAAAACTATTTAGCATAGCTGCCATAAATTCTGCAGGATAATAAGCTTTTAAATAAGCAGTTTGATAAGCTACTACAGCATAACATGCAGCATGTGATTTGTTAAATGCATATTTAGCAAATTCAGACATTTCATCAAATATTTTATTAGCTGATGCTTCATCAATTCCATTTCTTATACAACCTGGTATCTCAACATTTCCATCTTCATCTAGTTTTCCATGTACAAAGTTTTCTCTCTCTTTTGCCATCACATCTAGTTTTTTCTTTCCCATAGCTCTACGTACTAAATCAGCTCTTCCTAAAGAATATCCAGCTAAATCTCTAACTATTTGCATTACTTGTTCTTGATAAACCATACATCCATAAGTTACTTTCAAAATTGGTTTTAAACTTGGATGAGTATAAACAGCATGTTCAGGGTCCTTCTTATTTGCAATATATCTTGGTATTTGATCCATTGGTCCTGGTCGATATAGAGAAACCCCTGCAATAATATCTTCTAGTGTATCTGGTTTTAATTCTTTCATGAAGTTAGTCATGCCTTGACTTTCAAATTGGAATATTCCTATGCTGTCTCCATCTTGCCACAATTTAAATACTTTAGGATCATCCATTTTTTTATCAAATTGTACATCAATCCCTCTATTCTTTTTTATTAGCTCACATGCATCTCTAATAACAGTTAAAGTACGTAAACCCAAAAAGTCCATTTTTAAAAGTCCAAGTTCTTCTAGCGTTGTCATAATATATTGTGTTGAAATAATGTCATCTCTTGCATAAAGAGGTACATAATTAACGACAGGTTCTCTTGCAATAATAATTCCACATGCATGTGTTGAAGCCTGTCTTGGCATCCCTTCTAGAGCCATTGCTATATCTAACAATTTATGTATTTCTTCATTTCCTTCATAAACATCTCTTAGTTCTTTACTTTTTTCTATTGCCTTTGATATTGTAATATGCAGTTCATTTGGTATCATTTTTGCTAATTTATCTGCTTCAGCATATGGAAAATCTAAAACTCTACCAACATCTCTTATAACCATTTTAGCAGCCATTGTTCCAAATGTAATTATCTGTGAAACATGGTCTTGTCCATATTTTTCCGCAACATAATCTATAACGTCCTGCCTTTTTTCAAAGTCAAAGTCAATATCAAAATCTGGCATACTTACTCTTTCAGGATTTAGAAATCTCTCAAAAATTAGGCCATATTTGATTGGGTCAATGTCTGTTATTCCCATAGCATATGCTATGATAGAGCCTGCCCCTGACCCCCTTCCTGGTCCAACGGGTATACCATGTGTTTTAGCATAATTTACATAGTCCCAAACAATTAAAAAGTAATCTACATATCCCATTTCCTTTATTACTTTTAATTCATAGGCTTCTCTTTCTAATAATTCGTCAGATAAGTTTTCTCCATATCTTTCTTTTAACCCATCATCAGAAATCTTCTTTAAATAATCATAGTGAGTTTCAAATTCATTTGGTACATCATAGTTAGGTAATATGGTATGACCAAATTCAAATTCAACATTACACATTTCAGCTATTTTTACTGTATTTTCTATTGCATCAGGAACAGATTTAAAGTATTCCATCATCTCTTCTGGTGACTTTACATATAGTTCGTCTGTTTCAAATCTCATTCTATCCTCATCAGACATCTTTTTTCCTGTTTGAATACACAATAATACTTCATGATTATATGCATCTTCCCTTTTTAAATAGTGTGAATCATTTGTTGCAACTAAAGGAATGTCAAGCTCTCTTGACATTTGTATAAGTTTTCTATTAACTAATTCTTGCTCTCTTAATCCATTATTTTGTATTTCTAAATAATAATCTTCACCAAATACTCTTTTAAACCAAAGTGCTGTCTCTTTCGCTTTCTCATATTCTCCGTTCGTAATATAAGTTGCAACTTCACCAGCTAAGCAAGCACTTGAACATATAATACCTTCATGATGCTTTTCTAATGCTTCTTTATCTATTCTTGGCTTATAATAATATCCCTCTGTAAAGCCTAATGATACCAGTTTGCAAAGATTATGATATCCTGTCATATTTTTTGCAAGTAAAATTAAATGATTATATTTACCGTCTAATGAAGCATCTTTATCCTGCATTCTGCGTGGAGCAACATACATTTCACAGCCTATGATTGGTTTTATTCCATTGGCCTTACACGCTTTATAGAAGTCAATAGCTCCAAACATAACTCCATGGTCTGTTATTGCCATAGCATCCATTCCTAATTCTTTTGCTCGTATAGGCAAATCTTTTATTCTATTAGCACCATCTAGCAAACTAAATTCTGTATGCATATGTAGATGAACAAATTTCGAGTTAAGCATTTATAATCTCCTTATTATTAATATAGATATTATATATTGATTAAGTAATTTTTTCAAGTTTATACTAGATTTTTATGTATTGTCCTATTTACTATTTATTTTGTAATATCCTACCTTTCTAAAATGTAGAAAGGATGTTATTAATTAGTAAGAAACTACTTACTATTGTTTTAATTATTCTTTAATTTACAGTAAAAAATAGTGAGGACTAAAAAAAAAAGAATAGGGAATACGATTTCCTATTCTTTTTTACATTAATAAATAAGCTATATTATATTTTTCTTTTTCTTGTCAATTTTTCCAGAGAACAATTTAACAATTTTAGTTTACTAATCCTTTAAATACTTCTAATGTAGTACTTGATGAAGTTCTTACTCTAGGAAGTGCATAAGGATCTGATCCTTTTTTAGCTCTGCCTCCTTCAGTTGTAACAGCAATTTTAAATCCTGCTTCTTTAACCGCTTTCTTAGCGTTATCATTGTAATGTCCAAAAGGATAGCAAAATGCTATGCATTCATCTCCTAAAACACTTCTTGAGGTTTTTAAATCATTTAAAATTTCACTATAAGACCAGTTTACAATTGCTCCTCTTCCATCTGCACCTGCTTTATGCATATTGTCAGAATGTGATTGATAAGTAACTTGTTTTGCTGGATAATCATTTTTAAACCATCCATTCCATGAAGTTACTAGAAATTGTGTTAACTTGATATCATATTTTTCTATTACAGGTAGTGCAACTTTAAAGAATGATTCTTCTCCATCATCTACTGTTAATACTACACTTTTCTTAGGTAAATCGATTTTTCCATTAACATAGTCGGCAACTTGTTGCCATGTAGGAAAGTAAAAGTCATTTTCTTCTAAGTAATTTAGATGTTCTTCAAAAGTTGCAACTTCTAACCAATTACCGTCTTTAGCTGTCTCTCCTTTTGTTTTGTCATAGAAAAAATGATACATTAGTATAGGTAATCCGTCACTCCCTAGCTTTTCAGAATCTGATAGTTTTGAAAAGTCAACTTCATTTTCTTCTTTTTCTGTCTCTTCTTTAGGAGCTTCCCCCTCTACTTTCTCACTTTCGCCATTTTCATCTTGTACTTCCTCAGTTGTGGTTTCTTTAGCAGAAGTATCTGTAGTTTTATCACTTCTATTTACCCAAAAAATCACTCCACCAATAACTATTATAAGTATAATAAACAAAACTAACTCTTTACTAACTTCTCCTTTTATTCCTTTATTATCCATTGTAAATCTCCTGTTCTAAATTCTAACGTCTTTATTATATAGTTAATTATTAAAATATTCAATAGAAATAATAAATATTTATATGAATTTTTTTTCAAATTTGCATTTATGTTTTTAACATGGAAAAGAGCTCTACATTTGTAGAGCCCCTTCCCTTACTGTCTTACAATAATCATACCATAGTCAGTCAGCCATGTGTTAGAGCAACCATCATCACAATATAATACATCAAACTTACTATTATCTCCTGGTAGCATTATATATTGCCACTCTGGAGTTCTATTTACCGCTAGAATGATATGCTCATCTTTTTCTGTGAACCTCTCAATTATCAAGACTTTTTCATCAATTCTAGCAATTCTAACTTGTCCTGTTTTCAAGATATCACAGTTTTCTTTCCTCACAAATCCCATCTTAGATACAAACTCTGTTATTTCATCGCTATGCTTGTTCCAATTATATGGTTTCCTATTAAAAGGATCCTTGTAACCGGTGTCAGCAATTTCTGTTCCTTGGAATATGCAAGGGATACCTGGTAACATGTACATAATTGCAATAGCAATTCTCAATAGAGATTTTGCTCTAATGTAGTCGACTGCCTCCAGTACATCGTGATCAGCTTCAAACTTTCTGAAACTATAAGTGTCAAAACCATTTTCCGTTCTCCATGGAGCTTCAATATCCCAAATTTGCTTGTCGAACACATTGTCATTCATTTTCTCTCCACCTAGCATAGTTACTGTAGTTGGAGTGTCATGAGTAGCAATGTTATTAAGTAGAACATTTTGAACTTCTATGGGATATTCTCTATACACTCTCTCGAAAATGTACATAAAGTGTTCAAACTTGCCCCAGCGGGTCCACCTAAGAATTGCATCTGCCACTGGATAATTCATCACTGAATCAAGTTGAAGGTCAAATATCTTAGCATCCTCATGGCTCTTATCAGTAGCAATTCCCCACATTTCACCTATGAAGATTGTCTCTGGATACTTTTCCTTAACCTTTCCAATTGCAACAAGAAATTCTTTAGGAAGGTTCTCTCCAAGGTCGAGTCTTATTCCATCTGCACCCATTTGCAGATACTTTTCCACCACCCTAGTCATTTCCTTTTGGTAGTCTTCATTTAGTGTATCACATTCAGGCAAGTCTTTAAAGTTCCACCATCGTACTACTTCACCATTAGAATCTCTCTTATACCAATGGCTATACTTTGGATTGTCAAAGTATATACTGTGGATTCCTGTGTGATTAAATACAAGATCGACTACAATAAGCATTCCACGCTCATGTGCTTGATTACAAAGTTCAGAAAACTCTTCCCATGTACCAAGCCATTGATCGATTTCCATATGATCCATAGGATCATAGTGGTGGTAAGAATAGCTTGACTCAATAGGTGTAAGGTAAATCATATCAAATCCAAGACTATTCAAATAGTCTAGTTTTGATGTTATCCCTCTCAAGTTACCACAGTAGAAATAGTCATTAGTATACTCTCCATCCAGTCCGGGTTGCCAATTTGGCATTCTGTCGTTCCATGCTTTGATAGTTCTACCTGGAATAGCCCGAAGGTTTTCATCCAGTTTGCAGAACCTATCTGGCATAATTTGATATGCTGTTCTTCCAAGCCAGCGTTCGAGATTTTTTCTCATTTCTATCATCCCCTCTAATTAGATGAGAACGCTTCTATATTGTTTTATCTATACTTTATTATGATTTTGTTCATTTGTCAAGTTATTTTATTTACAAAACCTATGATTTCCTATTGTTACTGTCATCGGTCTAGACCATATCCATTTACTAGTTGCAGTTTTAGGGTTAAAATAATATACTGCTCCATAGCTTGGATCCCACCCATTTATTGCATCTTGAGCAGCTTTTTTGGAAGTTTCATTTGGGCTTAGATTTATTTGTCCATCAGACACACATGTAAATGCTCCTTGTTGATAGACTACTCCAGAGGTAGTATTAGGAAATCTACTATCTTTTATTCTGTTTAGAATAACTGCAGCAACTGCGACCTGACCAGTATATGGTTCACCTCTCGCCTCGGCATACACAAATCTACTAATTAAGTTTAAATTAAAAGAGCTATTTGAACTAGATGATGAATTAGATGTCGAGGTATATATTCCCATTGCTTTTAAAGTTTTTGAACCTGCTATGCCATCAACTGTCAGTCCATTCTTCTTTTGAAAACTTTTTACTGCATATAAAGTACTACTTCCATATATTCCATCCACTGTGCCTTTATAATATCCCCAGTTTTTCAGCTTTGTTTGTATTTGTTTGACTTCTTCTCCTCTAGAACCATATTTAGATACAGCCTCTGAAACTTGGTTTCTTACTATAATGTTATAGCCTATAAATAAAAATATTGAAACTAACAATAGTACTCCTTTTTTTAATTTATCTTTCATAAAAATTACCTCTCTTGGAAAATATTTTTTCCAAAAGAGGTCTTTTTTATACTGCTATTTTTATATTTATAAAAAGCTCCTATTATCTTTACTTATACTCTTTAGTTATAAAAATTTTTTATTATCAACTTTCGAATCACTTAAGAATAAATAAATTTTTAAAAAATACCTACTATATTTTCATTTTCATCCAAATCTATTTTTTCTGCTGCTGGAATTTTAGGAAGTCCAGGCATAGTCATTATTTTTCCTGTTTTCACTACAACAAACTCTGCTCCTGCTCTAAATTCTATTGAGCTAATATGTATTTTAAAAGGTTCTTCACATAGCAAATCCTTAGGATTGTCTGAAAGTGAATACTGAGTTTTTGCAATACATATTGGAACTTTTGTAGCTTCATCTCCTAATAATTTTTCAAACTCTTCTATTTGATTTTCAGCTTCTTCAGAATATTCTACTCCTTCTGCTCCATAAATCTTTTTAGCAACACTTTCTATCTTTTCTTTTATTGTAGATTCCAAGTCATATGTATTTACAAACTCACTTTTTTCGTCACAAATACTTACAACCTTTTCTGCTAGATCAGTAGCTCCATCGCCACCCTTTTCCCAGTTTTCTAGCAAACTATAATCTACTAATCCTTTTAATTCATTTTCTAGTATTTCAATTTCTTCTCTAGTATCGGTTACAAATTTGTTTATTGCAACAATTGTATTCAATCCAAATGATTTTATATTTTCAATATGTTTCACTAAATTATGAATTCCATTTTTTAAAGCCTCTTTGTTCTCCTTTGAAGAATCTTCTTTTGATGCACCTCCATGATATTTTAATGCTCTAAGAGTTGCCACAATTACTACACAATCTGGTGAAATACCAATATTTCTACATTTAATATTAAGGAATTTTTCTGCTCCAAGATCAGCACCAAAACCAGCTTCCGTAACAACATAATCACCTAGCTTTAAAGCCATTTTTGTTGCAACAATACTATTGCATCCATGTGCAATATTAGCAAATGGTCCTCCATGAATTATTGCTGGATTGTTTTCTAAAGTTTGAACAATATTTGGATTCATTGCTTCTTTTAAAACAACGGTTAGACTACCTTCTGCATTCAAATCTTTACATCTAACTGGTTTGTCGGCAATATCATATCCAATAATGATATTACCTAATCTTCTTTTTAAGTCATTCAAATCTTTTGACAAACAAAGAATTGCCATTATTTCTGAAGCAACAGATATATCAAAAGAATCTTCTCTTGGAGACATATTTTTTTCTCCTGATAATCCAATTTGAACTCTTCTAAGGGCTCTGTCATTTAAGTCAACACATCTCTTCCATACTACTTTTTTAATATTTAATTCATTTCCATGAAATATATGATTATCAATAATAGCACTAAGTAAATTGTTGGCACATGTTATTGCATGTATATCCCCAGTAAAATGTAAATTTATGTCTTCCATTGGAGCTACTTGAGAATGCCCTCCACCAGTTGCTCCTCCCTTTATTCCAAATACAGGTCCCAAAGATGGTTCCCTAAGAGCTAATATAGCATTTTTATTAATTCTATTTAATCCATCTGCAAGCCCAATTGATGCTGTAGTTTTTCCTTCGCCTAATGGAGTTGGATTAATAGCGGTTACTAATATTAGTTTTCCATTATTCTTATCTTTAATTTTATTATAATAATTTAGAGATATTTTAGCTTTATATTTTCCATACTGTTCAATATATTCTTCTGGAATGTCTAGTTTATTTGTAATCTCATCAATTTTCTTTAGTTTAGCATTTCTAGCAATTTCAATATCCTCCATAATAGCTCTCCTTTCATATAAAGGGACGTTTCATTTATACATATCCCTCATTATTAATTTATTCTATATTTCAAAATGGAATTCTGTAAAAACCACTTAGAATAATAGTCCTCCTATTAACCCTAGTATAGCACCAGCTAATACTTGAATTGGTGTATGCCCAGTCATTTCTTGTAGCTTTTCTGCACTAGTTAGTTTTTGATTTGTTAAAATATCATTTAAAACTTTTGCTTGTTTTCCAACAGCTCTTCTA
Organism: Clostridia bacterium; assembly: GCA_017510245.1. GTDB lineage: Bacteria > Bacillota > Clostridia > TANB77 > CAG-508 > CAG-793. Next base: position 49,229 of record JAFWNQ010000016.1, read on the forward strand.
ACTCCAGCCGCATCATACATTACGATAAAAGCAAAAACTCCACTTAGCGCAAATAATGGTGAATTAAAACCAATGTGTTTTCCTATTAGAACCGAAATACTAACTACAACTGCTGAATGCGAGCTTGGCATTCCTCCTGCACCAAGTAATCTTTCGAAATGCCATTTTTTAGTTTCAACTCTATCATATAAAAATTTAAACAATTGAATTCCACACCAAAGACCAAGTGGAACAACAATATATCTATATTCTTCAAAAAAGTTTTGCATTTTATACTTCTCCCCTTCTACTGAATTCTTTTATTCTTCTGTACTACTATTTATGGAGAAATCTTTTTCAACCTCTCCCACTAGAACTGTTATTTTCTTTTCAGCATTGTCAAGAATTTCTTTACATTTTTTTGAAATCTTCATTCCCTCTTCAAATTTTTTTACTGATTCATCTAGTGTTAAATTGTCTCCTTCTAATTCATCAGCTATTTTTTCTAATTTAACCATTGATTCTTCAAAACTTATTTTTTTCTCTGCCATAAAACTTTCCCCCTTAGTCATTTATTATTTTTGTAATTTTAGCTTCTGCTCTTCCATCATTAAATCTCATACCTATGTTATCATTTATCTTTATTTGATTGATACTGTTTATTACTTTTTCATCTTTTTCTACAATTGTATAACCTCTTGTTAGTGTTTTTAAAGGACTGAGTGTATCTATTCTTGTAGCTATCTTCACAAATTCTGATGATTTTTCATTCATTATTTTAGTAACACTTTTTGTGTTTCTTTTTATAAGCATATCTAGTGCAATTAGCAATTCATTTACTTTTTGAGTCGGTTCAGTAAAAGCTTTCCTATTCATGCATTTTTCAAATCTTAATTTCATTAATTCTACTTTTTTGTTAAGAGAATTCTTATATCTATTTTCATATATTTCAATATTCTTCTTAACATCAATTATGTTTGGCACTGCTAACTCTGCAGCCGCTGAAGGTGTTGGTGCTCTCAAATCTGCCACAAAATCTGATATAGAAAAATCTGTTTCATGCCCTACTGCAGATATAATTGGAATTTCAGATTCAAAAATTGCTCTAGCAACTATTTCCTCATTAAAAGGCCATAGGTCTTCTAATGATCCTCCACCTCTTCCAAGTATTATTACATCAGCTAATTCTTCTTGGTTCATTCTTTTAATACCTTCAACAATTTGCCCTGCTGCTGTAGGTCCTTGTACTGGTACTGGCAATAATCTAATGTGAACATTTGGATTTCGCCTTGTTGATACATTTATAATATCTCTAATAACTGCTCCTGTTGAAGCAGTTAAAACTCCTATAGTTTTTGGATATTTTGGTATACTTTTTTTAAATTTTTCATTAAATAAACCTTCTTTTTCAAGCTGTGCTTTCAATTTTTCATAAGCTTCAAATAATGAACCCATTCCATCTTGTTTCATTGCTTTACAATAAATTTGGTAAACTCCATCTCTTTCAAAAACAGATACTGAGCCAAGTATCACAACTTTCATACCATCTTTTGGCATAAAAGAAAGATGGGGCGTATAACTTCTAAACATGATGCATTTTATAAGTGATTTCTCGTCTTTAAGTGTAAAATACATATGTCCTGTATAGTGCAATTTGAAATTTGAAATTTCACCTTTTACATATACACTGTTTAAAAATTCATCTCCATCCATTTTTTTCTTTATATAATTGTTTAATTGTTCAACAGTTATTGGTGTAATATCCATTTATAGTGTCCTTTCTAATTATTATTCACTAACTACATCGTTTTGTTTTACAATACTAGCCAAAACACCATTAACAAAGCTCTTTGAATTATCATCTCCATATTTCTTTGATAATTCAACAACTTCATTTATTACTACCTTATATGGTAATTTAGAAAATAATATTTCGAATATCCCTAATTTTAGTAAAGTCAAGTCTACCTTAGAAATTCTTGAGATTGACCATCCAGATTTTATGTTTTGAACAATTTGTTTTTCAATGTTTTCATTGTTCTCTTGTATTCCAGATATTATTTCGTTTATGTACTGTTTTGTTTTTTCATCTGTAATGTTTTCTTGTTCAAGAAACATTTCAATTTGTTCTATATAATCACAATCTTTAATCAGCTGAATGCTATATAATAATTTAAATGCTTCTTCTCTATTCTTTGATCGTCCCATCTTGTTTCCTTTACTATAATTTACATTTTATCAATAATCTTTTTTAATTTATTCTTTATATTTTCTTTATAGTGTTGATAATAATTACCAGCCCAAATGCCCATTCCAACTAATACAATCCATAAAACTAACATATATAAATCTGTACAAATCAATAGTATCGCAATAATACCTCCTAATATTGCTCCCCAAAACTTTGAAATAAATTTTTTAATGTCTTCCATTTTATAATCTTTCCTTTCCAAAAGTACAATTTATTCTATTATTCTTTAGTTTCATCCTCTCCAGCTTTTACTTCAACATTTTTTACTTCAATATCCACAGCATTTAAGTCTAGATTTGTTGTTTCTTTAATACTCTTTTTTACTCTAGTTTGTAATTTTGAAGATAAATCTTTAATTATAGTTCCTTCCTTAATATCTAGAGCTATATCAATTATTATATTACTTTCTTTGTCAAATTTTACATTAGTTGTTGCCTTATTTATGCTTGGGAACTCTTTTACAACACCTTCTACTATATTTTCAAGTGTGGTCTTAGTAATTAACAACTTACCATCATTATTTTGTAATAAAACACCCTCTTCTGATCCGTTTGAATCATCTTGTCCAAAAAATATACATCTTAGTGATAAAAGCGATAAAACTAAGCAAATTCCTTCCATAATATATGTATATTTTTGCGATAATAATACCTTTCCAATTAGAATACTAAATATTGCTGAATCTATAAATCCAAATCCTATTAAAATAAGTACTATCGAAATTACCAATATTAACATTGAAAATATTGCTAATCCTACTTTATCTAAAAATCTCATCTTACACCTCTTTTATTTGAGGCTTTTATATTAGAAATAAAAGCCTCTATTTTATTAATGTTTATTTTTTTTCTGCTTTCTTTTCTGTAGTTTTCTTTGTTTCAGCCTTTTTTGTTTCTTCTTTATTTTCTTTTTTATCTTCTACTTTAGCTTCTTTTTTATCTTGTTCAGTTAATACTCCTTGTACATGAACATTAACTTCTGTAGCTTTTAAACCTGTCATATTTTCTATAGATTTTTTTACTCTCTTTTGAATTTCAAAAGCAACATCTGGTATTCTTGTTCCATAATCTACAATTATATTAACATCAATTTTTACTTCTTCTCCAAGAACATCAACTTTTATTCCCTTTGCCATATTCTTCTTTCCACTAAGAACTTCAGAAATTCCTCCAGCAAATCCACCTGCCATATCTGCAACTCCAGGAACTTCTGCAACTGCCATTCCTGCAATTACAGCAATAACATCATCAGATATTTGAATACTATTTTTTTCTTGAGCATTCTCAATGTTCTTATTTTCAACTTCTTTATTATCTTCTTTCATAATAAACCTCCTATATTTTAGATTATATTTAGTATATCAATTAATGAACTTTTTTGCAATACATTTATAAAAAAAAATGGCTACTCTAAGAGCCATTTTCATCACGAAAGATATTAATATCAACATTCCCATTTATGCCATTAATACTTCCAGTATTGCTCATTTGCCAGTATTGATATTTACCTTCATAGTCTGTTTCATCGGCATAATGAGCCAACCATATATTTTCATATTTATCTTTATACCAGATTTTTTCAAGAAAGTTTTTACTACTATATAATGATGCTTTAAATCCTCCTTTCTCTATTTCACTAATAAAAGTATTTGCAATATTATTTAATTGAAAAAAGCTTAGTTTGCATTTTACAAAAGAATTCCAACTTTCCCAGTCAAAAGCGATAGGTAATTCTATATTGTTTTTTTCTATTTTGCTTAAAACCCATTCTGCTTGTTGTTTTGATTCTTCTTCATTAATAGCGTAAGAATAGAAATACAATCCAACTTTAATTCCTTCTCTTTGTGCTTCTTCTATATTCTTTTTAAAATATTTATCCTCCACATTTTTTCCACCAAAGTCTTCCTGATATCCAACTCTAATAAACGCAAAATTGCATCCAGCATTTTTTACTCTTTTCCAATCAATATTTCCTTGCCATAATGACACATCTATTCCTACTTGTGTATTATCCTTCTTATAATTATTTATTACTTCACTAAACTTTTTTGTTTCTGTATTCACTAGTTCTTGATTAGTTTCATTTTTAGCAATTCTTAAAGTAAACTCTTTTGATTCAACATTTCCACTAAAATCTTCAACCTCAAATATTAAATGATAATCTCCTAGTTCATCAATATTGTAATCTCCTAGTATTCTTCTTTTTGGATTAGGATCACAATCGTCTCCACTAGGTATTGTTTCTGTTAAATCAATCTTACTACCTTGAGGTATTTTAACAATATCATCTATTATTATTTTAGGTTTAGTACTATCTACAATACTTATTTCACACTTTTTTTCTTTGCTTTTTTTTCTTTTATCATAGTACTCAATAATAATCTCTTTTTTTCCAATTGATGTAGTATCTATTTCATAATCACTTTTTAAAGATCCTTTTAAATCTTTTATAATATCAGAAATCTTTACTTCTGCATTAAATTCAAATTCTAAATTATCTATATATTCAATAGATTTTTCTTCTTCTTTAAAAAAAACTAATAGTGTAAAGAAAACTAAAACTAAAAAAAATATTATTAAAGAAATAATTATTCTTTTATTATGCTCTTTTTTCAACTTTTTCCCTTTCTACAATTAAGACGGAGAATTATATAATTTCTCCGTCTTATTATAATTACTGAATAGCTTGACTTAATGGGGCTACTGTTGTTTGTTGTGTCTGCTGAGGTTGTTGTTGTGTTTGTTGCTGTTGTTGCTGTTGTGATTGCTGTGTCTGTTGATTAGTAGCTCCTGAGTTTTGATTTTCACTATTTGCATTTGTTTGTGTGCTTGACGTTTCTCCATTATTTTGATTGTTTGAGTCATTTTGTTCTTGATTTTCATCGTCTTCAGTACCATCTTCTGTAGTACTAAATGCACTTTGTCCGCCTACTCCACCTTTTTCTATTGATGTTAACATTTCAACAACTGAAGTATTAGTTGTTGTATCAATTGAAGTATCATTTATTGTTAAAACAAACCAAAATAGTACATTGTCTTCAGGTAAAACTATAAAATACATTCTTTGAACTATATTAGTAGAAGTAAAGTCAATATAGTTGTAGTAAACTTTGCCGTCGTTTTGAGGTATAAAGTTTTCATTGCCTGTGCTAAATTGATAATTAGCTTGAGTAGCCTGAACTGTAAGTGTATTTACTAGATAGTCTAGTAATTGTTTTCTACCATCAGCTGTTGCTAAATCCATATTTGTTTGCTCTTTTGTATACTTATCATAGAATTGAAGTACATACTCACCTTTTTTTAGTTGATTATTATCTTCTTCTAGGAACCAATCCGATCCATAGCTCAAATAATAATTCTCATCAAAGTTAAATTTACTAGTATCATCTACAGGATTCTCAACAATTTCATTTATAGCAACATTATTGTCATCAGTTGTATTAGGAGGTACTGAACTTCCTCCTCCAAAGATACCAGAAATAGCTGAACCTGCAAGTAAGCTTGTAACTGTAGTTGTAAGTATTCCTCCTGCAACACAGTATATTACTACACCTAAAACTGAGGTTCCTCCTTTTTGTTCAGCAATTGACATTAATTGTTGCTGGTCGTTTACTTGTCCTCTTAGAGAATTTAACTTTCCTTTAACAAAACTTCTATAAAGTGGATAAAATCCTAATCCCATTCCAACAAATAAACCTATTCCTAATAACATAGAAATAATTGAACCTGCAACTAATGATTTTGCTGACACCAAAGCACCTATTACTATAATTACAGTTTGCAAAACTAATAATATTATTCCTGTTGTAAACATTTTTCTGTACATTAGATATGCGCCATTAAAAAATGCAGCACTCCAATTGAATTTACTAGAATGAGCTTTATCATACAAATTTCCCATCCAATTTCTAACAAATCCTAAGTCTCCATCAGAATCTGTTGCTCCATAAGATTGTTGGTTTCCTCCCATTTGTCCACCCATCATCTGATTTGGATCTCCAAATTGTCCATTCATTGGGTCATTTATGTTTCCGTCCATTCCTGGCATTTGTCCACCCATCATTTGATTTTGGTCTCCAAATTGTCCATTCATTGGATCATTAAAGTTTCCATCCATTCCTGGCATTTGTCCACCCATCATTTGATTTGGATCTCCAAATTGTCCATTCATTGGATCATTAAAGTTTCCATCCATTCCTGGCATTTGTCCACCCATCATTTGATTTGGATCTCCAAATTGTCCATTCATTGGATCATTAAAGTTTCCATCCATTCCTGCCATTTGTC
>JAFWNQ010000017.1 GCA_017510245.1 Clostridia bacterium
TAAAGCGACAGTTAAGCCTGAAAGTCTAAGCAATAAATCAGTAACATGGAGTAGTAGCAATACAAAAGTAGCAACAGTAGATAAAGATGGAATTGTAATAGGAAAATCAAATGGAACTACTCAAATTACAGCAAAGACAAGCAATGGAAAAACAGATACATGCAAAGTAACAGTAAAAGAAGGATATTGGGAAGTAAAAAAGGGTAAATATATATATCATTATTTGAATGGAACATCAAAAGAATGGACAATATCTGAATACACAGCTTGGAACAAACTAAAAGAGCAGAAAGTAAAAGCATTAAGTCCAACAGCATATAAAAGAAATGGCAATATGTTCACTTATGCAGGAATCACTCATCAGTGGTTTGTTCAAGACTCAACTGCAGACAATATAGCAATAAAAAATGGAGGTTCACCATATGCTATAACCGTTGACCATGATAGAGCTCGTGAATCAATTTTTAAAATAAATAATGGCATCTGGGAGCCAATTAAATCTATAAAAGTGCTAATTGGAAGAAAGGGCTTAAGCTATAATTTGAATGGACAAACTGATCCAAAAATATATACTAAAAACACGCACACTCCAATTGGTCTATATTATATAGATGGTTATAGAAGTAATAATAATAATTTATATTGGGTTGAATTTGGAGTTATATATAGTGACGGAAAGAATGGACATGGATGGAATAATGGAGATTATTTACATGCTGGTGATAATCCTGTATCATGGGGAGGCAATTCAGGAGGATGTATTGTAGCAGATTTAGAATATGCAAAATGGATATACTTTAACTGTGGAAGAGGCACACCGGTATTAATATGGTAATGTATATAGAGGATAAAGATTCTAATGTATTTTAGAATCTTTATTCTTTTTGCATATTGTAAATTTCATGTGAAAATAATTCCATATTTATTGACAAATAAGCTAAAAGAAAATATTATATAATATGTATTATTATGTGAAAAAGTAACATATAAATGTAATAGATAAAGGAGATTTGATGTTAGAGCTAAAAGACATAAAGAAAACATATGCTAGCGGAGGAGAAAAGGTTGAGGCGCTAAAGGGAATAAACTTACAATTTAGAGAATCAGAATTTGTATCTATATTAGGACAAAGTGGATGTGGAAAGACTACTTTACTAAATATTATAGGAGGACTTGATAGATATACGTCTGGAGATTTGATTATAAATGGTAAATCAACAAAAAAATTTAAAGATAGAGATTGGGATGCTTATAGAAATTTTAAAGTTGGATTTATTTTTCAAAACTATAATTTGATAGGACATCAAACTATCTTATCAAATGTGGAATTGGCGCTTACCATAGGTGGAGTTTCTAGAAAAGAAAGAAAAGAAAGAGCTATTAAAGCTTTAGAAGAAGTAGGTCTTAAAGAACAAATACATAAAAAACCAAACCAGCTTTCTGGTGGACAAATGCAGAGAGTTGCAATTGCAAGAGCTCTAGTAAACAATCCTGATATTATACTAGCTGATGAGCCTACTGGTGCACTTGACACTAAAACTAGTGTACAAGTTATGGAAATATTAAAAAGAATTTCAAAAGACAAACTAATTATAATGGTAACTCATAATCCAGAATTAGCAGAAAAGTATTCAAGCAGAATAATTAGAATTTTAGATGGAGTTATTACAAAAGATTCAAATCCTATTAAAGAAGGGGAAGAACAAGGTGAAAGAGATAATAATAAAATAGGCAAAGCTTCTATGAAACTATTCACAGCTTTTTGGCTAAGTTTAAATAATTTGCTTACTAAAAAATGGAGAACAATCTTAGTTGCATTTGCTGGTTCAATAGGAATAATTGGAATTGCTTTGGTACAATCAGTATCAAATGGTTTTCAGGCTTATGTAGATCACATACAAGAAGACACACTGACATCATATCCTCTTACAATTACACAGGAAAGTGGAGATATTTCAGGAATGTTACTATCTATGGCCACGGAGGAAGATAAAGAAAATGATAATTCTGGAAAAGTAACTGAAGAACAATATATTTCTTCAGTACTAGCAAATGTTAGCACAAACGATTTACAGAGTTTTAAAAACTATGTAAATGATAATATGGAAGAAATAAAAAATGATGTTACATCAATACAGTATTCATATAGTGTTGAACCACATATATATGCTAAAGATGCAACTGGAAGAGTTGCTAAATTAAATCCAAGTAATCTATTTAATTCACCAATGAGTTCTACTATGATGATGGGAACATTTTCGACATCAACATATTCACAAATGATGGATGATAAGGAACTATTAAACGAGTCATATGACATTTTAGCTGGACATTGGCCAGAAAAATACAATGAAATGGTAATTGTTTTAGCAGAACCAAATAAGATATCAGACTTACTGGTCTATTCATTAGGTTTAAGAGATACAAAAGAACTAACAGATATTGTGACTAAGGTAATGAATGGTGAGACTGCAGATGTAAACAATGAACCATTAACTTTAACATATGATGAGCTTATGAATATTGAATTGAAACTTGTAATGCCAACTGATACTTACAAATTCAATGAAGAATATAATATATATGAAGATATGACTGGAGATGAAGAGTATCTAAATAATCTATACAATAATTCAATTAATTTAAAAATCTCTGGTATTGTTACAGCAAAGGAAGGTGTGAATTCTATGGCATTAAAGCCAGGAGTATCATATACAGGAGACTTAATTAATTATATTATTGACCATACAAAAGATACAGAAATCGTTAATAAGCAGCTTAATGATAATGAGGTTGATGTCTTTTCTGGTAAAAGATTTGATAGTGAAAAAAATGATAATGGATTTGATATGTCAAACTTAATTAGTATAGACACCAGCAAAATTGCAAATGCTTTTGATGTGGATATTGATCCAAAACAAATAGAAAGAGAAACTCAAAGATATATGGGAGAAATATCTAACTCGATAACAGCAGATGTGGACCCGGCAAAAAATGCTTTTGAAAGTAATCTAAATACTTTTGGAAAAGAAATACTTAATAGCGTAACTGATGAAATAAGTACAAGTGATGTAGATGGGATTGTTAATAGTTATTTAAGTAGAAGTAGTCAATCTAGAAAATTGGCCCAACTTGAAAAAGAATATGTAATTCCAAAAGAATCATTTAAAGAAGCCTATGCTGGATTATTAAAGGGGCTACTTCAGGTATACGCTAGTTCTTATGAATCTGCAATACCAATGTTAAATCAAGGAAATCAAGAAATTCAAACTAAAGGTGAAATTGAGACAGAAAATGAAATAGCAAATGAATTGGAAAATCAAGAAAATAAAACACAAATTCCAATTGTAAATTTAGAAGAACAAATTTCAGCAATGAAGAAAGAATTGAAAAGTACAGCTTCAACGGCTTTCTATAATAGTGCAATTGTTCAACAGACTACAGATACAATGGCAAAAGCAATGACAGAAGCTAAAATGAAGAAAAATATATTAACAATGGTTGGAGAATTGACAGGAAACTTATCAAGTCATTTTGCATCAGCTTATAATGTTGATCAAAGTGTGTTTGAAGATGTGTTTAGTTTTAATCTGGGAGAAGATGAGATAACTAGAGTTATATCAAGTATGATGAACCAAAAAAATGCAACATCAAAATCCAATTTACTTTCTTTAGGATATCAAGACAAAGAAGAACCAACATATATTTCATTTTACTTCAGTAGTTTTGATGGTAAGGAGAATTTCTTAAGATTTATTGATAAATATAATGAGAAAGTCAAAGAAGATGGAGAAGATGATAAAGAAATTAAATATACAGATACTACAGGTATATTGATGGGATCAGTGAAAACTATTGTAAATGCAGTTACATATGTTTTAATAGCATTCATATCAATTTCTTTGATTGTTTCATCAATTATGATAGGAATAATTACATATATATCTGTATATGAGAGAACAAAGGAAATCGGGATATTAAGAGCTATGGGAGCTTCAAAACACAATATTTCCTCAATATTTAATGCTGAAACATTTATTATTGGTTTATTATCTGGTTTGTTTGGAATTGGAATAACGTATTCATTAATTCCTCCAATAAATTCAGTATTACACCATTTTACAGGTAATATTCCTTTAGATGTAACATTCTATGCACACAATGCTATATTTTTAATCATACTAAGTGTAATTCTTACATTAATAGGAGGTTTAATACCAGCAAAGGCCGCAGCTAAGAGAGATCCAGTAATAGCTTTAAGAACAGAATAATAAAGAATCAAGCAATTTGATAATTGCTTGATTCTATGATATCATGAAAAAAATAAAAAAAGGGAATAAATATGAGAAAGATTTACTTTATACTCACTGATACAGGTACAATTCTATCAAATATAGTTAAAATATTTATGAGGGATGAGTTTGGTCACGTTTCATTGTCATTAGATAAAAATCTTAGACAAATGTATAGTTTTGGAAGATTAAAGCCTTATAATGCTTTTATTGGAGGCTTTGTACATGAAAACATAAAGAAAGGAACATTTAGGAGATTTAGTAAAACTAAAGCACTTGTCTTATCATATGAAATAGAAAATGAACAATATAAAAGTTTAAAGGAAAATATATTTGAATTAAAGAAAAAAAGAAGACAATTGTCTTTTAATATTTTAGGACTATTTGGCATTTATTTTAAAATAAAGAGAAGAAAAGATGATTACTTTTATTGTGCTGAGTTTATAAAATATGTAACTGAAAAATCTGGAATAGATTTAAAATTGCCAGAACTAGTTAGACCGGAAAACTTTAAACACATAGAAGGATGCAAAATAGTTTATAAAGGATTATTAAAGGACTACAAAATCAAAGATAATAAGATAAACAAGGAGTAAATATGGAAATAGCCACAGGTTTATTAATACCATTTTTGGGGACAACAATTGGATCAGCTATGGTGTTTTTTATGAAGAATAAAATGAATAAAAAGCTAGAAAAATTTCTTCTTGGATTTGCTGCAGGTGTAATGATAGCAGCTTCAATATGGTCATTGATTCTTCCATCAATAGATATGGCAGAAAAAATGAAAACTATTGCTTGGCTGCCAGCTACTATAGGTTTTTTATTAGGAATAGTTTTTTTATTAGTATTAGATAGTTTAATTCCACATTTACATTTAAATAGTGATAAGCCAGAGGGATTAAATGCAAAACTAAAAAAGTTAACAATGATGGTACTAGCTGTTACACTTCATAACATTCCAGAAGGAATGGCTGTGGGTGTTGCATATGCTGGTGCATTAGTAGGAAATGCGGGGATTTCTTTAACAGCAGCTTTAGCATTATCAATAGGAATTGCAATTCAAAATTTTCCTGAAGGAGCAATTATTTCTATGCCATTAAAGGCAGAAGGGGCTACAAAAATAAAAGCATTTGCGTATGGAATGCTTTCAGGAATTGTAGAACCAATAGGTGCTTTAATAACTATAATGATAACAAGTTCGGTAGTTCCTATTCTTCCATACATATTATCATTTGCAGCAGGAGCAATGATTTATGTTGTTGTAGAAGAATTAATTCCAGAATCACAATCTGGAGCTCATTCAAATATTAGTACAATAGGTGTTGCAATTGGTTTTGTTATAATGATGATATTAGATGTGTCTCTAGGATAAACTATATGCAGTTTGTGACATGAATAAACATTTTGAATTGATACTTTTGACATTCTACATAGGTGGAAAGGTAGTTAGAAATGAATATAATTAAACCTCAAAAAATCCTTGTAAGTAATCTAACAAAAACAAAAAATTTGTTGGAAGAAATAAAAGATGATGAGATAGCTAACTATTATGTGGAAAAAAATATTGAAGAGAATATAGATATTTATGATATTAGTATTAAAAATACTATAATGGATGATGTTGAGATATTGAATGGAAAGCTAGAAAAAAACAGTTTTACAGATGTTAGATTTAATAATTGCAATTTTTCAAATACGTCATTTGAGAATTGTAGTTTTATTAGGTGTGAATTTGATAACTGTAAATTGACAGGTTGTAATTTTAGCGGAAGTAGAATGTACAATGTGAGTTTTAAAGAGGTAAATATGAATTATATAAACTTGGCAATGGCTAGTATAGAGAGAGTTCTATTTAATAATGATCTACTGAGAAATAGTATATTTCAAGATAATAAAATCAAAAACATAGAGTTTATAAAATCTGACTTAACTCAAGCTCAGTTTTTTCACACAAAATTAAAAGATATCGATTTATCAGATAGCATAATAGAAGGTATAGCCGTAAGCATAGATGATATAAAAGGTGCAATAATAAATCAATTTCAAGCAACAGATTTATTGTATTTACTAGGTGTTAAATTAAAGGAGTAAATGATTTAAAATCTTTAAAGATTTAGGAGGTTATATGGATTTTATAGTAGAAGATAATAGAATCTATTTGAAAGGTGAAAATGGAAAAATAATTGCTGAAATAGATTTTGAACAAAAAGAATATGGAGTTTATAATATTTTTCATACATTTGTCGATGAAAGTTTAAGAGGCCAAGGAGTAGCATCAAAGTTAGTTAAAAAGGCTGTAGAAGAAATTAAAAAAAAGGGTAGCAAAATTGAGGCTACATGTAGCTATGCAAAGAAATGGATTGAAAAGAATAAGGAAATATTATAAATGCCCTATTGCAATATAAGTTTTACTATAGTGAAGAAAAAAGAAAGATAATGAGATGCAAATAAAAAATAATTAATATAAAAGCTAGTAACTTTATTGAAAGTTACTAGCTTTTGTGATAATATAAATTTGAAATAATATATTTAAAAAGATAAAAATATAAGTTAAAAATAAATAGAAAGGAGACTTTATATGAGTGAATACAAGACTGTGGATAGTGTAGAGGTCTTATCTGAAACTTTGAAAAAAGTTAGAGAAGCACAAGAAATATTTGCTACTTATTCGCAGGAACAGGTAGATAAGATTTTTAAAGCGGCTTCAATAGCTGCAAATAGTGCAAGAATATCATTAGCTAAAATGGCTGTAGAAGAAACTGGAATGGGAGTGATTGAAGACAAAGTTATAAAAAATCATTATGCTGCAGAGTATATTTATAATAAATATAGAAATGAGAAAACTTGTGGAATTATAGAAGAAGATAAATCTTTTGGAATAAAAAAGATAGCTGAACCTATTGGTGTTATTGCAGCTGTAATTCCTACAACTAATCCAACTTCTACTTCAATATTTAAGACATTAATTTCATTAAAAACAAGAAATGGAATTATTATAAGTCCACATCCAAGAGCAAAAAAATCGACAATCGAAGCGGCTAGAATTGTATTGGAAGCAGCAGTAAAAGCAGGTGCACCAGAAAACATTATTGCTTGGATTGATGTACCATCTTTAGAATTGACTAATTATTTAATGCAAAGTGCAGATATAATATTAGCAACAGGTGGACCAGGAATGGTAAAGTCAGCTTATTCTAGTGGAAAACCAGCATTAGGTGTTGGTGCAGGGAATGTACCAGCTGTAATAGATGATTCTGCAGATATAACATTAGCAGTTAATTCTATAATTCACTCTAAAACATTTGATAACGGAATGATTTGTGCTTCAGAGCAATCTGTAATCATTCTTGACAAAATATATGATGAAGTTAAGACAGAGTTTTCTAATAGAGGATGTTATATTCTTAATGATGAAGAAACTGAAAAGGTAAGAAAGACTATAATTATTAACGGAGCATTAAATGCTAAGATTGTTGGTCAAAAAGCACATACTATAGCCCAATTAGCAGGAATTGAAGTACCAGAAAATACGAAGATTTTAATTGGTGAAGTGGAAAGTGTTGATATTTCAGAAGAGTTTGCACATGAAAAATTGTCTCCTGTACTAGCAATGTATAGAGCAAATGACTTTGAAGATGCAGTTGGTAAAGCGCACAGATTAATAATGGATGGTGGAATAGGACATACATCTTCATTATACATAAACACAGTTACTGAAAGTGAGAAAATAGAAACATTTTATAAGAGAATGAGAACATGTAGGGTTCTAATAAATACTCCATCATCTCAAGGAGGAATTGGAGATATTTATAATTTCAAGCTAACACCATCATTAACATTAGGATGTGGAACATGGGGAGGAAATTCAGTATCGGAAAATGTTGGAGTAAAACACTTATTAAATATAAAAACAGTAGCAGAAAGGAGAGAAAATATGCTTTGGTTTAGAGTACCAGAAAAAGTTTATATAAAAAGAGGATGTTTACCACTTGCTCTTGAAGAATTAAAACAAATGGGTAAGAAAAAAGCATTTATTGTAACAGATACATTTTTATTTGAAAATGGGTATACAAAAGGTATTACAGATAAGTTAGAGGAAATGGGAATCCAACATACAACTTTTTCAAATGTTGCACCAGATCCAAACTTGGCTTGTGCTAAAGAAGGAGCCGAATTAATGAAATCTTTCAACCCAGATTGTATAATAGCAGTAGGTGGTGGTTCTGCAATGGATGCTGCAAAAATAATGTGGGTACTATATGAACATCCTGATGTAGACTTTATGGATATGGCAATGAGATTTATGGACATAAGAAAGAGAGTATATGATTTTCCAAAGATGGGAGAAAAAGCTTACTTTATAGCAGTCCCAACATCTGCAGGAACTGGTTCAGAAGTAACACCATTTGCTGTTATAACTGATGAGGAAACTGGAGTAAAATATCCATTAGCAGATTATGAATTATTACCAAAAATGGCTATAGTAGATAGTGATATGATGATGAATGCACCAAAAGGACTTACATCTGCATCAGGAATTGATGCACTAGTTCATAGTATAGAAGCATATGTTTCTATGATGGCTACAGAGTTTACTGACAGTCTAGCACTAGAAGCTATAAAAATCATTTTTGAATACCTACCACGTGCATATGAAAAAGGAGCAGAAGATCCAGAAGCTAGAGAAAAAATGGCTCATGCTGCAACAATTGCAGGAATGGCATTTGCAAATGCCTTCTTAGGAATTTGCCACTCAATGGGACATAAATTAGGAGCATTCCATCACTTACCTCATGGAATAACGGTTTCATTAGTTTTAAATGAAGTAATGAAATTCAATAGCGAAGAGGTTCCAAACAAAATGGGAACATTCCCACAATATGAATATCCACATACATTAAGAAGATATGCGGAGATAGCAGAATATCTTGGAATAGATGGAAAAGACGATAATGAAAAACTTGAACAACTATTGTTAAAAATAGATGAATTAAAAGATAAAATAGGAATAAAACATACTATAAAGGATTATGGAATATCTGAAGAAGATTTCTTAAAAACTTTGGATGAAATGTCTGAACAAGCATTTGACGATCAATGTACAGGAGCAAATCCAAGATATCCTCTAATTGAAGAAATTAAAGAATTATATAAAAAAGTATACTATGGAAATTAAAATTAATTAAATATGTGTTACTTATAATTATTCTATGAAAATCTAATAGTCTAAGTTTATAAAAAGTATCTAATAGAATAATAAATGGAGGTTGAAATGAAATATAATCATAGAAGTGTATTTTTGGAAGAAGTGGTAAAAGATATAGATGAATATATTATTCCAGAGTGTCAAAAAGCATGCCAATGTTTTTGGGATAATAATATAATAACAAGCATGTGTAGTAATTATGATGATGGAAATAATAAGTGGATAACCATAGATCAATTATCAGACGAGAATAAGGCGATTTTTGAAAAATTAATGGAAGAAGATCCGGAACATTATGCGTGGGATAATTATTATAACAAGTATCAAATCTCAGCTTCTGGAGTGGGTGAAGATGTATCTGATAGATTAGTCAAGCTTGCACAAGTATTTAAAATGCAAGATGTTATTGATTATAGTGGAGAAGCTTATGAGTCAGTTGAAAATTATTTAATGAAAAAATTTGGATTAAGCAAAACTATTCCAAATCCTGATTATAAGGAAGTTCCTGAACCTCAAATTCAAGATTTTGAAGATATATCATCATATTTAAAAGCAATGGAAGAATGGAGTTTGGCAGGAATGGAACCAAAAACAATAGAAGTTTTTGATGAAAGCAAAATGACCAAAACAAAAGAAGAATATATTTGTGAGGCTGGTGTAAGTGACTTATATGATGCAGAAAGAGGAGTAATATATTCTAGTCAATTTTACAAAGGAATGCATGAGAGATACTTGGAATACATGAGAACAAAACAACATGATGAAGAAGCTGTAACAAATACTCGAAAAACACCAGATTATGAAGATGATGGTGATAGATAAGGAAGGAGATAGATATGAGCTATAATTTAGATAATGCAATTGCTGAAAGAAAAACAAAAACTGTATATAGAGACAATGATAACACAATTAAGTTATTTGTGGAGGACTACTCTAAAGCAAATATTTTAAATGAGGCTTTGAATTTAGCTAGAGTTGAAGAAGGAACAGACTTAAAAATACCAAAATTAAAAGAGGTTACAAAAATAAATAATAGATGGGCGTTGGTTACAGAATATGTAGAAGGTGACTCACTAGAGGAATTAATGGAGAAGAATCCTGAAAAAATGGATGAGTATTTAGAATTGTTTGTAAATATTCAATTAGAAATTCAATCAAAAAGAGTTCCATTATTAAATAAGATAAAAGATAAATTTAATAGAAAGTTAAGTGAAACAACATTAATAGATGAAGGAACAAAATATGAATTATTACAAAGATTGGATGGAATGAAGAACCAAGCTAGATTGTGCCACGGAGACTTTAACCCAAGTAATATTGTTATTACAGAAAGCGGAGAGCATTATATAATAGATTGGGCACATGTAACTAGCGGAAATGCATCTGCAGATTGTGCAAGAACATTCTTATTATTTTCTTTACATGGGAAAGATGATATTGCTGAAAAGTATATTAATATGTTTTCTGAAAAAAGTAATATACCAAAAAGTAACATTCAACAGTGGATACCAATAGTAGCTGCTACGCAATTAACAAAGGGGAACGAAAAAGAATACGATTTCTTAAGCAAATGGATTAATATTGTTGATTATGAATAATCTTTGCAATAACATAGGTAATCCACTATTACAATAAAAAATACTAAAAGCTAGTAGTTAAAAACTACTAGCTTTTCCATTGATATTTATTCAAGTCAATTCTATTATTAATGACTTCAATACCTTCTTTTTCTAATCTTTCCCTTTGAATATCAGCCCCTCCAAATACAAATGACTCTGCTAACATACCTTTACTATTTAAGACTTTATAGCAAGGATACTTATCTCCATCAGGATTTTTATGAAGAATGTTTCCAACGATGCGTGCTAAACCTGGATTACCTAAGTATTCTGCTACTTGTTTATATGTTACAACTTTTCCTTTTGGAATAGTAGTTAAATAATGAAGGACTCTTTTACTCAATTTATTTACTGAAGATTTAGAAGTTGAATAAGAAGATAAATCATAACTATTATCAATTAATTCAAATATTTTTTTAGTTGATAAAGAATGGTCAAGTTTTATTGTAATCCAACTTTTTTTATTCATATGGTATCCTGGTAATATTGTTTTGCTATCAATAATTTGAGAGATTGATTCTTTCTGATATTTTAAGTCTATTATTTCAACTAATTTTTTAGAATCAATTCCTAGTTTTTTTTCTTCAATTACTAGCAAAACTCCATACCACTTATTATTAGATTTATTTCTCCATATAGCACAATTATCAAATTTTTCCCATAAAAATTCTAGTTCGTCATTATACTTATTTTTTATGTATTGAATTACTTTTTTAGATTGTTCTTCTTTAAAAACATTAGAATATGTACATTCATTGATTATTTCGAGAAGTTTGTTTTCATATTCTTCTTTGACCTTTCCAACAAATTCACCAGATGAATCTTTAATATCTGCCATAACATATTCATCATTACTTGAACAATCTATTAGTTTAGAGATTTGTTTTTCTTTAGAAATCTTTATCTGTAACTTAAACTGTCTATCAAGTATAAAAGAAGAATAAAGATATAAATCATTTTCATAACTAAAACCATAGTTAATAAGTTTACTATTATCTAGTAATCTATTTTTTAAATAAATACTTAAATCTCTCATATGAAACTCCTTAAAAACTAAAAAAATGGGTTGAATCAATAATACTTTTATTATACAATAAAAGTTTATGCATTAAAATAGAAATATTTTTTTTTATATCCTTGAATGTATTAAGACTAGGAATAATAATGCATAAATTGACTTTTTAGGGAAAATATGGTAAAATTAGATTAGTGCTATGTAAGCAGACTAGTAGAGAGGAGAATCACATGGCACGTGACTTCTACCAGATTGCACGAAAAATCGCACAGTGCTTACCGGAGAGGCTTAGCAAGGAACTTAGGTCGAAGATTATGTTCTGGGCCCCTGAAATCCAGTGGGCTAGATTGACATACTTTGTCAATGACCATATTAAGCCAGACTCCATCGACCCTGTATCGGTCAAGATTTATGCACTGCTCTGCGACAAGACTGAGGAAGACATGAAGGCAGAGTTCATCGAGAAGGGATTCTAATCTCGGGGGTGCCCCACGCAGGGGCACCCTTTTTACTTAATATAATAGTAAAACTTGATTTTTAAAAACAAATGTTTTATAATATTATCATCTAAAGAATATGATTAACTATTTTTATAATTCAAGGAGTAAATATGAGATTTGTACATATTGCAGATACACATTTAGATTCTGCATTTAATTTTTTAACAGACAAAGCAGACATGGGATACATTCGAAGAATGGATCAAAGAAATGCCATAAAAAGAATGATAAACTATATAAAGGAAAATGATGTTCCTTATCTATTTATTAGTGGAGATTTGTATGAACACTCTTCCATAAAAGAGAGCACAATTGAGTATATTAATAAGCTTTTTAAACAAATTCCAAATACTAAGATTTTTATTACTCCAGGAAATCATGATCCATTAATAAAGAATTCATATTATAATTTGTATAATTGGGCTGATAATGTAAAGATTTTTGACAGTAAATTAACTAAAATTGAAGAGGAAGAGTTCTATTTGTATGGATTTGGATTTGATAATTTTACGATGAATAGCAATGAATTAAATAAAATAATTATAAGCGATAAATCTAAAGTTAATATTTTAATTACTCATGCTAGTTTGGACGGAAGTAAAGACCAAAATCAATACAATCCAATAACAACAAGAGAGCTAAATGATTTAGATTTTGATTATGTAGCTTTAGGGCATATACATAAACGAAACTTGGAATATAATGATCAGAAAATTGTATATCCGGGGTCAACTTGTTCACTAGGTTTTGATGAACTAGGAGAACATGGAATGGTTGTTGGAGAAATAACTAAGAAAAATGGAGAAGTAAAAAGAAATATACAATTTATGAAATTGGATGACAAGGAATTTGTACGAGAAGAATGTATGACTGATGAGATGAATTCTTTAGAAGATTTAGCTGACTTTATTAATTCAAAAGAATATGAAGATAATAAACTTTATGAGTTGATACTAACAGGGGGAAGAAACTTTGAAATTAGTAATTACAGACTTGGGAGATTAATTAATAAAGACAATGTTGTAAAAATTAAAGATAAAACCAAGATTAGCATTGACCTGGAAAAAATATCAAATGATTCTTCTTTAAAAGGAATTTTCATAAAAAAAATGTTAGAGAAACTTGAACAAGAAGAATATGATAAAGAGATTATAGAAAAGGCAATAGAATACGGATTACAAAGTTTAGAAGGAAAGAATTAATTATTTAGGAAGGAAACAAAAAAGTTGAAAATTGATAAGATACAAATAAATGATTTTGGCAGATTTTCAAACAAGGAAATTGATTTTAAAGATAGAATTAATATTATTAAAGGAAACAATGAAGCAGGAAAGTCAACAATACAGAAGTTTATCGTGAGTATGTTTTATGGGATTTCAAATGATAAGAGAAAAAGCAGTTTTACTGATTATGATAAGTATTATCCATGGGGAAAAGAGAGTTTTTCTGGTAAGTTAAAATATACATTGGATAATGGACGAAAGTTTGAAATATATAGAGATTTTACTAAAAAGGTGCCAATATTATATAACGACAATGCAGAGGATATTACTAATAATTATAATTCAACAAAATCTAAGGGAAGTAGTTTTTTTGAAGAGCAAACAGGCATTGATGAATTAACTATGACATCAAGTATTGTTACAGAACAAGGAAATGTGATTGTAGATCAGGACTCTGAAAATTTTATGATACAAAAAATAGCGAATATGGCTGAAACTGGGGATGAAAAGATTTCTTATGAGAAGGCACAATCATTTTTAACAAAAAAGAGAAATGAAGAAGTGGGAACAGTAAAAACAAAAAATAGACCTATTAATATAATAAATAAGGAAAAACGAGAATGCTTAGAAGAAAAGAATGAACTTGAACAATATAATGATGAAAAATATGAAATCGAAGAAAGAATAAATGATATAAAAGCTAATAACGAAGAAAATAATCTTTTACTAAAATTTGCGACTGAATATAAAAAGACTATTGACAAGGTAGAAGATATTAGAAATAAAGCTGATATATATACAGAAAATAAGAAGAATAATATAAGAAAAAAAGAAGAGATTGAGGATAGAAAGAAAACTATTGAAGAAGAACTAGAGATAGCTAGAAAAGAATATGATGAACTAACAAAAAAAGAAGAGGAAGAAAAAAATA
>JAFWNQ010000003.1 GCA_017510245.1 Clostridia bacterium
AGAAAAAAACACATCAACCTGGAAGAATTGCAGTTAGGATTATTGCAGCATTGATGGCATTATGTATGATATTTGCTGTTGCCGCAACATGTATTTTTTACATCCAATATTATTTATAAAAAATATTAGATTGAAAGAAGGAAAAAAATGTTTGATGAATTAAATAAACAAATGAGTTTTAGTATAACTTCATACATAACAGAATTAAGAAATAGTCCTTGGGAGATTTTTACTTTAATTTTAGATATAATAGTAGTTATTTTTTTGATATATGAATTTGTTAAATTATCTAAAAAATCTAGAGTATGGCAATTAATGAAGGGAATAGCATTTTTAATAATTATTACATTTTTAAGTGGAGCATTAAAACTAAGAATACTTAACTTTATTTTAACATCAGTTATGACATACGGTGTAATCGCATTACTTGTAATCTTTCAGCCAGAGTTACGTAGAGCATTAGAACAATTGGGCTCTACTAATAATTTCACAAAGTTTTTTGGAATAGATAAGAGCTTAAAAGATAGAACAAAAGAAGATATATATAAGATTATAATTGCAATAGAGGAATTATCAAAAACAAAAACAGGTGCTTTAATAGTATTTGAAAGAGACATAAGATTGCAAGATATAATTGACACTGGAATAATTACTGATGCTGAAATTTCACCACAAATACTTGTAAATGTATTTGTACCTAACACACCTTTACATGATGGAGCAGTTGTAATTAGTAACAACAAAATTGCTTCTGTTGCATGTATTCTGCCTCTTGCAGATGACAAAGATATTGCTAGGGAATTAGGAACAAGACACAGAGCTGCAATGGGAATTTCTAGAGAATCAGATGCTATAGCAGTTGTAGTATCTGAAGAAACAGGTAAAATATCTATAGCAAAAGATGGAACACTAATTGCTGATGTTAAAGATGATGCGCTAAAGCACATTTTGATTAAGTATTTAATAAATGCAAGATTTGGAAATGAAGAAGAAAAAGGAAGAATAACAAAAATAAAAGGAAAAATAGTTCATAATAAGAATAAGAATGAAGAAAGCGAAAAAGTTAAATCATAATGAGAAATATTAGATTAGTAATTGAGTATGATGGAAAAGAGTTTAAGGGATGGCAAAAACAACCTGATAGGCTAAATATCCAAGGAGAGATTGAAAAAGCTATAGAAACTATTACTAGAGAAAAAGTTGAATTGATAGGATCAGGGAGAACAGATGCAGGAGTAAATGCTCTTGGGCAAGTAGCAAACTTTAAAACAAATAGTGAGCTACCAATTGAAAAATTTCCATATGCTATCAATTCCCTAATAAAAAAATCAATTAGAATAAAATCTGCTGAAGAAGTTGAAGAAAACTTTCATAGTAGATATACTTGTAAAAGAAAAACTTATCAATATACAATAGATAACTCAGAACATGGAACAGCAATATATAGAAATATGAGATATCATTTTCCTATTAAATTAGATGAAGATAAGATGAATGAAGCAGTACAATTCCTGATAGGTACATATGACTTTAAATCTTTTAAAGCGAGTGGAACTAGTAGCAAAAGTAGTGTAAGAACTATATATGATGCAAAAGTTTGGAGAGAAAATGACTTAATAAAAATAGAACTGACAGGGAATGGTTTTTTATATAATATGATAAGAATAATTGCTGGAACATTAGTAGAAGTTGGAGAAGGAAAGATTGATGCAACAGATGTAAAAAGAATTCTTGAGGCTCAAGACAGAAATATGGCAGGGAAAACACTGCCAGCATGTGGACTATGCCTAATGAGTGTCGAATATTAAAAAAGAGAAGGTTTTAATTTTGGCTACATTTGTAGCTATTTAAACCTTCTTTTTTTGTTCAATATTATTTTAGGCTTGACATTTAACTACTAATCTTTTCTTTCCACTTTCAGTACAAGTAATTAATGTTAGAACCTTTTTTCCATTAGTAATCTGGGAAGTACAGTTTAAATCACTTGCACTAACAATATACTTATTACGTACAAAATACTTTAAAGTATCTCCTTTATTACTTGTTAGTTTAACAGTGTCACCAATTTCTAGCTTATCTAAATTACTAAATTGTTCATTATTTTTGTTATTATGTCCAACAATGCAAAAATTCCCTACTTCATTAGCATTACAACCATAAAACTTGGTTGGAGATATTTTTAAATTAGGATAGCTTGTTTCTGCTATAATAGGATAAAAAACATTTATTTTTTCAATATCTAAAATAGCCGCAACATTACTTACATCTTTTATTTTTGATTCTTTATTAGAATTAGTATCAGAGCTAGTATTAATTTCATTTTGAAATTCTAATATAGAGTTGTATTCTTCATAAACTTTAGCATATTTTTCTTTATCATAACTGTTTTGAGATTGAATTATCTTAATTAATAAAAGTGACAGTAATGTTAAGATAACAATTAATAGTGTATATATTATTTTTCTTTCAATACTAATTTTTCTTATTCTTTCTAAAATCATATGTTAACATCCCGATTATTATAATAAATGTAGTTATTATTCCAAAAACTACGATATTGTTTAATGTATACGAACGTCCAGTTTGAGGTATTGTCTTTGCAGTAGATACAGTATTGTCTGATTTAGATGGTGAAGATTCAGGAGTGGTAGTTTCATTACTAACTGAACTGCTTTCACTGTTAGAAGACTGAGATTGTACCATTGATGAAAGATTAAAACTCATACTTTTAGAACCCGATGCAGAATTGAAATCATTATCTAGTATTTTAAGAGTAGCAATTATACTTGCATTAGCTGTTTTTTCAATAGTTAAAGAAAAAGTATTTCCGTCTGAATAATTTATATCTCCACTATCATGAGTGCTTAAAGCAATAATAAGATTATCAAACAAATTAGAACTTAGTAAGTTACTTAAATTAATATTATCAGATACATCTTCTAAATTATTAGATGAATTTCCTTCATCTACAAGCTTTCTTTTGATGTAGCTGTCTAAACTTTTGATTTCAGATATAATATAATCAGTTGAATCATTTATAGTTTTTCCCTGCACATTTGAAGCAGCTATATATCCATATAAGACTGTTAATAATTCAGCTTTTATAGTTTCTGTTTTATCATCATCAAAAGTAACTTGCTTAATAAAAGAAATGTCTTCTTGATTGTAATCAAAACTATATGCATTAGTGTTATAGTTTAAGGATACTTTATTATCAGACAATTCAAAAGAAACAGCAGAATTACTTTCTGTTTGAATATTTTCAAAACTTGAAGTTAAGTTTTCTAATGTTAATGGTACAAAAGCTGCAAAACATGTAGAAATAACACTGAATAATAATAATGAAATTAGTGTTAATACTAATAATATTTTTTGTGTTTTTTTCATAATTTAATTCCTTTCAAAACTTAATAATATACAATTCTATATTAGCATATAGAAAATAGTATTTTCAATAAAACAACAAAAATGTAATAGTTATGTAAAAAAAATGTAATATGAAATAAAAGAATTAGTTGAAAACAATAATAAAAAAACAAACATATAGTATAATATTACTATATGTTTGTTAATTTTACATAATATTTATTACTGTTTTATCTACGATTACCACATATTCTTCGACAGCAACAAATTCTACTGCAAGAATTTATAGTAGTAGGCTGATTGACATTATTATTGTTATTTGTGGCTCGTTTATTACAAATCTTATCTATAATTCCAGATAGTATACAAGTTAGGACTGCTGTAATGAAAGCAAGAACACCTAATCCAATTGCAGCGATTGTCAAAAGTGCAGTTGATTCAGTAAATATTAATGCTACTATTAGAAATGATACAAAGACTATAGCCGAAATCAATAAAGGGCTATTAATTAATTTTTGCAATGCTACAGAAAATAATATTACAGCAAGTGGAATCACGATAAAATAAAGTATTATAGTTAAAGCATCCATACATACAACCTTTCTGGGGAAAAAACTTTCCTTATAATATTGTATGTATTAAGTAAAAAAATGTTATTGCTTTAAATTAACAATAGTAACTCCATAGTCTCCTTCACCGTAACTTCCTATTCTAAAAGAATCAACATATTTTGACTTTTTTAAATACTTATGGATTCCTTCACGCAACTTACCAGTACCTTTTCCATGAACAACTCTAACTTGATGCAAATGTGCCATTTTACAATTATCTAAATATTTATCAAGTTCTGCAACAGCACTATCTACAGTTTCGCCAAGTAAATTGATTTCTGCTGAAATACTTTTAGCTTTATTATTCTGTATATAAACTGATTTTTTTGTTTTTTTAGAACTGTTAGATAGTTGATTTGTGTTTTTATTATTTAATTCAAGTAAGACACTTAAGTCTATGCCACTATTTTTTAACTTGTTAGCAGATGAGTTTAGTTTATTACGTAGAGCATTAGCTTCACTTAGATCAGAACTATCCATATTATTTAATCTTTTTATTATTTTACTAGATTCATCTTTGGCATCCAAAATAATCTGCCTAGCCTCTTTTTTAGCTTTTTCAATTTTTTCTTGCTCATGAATTAATTTATCTGAGTTTTCTAGCTCAAGTTTTTTTCTAAGTTGAGTAACCTGATTTAGATTCTTTTCTATTTCTTTTCTATCTTCTTCAATTTTAATTTTATTATCATATATTTGCTTCATTAGTGTTTCTATATCAGTATCTGGTTTACTAATTAAGCTTGATGCACGAGTTATGATTTCTTCAGGGATTCCTAATTGCTTAGAAATTGCAAAAGCATTACTTTTTCCAGGGATACCTAATAAAAGATGATAGGTAGGTTTTAATGTTTTTAAATCAAATTCTACACTTGCATTTTCAAAACCATCGTGTGTAAGACAATAGTTTTTAATCTCACTATAATGAGTTGTAGCTATTGTAAAAGCACCTTTATTGTGAAAACTTTCAAGTAGACTAATGGCTAAATTAGAACCTTCAATGGGGTCTGTGCCAGCTCCCAGCTCATCGACTAATATCAAACTCTTCTCAGTAAAAGTATTTAAGATCTGAACAATATTACTGATGTGTGCTGAAAAAGTACTAAGTGAAGACTCAATACTTTGTTCATCACCAATATCAGCATAAATATTATCGAAGATTTTAATACAGCTTCCTTCATTAACTGGAATGTGCAAACCTGACTGAGCCATAGCACAAAGAAGGCCAACCGTTTTTAAAGAAACCGTTTTTCCACCAGTATTAGGACCAGTAATTACAAGAGTTTTAAAATCTTTTTTTCCAATATTAATATTAATAGGAACAACTAATTCTTTACTAATTAATGGATGTCTAGCTTTTTTTAAATCTATAAAAGAAGCAATCTCAGGACAAGTATAATCATCAGATATCGATATTTTTGCTTTTGCATTTATAAAATCAAGTTTACCAATTAGATAATAAGTGTGTTCAATATCATTCACAACTGGAATTAATAGTTGTGAAAGATTTTCAAGTATTTTTTCTATTTCTTTATTTTCTTCGATTAATAAATCATTAAGTTTATTATTCATTTCAAAAGTGGGTAAAGGTTCAATATATAGAGTAGACCCACTACTGGATACATCATGGACAAACCCCTTAACTTTAACTCTATATTCTTCTTTTATAGGAATAACAAATCTTTCATTTCTAATTGTAACGATTGGATCCATTATATACTTTGAGTAAGAGCTTGAATGAATCATTGCATTTAATTTGTTTCTGATAGCAAGTTCTATATTTTTTTTATTTCTCCTAATTGAAGCAAGGGTAGATGATGCATTATCAGCTATTTCATTTTCTGAAATAATACTCTTAAAAATTTTAGTTTCAATACTGTCATTAGAATACAATTCTTCGAAAAAAATGCTTATATGAGGAATTTCAACATTAGAGTCTTTTGAATACTTTTTTAATTCTCTAGCTGTTTTTAAAATAGTAGCTATTTCTATAAGAGATTTAGCTGATAAGTTTATTTTACTTTTTAGCTTTTTTATATTTAAAGTTTGATCATCAATTTCAAATATAGGAAGAGAACCACAAGAATGATTCAAGCAAACAGCTTCAGTGGTCTCAAAAAGAGCTGACTTAACATCTTCTTCTTTAGAATAGGGAGTTAAATCTTTAGCTATTTTTTTACCATTATAAGTATAGCAATTCTCTGCTAATTTATTTTTAATTGCATTAAATTCTAATTTATCTAGAAATTTCTTTATCATTATATAGTACCAATCCTTTCAATATCAATTATAAGAGCGTTAGATAAAAAAGTCAAATGAAAAGAATATCTGGTTAATTTAGTTTTCATAATTTTTACATTTGACGCATAAAAAACGATAATTATAAATTATAAGAACATTCACAAAAGCAAAAAATAATAATATATTAAATTTAGTCAATAATTAACTAAAAAACGTGAATAATAAATGTAGCATTTAAATGTAGAAAGAAGGGAAAATTTATGGACAATATAAGTGAGCATATTGGACAAAAGTTTCAAGAGTGTAGGCAGAACAATAATTTAACACAAGGGGAAGTAGCTGAACTAGCAGGCATGGAACCAAGATATATTAGTCAAATAGAAAGAGGTATATCTAAAGGAAGTATTGATACTCTTTTAAAACTTTGTAATGCATATAGAATTACACCAGACGTAATACTATATGATTTACTTGATGAAGAAGTAAAAAAGTCTATAGAATTTTATGATGAGAAATTTAAGAAATTATCAAAAAGAGATAAAGAAACAGTAGATGTAATAATAGATCATTTATTAAACAATTAGTATATAAGTAAAAAGTATAAAAAAGGACATCAAACAAAGATGGCAGTTATGCTATTTTTGAGAGGTGTCCTTTTTATGAATAGTTTAGTATTTGAGTTTTAGAATTACAGAATTATACATATTAATCCTCCAGAACCTTCATTTACAATTCTTTCTAAGGTCTGTTGCAGTTTTATTTGAGCATCTTCTGGCATACAGTAAAGCTTGTTTTGAAGTCCTTCATTTACTAATTCGTGTAAGCTTCTTCCAAAAATGTTAGACTGCCAAATTTCTTTAGGATCATTCTCAAATTGAGAAAGCAAGTATTTAACTAAATCTTCTGATTGCTTTTCACTTCCAACAATCGGAGAAATTTCTGTTTCTACATCAGTTTTGATAAGATGAATAGAAGGAGCTTTTGCTTTTAATTTAACTCCATATTTAGAACCTTGCTTTACCATTTCTGGTTCATCCAGTATAAGGTCTTCAATAGAAGGAGTTATTATTCCATAACCTTTAGCTTTTACTTCTTCAATAGCAGGGAGAATTTTATCATATTGAGATTTGATTTTTGCAAAAGAGCAAAAAGTTGAAAACATATCATATTCTGATGAGATTTTTGCATTGGACATTTCTGATAATATTTTATAAAACAAGTCGGGATTAATACCTAATTTAACTGAAACACTACCAGTACCTAAATCTATTTCATCAATGTTGGAAGAAGTAATAATATCATTAGTTGATGTATTGGAAACAATAAAACTAACTTCTCTTATAATTCTAGCTTCAGAAAAAGAATTTTTAATTTCTTTAAAAATTTGTTGTTTTAACCAATGGTCGCTATCTAAAGCATCTATCCAAGAAGGATATGTAATGTTTATCCTTTGAATAGGAAATTCAAATAGAAGTTTACCAAATATCTCATTGATGTTTTCAATTGTAAGCTTTGAACAATCCATTGGAATGACTGAAACATTATACTTTTCTTGCAAAGAAGAAGATAATTGCTTGGTTTTTTCTGAATAAGGATCAGATGAATTTAGTATTACTATAAAAGGTTTATTTAACTCAGATAATTCATTAACAACCCTTTCTTCTGCTAAAATATAATCATCTCTACTAATTTCACTAAAGCTTCCATCAGTAGTTACTAATATTCCAACAGTAGAATGATCTTGAATAACTTTTTTAGTACCTATTTCAGCTGCTTCTTGAAATGGAATTTCTTTATCAGACCATGGAGTTTTTACCATCCTTGGAACCTCATCTTCCATATATCCAATTGCATTATTAACCAAATATCCAACACAGTCTACAAGTCTAGTTTTAAATTTAACGTTATTATCTATAGTTATTGGAATGGCTTCATTAGGAACAAATTTAGGTTCTGTTGTCATAATTGTTTTTCCTGAACCACTTTGTGGAAGCTCATCTTGAGTCCTTTCTTTTTGATATTCATTATCAATATTTGGAATAACGACCAAGTCCATAAATTTTTTTATAAAAGTTGATTTTCCAGTTCTGACAGGGCCAACTACACCAACATATATGTCACCATTTGTACGATTAGCGATATCTTCATACAGTTTTAAATTTTCTTTCATTATATAATCCTTTCTCATACAAGTTTTATTAAAGTATATTAGTTTATTTTTAAATTATGACATTGTAAGTCCTATTTTTAACTAAATAGTTGAATTTAACATATATTTATGATAGAATATCCTAAGTTGGAAATTTTCATTTTATAGAGTTTTATACAATATTAAATATTGTTAAAACAGCGAAGAAGGGGTAATAATATGGAAAACTTAAAAGAAGTTCTTTTAAAAAATCATCAAGATCATTTATTAAAATATCTTGAGATAGCTAATGAAGATGAGAAACAAAAAATGATAAAACAAATAGATAATATAGATTTTGAACAATTAAATAAACTATATAAAATAAGTAAAAATAATAATTTTAACACAAATTGTAAGATAGAGCATTCTAGTTTTGTGGACAAAAGTAAGTTAACAATTGATGAACTAGAAGAGCTAAAAGAAGTGGGCAAAAATATAATCAAATCTGGTAAATATGCTGTTGTTACTATGGCTGGGGGACAAGGAACAAGACTTGGACATGATGGACCAAAGGGAACATTCTTGCTTAATGTAAATCCTAAGCCAAAGTACTTATTTGAATTAATTGCAGAAGGGTTAATAAGGGCTAATAAAAAATATAACATAACATTAAATTGGTATATTATGACAAGTACTGAGAACAATGACAAAACAGTGGAATTCTTTAAAGAACATGAATACTTTGGATATCCTAAAGAGAGTATCATGTTTTTTGAACAGGGAAATATGCCATTTTTAAGTGAAGAAGGAAAACTACTAGTTGATGACAGTTTTAATATTAAATATGCTGCAGATGGTAATGGATGTATTTATAAATCAATGTTAAAAGATGGCGTTATAGATGATATGAAAAATAAAGGAATTAAATGGATCTTTGTGGGATCAGTTGATAACGCACTAGTAAACATGGTAGATACAGTGTTAATTGGATTAACAATAAAAGAAAACAATGAAATAGGATCTAGATCAATAGTAAAATCAAATCCTCATGAACCAGTTGGAGTATTCTGCAAAAAGAATGGAGTACCAGCTGTTATAGAATACTCAGAGATTTCTAAGGAGATGGCAGAAGCAACAGACGATGATGGAGAACTTTTATATGGAGAATCAAATATTATGGCTCATTTATATAGCATAGATGCTATTGAAAAAATAAGTAAACATGACTTGCCTTACCATAGTGCACATAAAAAAGCTCCTTATATGAAAGAAAATGGAGAACTAGTTAATCCAACAAAACCTAATGCTTACAAGTACGAAGCTTTTATATTTGATGGATTTAGCTATTTTGATAATATGTCAGTGCTAAGAGTAAAAAGAGAGGAAAACTTTGCGCCAATAAAAAACAAAGAAGGGAATGATAGCCCTGAAACAGCAATAAAACTATACAACAACTTCTGGCATGTCTAAACATTCAAAAAAATATACTCAAAAGCAGGAACCTAAGATAGGAGAAAAATCTAGTGAAAAAGGCAAAAAAGATAAGAGATTTAATAATACTAATTATAATAGTCTTTTTAATTTTTGGTGTTTTATATATACTAGTTAATAAAGAAGCGAAAAAAGTTAGACCTGGTATTGGTATGCATCCTAGTTGTACGCAAGAAGCAATGACACATAATTATACATTTGAAGAATATTGGGGAAATAAAGTTTCAACAACTGAGGTGAAACAGCTTGTTAGTTTAATAAATATAAATAATAATAATTTTAAAGAAATGAATCAGATTGAGGGAATTATTTTTATAAATGGTTACAAGATAGATAGTATGGAATTTAAGGAAGAAACATATTATATAGTTGAACCATCTAATGGAAAGACTGTCAAGCCAACAACCGAAGATAAAGTAGCAATAAATGAAGTTGCGCCAGATGGAAGATTTAATATAAATAAAGTGGCAGGATATTATAGTAATGGGTATATTAGAAATATTAATATCATTCCAGTAGATAATTAATATATATATAAATCTGAGAGGTAAGGAAAGAGGAGAAATAATGGAAGAATGCAAAATAATTAATCTATATAATTTAGAAGAAACAATTGCAAAAGACTTAATAGAAAAATATACATACCCATGGGAGGTATTACCACATATTAGTGATTTTATTATAGAATTAGGAAACAGTCTTCCAGAAGAAGAATATACAAAAATAGGGGAAAATGTGTGGATTCATAATACTGCAAAAGTGTTTGAATCAGCTTATATAAATGGACCAACAATTATATGCAAAAATGCAGAAGTTAGACATTGTGCTTTCATAAGAGGAAGTGCAATTGTAGGAGAGAGTGCAACGGTTGGAAATTCAACAGAACTTAAAAATGTGATTTTATTTAATGATGTGGAAGTACCTCATTATAATTATGTGGGAGATTCAATACTAGGATACAAAGCTCATATGGGTGCTGGCTCAATAACATCAAACATAAAATCAGATAGAAAAAATATCATAATAAAAAAAGACGATAAAAAGATAGAAACTGGATTAAGAAAAATTGGAGCGATGCTAGGAGACAATGTAGAAGTCGGCTGTAGCTCTGTTTTAAATCCAGGATCTATTGTAGGGAAAAATACAAATGTATATCCTTTGTCATCAGTTAGAGGAGTAATACCAGCAAACAGTATTTATAAAAACAAAAATGAAGTAGTGGATAAAATATAGTTTTAACATTATGATTAGAGGCGAGCAAGTTTTAAAGAAGACTTGTGCTTGCTTGCCTCTAAAAGAGAAAGTTAAAGGATTTACTATATTAATTATTGATTTTTGAAAAATGGTATGTTAAAATAAAAAAAGCGGTAACCCAAAAGGAATAAGTAACCGATAATTCGTGAGTAATAATTAAATATATTGGGGTGTAGCCAAGCGGTAAGGCAGGGGACTCTGACTCCTCGATGCGTGGGTTCGAATCCTACCACCCCAACCATAGAAATAAGGTAACCAAGTCTGTGATACTAATGTGTTTGCTATTACAACATCAATTAGCAAAGGCTAGGTTATTTTTTTTTCTTGCAAAATATGGAAAAATATGTTAAAATACTAAATATGATTTTTTCAAAAAAATTTTTTCTAAAAAAAAACCCATAAAAAAACAAAATAATATGCATAATATATATAAAGGAGGTGCGTTTATATTTTAGCAATAGGAATAATAATTGGATTTATATTTGGCTCTATAGTAACATTAGTTTTGTATGCTTGCATTTTAGCAGGAAAAAGATATAATATATATGAATAATAGATTTAAAGGAATGATTAAGATGGACAAAATAAATGAACTATCGAAAAGGCAAAAAAATGAAGAAAGAATTCTAATAGCGAATGCATTAGATAAAGTTAGATTTGCTAACGAAAGTAATAGATTTCAATATAGAAGTTTCTTAGATTTATCAGAACAATTAAAAATAGAATTATCATTTAAACTAAGAGGTATTGGCAACTATGAACTTAATGGTGGATATGAAGATGCAGAAAGAAAAATGTTACTAATTTATCCAAAACAACATCTAGAAAATATTAAAGATATAGACAGCTATAAAAAAGAACGCTATGATATAGTAATTGGAATTCTTAGAGTAGATTTACCAAAAGAATTGTATGGTAAATATGAACATCGTACTTATTTAGGTGCAATAATGAAAATGGGAATAGAACGCAAAAAAATAGGAGACATATTAGTTAGAGATGATGGAGCAGACATAATTATATGCAGAGATGTAGAAGTATATCTGAAAAGAAATTTGAAGGATTTAACAAGATTTCAAAAAGCAAAAGTTGAAATTGTTTCTATAAATAAAATTAAATACGTAAAAAAAGAAAAAGACAATTATAGAATAAATGTTAAATCTATGAGATTAGACTGCATAGTAGCAGAGCTAGCTAGGTGTTCGAGAAATGAAGCTAATAAGTTTATAGAACAAGAAAGAGTATTTGTTAATTTTAAGGAAGAACTTGTGACAAGCAAGAAAATTGAAGAGAATACCTATATTACAATAAGAGGAAAAGGAAGATTTAAAGTATTAAAAATTGTTGGAACAACTAAAAGTGGAAGGTTAACAGTTTTAGTTGAAAAATAGTTTATTAAGAAAGGGACGCATTTTTCTGTACATTTGTACATTAAGATGAGTCTCTTTTAGATTTGTATATAAAATAGAAAAAAGGTCATATTAATAATAATTACATTATAAGGAGATGTTGAAATGAAAGAAATTCCTATTAAAAGCATAAAAGCAATGCAAGTTTTTGACTCCAGGGGTAATCCAACAGTACAAGTAACAGTATCATTATTAGATGGAACTCAAGGAGTTGCTATGGTGCCATCCGGAGCATCTACAGGTAAATATGAAGCGATAGAGCTAAGAGATAATAATTATAGAGAGTATAATGGAAAAGGAGTAAGAAGAGCTGTTGAAAATATAAATAAAAAACTACAAAAATCACTAATAGGTATGAATGCCTTAAATCAAGAAAGAATAGACAATATAATAATTGAACTAGATGGAACAGAAAACAAATCTAGGTTTGGTGCAAATAGTATACTAGGAATATCATTGGCTACTGCTAGAGCAGCTGCTAATTATTTAAATGAACCTCTATACAGATATATAGGTGGAATTAGTGGAAATATAATACCTACTCCAATGATGAACATACTAAATGGGGGACTACATGCAGGGAATAATATAAATATACAAGAATTTATGATAATGCCAATTGGAGTAAGAAGTTTTGAAGAGTGCATGCAAATATGTGTTGAAATATATCAAGTTTTAAAAGAATTATTAAAGCAGAAAAATATATCTACTTCAGTTGGAGATGAAGGAGGATTTGCACCTAAATTAAAATTAAAAGAGAAAGAGAAAAAAAGAAATGGCAAGATTGAAAAGACTGATGAAATAGCAATAGAGTTAATTATAGATGCGATAAATCAAGCTGGATTTAAAGCTGGAAGAGATGTTGCTTTAGCTTTAGATGTTGCTGCTAGCGAAATGAGAGAAGCTGCAAAAACAATAGAAAAGGAAGGATATTACTTTTGGAAAACAGATGAATATAAAACAAAAGATGAGATGATTGATTATATAGAAAATCTTGCTTCAAAATATCCAATTCGTTCTATTGAAGATCCTTTAGGAGAAGATGACTGGAAGGCATGGTCAGAACTAACCAAAAGACTTGGCTCTAAAATTCAACTTGTAGGAGATGACTTGTTTGTTACTAATAAAAGAAGATTACAAAGAGGAATAGATGAAAAAGTGGCTAATTCAATATTAATCAAACCAAACCAAATAGGAACTCTTACAGAAACAATAGAAACTATAAAACTAGCTAGAAAAAATGGCTATAGAACTATTATTTCTCATAGGTCAGGTGAAACAGAAGATACATTTATAGCTGATTTGGCAGTAGCTGTTAATGCTGGACAAATTAAGGCAGGAGCACCATGCAGGAGTGAAAGAGTCGCTAAGTATAATAGATTATTAAACATAGAAAAAGAGCTAAAAAAAAGAAAGGAATAATTCTATTCAAAAAAATTCTTGAAATGTTTTATTTTTATTGCTACAACTTGTACAGATATTAGTTAATCCAATGATAATAAGGGGAGAATAAGAGTAATGAGAAACAAAGGAATAACATTAGTTGCACTAGTAGTAACTATTATTGTGCTTTTAATACTAGCGGGTATAACAATTAACATGGTGCTAAAGGATAATGGAATAATAGAAAGAACAAAAGAAGCAGCAGAAGTATATAAAAAAGCTGAACAAAATGATGTGAATGCACTTAAAGAACTAGCAGAACATATTAAGAATAAAACAAGAAATGACGATGATGATTATGATGAAGAAACTGTTAGAAAGGAAGTAGAAGATGAATTAACAACAGTGGGGATTTCACCAACAGGTGTATCAGGACAAGAACCGCAGATTTCTAATCCAGATCAAATTGAAAATCCCAATATTCATATTGAAACCACTCAAAATACTGTTAATAGTGTAATTAACCAGCAAATAAACGCAGGGTTTATTGGAAACAATCTTTACAGAGGACTGCTTAATTCATATTTGATGAAGTATTCTAGTCGCGTAATTTATGAATTTACTCCAAATTCAATTAAAGATTCTCCATGGGACACTCTTTTATACAAACCTGAGATAATTGAAGATGACATATCGGTAGTTGACGGTGAAGAAGAACTAAATACAATTTTGGAGGATAATAGAGGGTGGTTAACTATATTTAATTCACCTATTAACTATCCGATAATGCAAGGAGCAGAAAACTTGTATTATGCTTTTCATAATTTATATGGAGATTCATCAATAACAGGAGCTATTTATATGGATGCAAGGAATTCTCCTGATTTTAGTGATAGATATAATATGATTTATGGACATAATATAAGTAATGGAACAATGTTGGGAAGTCTAAATGATTATAGGAATAGAACATATTACAACGAACATAAAAATGGCATAATAGTTGGAAAAAACGATGTATATGACTTAAGTGCTTTTGCAGTTGCGGAAACAAATTCTAATGAAACACATGTATATGGTGTTGGAGACCGAATAAAACGATTAAAGAATTTTCTAAAAAGCGATACAGAGAATAGTGACAAAATAACTTTTTTACAATATGATGAAGAAGAAGCGCAATCTGCTCAAAGAATTCTTGCATTATCAACCTGCATGAATAATTATAATGGAACAAAAGATCGTCTAGTTGTATTCTTCAAAATGACGACTCGTAGCGTAATTAGTCTGAATGTAGAAGGATATGAAGGAGAATATGATGGAAATGAGTATTCTATAAATGTAGATGTAATGCCATATGATGTATCAATTGAATACAGTGTTGATGGAGGAAAAACATGGACAGATGAACAGCCTTCATTAACTGAAAGAGGAACTCTAGATATTATCGTACGTGCAACAAGAGGAGAAGTGCAAGAACAGAAATCTGCACAAATAAAAATAAACTAACTAAATTAATAAAAAACTCTTACTTTAATACTAAAAAACTTGAAGTAAGAGTTTTTATTATATTTCCTAAAAATGGTAATTGAATTGACATACTATTATAATAATGTTATAATGGTAAACATAAAACTGAAAGGAATAAAAGATGAAAGTTAAATGCGTAACACTTGGATGTAAGACAAATAAATATGAATCAAATGCAATGGAACAAAGCTTTAAAAAACATGGATATGAAATAGTGAGTGAGAAAGATGAAGTTCCAGATATATATATTGTTAATACTTGTAGTGTAACAAATGTTGCAGAAAGAAAATCAAGACAAATGCTTAGAAAAGTAAAAGAAGTGAATCCACAAGCGATTGTTATTGCATGTGGCTGTTATGTACAAGTCGCAAAAGAAGAAATTGAAAAAATTGATGAAGTAGACATTGTGCTTGGTATCAATGAAAAAAACAATATTGTTAATATAGTTGAAGAATACATTCAAAACAAAAATAAAGTTGTAAAAGTTGAAGACGTAATGCATGAAAGCAGTTTTCATGATTTTGGAACAACAACATATACAGAACAGACACGAGCAGTAGTGAAAATACAAGACGGATGTGACAGATTTTGTACATATTGCATAATTCCTTATGCAAGAGGGAAAGTAAGAAGCAGAGAGCCTCAAAGTATTATAGAAGAAATAAAAAAAATATCTGAAAAAGGTCTAAAAGAAGTTATCATTACAGGAATACATATTGCCTCTTATGGAAAAGACTTCAATAATGAAAAAACGTTAGAATACAGAAAGTTATATAATTATAAAAATGAATTTGAAAAATTTAATCCTAAAGATGACCTACATTCTGGAGGTTTTAGATTAATTGAATTATTAGAACAAATAAACAAAATAGAAGGAATAGAAAGAATTAGGTTAGGATCTATAGAACCTAAATTAATAAATAAAGAATGGGTAATGAGAGTATCAAAACTAAAAAAGATATGCCATCATTTCCATTTATCACTTCAAAGTGGATGTGATGAAACTTTGATGAGAATGAATAGGAGATATTCAACTGAAGAGTTTGCAGAATCAGTAAAAATACTTAGAAAGTATTATGATGACGTAATATTAACAACAGATGTAATAGTCGGATTTCCAGGTGAAACAAATGAAGAATTTAACACTACATATGAATTTTTAAAAAGAATTAAATTTTATAAAATGCATGTATTTAAATACTCATTAAGAAGAGGAACAAAAGCTAAAAAAATGCCAAACCAAGTTGATGGAAAGATTAAAGAAATTAGAAGCAAAAAATTGATAGAACTTTCAAACATAAATCAAAAGAATTATGATCAATTAATGATTGGAAAAACAGTGAAAGTTCTTTTTGAAGAAAGAGAAGGAGAATACTATAAAGGACATACAGAAAATTATATAATGATTAGAGCTAAAACAGATAGAAATTTAGAAAACAAAATACTTGATGTGAAAATTAAAGAAATGAGTAATAATGAATTAATTGTAATTTTATAAAAAATCCTTGATTTATTATGTAAAATTGTGATATAATAATTTAGCGTTTTGAAATAGAAAAAGAAAGGAATGATTTGAAATGAGCATAAAACAAGAAAAGACAAAAAATAAAAACGAGTTAAAACTAACTTTTACAGTTGAAGCTGAGAAATTTGATGAAGCAATAATGAATGTATTTAAGAAAAGTGCAAAATACTTTAATATACCTGGATTTAGAAAGGGAAAAGCACCATTTAAGATTGTTGAAAAGTATTATGGAGATGATATTTTTTACGAAGATGCTTTCAATGACTTAGTTCCAGAAATATATGACAAAGAGATTAAAGATAATAAAATAGATGCAGTAAGCAAACCAGAAATAGATGTTGTTCAAATGGAAAAAGGAAAAGATTTAATATTTACTGCAATAGTTGCAACAAAGCCAGATTTTAAATTAGGAAAATATAAAGGTGTAGAATTAAAGAAAATAGAATATAAAGTTACTGACGAGGACATTGAACATGAACTAGGTCATATGGCAGAACATAATTCAAGAATGGTATCTGTTGATGACAGAGCAGTAAAAGATGGAGACCAAGTTGTAATTGACTTTGAAGGATTTGTTGATGGAAAAGCATTTGAAGGCGGAAAGGCAGAAGGACAACAATTAACTATAGGAAGCAAGACATTTATTCCAGGATTTGAAGAACAACTTATAGGAATGAAATTAGAAGAAGAAAAAGACATAAAAGTTACATTCCCAGAAGATTATTTTTCAAAAGATTTAGCAGGAAAAGAAGCAACATTCCACATTAAACTACATAGTATTAGTGTGAAGGAACTTCCAAAAATAGATGACGAGTTTGCTAAGGATGTTAGTGAGTTTGATACTCTTAAAGAACTAAAAGCAAGCATTAAAGAAAAGAAAAAAGAAGAAAATGAGCATAGAGCAAAACATGAAATGGAAGACGCAGCACTAGAGGCAGTTTGTGAAAATACAACAATAGACATTCCAGAAGGAATGATAGAACTTGAAATTGACAATATGGAAGACAATATAGGTCAAAGATTACAATATCAAGGAATGAGTTTAGACCAATATTTAAAAATGATGGGAAAAACTGAAAAAGAGCTAAGAGAAGAATTTAAAGAAGATGCTAAAAAGAATGTAAAAACAAGTTTAGTTCTTGAAAAAATAGTTGAAGAAGAAAAATTTGAAGCTGATAAAGACTATATTAAAGAAGAACTTGAGAAAATGGCAAAACAATATAACAGAAAAGTTGAAGAACTAGAAAAGAATGATAACTTAAAAGAATACTTAGAAACAGCATCTAAAAATGAGCAAGCAGTTAAAATAATAATAGATAATGCAAAACTTACAAAATAGAATGCAGAAAGAGGGGGACTAAAATTTTTAGTCTCCTTTTTCTGCACACTTAAATAATATCTAAAAATGCTTGATAATTTGTGAAAAAAAATATATAATAAAAAAGCAATAATATTTTTATGAAAGGAATGATAATTATGAATGATATGGATAGAATAAAAGATAGTTTAGTACCTTATGTAATTGAGCAATCATCTAGGGGAGAAAGATCTTATGATATTTTTTCTAGATTACTTAAGGATAGAATAATATTTATGAGTGAAGATGTTAATTCAGCTTCAGCTAGCCTTGTAATAGCTCAATTACTTTTTTTGGAATCTGAAGATCCAGAAAAAGATATTTTCTTATATATAAATTCACCAGGAGGATCTGTAACAGATGGATTAGGAATTATAGATACAATGAATTATATAAAATGTCCAGTAACTACAATATGTGTTGGAATGGCAGCAAGTATGGGAGCTTTGCTTTTGACATCAGGAACTAAAGGAAAGAGATATGCAACGCCAAACTCAGAAATTCTAATACATCAACCATTAATTAGTGGAGGCGGAATTTCAGGACAAACAACAGAGATTAAAATTCATGCAGATCAAATGATTAAAACAAGAGAAAGAATTAACAAGATAATTAGTGAAACAACAGGAAAACCAATTGAACAAGTAGAAAAGGATACAGAAAGAGACCATTATATGACAGCACAAGAAGCTCTTGAATATGGGCTAATTGATGGTATTATGGACAAAAGAAAATAAAAATATGAGAAAGGAATAGTATATGGCTAAAGGTAATGAAAAGAATATTAGATGTTCATTTTGTGGAAAGCAACAATCTGCAGTAAAAAAAATAATTGCAGGTCCTGCAGGAATATTCATATGTGATGAATGTATAAAGACATGTGAAGGAATTCTTGAATCTGAAGATTATTATGAAGAAGAAGAAAAATACGTAATAAATGAAGAAGCAAAATTACCAACACCACAAGAAATCAAAAGTATATTAGATGAATATGTAATAGGACAAGAAGAAGCTAAGAAAACATTATCAGTTGCAGTGTATAATCATTATAAAAGAATATATAATGAAGAAGAAAATGATGACAATAAGGATGATGTAGAAATCCAAAAAAGTAACATATTATTATTAGGACCAACTGGATGTGGAAAAACATTTCTAGCTCAAACTCTTGCTAAAATATTGCAAGTTCCATTTGCAATAGCTGATGCTACAACATTAACAGAGGCCGGATATGTAGGTGAGGATGTTGAAAATATCTTATTGAAGCTTATACAGTCAGCTGATTATGACGTAGAAAAAGCTGAAAAGGGAATTGTTTATATCGATGAAATTGATAAGATATCAAGAAAATCTGAAAATCCATCAATTACTAGAGATGTAAGTGGAGAAGGAGTTCAGCAAGCTTTACTTAAAATCGTCGAGGGGACAACTGCGTCAGTTCCACCTCAAGGCGGCAGGAAACATCCACATCAAGAGCTTATTCCAATAAATACATCAAATATATTATTTATATGTGGAGGTGCATTTGAAGGATTAGACAAGATAATTGGAGATAGAATTGGAAAAAAATCGATAGGATTTGGAGCTAATGTCACAGATATTCAAAAGGTTGATAAGTATAAAATATATGGACAATTACAACCACAAGACTTGCTAAAATTTGGATTAATTCCTGAATTTGTGGGAAGACTTCCAATAATCGCTACTTTGCAAGAATTAGACAGAAATGCATTGATTGAGATTATGACTAAACCAAAAAACTCATTAGTAAAACAATATAAAAAACTATTAGGAATTGATGGTGTTGAGTTAGATTTTGAGGAAGATGCATTAGAGGCTATGGTTGATAAAGCCATAGAAAGAAAAACAGGAGCTAGAGGTTTACGATCAATAATGGAAGAAACTATGAGAGATGTGATGTATGAAGTTCCTTCGAATCCTAAGATAGTTAAATGTACTATTAATAAGGAAACTGTTCTTGGAAATGAAAAACCTAAAATAGAGGAAGATCCTAACAAAGAGATAAAGGAAAAAGTAAAACATAAATCAGAAGATGAAGATGAAGAAACAGCATAAACTAAAAGAACTTATAGAGATAGTGAAGTACTATGTCTATAAGTTCTTTTTCAGTATTGTGTTTTTTCTTGAAATATTAAAGTTATGAATATTAATAAAAAAGCGATGACCTGCAACGGTAAAACATGTTGCAGGCCATCACTTTAACTACTTCGCAACCAGAAAATCAGGGGTGCTGAACTCAAGGCTCAACTTACGCCTGACATTTGCAGGAATCGAGAAGCGCTGATGTGAATTCTGAGGAAGAGTCAGAGCAATGACACACGTAGCGTCGTGCACAGTCATTCCCTCAAGCCTCTTATAAAAACCACAGCAAGACGCAGGAATCTCGTCGAAGTAATCAAAATCATAAGGATCTGAGCAGTTGCTTCCAGACTTGACATCGAGCTTGTTGTGAAGCTTGTGCTTTTTAGCGGGACGACCGAAGTAGCCCCAATAGAGCATAGGATGCTTCTTGAAAGATCGACTCATGAATCCCAACCTCCAAAATCTTGAAACGGTCGTTACCAACAGAACATTACTATTATTATATCATAATAACAGCCAATAATCAAACAAGAACAGAAAAAAGTATAAGTATTATGTTCTATTATTTGAAAAAAAAGAATAAGTTAGATTTAGAGGTAAGGATAAAATGAAAGAAAAAGTTGAAGAACATTTGGCTAAAAACATAAAAAACTATTTAATACTAAGTTTAGTATTAATAGTAGGAGTCATTATAGGTATTATTTCTGTCAATAATTTAAAAGAAGAGCAGAAATGTGAAATAAATGATTATTTATCCGAATTTACAGATACAATAAAGAATAATAGTAAAATTGATTATTCAAAGCTTTTGGAAAAATCAATAAAGGAAAACATAAAAATAATAATACTTATAGTCTTGATAGGATTTTCAATTTGGGGAAAATTTGCAATAATAGGAATAACTGGATATAAAGGATTTTGTTTAGGATATTCAATATCAAGTGCCATTGTTGCATTTGGTGTAGGAAAAGGAATACTATTTTCGGCAACACTTTTATTTTTGAGTCAAATATTGGTACTACCTATATGCTTTTATATAGCTGTTAAAAGCTTAAAAACATATGAATCATTAATATATGATAGTAATGATGATAAAGTAATATTAATTGGATATGTAATATCACTTATAATTTCAATAATAATAATGATAATATCATCTTTTATTGAAACATATTTGAATAGTAATATGTTTATGTTATTTGCACGATATTATTAAAAATAACAAATGCTGACAACATAAACAAAAAAAATAAAAATAAAGCTAAAAAAGTCTTTACTTTTTGTTAATAATTTGATATAACTTAATAAACTATTTATGTAAATAATTTTTTATAGGGGTGCAAAGAATAATGGATAAACAAATAAAACTTTTTTTACAATTTTTACAAAGAGACAAAAAACTATCAGACAATACTTTACAATCATATAGAAGAGACATATTACAATATGAAAAATATGTAGAAAATAATGAGATTAACTACATAAAAGTTACAGAGGAAGACATAAAGAA
This sequence comes from Clostridia bacterium, assembly GCA_017510245.1. Taxonomy (GTDB): domain Bacteria; phylum Bacillota; class Clostridia; order TANB77; family CAG-508; genus CAG-793. The sequence continues at coordinate 21,906 of JAFWNQ010000003.1, forward strand.
GTATTTAAAAGAGCTAAAAAGAATTGGAAAAAAGACCTCTACAATATCAAGGAGTTTAGCAAGTATAAGATCATTTTATCAATTTTTAGTGAAAACAAAAAAAGTAAAAGGTGACCCAACAGCAAATGTTCAATCACCTAAAATTGAGAAGAGAGTTCCTAGTGTACTTACATCTGATGAAGTTGAGCTATTATTAGAACAACCAAAAGATGTAGATTTAAAAGGTACTAGGGATAAAGCTATGCTTGAATTTGCATATGCTACAGGGATGAAAGTTACAGAAATTATTGATCTAAATATAGATGATATAGACTTTAAAAGTGGAACTGTTACATGTTCAAATCGTAAAAAGACAAGAACAGTACCTCTAGGAGGATTAGCTGAAAAAGCATTAAAAGAATATGTAGAGGAAACTAGACCTATACTATTAAAAGATGACAAAAATAAAGCATTATTTGTGAATATGAATGGTTCTAGACTTACAAGGCAAGGATTCTGGAAAATAGTAAAATACTATAAAGAAAAAGCCCATATTGACAAAGAGATTACACCACATATTTTAAGACATTCATTTGCAACACACTTATTGCAGAATGGTGCTGATTTAAAATCAATACAAGCAATGTTAGGACATTCAGATATATCTTCTACACAAGTGTATTCACAGTTTGAAACTAATGAATTGAAAAATCTTTATAAAAATACTCATCCAAGAGCATAAAAAGAAAAGGGAGATCACTGATCACCCTTTTTTGTGTGAACATAAAGATTAATTCATATAAACAAAAGTAAGAATGAACTGATTTTTATAAGGCAAAGCTGATTTAAGCTATAGTTATCATAGATTTGCAAGTTGTTTTAAGAACAATAATTTGACTATATAATAGCTTTGTGGTAAAATCTAGTTGCTATAATAATAAAAAAGAGGTGGCTAATATGAAACATAAATTTTTACAGGATTTAGGGATAGATATAGAGGAAGATACTAAAGATGTATTAAAGCAATTTAACTTAAATGGATTTTTAGATGAGATTAGTGACAACAGACTGAAAGAAGAAGAAGAAAAAGTTGAAGAGTTAAAAGAAGAAATAGAAAATAGTGAGAAAGACGTTGATAACGAAGATAATAAGGAATAGAAAGGTCTAACAAATGGAAATTCCAATTAAAAAAAATGAGGAATATATAGTTAATATAGTAGATTACGGAACTAATGGTGAAGGTATTGCAAAAGTAGATAACTTCACCATTTTTATTAATAATGCATTAAAAGGTGAAAAATGCAAAATACATATATTGAAAGTACTATCTTCTTATGCATATGGAAAAGTAATTGAAATAATAGAACCATCTGACAAAAGAATAAATCCAGACTGTAATATGTTTTATTTATGCGGTGGATGTGATTTAAGACATGTTGATTATAAGGAAACACTAAGAATAAAACAGGAAAAAGTTCAAAACCTAGTAAATAAAACACTAGATAAAAAGATTGTAGTAAATAAGGCAATAGGAATGGATAATCCATTATATTATAGAAATAAGGCTATATTTCCTGTTAACAATGATAAGAAAATCGGTTTTTATAAAAAAAGAACACATGACATAATAGAGTTAGATATTGAAAAAGAATATTGCAAAATTCATTCAAGTAAGTCACAAGAAATTGCACAATTCACATTAGATATTTTTGAAGGAGATATATATAATAGCAAAACTAAAAGTGGTGTTCTAAGAAATATAATGATTAGAGAAGGATTTAAAACAGGAGAGTTCATGCTTGTTCTTGTGCAAACAACTAATGAAGTATTAATTGATGTGGATAAAATAATAAAAAAATATCCTCAAATAAAAACAATAATAATTAATAAGAATAGTAAAAACACAAATGTTATTCTATCAAGAGATAATAAAGTTGTTTATGGTAAAGGATACATTTCAGACAAGTTGGGAGATTATTTTTTTAAGATTTCACCAAATTCGTTTTATCAAGTTAATCCAGTACAAACCGAAAGAATATATAATTTTGCAATAGAAAAAGCAGAGCTAAAAAAAACAGATATACTATGTGACTTATACTGCGGAATTGGGACAATTGGAATTTTCGCATCAAAATATGTTAATAAGGTTTATGGTATAGAGATTGTACCTGAAGCAATAACAGATGCAAAACAAAATGCACAAGATAATAATATACATAATATTGAATTCATCGAAGGTGATGTGGAGAAGGCTTTTAATGATTTTATAAATAAGGATGTAAAACCTAATGTGGTTATAGTTGATCCTCCAAGAAAAGGATTAGATGCTAAGACTGTGCAAAGTTTGAATAATCTGAAATTAGAGAAATTAGTATATATTAGTTGTAATCCAGCAACAATGGTTAGAGACTTAAAAGAGTTAAAAGAAACTTATAAGATTAAAGAAATACAACCGGTTGATAATTTTTGCTATACATCACATGTGGAAACTATTGCAATTTTAGAAAAAGTTATTTAATTTTCTAGAAAAAAAGGAGAATTTAGATATGGGAAGACTTATAGAAAAAGTGAGAACAGTGGTTGGAGAACAAAAACAAACTATAAAAAAATATAGTTTAACATTTGCTATCATTTATTTGGTTACTTTTATGATGATAGTATTAGGATTTAAAATAGATAACATAGAAAAAATATATACATTATTTATTTTAACTGATGTTTTTATCTTTGCGATAGAATCAATTTTTGATTTTAAATGGTATAGAATACCTATGTATGTAATAGCATTACTTCTATCTATAGCGGCAAACAATACCATATATAGTGAGACAAATACCGAAAAGCAGATAATGTTTATTGCTGGAATATATATGTTTACAGTAATAATTGCAATATATAAAATTATAAAAGATTCAAATGTAAGTTTTTCTCAATTTGTAATAAGAGTTTTTAATAATGGAATTATTATTAGTATTGCATCAGCAGTAATACAAATTGGAAGTTTATTTATAGCTTTTATTATAGCTTCTTTATTATTTTCAAATACTGATATAGATATTTATCTAAAGACCGAAATATTTACTTTAGGATTTATAATTATTCCATCATCAATTCTTGCATTATTGTATGTAAAAAATGAAGTGATGAAACCTGTTAGTTTCTTGATAAGCTACATTATGCTTACCATAGTAATAATTGCTGAAGTAGTTATATATATTTACTTTATAAAGATTCTTATTTTAAGAGAGATACCTTCAAATGTAATATTCCCTATAATTTCAGGTTTGTTTATGGGAGCATATCCTACTTGTATAATGATTAATGGACTACAGAATAAGAACAAGTATATTGAAAAGAATATAACAATTTTACCAATTGCTTTTATACCTTTAATATGCATGCAGATTTATTCAATTGGAGTGAGAATTGCTGAATACGGAACAACACCTGAAAGATATCTAGGAGTAATACTTGTTTTGTTTGAAATAGTAGCGGTAATTCTATCTTTTATAAAAGAAAAAAAGCATTATAGTAAAATTGTACTAATTGCAGCTGCCTTTACACTAGTTGTAATGTGCATTCCAGGAATAAATGTAATAGATTTCTCATGGAAAAGCCAATTAAGAAGATTAACTTCCGTATACAAGCAAGATACTAATTTTGACTCTTTATCTCAAGCAGACAAGGATATTGCAAAGGGAGCTTACGAATATCTTAAATATGATGAGGAGGGAGAAAAACATATTCCAAGTTATATAGACAAAGAGACCATGAATAAAAAATTGTTTAATAATGATGGTTATCAAGATTATAATTATGGTAGCATAAACTACAATCCAGATACAAAAGAAATTCCTGTAGAAGGATTTAAAAAGGCAAGAGAAGTTGAAATATATAGTTATACAAATTCAAGTGCTAAGAACCTAGATTTTAATAAATTAAAAATATATAATGACAAAGACTTAAATGATAAAATAGAAAAAGAGATGAGATTATTTATTGAGAAAACAATAGATACTGGAAAAATAATAAATAAAAGAGTAGATTTTGATAGTAATACATCACTATGGATTACTAGATTAAATATAAGATATAGAAAGAATAATAAAGAGATTGAAAGCTTAAGTATTTCTGGCTACTTATTAACGAAATAAAATTAGCCTCTAGTTATATTATTTATGATTTTTAATATAATATAACTAGAGGTGATTTTTATGAGTAAATTCAAAATTTATATTAAGTCTATATTGATTCCAGTTTTGGTAGGAGGATTTGTAGGTGTTGCTATTAACAGATTTATTGACTATGACACTTTAAATAGACCACCATTATCTCCACCAAGTATTACATTTCCAATAATTTGGACTATTTTATATGTATTAATGGGAATTTCATATGGTATTTTAAGAATAAACAAACAAACTAGTAAAGAAATAGATTCAATTTATTATTGGCAGTTAATTGTTAATGCTTTTTGGTCTATATTTTTCTTTGTGTTTAAATGGAGATTATTTTCTTTTTTGTGGATAATTCTTTTATCTTATTTGGTATTAAAGATGATAAGTGTTTTTTACAATAAAAATAAAACAGCCGGAATAATACAAATACCATATTTGGTATGGACTATATTTGCAACATACTTGAACTTAGGAGTATATCTTTTAAATAAATAAATATTTTTTAGTGATTGCTACTCAATTACTAATATCTAAAAAACTAATATTAATATAAGTGAGTCACGCAGGAGAAACGCTAATGAAGTAATTGGAGACTTTCTTCTACCATAGACCATGTCAATAGTTATATTGACATACAGTTGGAAGTTGACCGAAAAGACTTACAGTTATTCATATTAGTTTTTATATTTTTTTTAGAGAGTATTAATCAACTATTGCAAATATTATTTTTTATAATATTTTTGTTGAGTTTTTATTCATTAAATGATAGAATGGATTTGTGATAAAACGGAAGAAAGGATAAAGATATGGATAATGAAGGAGATTTAAAAGAGGCATTGGATTTTTTGGACTCATATAATATGGACAATAAAGCCCAAGCTGCAAATACAGAGCCAGAGAAAGAACAAGAATCAGATAATAAATTTGGATATCCACCAGAATTAGCAGATACTTCTTTAGAAAGAAGGTATATAGGATTATTGCTAAACGAAATAAAAGCAATTTCAGTATATTATTTTTTATTTGATGACTGTTTTTTTGTTGATGATTTATTGCTTAATATATATAAAAAAATACTATTCACTGATGGTGAAAAATATGCACCAGTAATAGCAAAAGAAAAATTTAATTTTTCTAAAGAATCACAAGAATTATATGAAGTTAAGAATATGATTAAAGATGAATTCTATGATTCTAAATATAGACTAGATGATACTTATACTGAATTAAAGAAAATATTTATACTAAGAAAGAATTATCTAGGAATACCAGTTAAAGACATACAAGCTAAAATAGCAGATGTATTAAACTATGAATTATACCATGAGATGACTCCTGAAGATGTTGAATCAGCTGTTGAACAAATTGCTAGTACTGAAAAATTCAAAAGATCTGTACTTAATAAAGATTTAACAAAGTTTTTAGTAGAAGGAGATAATACTTTAACCAACGGTCTTGAATTGCCATTTCCTATAATGACAAAAGCTTTTAAAGGAATAAGAATAGGAGAAACTGCAGCATTTTCAATGCCTTCAAACTATGGTAAAAGTAGATTTACAATTAATCTAGCGGCTTACATTGCTTTAGTTCATCAAAAGAAAGTTTTAATCATTTCAAACGAAATGTCAGAAGAAAAAATGAAACTTTGTTTGATTACGACTATTCTAAACAATCCGACAATTCAAAAGATGCACAATCAGAATGTGCATGTTTCAGAGAATCAATTATTAGAATTCAAATTTAGACCTGATGATGTTAACTCAGTTGAAGTTGACGAAAATGGATTTGTAAAGCAGGGAGAAGGAGAAAATCATTATGACTTTGCAAATAGATTGGCACAAATTTCTTCTGAATTTAGAAACGTAATAAGAGTTACAAATTGGTTTAATGACAAATTATATAATTCTATACATTTCATAGATATTACAGATCATACAAACGATGAATTAAAAAAGGTTATAATGAACTATTATTATAAAGAACAAGTTCATTATGTGTTCTATGATACATTAAAAACAGATATTGATAATATTGGAAATGGGGAAGAATTGAAGAAAACAGCTACTATATTATCAAATTTAGCACAGAATTTTGGAATGTATATTGGCTCATCACTTCAATTATCAGAAACACAAACAGATCCCGTAAACTTAAGTGTAAATGATATGGCTGTAAGTAGAACAGTAAAAGAAGTATTAGACACATTATGTTTATTTAAACAAATACATAATGAGGACTTGGGAAGATATGAATATTCGACAGAAGAAACTTTTGAAAATGTTCATGATATAGAGAGATTCAAAAATCCAGATATCAGATATTATTCATGTGTAATTGATAAGAATAGAGCTGGCCCAAAACCGGTACTATTGTTTAAAATTAATTTGGCATATAACAGTTGGGAAGAACTTGGATACTTAAGATTAAAATCAGCTTCTGTATAATAAAAATGGAAAGAGAGAAATATGACACTATATGAAATATTGGAAGTAAGTGAAAAAGCTTCAAACGAAGTTATAGAAAAAGCGTATAAAACTTTAGCAAAAAAATATCATCCGGATTTACAACAAACACCAGAAGAGAAAAGAAATGCTGAAAAGAAAATGCAAAAGATAAATGAAGCTTATGAAACACTTAAAGATGAAAATAAAAGAATTGAATATGATAAAGAGCTACAGGCTGAAAAGGACAAGCAAACAGAGTATTATCAGTATAATAATATGCAAAAAAACATCAATACTCAACCTAAGAATAATACAGAATTTAATCAACAGTCTCAATATATTCAAAATGACAATTACAGAAGTGCTACAGAATGGCAACAGATATTAGCTAATTTATCTCCAAAAGAAAGAGATAGATTAATGAAGAGAATTCAACGTGATGCAAGGGAAGAGTATACTAGAGTAGCTGAAGACTATTATAGACAAAAAGGATATATTGTTAAACATAAAACAACACCAAGGGAGTATCTTGCTGGTTTTATTACAATAGTAATAATCATTGCTTTACTTGGATTACTATGGTTGATTCCACCAACAAGAAGATGGATGATTAGTGTTTACAATGGAAACATTGCAGTAAAGATAGTTGTGGATTTAATTATTAATTTTATAAAAGCATTATTTGGAAAGATATAGAAAGGGATGTTGTAAAAAATGGAAGAAAAAAGTGTAAGTAAGAAAAAGAAAGTATTAATGGTAATAGGTGCAATTTTAGTATGTGCAATAATATATGTGATAGTAATAAAAACTTATAAAGTGAAAAATAGAGAAATTGATAAAGTAATTTTTAACTCAAATGAGATAGAAAATGAAGAGATAATTGAAACAGAAAAACTGTATGATGAAAGTAGTTTCCCTAAAGTTGATGCTTCTTTAGCTACACAGCCTTTAGTGGATGCTATTTATAAAGATTTTACTGGAACTAGTGATGAGAACTTCAATGAAGATGTATTGAATTACTCAAATACTCATCCTGGATATGTAAAACTAATCAATGATGAGGTTGACTTAATTGTAGTTACAGAACCTTCAGAGGAAGAATTAAAACTAGCTAAAGAAAAGGGAGTAGAATTAGAAGTGATTCCAGTTGTTAAAGAGGGATTTGTATTTTATGTAAATGCTAATAATAAAGTTGATAGTTTAACAACAGAACAGATTCAAAAAATATATACTGGAGAAATTACTAATTGGAAAGAAGTTGGTGGAGAAGATGAAAAAATAAAAGCTTTCCAAAGACCAGTTAATTCGGGATCACAAACAGGAATGCTTTCTCTTGTAATGAAAGATTTAAAATTAATGGAGGCTCCAAAAGAAAACTTGATTGATACTATGAGCGAAATAATTAATCTTGTATCAAGTTATGATAATGGAAAAAATGCTATTGGATACTCTTACTACTATTATGCTACTACAATGTTTGAAACTATTGATAAAACAGTTGCAAGTAATATAAAATTGCTGGGAATAGATGGAATAAAACCAAACAATGAAACTATACAGAATTCAACATATCCATTTAACACAGCATATTATATAGTTATAAATAAAGCTGATAGTGAGAAAGATGCTTCAAGAATACTAGCAAATCAATTGTTATCAAAAAGAGGCCAAAGTGTTGCAGAAAAGGCAGGATATGTACCAGTAAATAAATAATAGGAGAAATAATATGGAAAACGAAAGTGAAAAAGTTGAGAAAAAAAGATTAAGTTATAAAAAGAAGTATATTATCTTTGTAATTCTATTATTAATAATTACTGCTATTGCCTGTGTGCTTACAATAAAGTATTTATCAAAGGAAAATTCTCAAGATGAAATAATTATTATAGAGAATAGTATAGAACAACCTGTAGAAAAAAAATCAGCGGAAGATAAAAAATATACAATTAATTCGTATACAGAAACATATGATGATAATCCTATAAGGATTAATAAACACTATTTAGTAAAAGGTGTGGAAACTTCTGAGGATTTATATGAAAAAAGTGAAAACGAACGAAAAAACTATGTACAAATAGAAGGGTTAAAGGATAGAGATACAGAAAACAGTATTAATGAGAGATTAAAACAAAAAGCTATTGAAATGGACACAGATGATGTAAATACATATGTTGCTGGTAACTTTGGAGATGTATTATCTGTGGAGATAAATGGACTTTGCAAAAATGAAAATGACAAATATATAACAAAGCATGATTGCTTAAATGTAGATTTAAATACTGGAGAAGAGATTCCATTGGAAAAAGTATTTATATCATCAACACCTATTAAAGCGTTAATTGTAAATGGATTATATAAAGCCCTTTCATGGGAAAATATATATGGCGCGGATGAAGGCATAATCGAATCTTATGATATGAACAAATCTGATACAAGTGACTATGAGAATAAAAGCATAGAAGTGATGAGAAAATATGATAATAATAAAGATAACATAGACTATATAATAAGTCCTGAGAAAGTGACTATACTAGGAAGTTTAATTCAAGATAAAAATGGAAATGACATTAGTATTAATATAGATTTTGTAGATAATATAGATGAGGTCTCAATATATAAAAGATTTTTAACGGGCAATAGTATTTATAAAGATTCAAGCATAGGTTTGAAAAAGACAATAGTTTTTACTGAAAGATTGGAAAATAGCAGTAACTTTATAGATGGAATTAAATATGGAAAAATAGCAGATAATGTATTTGACCAAGAAATATTACAAAAAAATGGTGTAAATGCTAATTGGTCTGTTATAAATAAAGCTATTAATGAAATTAGTAGTAAAGAGAATAGTGAAACAATAAAAAATCTAGATAGCTCAAAAGGACTTTTTATTCAAAAGGAATATGGGGTAAATGACAGTGGAGAAAGTAATTATTACAAAATATATGTAACTATTGCTAAAACAATTTGTGATATTAATTATTTTAAAAATGAAGCATTTAAAGATTTTATACATTTACAACAGCAAGAGTCTGGAGCAGCTACGCTAGTGATGTTTTCAAAAGAATTAAAAGAATTATATCCAAATTTAGAACCTGAGGATGAAGCACATGAAACTTACTACATAGGCATTAATGGAGAATTTTTAGGTAATACAGAACAAGAGGCTAAAACTAAAACTTCATCATCAGAATATCAAAATAAAATTGAACAGTATAATCCATCTGAAACTAAACAAGAACAGGAAGTAAATAATAGTAGTATTGAAGAAGATGAAGAAGAAAACAGTACAAGTGAAAACATAACAGAAGAAAATAAAAATACTATTAATGAAAGTTCAAATTAATATAAAAGATGTTAAATAAAGGACGAAAAGCTAAAGTGATTGACAAATAAGGGTTTTAAGTATATAATATGGCAGAATTGAAAATAGAAAGGAAAATCAACCAATGGATGATAAAGTTTTAGTTTTTGGACACAAAAATCCAGATACAGACACAATCTGCTCAAGCATAATAGCAACTAAGTTAGCAAAACATTTAGGATATGATGCTGAAGCTGTTAGATTAGGAAAAATTAATAAAGAAACAGAATATGTTTTTAATTATTTAGGAATAGAACCTCAAAGAGAAATTTCTAAAGTAGATGAAGGACAAAAAATAATACTTGTAGACCACAATGAAGAGGCTCAAAGCGTTGAAGGAAGAGAAAAGGCAGAAGTAATTGCAGTAATAGATCATCACAGAATTGCTGATTTTACAACAACAATGCCTTTATACTACATTGCTAAGCCATATGGATGTACTGCAACCGTTTTATTTGAACTATACCAACAACACAATTTAGAAATTGATAAAGAAATAGGAACATTAATGTTAAGTGCTATTATTTCTGATACATTACTTTTAAAATCTCCAACATGTACTGAAAAAGATGTTGAAGTTTATAATAAACTAGAGGAAATGCTAGAAATAAATGCAAAAGAATATGGTCTTAATATGCTAAAAGCAGGAACTGACATTAGTGCACTAACAGCTAAAGAAGTAATAGATCTAGATGCAAAAGAGTTTATGGAAAAAGGAAAGAAGTTTGTTGTTGCACAAGTGAATACTGCTGATATAAGTGATGTATTCTCAAGAAAAGAAGATATATCATTTGCAATGGAAAAAGAAATAGCAGACAAAAAGCTAGATTTATTTGTATTTGTCATAACTGATATTATTAATACCAATTCTAAGATAATTGCCTTAGGAGAAGATAAAGAATTGGCTGAAAAAGCATTTGGACAAGAATTAGATGAAGATGATTCTATGCTATTAGAAGGTGTTGTTTCAAGAAAGAAACAAATTGCTCCACCATTATTAGAGAATTTATAAAACATAAAAAAACGATAACTTATTGTTATCGTTTTTTTTATGTTGAATTTTGAAAAATTGGAAATAGGAAAAGGAGAAGATCCAAGTTTTCTATCCAAATCTCATTTTCTTATATGTTAGAAATTCTATTTAAAGCACTTATCACAGCTTTTAATCCCGATTTAGTAATATCACTATCTTGCCCTATGGCCCATATGTCAGTATCATTGATTTTAATATTAATATAAGAAACTGCTTGAGATTTTTCAGCATTTTCGTTTAAAGATTCTTGAATGTAATCTAGTATACTAAAATTATACCCCTCATCATTTAAAATACTAACAAAGGCATCAATTGGTCCAGTACCAATCTTGCTACCTTTCTTTTGCTTTCCTTTTATGGAATAGATGATATCCAAAGAAGTATTATTATTGCTGTTTTGGATATCATAACTTTCTACTTTGACAATATCTTCTCGATTTATAAATTCTTTTACAAAGTAATAATGAATTTCTTCGATAGTTAATTCTTTGTGTAGCTTATCAGATAAATCTTTAAAAAACACACCAATTTCTTTTTGCATATTTCTTGGAAGATTGTATCCAAATTGTGATTCTAAAATAAAGGCAATACCAGCTTTACCAGACTGTGAGTTAATTCGTATAATGGGTTCATAGTGCCTATGAATGTCTTTGGGATTAATTGGAAGATAAGGCATTTCCCAATATTTTTTAGATTTGTCGTTAGAAAGATTTTTTAAGCCTTTTGAAATAGCATCTTGATGTGATCCGGAAAAAGAAGTAAACACTAACTCTCCAGCATATGGATGTCTAGGTGACACCTTCATTTTCGTACATTTTTCAAAAATTCTTCTTGTTTGATTTATATGAGAAAAATCAAGCTTAGGATCTACACCTGTTACATACATATTCATTGCAATATTCATTAAATCGGAATTACCAGTTCTTTCACCATTTCCAAATAAGGTGCCTTCAATTCTATTTGCACCAGCTAATAGTCCCATTTCAGAAGTCGCAACAGATGTACCTCTATCGTTATGGGTATGTATTGAAACGATAACATTTTCTCTATCATTTATTTTTTCACAAACATATTCAATTTGATCAGCAAATATGTTTGGCGTAGAACACTCTACAGTAGCTGTAAGATTAATGATAGGTTTATAATTAGTTTGGTTTTTCCATACATCTAAAACTGAATTGATTACATCTATTGAATAATCCACTTCTGCATTAGTAAATGACTCTGGAGTATATTCAAATTGCCATTCTGTTTCAGGATGATCTTTTATGTATTCACACATAATATTTGCTGCATTAACTGCAATTTGCTTAACTTCTTCTTTAGATTTATTAAAAACAACGTCTCTTTGGATTCTAGAAATAGAGTTGTAAATATTAACAATAACTCTTTTAGCACCAATTAAAGATTCAAAGGTTTTTTGTAAAATATCTTCACGTGCTTGTGAGATAACTTGAATAGTAACATCGTCAGGAATCTTATTGTTTTCAATTAAATACCTTGTGAATTGAAATTCAGTTTCACTAGCTGCAGGAAAACCTATTTCAATTTCTTTGAATCCAATAGAAACCAGATGATCGAAAAACTCTATTTTTTCTTGTAAACTCATCGGAGTTGCTAAAGCTTGGTTTCCATCTCTTAAATCAACACTGCACCAGATAGGAGCTTCAGTGATTTCTTTTTCGGGCCATGACCTATGACTGGGTTTTTTCCAGTCATACATTCTTTTATAATTTTCAAAATTTTTCATAAAGTATCCTCCTGTATATAAAAACAAAAAACTCTATACAATCCACAAAATGATTATATAGAGTATATTCATCAAAATAATATTAATATATATAAATTATTCACAATAGTAATAAACTCTATAATTAGGATAATAGAGCTATTTGTATGAGATTTAATTCAATAATATTCTTTATAAATTCCATTTTAAAATCTCCTAGTGAATTTATTGAAATAAGTATAGTACATTTTGAAAAAAAAGTCAAGAATTGCTTTTTTATGTGTTTTGAGGTATAATAGTAGAAGTTACGTATAGGTCAAGTATTATAAATTCTAATTAGAAAGAGGTAATACAATGGGAAAGCGGACCTTCACACAACTAAAAAAGAGTATGACTCTTCGGCAATTTAACCTGTTCTGCAGAGACATTGCGAATGAATATGCTTTTTCAGGACTGTTTTTGGCTAGGACACACTTCACAACTACATACAATATAACTGAAAGCTGTTATCAAAAAATAAAGGACTATGCAGTCACTCATTATTTGATTTCAGACCATGGAGTTGACCTTATGGAGTCAAAATCTATGGGAAATCAAGCAAGGAGTGCAGGAGTTGAAGGCTGGTCCTCGAACAAACATTATGCTAAGCTTCGAAAAGAGAGGAAAAAGTTTATATTTGAGATCGCTGAAGAGTATATCGAACATCCAGAAATGACACTAGGGCAGCTTATTGAAAGTAGAGGAAGAAATCCAGAAGGATATTACTACATGCTCTATATTGCATTTGTTGGAGACTATGGTGTAACGTTTGAGATGGCCAAGAAAATGGTCGCACGAATGTTTAATGATTGTCCTTCAGAAGACAAATGTATAACTCTATGTGCCATTGTGGAAACATTTTGGAGTGAAAGGAATGCACGAAAAAAGGGAGGAACCCAGTAATGGGTTTCTCCCTTTTTGCAATAAAAATGTAATACTGAAATTGTTGAAAATATTAAAGTATAATGATACTATTAATATGATAGAGAATAATAGGAGGAACAAATGAAAAAGATAAGAAGAATAATTGTTATATTACTATTATTAATGGTTGCGTTTATGGTTAAAAAGGTTAATGCTTCGACATCTTCTACAGTTTATACTGGAGAAATACCACTTATTGAAAAAATAGAAGATATTGAAATTGTTTCGAATGAAGTTAATGTAGATGTTAATACATCAAAAGTAACAAACCAATTAATAATTAAAAATATCAAAAATGAAGACCTCGTGACAAAAATAACAGCAAAACTTGAAGACAAAAAAACAGGTTTTTCAATCAAAGATTTAGTAATAAAAGTAAACAATTTAGAAATAAAAAACATCGAAAAAGAAGAAGATAATTATATCTTTAATGTAAAAATTAAATCAAATGAATATGAGAAAATTGAAATTAACTATACAACAGAAAATGATTTAAAAAATGCAAAAGCAATAAAATACAGTTTAGATAATTATAAAGGAAAAAAAGTAAAGAAGTTTAATATAGATTTAACAATTCCAGAAGAAGATATTCCATTGGTAAAAAAGATATATCCAGAGTGCTATGACTTTAATGAAGAGAGTAAGAAAATTAGTGTTTGTTATTATGATTTTACAATAAACAATCTAACAAAAGATTTTATAGTACAAAAAGAAACATGGAACAATTTGATTTATGGAGAAGATGTAATAAAAGATGACCTACAGGCTGCATTATATAAAAATGCAAGAGAATTGATGAGCACAGATTTAGATGTTAAGTGGGATAGATATATAGTTGGTCTTTATTTAGAAGGAGATTTTGTAGAATACCTTTTTGATGAAAATCGTTACATAGCTAACTATTTTAATATAAAAATACCAGAAATAACAGAAGATTTTTATAGCTCTGTATACAGTACTCCACTTGAACATGACTCTATACTTTCGTATGTTATTTATAAACAAGCTAAGTATGATAACTTAAAAACGGTTAAAGATACCATTGTTGCAAAATATGATGGAGTCTATCCATTAACTAAAAATACTGTTGACAGATATAGTTACTCTGATGCGAATGGAAATATAGTTGATAAAAAAATATGTATTGATTATGTTAGATCAGAAGGAGATAAAGAACTGTATATTGGATCAAGAAGATTTTTGGCTGAGCCTCCTAAAAGAAGATTTGACGAATTTGAATTATTAATAAAGAGAGACACAGGAGAAGGAGGTGGAATATATTATAGGTATGGGCCAGAATATACATACAGAACAATAAATATTGGACTTGACATAAATGGAAATGAAATTGATGCAACTGAAGAAGAGAAAGTTGAGTTTATTAATAAAATAGGTGCAGATTTATATATTAGAAAAGTAATATATGATGGAAATACAAAAACAACTTTTGTTTCTGAATGGGATGGTGAAGAACATGAGGGAGACTTGAGTATGGTAGTTGCATATTATACGGATAAAAATAAAGAGATTGCAAACTCATATTTAGGAGAGAAAAGTGAATGGGTAAAAGTGCTGAAATTTGAAAATGAAATTGTATCCAATAATAGTAAGGTTCCAACGATTGTTTCTTCAGTAGGATACAGGACTATTGAAAATGGAAAGTATATGATTAATTTTTTTGGACGCTATGCTGGTAGATTTGATGCGTTAGGATATATTGGCGAAGCTATTAATACAAATGATGCTAAAGCTTTAATACAAGAAAATAATAAAGAAAACGAAAACATTAAACAACAAGTTGAAAATGAAATAAAATCAATAAAAATTGCAGATGATAAAGAGGAATACTCAGTAAAAAGTAATGAAAAAATAATAAAAAATGACACTGGAGTGATAGAGAATAACAATAAAATCAATTTATCTAATAATGAGAAAATATTTATTGCAATATTAGGAGTTGCAATTATAATAAATATTTTAATAATAATTATAAAGAAAAGGGGAAAGAAAAATGGAAAATAATGAAATGAGTAATGGTGCAGCAAACAACAGTAATAACAATGAAAAAAAAGGGATAAAGATAACAACACTAAGCTTAATCATATTAATAATGCTTGCAATAATATTTTGCATATATAAGGTTTTCTTTGATAATGAAGAAGTGAAAGTACAGCCAAAGCAAGCAGAGCAGGTTGCAGAAGAAATAACAGAAGTAGAAAATGAAATTAATGAAGCAACAACTAAACCAACATTAAAAATGACAGCAGAAGAATTTCCAAAAGTAGATGGAGCAACAGCAATGCTTCCAATGGTAAAAGAAATGGTTAAAACTGTAGCTGGATTAAGTGATGCAGAAGCAGATAAGTATATTGAAGAAAACACTCAAGGAAAATCTGCTAAGGTTTATGCTAGTCTAATAAACAAAGAGAAAGACTTGATATTTGTTTCAGAACCATCAGATGATATATTGAAACAAGCAAAAGAAAAAAATGTTGAGTTTGATATGACCGGCATAGGCTATGATGGATTTGTATTTTTATTAAATGAAAAAAATCCTGTTAAATCTTTAACCATTGAGCAAATTCAAAAAATATATACAGGAGAAATAACTAACTGGAAAGAAGTTGGTGGAGATGATGCTAAGATATATGCATATCAAAGAGAAGCAAATTCAGGAAGTCAAAATTTAATGGAAAAAATGGTTATGAAAGGACTAAAAATGAAGCAACCAGAAGAAACTTCAATAGCGATTAGCTCAATGTCAAAATTAGTTGATGTAGTTTCATCAGGAGAAAATAGTAAATATGCTATAGGATATTCAATATATCTATATGCAAAAGAACAACATGTTGGAGAAAATGTTAAGTTCCTAGATATAAATGGAATTGAAGCAAATGATGAAAATATTACAAATAAAACTTATCCACTAACAAAAGTTGTATATGCAGTAACAAGAAAAGACGTACCAGAAGACAGTAATGTGAGAAAACTAACTAATTGGCTATTAACACCATTAGGACAAGACGTTGTAGTATCTGGAGGTTATGTAAGATATAATTAATTTGTTATAAAAACGACTGAGAAAATCAGTCGTTTTTGTGATTTTTACTTGTATCTTAAACATTATTTTGATATAATGAAAAGGATTTTTATAGAAAGAGGTGTGGAAAAATGTCAAAAGAAAGAAATTGTGCAGATGAAAGAGCAAGAAAAGAAACACTTGAAATAGCTGAAAAATATACACATGATAAAGATAACTTAATAGCTATTTTAAATGAAGTTCAAGTGAAATATGGATATATTCCAAAAGAATCTCAATTAACGATTGCAGAATACTTAGATATGCCACTAGCAGAAGTATATGGTGTAATAACTTTTTATTCAAGATTTACATTAATACCAAAAGGAAAATACAATATATCAATTTGTATGGGAACTGCATGCTTTGTTAAAGGTGCAAAGGAATTAGTAGAAAGAGCCAAGGAAAGACTTGGAATCGAGGAAGGACAAACAAGCGAAGACGGAAAGTTTTCATTAGAAACAATGAGATGTGTAGGAGCTTGTGGATTAGCACCTGTATTTACAATTAATGACGAAGTATATGGTAAAGCAACAGTAAAAAAACTAGATGAAGTATTGGACAGTTTAATGAAAGAATAAAAGTGCCATTAGGTACGTGCCATTGCCACTAGGGACGTAGAATTTTTGGCAATTTGAAGAAAATTGAGAAAGGAATATGTGTAAATGAAGAAATCTATAGAAGAAATTGAAAAGATTCGTGAAATAAAAAGTAAAGAATTAGAGTTAAGAACAAATAAAGATTTCACTGGAGCTCGCAAAGATATATTAGTGTGTCATGGTACAGGATGTACATCTTCAAAGTCTCCAGAAATATTAGAGAAATTAAAAGAAATAATTAAAGAAAAAGATTTGAAAGATATAAATGTTGTTAAGGTCGGATGCTTAGGATTATGCTCAAAAGGACCTATAGTAATAATTAGACCAGAAGATACATTTTACTCAATGGTAACAGTAGATGACTGTGAAGAAATAATTGAATCACATATTATTAATGGTGAGGTTGTTCAAAGATTATTATGCAAGACAATTGATAGTAAAGAAGCTATTGAAAAATTAGATGACCAACCATTTTACAAGAAACAAAAACGTATTGCGCTTAAAAACTGTGGTATAATAAATCCAGAAGACATTGATGAATATATATCTGTAGATGGATTTAAAGCATTAGAAAAAGTTTTAACTAAAATGAAACCTGAAGAAGTAATTGATGAATTGACTAAATCTGGTCTAAGAGGACGTGGAGGAGCTGGATTCCCTACAGGAATGAAGTGGAATTTTGTTCTTAAAGAAAAAGGCGAGCAAAAATATGTTGTATGTAATGCTGATGAAGGAGATCCGGGAGCTTTTATGGATAGAAGTATCCTTGAAGGAGATCCACATTCTATTCTAGAAGCCATGTCTATTGCTGGTTATACAGTAGGAGCCAATAAAGGATATATTTATGTTAGAGCTGAATACCCAATAGCAGTAACAAGACTTCAAATAGCAATAAACCAAGAGAGAGAATATGGAATTTTAGGTGAAAATATATTTGGAACTGACCATAGTTTTGACATTGAAATAAGACTTGGAGCAGGAGCTTTTGTTTGTGGTGAAGAAACTGCACTATTAGAATCAGTAGAAGGAAAGAGAGGACAACCTCGTCTTAAACCACCATTCCCAGCAAATAGTGGACTATGGCAAAAGCCAACACTAATTAATAATGTTGAAACATATGCAAATGTAACAAGAATTATAAATAATGGAGCTGATTGGTATGCAGGAATAGGAACTGAAGGCTCAAAAGGAACCAAAGTATTTGCTCTAGGTGGAAATGTTAATAATGTAGGACTAGTTGAAGTTCCAATGGGAACAACTTTAAGAGAAATCATTTTTGATATAGGTGGAGGAATTCCTAACGGCAGAAAATTTAAAGCTGCTCAAACAGGAGGACCATCAGGTGGATGTATTCCAGAAAAATACTTAGACACACCTATTGATTATGAAAGCTTAAAAGAAATCGGATCAATGATGGGATCTGGTGGATTGATTGTTATGGATGATACAAAATGTATGGTTAACCTAGCAAAATTCTATTTAGATTTCACTGTAAGTGAGAGTTGCGGAAAGTGTACTCCATGTAGAGTTGGAACAAAGAGAATGTTAGAAACTCTTGAGAAAATATGCGAAGGAAATGGAACTGAGAAGGACATTGAAAAGTTAAGAACATTAGCAGATAATATATGTAAAGCTTCAGTATGTGGTTTGGGTCAAACAGCACCTAATCCAGTAATAAGTACTTTGAAGTATTTTGAAGATGAATATAGAGAGCATGTTATTGATAAATCTTGTAGAGCTAAAGAATGCAAAAACCTTACTAAAATTGAAATTGATCCAGAGAAATGTAAGGGATGTGACTTATGTAAAAAAGCTTGTCCAGTTGGAGCTATTTCTGGTGAAGTGACAAAAGTTCACGAAATAGACCAAAGCAAGTGTATTAAGTGTAGAAGTTGCTTGCAGGCTTGTCCTTTTAAAGCAATTAGCTAGTAGCAAGAATTTAAAATAAAGTGAAGAAAAATCATTACTAAGCACGGAGCTTCGTGAAGTTCTAAAAGATATTTATGAAGTGCCGATGACGAACGGAGTGAAGAATGGGAGGATTCAATGATTAAGTTAGAAATAGATAGCATGCCGGTAGAAGTTGAAGAAGGAACAACAATACTTGAAGCGGCAAGAAAAGTAAATATTGATATTCCAACACTTTGTTTCTTAAAAGAAATAAATGAAGTTGGAGACTGTAGAATGTGTATAGTTGAAGTTGAAGGAAGAAGAGGATTTGCAACTTCATGTATTACAAAAGTTGAAGAAGGAATGGTTGTACATACACATACTCCTTCAGTAGTAGAAGCAAGAAAGGCAGTTTTAAATTTAATATTATCTAATCATAATAGAGACTGTCTTACATGTATTAGAAATGGAAATTGTGAACTTCAAAAATTAGCACAAAAATACAATGTTCAAAATGTAGATTATGATGGTGCTAAAACTAGTAACGAAATAGATGATAAATCACCATCTATAGTTAGAGACCAAAGTAAATGTATTCTTTGTAGAAGATGTGTTGGTATGTGCAAAAGAGTTCAAGAGATTGGAGCAATTGAAAGTACAAATAGAGGATTTGAGTCAACTATTTCAACTGCAGATAATCAAAGTTTGAATGATGTTGATTGTACATTCTGTGGACAATGTATTGAAGCATGTCCTGTTGGAGCTTTACATGAAAAAGATGATACAAGTAAAGTGTGGAGAATGATAAATGATAAAGATACTTTTACAATAGTTCAAACAGCCCCAGCTGTAAGAGTTGGATTAGGTGAAGAATTTGGAATGCCTATTGGAACTAATGTTAAAGGTAAAATGGTAACAGCTCTTAAGAGATTAGGATTTGATAAGGTATTTGACACAAACACTGGTGCAGACTTTACTATAATGGAAGAAGCAAATGAATTTATCGAAAGATTTACTAATGGTGGTACATTACCTATGATGACATCTTGCTGTCCTGCATGGGTAAGATTTGCTGAAAAGAATTATCCAGAACAATTAGATCATCTATCAAGTTGTAAATCACCACATCAAATGTTTGGAGCAATACTAAAATCATACTTTGCTAAAAAATACGATGTTGAACCAGAAAGAATAAAAGTTATATCTGTAATGCCTTGTGTTGCTAAGAAGTACGAAAGTGTTAGAGAAGAGATGGAAGTAGATGGACTACGTGATGTTGATGCAGTTATTACAATTAGAGAACTAGCTAGAATGATTAAACAACGTGATATTGAATTTACAGAATTAGAAGATTCTGAATTTGAAGATCCAATGGGAGAAGCAACAGGAGCTGCAGCAATTTTTGGAGTTACTGGTGGAGTAATGGAAGCAGCACTTCGTACAGCTGCAGATACAATAGAAGGAAAATCTCTAGACAAAATAGATTATGAAGCAGTTCGTGGTCAAGAAGGTATAAAGAAAGCTACAGTAGAAATAGCTGGAAAAGAGATTAGAATAGTGGTTGCCAGTGGACTAAAGAATGCAAGGAAGATTATGAATGAAATATCATCTGGAAAAGCTGATTATGACTTTGTAGAAATAATGGCTTGTCCAGGAGGATGTATAAATGGTGGAGGACAACCAATTAAGAGTAGTAAGATTAGAGCTACAAAAGATGTAAGACAATTAAGAGCTGATTCAATATACTCAATTGATGAAAAGAGTACTTTTAGAAAATCACATGACAATCCAATAATTAAAACAATATATAATGATTTTCTTGAAAAACCAAATAGCCATGAAGCTCATAAATATCTACATACAACTTATCACAAAGAAGAAAAGTATAATTTTTAAGATTGTGAGAGGAACAGTTTAACTGTTCCTCTACATATAAGGAGTGAAGATGGAATCAGAATTGGATATACAGAAATTTATTCCACAATTTGATATGGAGACAGAAATGAATATAAAGAAAGATATTCCACAATTTGATATGGAGACAGTTATTGATTTTACAAAAGGAGTAGTACTAAATATTTATAATTCTTTTGTAAACGAAGATTTAAAAAGTATTAGAATAAGAATATCTGATGAATTAATTAATAAAATAACGAAGAATAAGGAATTATATAGAATTTCTAAAAATTTTGATAGAGTTGCAGTTGAGAGAGTTGGACTTATTGGATATGAAAAAAAAGAAGATGGAATTTATGTTAAAATATTTGCAAACGTTAATTTTTTTGATGATGTTGACAACAATTTGGACGGAGCTGGAGGGAATGATAAATTCTGGTATGATAGGTGGATTATTACATATAAAGCAATAACTAATATAGGTAATAATTGTCAAAACTGTGGTGCTGAAATGGAATATAATAAGGAAACGAATTCTTTTGAATGCAAATATTGTAGAAGTGTTTTTTTTAGAGATTCTAAAGACTGGAAAGTTATTGATATAGAAGTTCAAAAATAATAATTATAATAAAAAAACTCTTATAGTACTATAAGAGTTTTTTAGTTTGAAATTTTAATGTTAAGACGAGGTTATTTTACATAGCTTAGGACAAAAATGAATTCTAGTACTAAAAATAGCTGAGCATGATGAACTAAGCAAAGTAATTAATTGCTATTATAAACTTGTATTCCTAATAGTATTTTGATATAATGCAAAATAAGTTAGGGGAAATAATATGACATATGAATTTGAAGTAGAGGGAAAGATTGTTGGTAAAGAAAGACCTAGAGTTAATATGTATTCTGGGATGATATATACTCCAAACAAAACAAAAGATTATGAATTTCTTATTCAACAATCATTTAAAATACAAAATCCACATTTTACAATGCTTGAAGGAAGAATATCGATTGAGATTATTGCTTATATGAGTATTCCTAAAAATACTAGTAAAGTTAAAACTAAAGCAATGCTCGAAAATCAACTTAGTCCAACTAAAAAACCGGACATAGACAATATTGCAAAATCAATATTAGATTCTATGAACAAATTTGTTTTTAAAGATGACAATCAAGTTAGCAAAATTTCAGTCGAAAAAAGATTTGGCGAAGTTGAAAAAGTATATGTTAGAATAAGTGAGTATTGAGCTACTTGGTAATTTAAAATATTAATGTCAAAATGGATAGGAGTATTTTTCAAAACAATGAAAAAGATTAGAAATTTTTTTATTTTTATTTTAATAGTTATAGTGTTTATAATAGTAGCAGTTGGTTGGTATGGACATAAGTATTATGAAAAATTAGTTAGCAAAGTTCCAATAGATACTAAAGTCGAAGAAATAAGGAATGACTATACTTTTGTTAAATCAGAAGATATTTCAGATTACTATTTTAAAGCAGTAGTTGCAGTTGAAGATAGGAGATATTACTATCACGGAGCAGCAGATATTATTGGAATTGTTAGAGCTATAGTAAAAAATGCAAAAACTAAAGAGTTACAAGAAGGCGGAAGTACAATAACTCAGCAAGTAGCTAAAAATATGTATTTGATGGAAGATAATAGTAATCCAGTAAAAAGAAAAGTTGCTGAAGCTTTTATAGCATATGAATTAGAAGAAAAATATACTAAGGAAGAAATACTTGAATTATATGCTAATATAATTTATTTTGGAAATAGTTATTATGGAATAAATGAAGCTTGCCAGGGATATTTAAAAAAATCACCAAAAGAAATGAATTTGCAGGAAGCTGCGATGATGGCTGGAATTCCTAATGCACCTAGTGTTTACGCTCCTACTGTAAACAAAGAACTATGTAAAAAAAGATTAAAAAAAGTAATTTCTTCTATGGTAAAGAATAAAGACATTACTCAGGAACAAGTAGATGAAATCAATTCAAACTTTATAGACGAAATATGATATGTGCAAAAAAAAAGAGAGGTGCCACCTTTAACCTCTCTCAAGGAACAAGTCCTCTAACCCTGCTCACCCAAGGCTGATGGAAAGCTACTTACTTTTAAAACAACAATAAATATCGTCGTCTTCAAGCTTTTTGGCTATTCCTTTGTTTTTGCCAAAAGTATTAAAATAATACTAAGACACGGTGGGCTTTTACTCAAGACCTTGC
The DNA here is from genome assembly GCA_017510245.1 of Clostridia bacterium. Taxonomy (GTDB): domain Bacteria; phylum Bacillota; class Clostridia; order TANB77; family CAG-508; genus CAG-793. The sequence continues at coordinate 45,280 of JAFWNQ010000003.1, forward strand.
TTAAAACGTTCATCGCAGGTGCAAGGTTTACCTTTGCGATATAATGATTATAGCACATAATTAAAATTATGTCAACAACAAGAAAGGAAGTTATATGAAAAAACTATTGTTAATAGATGGAAACTCGATAATGAATAGGGCTTTTTATGGAATAATGAGTAAAAACATGCTTTCGGCTGACGGAAAATATACAAATGCCCTATATGGATTTTTGGCAATAATGTTTAAGAATATTGAAGAAGTTAATCCGGATTATATGCTGATAGCTTTTGACTCTAAAACTGGAGCAAATGTAAGAAAGAAAAAATATGAAGGATATAAGAAAAATAGACATGGAATGCCAAATGAGTTAGCTGAGCAAATGCCTGAAATTAAAGAAATTCTTAAAGCTATGAATATTGAATACCTTGAGCTTGAAAACTATGAGGGAGATGATATTATTGGAACAGCTGCAAAGAAATTTGCCAATGATGAGTTAGAGGCATATATATTATCTGGAGATAGAGACCTATTTCAACTTGTGCAAGATAATATTTTAGTAAGAATACCAAGAACAAAATTTGGAAAAACTGAAACTATAGTTTATGATAAAGAAAAAATAATTGAAGAATATGGATTAGAGCCCAAAGAACTAATAGATTTAAAAGCATTGATGGGAGACTCATCTGATGAGATTCCAGGTTGCCCTGGTGTTGGACCTAAAACAGCAACTGAATTATTAAAAGAGTTTAAAACACTTGATGGCTTATATAGCGCACTAAATAATCCAGAGGAAAAGGAAAAAATTAGACCAAAGATTAGAGAAAAATTGATTGAAAATAAAGAGTTAGTAGATATATCTAAGGAAATTGGAACTATAGATATTAATGCAAACATAGAATATAAAATAGATGATTTAATAATTAAAGATTGGAATAAAGAAAAAGTTTTTAAGCTATTTAAGTATTATCAATTTAATAGATATATATCAAGATTTAAATTAGATGAAATAAAGATTGAAGATGACAATGTTAATGAAGAAGAAATAAAAAAAGAAATTGAAGTAACGAATAAAAAAATAGAATAAACTATTATTAATGATAGAATGTTATTTCATCTTGTAACTAGTGAATCAGAAGATGAAACAAAAATAATAAAAAAGAATATAGATGGAATAGCTATTTATGAGGAACAGACATCAAAGAATATTTATGTGGAAAAACCAGATTTAACTACATTAAAAAAATATTTTGAAGATAGAAATATTCAAAAAGTTGGTTTTAATTTAAGTGAAGCATATGTATTGCTTAGACAAAACGGAATAAAGATGGGAAACATTGGTTTTGATGTTGAAGTAGCAGCCTATGATATAGATCCTACAAATATTAAACATAATTTGATAGATATAGCAAATCAGTATTTGAACATAGATGTTTCAAGATTTATTCCAGAAAAACAAATGAATTTGTTTGATGATAATTCTAACAACAATGAGGTTGGAGCTTATATATATGCTATAAGAAAATTATATGATATTTTAATAAAAAAACTAGAAGAAAATGGTTCATTAAAACTATTTAATGAAATTGAAATGCCACTAGTATCTGCTCTAGGAGAAATGCAGTATAATGGAATGATGTGTGACAAAGAAGAACTTATAAAGTTTGGAAAAGAATTAAAAAAAGAAATAGAAGAACTTACAAATCAGATATATGACTTAGCTGGAGAGGAATTTAATATTAATTCAACACAACAATTAGGAACTATATTATTTGACAAATTAAAACTACCTGGAGCAAAAAAGAATAAAAAAGGATATTCAACAGATGTATCAACACTGGAAAAAATTGTAGATAAGCATCCAATTATTAATAAAATTCTAAAATATAGAACTTTAACTAAATTGAATTCAACATATGTTGAAGGATTAGTACCATTTATTAATATAAAAACTGGTAGAATACATTCATATTTTCACCAAACAATTACTGCAACTGGAAGAATTAGCTCTACAGAACCAAATTTGCAAAATATTCCTACTCGTGATGAGTTGGGAAAGAATGTAAAAAAAGCATTTAGACCACAGGAAGGATATGTTTATTTGGATGCGGATTATTCTCAAATAGAGTTAAGAGTTCTAGCGCATATAGCTCATGATAAGAATATGATTGATGCATTTAACAATGATGAGGACATTCATAGGGAAGTTGCTGCTAGAGTGTTTGATACTCCAATAGAAGAAGTTACAAGCATTCAAAGATCAAGAGCAAAAGCAGTTAATTTTGGAATAGTGTATGGAATTACTGCATTTGGATTAGCTAAACAAATTGAAACAACAAGAAAAGAAGCAGAGGACTACATTAATAATTATTTAGAAAAGTATAGTGGTGTCAAGAACTTTATGGAAAGAGTGGTTGAAGATGCTAAAGAGAAAGGTTATGTACAAACTCTATTTGGAAGAAGAAGATATATTCCAGAATTAAAGTCATCAAATTATATGGTCAGAGAGTTTGGAAAAAGAGCTGCCATGAACACACCTATACAAGGAACAGCTGCAGATATTATGAAAATAGCTACTAATGATGCATATAGAAAAATTGAGGAATGTAGTATTGATGCTAAAATAGTACTACAAGTACATGATGAACTTATAATTGAAGTGGCAAAAAAAGATGCTGAAAGAGCAAAAGAAATATTAAAATCTTGCATGGAAAATGCAATGAAATTAGACATACCACTTAAAGTTGAGATATGTGAAGCAACTAATTGGTATGATGCAAAATAATACTGAAAAAGGGCGAATAACCTATATGTGGAAGCTAAAAAATTTCGTCCTTTTTAGGTAAATGAAAGGATAACTAGATGAAAAAAATACTACCTTTGTTGTGTATTTTAGTGATAGTAATAATAGTAGTAAATAGAAATGAAATATTAAAGGTATTATATAAAACAAGTTATAGTGAATATGTTGAAGAGTACTCAAGAGAATACGGCTTAGATCATTTACTGGTTTATGCAATTATCAAAGCTGAAAGTAATTTCAATGCTGGAGCAATATCGAGTAAAGGAGCATGTGGATTAATGCAACTTATGGACAACACAGCGGCTGAAGTAGCAAAAAATGAAATGATGGAATATCAATCTGCGACAACTCTATATAATCCAGAGAAAAACATAAAATTAGGAACAAAGTACTATTCTGATTTAAAACAACAGTTTAGAAATGATGAAATAGCTCTGGCTGCATATAATGCAGGAACAGGGAATGTTCAGCGATGGATTCTAGATGGAATTATTAAATCTGATGGAAGTGATATAGAAAATATACCGTACAAAGAAACAAACACATATGTTAGAAAAATTCTAAGGGATTATAGAATTTATAAAAAACTGTATAAGTAGTGAAATAGAGACAACTTTTTTTATGTAAAAATCTTGTGTTTTTATATTAAACAATGATATAATCATAAAGTAAACGAAAGGATAAATAAATTGGTAGATATAAATAGATTAGGAAAAGAATATGAGATATACACAACTGTAAATTATATAGGAAAGGGATTCCCAATTATTTTGCCACGAGGGGCTAGAATTATCAGAATTTTAAGAAATTTTGTCGAAAGTGAATTGCAATCTAAGGGTTATAAAGTAGTTAGAACTCCTAGCATGTCAAATTCGCAAATCTATAAAATAGAGGATAGATATGAATCGGGAAAAGACAAAATGTTTGTTATAAAAAACTATGAAGAGGAGAAGAGCTCTATAGTTTTAAAACCTTATGTGCCTCCATTCCATTGCACTATATATAATGAGAATCAACATAGCTACAAAGAATTGCCAATTAAATATTGTGAAACATCAACAGTGTTTAGAAATGATATGGATATAAAGGGTATCGTAAAAACAAGACAAATAACATTATCTGATGCAAGTATTTTTTGTGAACCTCAAAAAGTTGAAGAATCTATAAAAGAAGCAATAAAAATACAACAAAAATATATTAATAAGTTAGACTTAGGAGTAACATATTGTATATCTACTTGGGACGAAAATGAAAAAGAGAATTACATTGGAACACCTGATGAATGGAAGAATGTTGTTCAGTCAATGAAAAATGCTTTATCAGATCTTAATATAAACTATACAGTCAACAAAAAAGGAAGAATGTATGGTCCTTCAATTAAAGTTAAACATAATAATAAAACATTTATAAGTATTCAAATTGATTTTGAGATTGTACATAGATTTGATACAAAATATGCAGATAATGATAGTACCAATAAATATCCGGTGTATATTCATTATACTGTGGTAGGAAGCTATGAAAAACTACTAGCAATGTTAATAGAAAGATATAAAGGAGATTTTCCACTATGGCTAGCTCCAGTACAAGTAGTTGTAATAAGTGAAAACCAAGAGTGTGAGGAATATGCAAATGAAATTAGAAATGAAATATCCAAAAGTGGAATAAGAGTGGAAACAGAGAATACAAATGATAATTATAGGAGTAAAATAAAGAAACAGCAAAAACTTAATATTCCCTATATAGTTACTGTAGGAAAAAAAGAAGTTGAAAATAATACTATAAAATTAATCAAAGGAGAAAATAAGAAGAGTTATAATTTAGACGAACTAATTAAGGAGGTTGAGGAGTGTCAAAAACAATCTTAGAGTATATTGGCTTAGACTTAGAAAACTTACCAGAAACTATGAAATTCGTAAAACCTAAATATGATACTGCAAAAGCTATTGATAATGCAACATCATACAAGGTATATAAGAGAATTCCAGTTAAATCTATAGAAATACTTATAAGTGATACTGATAGGACTACTAATATAATGGAAAGATATCAACAATCTATTACATTAGATGAATTTATTAGTGAGAATAAAAAGAGTTTTGAAAAGATGGCTAACAATACCAAAATTGAAGATGTTGAAAAACTGGAAGAATTACAAGATAGTTTTCAAAAACAAATTCCTTATTTTGTAAAATATGACAAAAACTACTTATGGCAAATATATTATTCTAGATTTGAGGACAAGTATTTTATGCTTTTCCCAACTAAAGAGGGGGAAACTGAAGTATTGTTTTATATGATAAAACAAAAGCTTCTAAAAGAAGATAAATATATATATGTTCCAATATGCAAAGAGGAATGTAGTGAGGAAATTATTTCTAGTTCTAAACTTAAAGACATTGAAAACTACATATGGATGTTTACAGGGGTATGGCCTAATATCTTCGAAGTGACCACTGAGAAAAAATCAAGTCTTTTTATAACAGGACAAGTTAGACTTCAACAGGATTTCTCAAGCAGATTTAGAATAGAATTAAAGAATAGTGAGGATGCAGAGACTCAGTATACGATATTAAAGGCTTTATTTGTAATTTCAACAGAAACTAAAAACATTTATAAATTTGTTCCACAAGTCAATACTAAAGGAGAGCTAGTATTAGGCTATGATAAAACAATTTTAAAAGTAGATAATCTTAAAGACTTTATTACAAAAGAAACTGCAAAGCAACAGAACTTAAAATATGAATATAAAAAATTGATAGATGAGAATAAAGAAAAGCTAAATAATATAAATACAATAGTTAATAAACAAGTGGAAATATATAATCGTCAAGAAAAACAAATCTCTGCTTTTATGAGTTATAGAAAAAGTTTTTTTGGTAGAGTAAAACTATTTTTTACAAATAATAAGAAAATGTCAGTTAATAATAAAAAACTGATAGAAAAATTGCAGAAAGATGTAAAAAAGGCAGAAGAGAGTGAAGTAGAACAAGTTGTCAATGATGCTGACATTTCTGATGTAAAACTAAATTTGTTTACAATCTCTGATTTGGTAACAACATCTTTAGAAACTAAAAAAGTTGAAGATGAAAATAATAACTTAATTGCAGATATAAATGCAGCAAAGATAAAGCAAAAGAATATGAAACACAAAATTGAGAATGCACAAATATATCTTGATGAGATAGAGGAACATAAAAAGAGTTTATTAGAGTTTTGGAAATTTACTAATAAAGATAATCAAGATATGCTTAATAAGGGGCAAGAAGAGGTTCAAACAGAGAAAAAACAAATTGCTTTTAGTTTGGACAATGGATTTGAAGAATTTGCAGAAGAAATTGATAGATTCCAAAGACAAAAACTTTCAAAGGATGAATGTGATGCTATTTATGTTGCAAAATATTTATTACCAGGAGTTAATAGTGTTGTAACACGTAGTGATACATTTAGACTTGATGAAGAATATGATGAACTAATGAAAGAATATGAGAGTAAAGCTCCTGAGAGTTCTATATTTGGAAATCTTTTAGATGATCAAACTAAAGTGAAAAATATTAATAATAAAAAGCATAGAGAGAATCATAAAGAGTTATACTCTATTTTAAGATTCAACGAATTAACAACACTAGATGACTTTAAAGAAAGAATGAGAGAAATTGGTATTCTAGTTAATGAAGCATATCAAAAACTAACAACCAAATATGACATGACAATCTACTACAGCAAAAGAAATAAAGGATACATAATGGGAAATATAGATCCATATATTTTAATAAAAGATAGTGAAGTTAAGAAAATTTATAAAATGCAAACATCAAGTGATACTCATCTAATATACTTTAGCAATATAGTCTTCTATGATAACAACAATAAAACATTACCACTGGGAATGGATGAATCTACAGAATTTATTACTAAAGTGGGAGAAAATAAGAAAATATCTGATGTAGATATAAATTTATTAATAGAAAAAGATTTATTCAATGTTGAAGTTAGAAAAATAAAAATTATAGAAGAAGGCAAAAGAAATTAAAAAAATTAAAAAAAATTATTGCTAAAATTTACATTTTAGTATATCATATAAATGTAGATTTTTGAAAGGAGAAAAAAATGGACGAAAACAATTTAAATAATGAAGAATATAATGAAGAGGACAGCATTGTAGTACTAAAAGACGAAGACGGAAATGATGTTCAATTTGAGTTTTTAGATTTGATAGAATATAATAATGAGAATTATGTAATATTATTACCAGCAGAAGAAGTTGAAAGTGAAGATGCCGATGAGGTAGTAATACTTAAAGAAGATAATGATCCAGATTCTGATGAAGAGTCATATATTAGTGTTGAAGACGAAGACACATTAAATGCAGTATTTAATATTTTCAAAGATAAATTCAAAGAAGACTTTAACTTTATTGATGAGTAAAATAATTAAAAAGATGTATCTTGTTTAGCCAATTAAGTTTTTAATTGGCTAATAAAGATACTTTTTTTAAAATAGTAAAAAGGGGGAAAAAAAAGATGAAATCGTTTGCAAATTGGATGTTAGTTATTTTTATGGTAATGTACTGGATATTAAGAATAATGGTTGCATATATGTATTCATTGGGGAAGGAGTTTATTGCTAGCCCTATAGATTTTAACACAGAGGTTGTACTCCTATTTGTGACTCTATTGTGTATAGTACTAGTTGTAAAGAGAGTAACTGTAGGAGGAATAATGTATGTGATAGCATATTTTGGTTATTTTGGAGTTAGCTTATATAACCAAATAATGCCGATGATTAAAACAGGATCTTTTAACATAAGTGGAGGAATGGATATGTTTTTATCTTTTATAGCTTTGATTCTTGCACTATTTGTTATGGTGGATTTGCTTTCTGATAAAACAAAAAAACCAGATGATAAAAAAACGGAATGGTTCTTTAATAATAAAGATTTGGATAGAAATCTAGATGATAGAAATGACCATAATCAATATAAATTGTATTAAATAGTATTTAAGGAGAAAAAACATTGGCTGTATTAAAATTTAGAATAGCAGAATTAGTTGAAAATAGAAGAATAATGTATGAAAATGGACAGTTTTTTATAATAAATGATGATGCATTAAGTGGTGAAATAATGCCTGTTCAAAGTATTTTAACAGAAACAAGTAAAACTACTAATTATTCAGTAGTAAGAGGCGAATTTGACACTAATAGAATAAGTGTACCAGGAAAAAGTATACTTGAATATCTACATAATACATTAAGTGAAGTAATAAAGCGCGACGATGTAAGTGTAATTTGGATATTAAATATTCTAGATCAACCGATTTTTAATGCAAAACTATGGAATGAACAATATGAAAAAGATTTTTTGAATTCAATATCAGAAATTGTAAAGAATTATAAAGAGGAACTGAAACTGCTACTAAGAATAAATAAAAAAGGAACAATTGAAGACATAAAAAAGAATAGAGAGATGTATGGTGAAAGTTTTGACACATACCTAATCCAATTATATAAAGAAGGAATACTTGATGCGGAAATACTTGGTGAAGTTAGTGTTTTTAAAGATTTTGATATTACAAGAATAAAAGAATTAATGAAAAGCCAAACACTAAATTCAACTCAAATATTGGATTTACAACAGAGAGGCTTAATAGATAGAGAAACAGTTATCGAAGCTTTTGGGGGCATTGATAATGTTTTAACAATGTATAAGAGAGTAAGTCGAAGTAGAAATGAAAGAAGTGCATTATTATATTTAAATCTTTTAGGTATAGATAATATCTGTATCTTATATGCATTGGGAAAAATACAAAAAGAAGATATTAAAAGAGCAAAAGTAAGTAAAAAAGATTTAGAAAAACTACCAGAAGAATTATTTGTAAGTGTATTGAAAAGAGGACTGCCTGATAATATAGAATACTCAAGCAAAGAAATAATAAATCAATATATAACAAAGATTTCTGGAAGAAATATGATAGATTTAGCAAAAAGCGGAGTAGTTGAACCACAAGATTTATTAGAGCTAATAGATGAAGAAGTTGATGAAGAAAATAAAACAAGGGCAGTCAATTCTGAAGAAATAAAAGATTTCTATACTCCTGAAATGGTAGCAGATTTAACTATAGAAGAAAAAGTTGATGAAGATTTTATTCATAGAATTGATGAAAAAATACTAGCAAATGCTGATCAAGAAGAAAGAGAAGAGTATTTAATAAGTCTATTTGAACTATGCAGAGAAGGAATGGATGATAAGCATTTTGCTGAATTTATTTTATCAATGGCAGACAGTATCGATATCCCATTAGAAGTTTTTGAACGAAACTATATTTCAGATGAAGCACTTGAGGAAATGTTTTATAGTGAAGAAGTATCAGAAGAGAAAATAATTGAGCATTTTAATAAAGGAATAGTTGGATTGTCTTCTATACAATTAATATTTGGAAATGATTATGATAAAATAATAGAGCAAGTTAATGGTGGAACACTATCGAAATTGGCTCTATCAATAATACCTATTAGAGAATTAAGCGATAAAGTGCTAGAGGGCAAATTAGCAATAGATAGTATTTTTGAATTGTATTCAAAATTTGATTCAATAGATATAGATGGATTTGAAGAGATAGTTAGTGAATATGAAACTGATTATTATTTAAGAAAAGAAGAAGGGGAAGAAGTCGGAGAATTAACCAGAATAGTTGACTTAATAGATGAAAAAATAGGTACAGAAAAAATAAGAGAACTATACTTACATGACATTTTGACTCATAGTGATATATTGCAACTAGAAGAAAAGGGCATTATTACAGAAGAACAAAGAAGAGAAATTTCTAAAATAGATAGAGATAGACTTTATAAAGAGATTTTTGAAAACAGGGTAATAAGTGTTTTCGATGATGAAGAACCAGATCACTTAACACCACCTAGAGGAGATTTAAAAGGGGGAAGTCATCATAGTGCTAGAATAATGGAAACAAAAGCATTCTTTGAAGAAATTGGTGATTGTATTTTTAAAGAAGTTGAATCACAAGATGCAAAGTCACAATTTAGAGGATATACACTAATTGGATATCCTGATTATGGAGTGATTGTTTTAGAAAATTTTGATGAAGGCGAAAATGCAACATACATAATGACTATAGAAGAGTTTAAAGGTTTTATAAGTATTAATGAAAATGGAACAATAACTTTTAAAAAAGGCAAAACTGCAATTAAGGATGAAATTGCAAGAGACAAAGGAAGAGCAATAGTTCCTCGCTCACATGTGGTAACATGGGGGAAAAATGTAATAGATTCTATAAGAGGACTATCAGAGGAGGCAAGAGAATCTATTACTACTGAACAGCAAATAAAACTTAGCCAGTCAATGGTTGAAGAATACTATAGAGAAGAACTAGAAAGTGCAGGAGAAGATCAAGAAAAAGTTGAAAATATAAAGAGTAGAATCGAACTTGCAAAGGCGCATGTTGAAAATGAAACAGTAAGAGATAGAGTTAAAGAATTAAAGGCGAAAAGAAAAGAAATAGAAAGAACAACACCAAAGAGTGAGAAAGGAATTCCAAACCATGGAGAAGAATAATGAACTTACTCAAAGAAATGAAACTTTTATTAATAAAATAATTAGGAAAATTTGTGGATTATTAAGTAACAAAAAGGATATTAAGAATAAAACAGAAAGTATAATTACAGACAACCAAAAAAACAACAATTCGTTTAGAAAAGATTTAGTTTATGATGATACTGAAATAAAAAGACTTGAACAATTAAAACAGAATTATGAGAATGATTCTACATTAGAAATGGAAATATCAACTGCTGATGCAAAAGCTTTAACTGAATACTACAAGAAGAATACTCAAGAATTGCTTATAGAATTGAAAAAAGAGGAAATGCTTTTAAAAAAGGTTACATAATTTGTACTTTTTGAGAAAATATGGTATAATAATAAGAGCAACACATGGGGTGTTGACCGGTTGAGATGAAGGAGAAAACCATGAATTACCGGCGAATAATGGTAGCTTTTTTGATTGAAGTTGTGTGCTTTCTCTCGTTAACGAGCTTTTACCTAGTTCCGGGAACAACAAAAGCTCAAGCACAAGAACTGACAAGCTCAAAGGCAGAAAATCAAGTAATAGGACTAATCTGTCAGAGAATGATAGAACAGATGGAGGAAGTTAAGACTGTACTTGAGACAGAGCTAAAGGAACAGGCAGAGGCAGAAGCTAAAGCAAAACAAGAGGAGCAAGAGAGGAAAGAAGAAGAGGCACGAAAGCAAGAAGAACTCGAGGCACAAGCAGAAGCTGAAGAACAAGCAAAAGCAGCCGAAGAAGAATCGTATGAATGGAGTGGAGAAGTACTTACAGCATGGGGTGGCGTTGCAAACGGACCTTCAGGCTTCGAAACATATTACAACCTTCCTATGGGAGGTGTAATAGATATTATGAGAAGCTTGGGGTATGATGAAGCAAACTATCCTTACTGGGTACGTGAAGACGGAGTGAAGATGCTTGGCGACTATGTTATGTGCGCAGCAGACTTGTCAATCCGCCCAGAAGGTACTATTCTTCCTACTTCGCTGGGAATGGGGATAGTATGTGATACAGGAGATTTCATATATTCAGACCCATACCAGCTAGACATAGCTGTAGCTTGGTAATAAAAGTGGTGTACTAGATCCTTCAGGGTGTTAGGAGGTATATTGCCTTCTAACACCCTTTTGTTATATAATAGGAAAGTAGAAAAATGTCTGCTATTGTTCTATAATAAAAAATGAAAGGAAAAGATATGATAGAAATAAAAAATGTAACTAAAAGTTACAATGATAAAAAGGCTATAGATGATGTTTCTTTTAATGTTAATGATGGAGAAATATTTGCGTTTATTGGACATAATGGAGCTGGAAAAACAACCCTAATAAAATCAATAGTAGGAATTCATAATTTTGAGGGAGGGGATATCTTAATAAATGGTAAGTCAATTAAAGAAGAACCAGTTGAATGCAAAAAACAAATTGCATTTGTCCCAGATAATCCTGAATTATATGAGAATATGAGAGCTATAGATTTCATTAATTTTATATGTGATATGTATGAAGTAAAAAAAGAAGTAAGAGAAGAAAAAATAAAAAAATATAGTGAGCTATTTGAAATAGAGAATAATCTGAATGATACTATAAATTCTTTTTCACATGGTATGAAACAAAAAATTGCTATTATTTCTGCTCTTGCTCATGATCCTAAAGTCTTAATTATGGATGAACCATTTGTCGGATTAGACCCAAAAGCAGTACATGATACAAAAGAAATAATGAATGAGATGATTAAAGAAGGAAAAATAGTATTCTTTTCAACACATATTTTAGATGTTGCTGAAAAATTGTGCTCAAGAGTTGCTATTATAAAAAAAGGAAGACTAATAAAAGTGGGTGCAATGAAAGAAATCAAAGGTGATGAGAGTTTAGAAAAAGTGTTTTTAGAATTGGAGTAATTATGAAAAAGTATTTATCATTGATAAGAGCATGTATGACTGACAATATGAGTATATTTAAAATTAATGGAAAAAAACGTTCTGAGTTTTCAAAAAAAATTCTCCCAATTGTTTTAGCTTTTATATGCTTTTTCTCAATATGGTCATATGCTAATGTTTTTATGGAACCTTTAGTTGAAGTACATATGGAATATGTATTGCTAACGCTTTTTGCGTTCTTTACATGCATATTAACATTAACAGAAGGAATATATAAGTCTAGTAGTATATTGTTTAATTGTAAAGATGATAATATGCTATTATCTTTACCTATTAGTAAGTATTTAGTTTTATTTATTAGGATATTAAAGTTCTATTTATTTGAAGTATTATATAATACACTTTTTATGCTGCCAGCAATGGTTGTATATGCTAGATACATAAAGGTAGGAATTAGTTATTGGATGACATCAATTATTGCACTGTTAATCTTGCCAATAATACCTATAATAGTGTCATGTATCATTGGTGGAATAATATCTTTAATATCTTCATATTTCAAGAAAAGAAGTTTTGCACAAACAGTTATAACTATGGGATTTTTACTTGTAGTTTTATATGGAAGTATTAATTTAGAAAATATAATAAAAAGAATAGCAGAGAATGCTGAAGGGATAAATGAAATAATAACGAAATTATATTTTCCAATAGGAAATTATATAAGATTAGTTACAAACTTTCATTTTATGGATTTGTTTATTTTTATATTGACAAATATATTTGTATTTACAATATCAATAATACTATTTGGAAAAGTATATTATAAAATAAATTCTTTAACTAAGAATTACAAAAGAGAGAATAAGAATAATAAATATAACTATAAAAGAAGTAATAAGGTTATTGCACTAATAAAAAAAGAATTTAATAGATTCTTTAGTTCACCAGTTTTTATAACAAATGCTGGATTTGGATTAATACTGTTTTTGATTGGATGTATAGGAATTAACCTTAAACTAGATAGTGTTATTGAAATAATGGCTATGCAAGGTGTAACAATTACGATTGAAGAAATACAAAATCTAATTTCTATAATTCTTTTTGGTTTTATATGTTTTACTGCACTAATGTCTTCAATAACTAGTTCAATGATTTCACTAGAGGGAAAGACTTTTAATATATTAAAGAGTTTACCGGTTAAAACATTTGAAATATTAATTTCAAAAATAGTAACAGCAGTAGTTATAATGATTCCAGTCTTATTTATTGGGGACATTTTAATATTTATTAAATTTAGTTTTAGTTTTTTAGAAATGGTAATGCTCATAATAGACTCAATCATTTTACCAGTAACAGCTGAGACTATTGGATTAATTGTAAATTTAAAATATCCTAAAATGGATGCAGAGAATGATACAGAAGTTGTTAAACAAAGTGCAAGTTCAATGGTGTCTGTATTAATTGGAATGATAATGATTGGAATAACAGTATATGGATTATACAAAGGATTAGAAACAGGTCTAGAATCATATCAACTAATTATTTATAGTACAATTTCTTATTTTATTATTTGTAGCATTCTTCTAGGCTATTTATATAAAATAGGAGTGAAAGATTTTGAGAAAATAAGTGTATGAGTTCATAAAAGAAAAGAAGAAATAAAATAAATAAGCAGAAATATAACAAAATAGAAATAAAGGCGACTGATGGTCGCCTCTATTTCTATTTAAATTCATAAAATTCAAAATCTTCTTCATCTAGCATTTTATATTGAGATTGTTTTAAATTCTCAACATCTTTTGCTGTGACACTTCCAAAATCGTATTCGTATGTAGTAGTTATGGTTGTGTTATCATAGCTTGATACAGTCTTGTAAGTAACTTTAGTTGTTTTATCTATATATTGAATATTTTTACTATCAGAACTCTCTGAAGTTGTAATTATATAGCAATCTTTATTATCTTCAACTCCTGTAGCAATCTTAGTATGAATTCCATATGAAATGGTACCAAAGAAATCTGATACTTTTTCAGAAATAGACTGTTTATATAATGGACTGTCTGTGAAATCATATTCATCAGGTGAGTACTCATAATCGTCTGATTCATATTCATCAGAAGTTATACACATTATTTTTTCATTACTATTATCTTTTTCTTTATATTCATATATTTTATCATCAATAAAAACTCTTGTGATTTTTATTCCATCGTCATATTGAATGGTTTTGGAACTATTTCCATAAACAAAATCTTCAAAATACCCAGAATCATAAGTGGTTTTTGAATGAACGTTATCACTAGAACTAATTTCCTTATTAAATTCAAACATAGCATTTCCAGCATCTACAACGAATTGTGTTTTTTTCTTTCCATTTATATATAGACCAATAATTATAGCAATAGCTACTACAATAATTAAAACAAGAACAATTATTATTTTTTTTATCTTTTTCATCTTTTCCTCCGTAACTTTATATACAAATATTATTATAAATGAAAAAATATGTCAAGTCATAAGTATACTATGAAAGAAAAAATGAATAAGTAGTAACATACTAATAATACTGCTTTAAAAATGAATATATACTATGGGACTGCAAAATATACTTATAAGTAATATGTTAGTTGAAAGCATCTTAATATTATGATAAAATACAATAAAATAGATTACAAAATAGTATTTAAAAGAAAAGGATAGATTAAAATTTAGAAGATAATTATGGAAAAGTATAAGAAAAAAATAAAGAATATCGTAATAAAAAATTTAAAATGGATAATAGTTTTTGTGAGCTTAGTTAGTTTCTGCATGATTGTGGAGGATGTTATAGATGAAGATATTATGAGTACAGATTCAAAAGGCTATGCTTTTATTGTAGATCACTTAATGTCAGACAGAGTAACTCCTGTTGCAAAGATAATAACAAACTTTGGAGGTGTTTATTGGCTGATTGGTTTTACCATTTTTTTACTAGTATTTATAAAGAATAAAAGAATTGGAGTTAGTATTGCGTTTAATCTTGTACTAGCAGCTTTAATTAATTTTGCTTTAAAATGTATATTACAGCGTCCAAGACCGGTAGAATATAGAATTATTGATGAAAAAGGATACAGTCTTCCTTCAGGACATTCAATGGTAAGTGTAGCTTTTTATGGATATATTATTTATTTAGTATATAAGTATGTAGAAAACAAATATGCCAAGTGGAGTATAATTACTCTTTTATGTTTATTAACTGCTTTAATAGGAATAAGCAGAGTATATTTAGGGGTTCATTATACTAGCGATGTTTTAGCAGGAGGGTTAATTGCATTTGCTTATCTAATAACATACATTAATTTTATTAAGGAAGCAATTTAGTAATAAACAATAAAGGAGAGCAGATGGAAAAAGAAAGAGTGAAGTATTATGACAATATTAGAGGAATACTAATACTATTAGTTGTACTAGGTCATTTCTTATTTAATATTAAGGATAATGGTAGCTTGTTTAGCATACTTATAAAAACAATTTATTTATTTCACATGCCTATGTTTGTTTTTATTTCAGGATACTTTAGTAAGAGTATATTTAATAAAAAAAAGTGTTTTAAGTATTTATTTTATTACATTATTATGAACACAATAATCATGACTTACTCAATTCTTATAGAAGGAAATCAGGCATCACTTCTTATACCTTATTATTCAATGTGGTATTTAATTGCTTTAATAATATGGAGAAAAACTGCAAAGTGTTTTGGAAATATAAAAGGAATCATTAAAATTAGTATTATTACATCATTTTTAATAGGCTTCTGCACTGAAGTAACAAATGCTTTCGCTCTATCAAGGATAATATCATTTTACCCATTTTTTATTATAGGATTTAAATTACGACAATCTACAATTGAAGAATTGTTTATAAAAAAAGATAAATACAAATTAATAATAGGATATATACTATTAATTTTACTTTCGGTATTATCCATAAAAATAGTACCAAGTATTAATTTTAATGAGTTTTTAATGGAACCATATGAATCATATAATAATGTTTTTAATAGATTAATAATATTCTTTATGGCCAGCTGCTTTATGTTTGCAATACTTTTAATAGTTTCAAATAAAAGAATAATTGGAATTACTAGATTTGGAGAAAAATCTTTTTACATTTATTTATTTCATAGAATAACTATTTTAGTGATTTCATTATTTTACAATTCAAGCAAAAATAGTTTAGTAACATTAATGATTCTATTACTATCTTCAATAGCTATATGCATATTGTTTAGCTCAAATCTTATCTCTAAATATACAGATAAGATATATGAAATTGTATATACAAGTCTTGAAGAACACAAAATGAAGACTGAAAGGTATTTTATTAAAGGAGTTGCGATTTGCATTATAATGTTTACTATATCAACAGCAGGGGTGATTCCTTGGATAAGAGATAGAAAAAATAGTAATTTCAATATTGAAGAAAACGAAGATATTAAATACGAAGTATTGAGTGATTATGAAAAGAAAAGAATAGATAATTCATTTTCTATTTTGTTTACAGGAGATCTTATTCTTCTAAAAGAACAAGTAAAAAGAGGATATGATGAAAAAACTAATAAGTATAGTTTTGAAGATATCTTTGAATATACAAAAAATTATATTAAAGATTCAAATCTAAGTATAGGTGTATTCGAAGGACCTATGGCATCTGAAGAAAAAGGATTCTCAAATAGTGACTTTGATGATAACACACAACTTTATCTAAATTATCCTGATGAATTTGGTGAAGCAGTGAAAAATGCTGGATTTGATTTAGTAACTCTTGCAAACAATCATATGTTAGACAAAGGAAAAGAAGGTTTAAACAGAACGATTGATGTTTTAGATAATTTAGGATTAACACATACTGGTGGATACAAAACGGAAGAAGATAGGGATAATATAAATTTCATTGAGAAGGATGGAATGAAGATTGGAGTATTATCTTACACATATGGATGCAATTATCATAATGAAGAAGAATTAATAGAAGAAAAAACAATTCCACTTTTAGTGGATAAAAGTAGTAAAAACTATAATTCAATAAAAAGTATAGTTGAAAATGATTTTGAAAAACTGAGAAGCAAAAATCCTGATATTATTATAGTAATTCCTCATATGGGGACACAGTTTTCAACTGAAACAGATGAGTTTCAGGAAAGTTGGAATAAGGTATTTATAGACTTAGGAGCAGATGTTATTTTAGGAGATCATGCACATACTGTACAACCATTGGAGATTAGAAAAAATAAAAATGATGAAGACGTACTAATAGTAAACTGCCCTGGAAATTTTGTTAATTCATATACTGAGAACAACGGAGATGCTACTGCTATGGTAGAAGTTTATATAGAAAAGAATACAGGAAAAATTATAGGAAGCAGTATAATTCCAATGTGGGTACAGTCAAGAATCAATGGAAATTACAGAGCTATTCCAATATATGAATTAGCAAAAAATGAAAAATTGAGAAATGAAATAAGTACTTATGAATTAGACAAGATAGAGGAGGTTTGTAAATTTATCACAAGGATTATGATAAATAAAGAAATAAAAATGGATTTGGTACAAGACAAAATGTATTTTTTGAGTGGTGGATATAAAAGGCAAAAGACAGAGAAGATAGATCTAAATATGAAGAGTAAAATAGTTGAAGAAATATATAATGCAGACAGTGTTTGCTTTATAGGCGATAGCGTAACAGAAGGAACTAAAAATGGTGGATATGGTTGGTATGAACCGCTGATAAACAGTTTCAATAATAAGAAAATAAGCAATATTTCAAAAGGTGGAGCTACAATAAAAACAATAACAGACGAATATTTGAAAAACAAAATACAAGCAGATTTATACATAATTGCAATTGGAGCTAATGATATTAGATATAGAGATAGTAGCATTTGTGCAATGAATGAAAATGAATACACATCTGAAATTGGTAAATTGATTGAAAACATAAGCAATAATAGTAAGGCTAGGTTTGTATTGATCGCACCATGGATTTCTACTTCAGACGATATAGATAATTGTAAAGTTAGTCAAGAAGAAAAGAAAGAACTATACTACAACTATACTACAAAACTCGAGCAATTCTGTGATGAAAAAGGTTATATTTTTATTAATCCAAACGTAATCATTGAAGATACTTTGAATAGAGAACTATCTGACAAGTATTTAATAGATTATATACATCCAAATGTAATGAATGGAATAAGACTATATAGTGAAGCGGTTATGAATTCTAGTGAAATAAAAAACTAAAAATAGAAAGGAGAAGGAAAGTGAACCTAAAAATAAGAAAAGGAGTAAAACAGGATGCAAAAGGAGTAGTTGAAGTAAATACATATACATGGTTAACAACATACAAAGGAATTATGCCTGAAGAGGTATTAAAAAACCGTGTTAAAACAATGGAACAAAGAATTCCAAAAGTAGAAAAATCTATTATAGAAGATGATAATCTATATGTAGCTGTAGATGATGAAAGAGTTGTAGGAATAATAACATATGGAAAATCTAGAAATGAAAAATATTTAGATTCAGGTGAAGTATATTCTATATATGTATTAGACGAATATCAAGGACTTGGATTAGGAAAAAAACTGTTTTTGACAGGAATAAACGAATTAATAGATAAAGGATATAATTCTATGATAGTTGATGTTGTAGATGGAAACAAAACTATTCACTTTTATGAAAAATTTGGTGGTGAAAATGTAGAAGATAGAATTGATGAATTTGGTACTTCTAAAATAACTGAACATATTATGTTTTTTAATGACTTGAAAAATATCTATAATACATTTGCAGACATGCTATAGGGAACGTAAAATTATAGCAATAAGTATAAAAATGCAACTAAAGGTTGCTAGAAAAAAGAGTATTAATATCTTATAATACCAATTATAGGAGGTAAGATAAATGAAGTTTTGTGAAAACCTTTATGCTCTAAGGAAAAACATGAATATTAGTCAAGAACAACTTGCAGAATTAGTTGATGTATCAAGACAAAGTGTTTCTAAATGGGAATTGGGAGAGTCATATCCAACAATAGAAAATATTTTTAAACTTTGTAATGTGTTAAATTGTAAAATGAATGAGTTAATTAATGAAAAATTAACGGATTTTGAATTGATGAGTAATGAAGTGAAGAGTATAAAACAAGGATATGAGAGATTTCTAGGGTATGCAGATACATATGATGAGGGAAGACCTAAATTGCCTAGTAAGGCTATTGATATTATTAAAATGTATTTAGATAGAAGCATAGATACTATAGTTGATTTAGGAAGTGGAACAGGGCTATCAACTGAAACATGTACTTCTTATGCCAATAACGTGATTGGAGTAGAGCCTTCGAAAGATATGATAAAAAAAGCGAGAACAAAAGAAAATAAAAAAATGCATTTTATTAGTGGTTTTGGTGAAAAAACAGGTTTAGAGAATGAAATAGCAGATATAGTTATTTGTTCACAAGCTTTTCATTGGATGGAGCCAAATACTACTATAAAAGAAGTGTACAGAATACTAAAAAAGGGAGGTGTGTTTGCTGTGGTAGATGCAGATTATCCACCAATAATAAACAAAGAATTAGAGCAATTAAACAGTTATATACTAAGAAAAACAGCGAGATTAGAGGACTATGATAGTAAATGGTTAAGCAAAAAAAACGAACACCTTAACAATATTAGAAAAAGTGGACTTTTTGACTACTCAAGAGAAATATGTTTTGAACATATTGAAAAATATGACCAAGAAAGATATAAAAAATTTTTATTAAGTCAAAGTAGTATGCAACACGCAATAAAATATAATTATAATTTGATAATAGATGAATTAGACACTTTAGACGAAAAACTAAACAGAATTTTTAAAGGGAAAGATTTAAATGCTTTATATTCTTATAGAATGAGAATAGGAATAAAGTAATCGTACCATAGGGGACGATGAATTTTTGTAATAGAATAACTATTATTAGTCTTTCTTAAAAAGAATAAATGCAAGTTGAAAAAAGACTTGTTATATTCTATAATATAAACTAATTAAATAAATTAAAAGTAGGAAAAAAATATGAATGAATTAGAGTTTTATGAAAAAGTAAAGAATTGGGAGTTTAGTATGATTAATTATACTAAAGAATGTCTCACTGATTGGGATTTATATAAGTTATTAGAATTAAATGCTAATAAAGATAGTATATTATTAGATTTAGGAACCGGAGGAGGAGAAAAAGTAATTAGATATTTTCCGGATTGTAAAGAGATATTAGCAACTGATTTTTCAAAAGAAATGATAAATACTGCAAGAGAAAATCTAAGAAAAAGTGGAAGAAAAAATATTGAATTTAGGCAGATGGATAATCTAAATATGAATACTCCAAATAATTACTTTGATATTGTAGTTGCTAGACATACTTGTACTGATGCACAGCAAATATATAATACATTAAAGACTGGAGGCAAACTACTATTAAGAGGTGTTGACAAACTAGACTGCTGGAGTTTAAAAATGATATTTGGAAAAGGACAAGCATTTGATGATACTAAGCCAATTAGTCTAGTTGATTATGAAAATATTATAAAAGCAGGATTTAAGCATGTTGAACTAGTTCCAATACATGTTAGGGAGTATTATAAAACAAAAGATGACTTACTGGCGCTATTATTAAAAACACCTATTTTAGTTGATTTTTCTGAAATAGAAGACAATATAATAATTGATAACGATATTCTGGATAAATATATTAAAGAAAACACCACAGAGAAAGGTATATTGTTAATTAGAAGATATTATGGCATTACAGCAATAAAGTAAAAACTAAAATACAAGTGAAGGTGAAAGATGGAAAAAAGAGATTTATATAATATTGAAAAGAAATTAACAGGTGAAACAATATTAAAAGGAGAAGAAATACCAAAAAAAAGGTACATTATTGTTGTTTTAGTATTTATTCAAAATTCAGATGGTAAGTTTTTAATTCAAAAAAGAAGTGAAAGAAAAAATGGAAAATATGCTACTACAGGAGGACATCCAAAATCAGGAGAGAGTAGCTTACAGGGAATAATAACTGAGGTACAGGAAGAAATTGGTGTGAAACTAAGTGAAAATGACTTAAAACTATATTATTCTGGTAGATCGGATAAAGAAAGAGTATTCTTTGACGACTACTATATAAAGATGGATATTGAAGATATAAAAAAACTAGAATTACAGGAATCTGAAGTTAGTTCAGTTGACTGGTTTTCAGAGAAAGAAATAAAACAACTTATGAGGGAAAATAAATTCTTTAAAAACCACTATGAAGAATTTGAGATTTTATTAGACTGGTTAAAGGATGAATAAAGGAGAGAATTTATGGATTATTTAATCAGAAAAAGAGAGAAGAAAGATTGCAAAGGAATAGCTCATGTGGTGACAACTGCGTGGAATGAAACATATAAAGATATTCTACCAGAATTGTTTTTAAAAGAACTAAAAAATAATGAAAATGAAAGAGCAAAAAATGCCTTTGAAAAATTTGATAAAAATAATAATAATCAATTCGTTTTAGAAATAGATAACGAAGTTGTTGGATTTGTAAGGTTTGGAATATGTGAAGATGAACAGTTTAAAAATTGTGGAGAGATAATCGCATTATACATAATTAAGAAATATAAAGGGAACGGTTATGGAAGAAAACTAATTGAAGAAGCAAAAAAGGAATTAAAGAAATTGAATTGTAATAAGATGATTATTTCATGTCTTAAAGGAAATCCATCAAATGAGTTCTACAAACACATAGGAGGAAAATACATAAAAGATAGAACAAATGAAATACTAGATTTAAAAGAAAATGTTTACTATTATGAGATTTAAAAACAAAAATAGGAAATAAAACTAAAGACGACCATATTAATAATCAAAATATTAAGTGAATAAGAAGGTTCAAAAAAACTGAAATGGTTACGAAAATTGTGATGAAGATGGATTTAAAGAGTTGAATTTAAGATATAAACTGAAATAAAATGAGGTGATAAAATGATTTATACTATGAAATTAAAAGAGAAGTATTTTGATTACATAAAGTATGGAACAAAAGAATATGAAATACGACTTAATGACGATAAGAGAAAAAAAATAAAAAAAGGTGATTTTATCGAATTTCAAAAGGAACCATATTTAGAAGATAAAATTATAGTTGAAGTAGATGATTTGCTATATTGTAATAGTTTTGATGAATTACTCAATAGTATAGATGTTGAATTATTATCTGATTCAAATATGAAAAAAGAGGAGCTGAAATTAGCTTTAGATAGTTTTTACCCAATGGAAAGTCAAAATGAATATGGATTAGTTGCTATTAAACTAAGGAAAAACATAATAATTAATAATTCGAAAATAAACAATTCTTTATTGGATAATGAAATATTCAATACTTTAAGAAACAATTACAATGGTTTTGACAAATGGTTAGATAAAATAAATTCTAAAGGTGTTGATCTTTATTATACAAAAAACAATAAAATGTTAACATCAATTATGATATTGAAACTTAAAGAAATTGATTCACAACAGTTTGATAAACATGGAAATATCTTAAAGATTAGAACATTTTTAATTACTGATAAAAATAACGGAATAGGAACAACTTATTTAAAGTTAATTGATAATATAGCAATCCAAAATAGCATTGACTATATTTATCTAACTATAAAAATAAACAATAATGAATTAATTAATTTTATGGAAAAGAACAAATACAAAAGGTATAATCAGTACAATGACGAATTTGTATATTATAAGGAGTTATAATGAGCACAATTTTAATGTCTATTAAACCAATATATGTGAATAAAATTTTTTCTGGAGAGAAGAAATATGAATATCGTAAAAGAATTTGTTCAGAGCCAATTGATAGAATTATTGTATATTCATCAGCTCCTATAAAGAAGGTGGTAGGAGAATTAATAATAAAGCAAGTTTTATATGATGATAAAAGTGTTATTTGGAATAAAACAAAAATGAATGGTGGAGTAACCAAGAATAAATATGATGATTATTATAAAAATTGTGATAAAGCAGTGGCATTTGAAATTGAAAAAGTAATTTTATATGATAATCCTAAAACTTTAAATGATTACAATATTAAAGTTGCACCTCAATCATATGTTTATATAAACAAATGAAGTAATTTAAATGTACAAAAATAAAAAGGAGGTTAACTAAAATGATTAAACCTAAAAAACTAAATAAAGGTGATAAAGTTGCGATAGTTAGCTTGTCTAGAGGATTGCTAGGTATGCCTTTTTGCAAACATGAATTAGATATTGCAATTAAAAGAATAAAAGAATTTGGACTAGATCCTGTGATAATGCCTAATGCATTAAAAGATATGGATTATATACAAAATCACCCAGAGGCAAGGGCAAGTGACTTAAAACAAGCTTTTATGGATAATGATATAAAAGCTATAATAAGTGCCATTGGAGGAGATGATACATATAAAACAATTCCTTATTTAATGGAAGACGAAGAATTTATTGAAGCTGTAAAAGATAATCCTAAAATTTTTATGGGATATTCAGATACAACTAATAATCATTTGATGTTAAACAAACTAGGGTTGGTCACTTTTTATGGACCATGTGTATTAACTGATTTAGCTGAATTAGATACTGAAATGCTTCCATATACAAGAGAGTATTTTGAAAAACTTTTTATGAATGAAACAACTCTAGAAATAAAATCTAGTCCATTATGGTATTATGATAGGGAAAGCTATGGACCAGAAGAAATAGGAAAGCCAAGAAAAAAACAAGAAGAATTACATGGGTTTGAAGTATTAAATGGAAAAGGACAAATTACGGGAAAACTATATGGTGGATGTCTTGAGAGTTTGTATGATATATATACTAGCGAAAGATATGGTAATGAAAGTGAAATATATTCTAAATATAGTATTTTACCAACAATAGAAGAATGGAAAGAAAACATTTTGTTTTTGGAAACTTCAGAAGAAAGAATGAAACCAGATAAACTAGAAAAAATATTAAACTATTTCAAGGATAATAATATTTTAGAAACAGTAAAAGGAATTATTGTAGGTAAGCCTATAGATGAAAAGTACTATGAAGAATATAAAGAGATATACAAAAAAATATTTAATGATTTAGATACTCCAATACTTTATAATGTTAATTTTGGACATTGTGTACCAAGATGCATATTACCTTATGGACTAAAAACTACAGTAGACTATGATAATAAGAGAATAATTATAGAAGAACCTATATTTGATAAGTAACAGCTAGTTAGCAAGTGATTTATTGAAAATCACTTGCTTTTATGTTAAAATAAAAATACAAAAAATAATGACATCTTAAAAAATAAATAGGTAGAGGTGTTTTATGAATAAAGAATTATATGAGATGATATTTAAAAGGAAGTCTTTTCATTTATTTAGAAACATAGGAAATGAACATATTACTGATAATGAACTAAACGATATAGAAGAACAATTTTCTAAATTTAAGCCTTTAATAAATGATATTAGTGTTAAAATAAAAATAGTTAAAGATTCTACAACCTGCAGAAGAGGACAAGAATACTGTATTTTGTTTTATTCAGAAAAGAAAGATAATTATCTTCAAAATATAGGATATTTAGGAGAACAATTAGATTTATATCTTGTATCTAAAAATATAGGAACATTATGGTTTGGCATTGGTAAAGTAGAACAAAAACAACTAGATGGATTAGAATTTGTAATAATGATTGCAATAGCTAAAGTGGATTCTCCAGATAAGTTTAGAAAAGATATGTTTAAGAGTAAAAGAAAAGAACTAAAAGAAATATGGAATGGAGATAATTATTTAAGTATAGCAAATATTGTACGCTATACTCCGAGTGCTTGTAATACACAACCTTGGATAGTAGAATCATCTTCAAACGAGTTAAAAGTTTATAGATATAAAAAAGAAGGCAAAAGAGGGATAATGCCTAAAGATAAAGTTCTTTATTATAATCAAATAGATATAGGTATATTTTTATGTTTTTTAGAATTATGTTTAGAAAACAATAGTATTAAATATGAAAGAAATGTGTATGTGGAAGAAAATCATGAAAATGAGAAAAATTTAACAGCAACATATAAAATAATATAATTATCATTTGACAAAATACAACAAAATAGAGATGGAAAAGAAATTGAAGAAAGATAGATTATAATTTATATTGTATCTAATTTGCTAAGAAACAATAAAGAAAAAATCAAAAATGAGGTAATAAATAAAATGGGTTTTAGAAATATAATTGATAGATTATTTAATAGTTTTTTTAAGGATAGGAAAACTTTGCCACAGTCAACTATAGATCCTTATGCGCAAAAAGTTGAATCGATAGATGATTTAGAATTAGCTAAGTTTTTTGATGAAAGTTTAACACCTGAAATGGAGCAAGCAATGCAAAACTATACTAATAATGGTGGAATATATAATTATCCACTACAAACAGTAATATCTGAACAACATACTATAGAAATAGCAAAAAAATTCTTTGCAAGTATTGATCCTGAAATATCCGCAAAAATAAATGATATTATTGATGGAAATTATCCAGAAATACAACTAGTAATGAAGCCTTATGATGGGAAAGAAGAATCAAATGTTAATAGTCCAACTCCTAACAATAAACCGCTTAGAGTGTTTGTACCAATAAGAGGAGATTTAAGACAATTG
Organism: Clostridia bacterium; assembly: GCA_017510245.1. Lineage (GTDB taxonomy): Bacteria > Bacillota > Clostridia > TANB77 > CAG-508 > CAG-793. The sequence continues at coordinate 71,259 of JAFWNQ010000003.1, forward strand.
TATGAATTAGTACATGAATTAACCCATACTTTAGATACAGAAAATGGAGATACTACTACAAGAAAGATACTGGGAGAAGTTGCACCACAATGCATGGAAAGAATGTTAGACTCGTTTTTATTGGGAATGACTGATGAAGAAATAAAAAAATATGGATTTGATAAATATATTTTAGAAAAGGATATAAAAGATAGAAGAATTACTACTTTTATATCAAGATATCACAATGCACAAGCACTAAATAATAGAAGGGGAAATCGTACTTTAGATTCTAGATATATGTTAGCACAGATTTATTCAGCACACTTTAATAAATTTGATATAGAGAGTCAAAAAAATAAGATTAAATCATTTATAGACTGTGTTAGGAATGATGACTTTGAGGGGGCAAATAGTGTTTTAGGAATACAGATTAATAGAAACAATAGATTACAGAGAGAATTTCATATAAGAGAGACAATAGAAGAAATAAGAAATATGCTTTTTCCTACAGTTGAAACTAACAGAATTGACAAAAGAAAAAGTAAAGATATAGAAAGAAATATAGAGGAACATTAAATGAGTTGAGGAGAAAAATCTAATGGAAATAATGTATTTTGTACATGGAACAACTTTTGACAATGCAGAATCAAAATGTAGTGGATGGAAACAAGTAGAATTAAATGAACTAGGAAAAGAGCAGGCAATAAAATTGGGGAAAAATACTGAATATGAATTTGATGTAATATTTACATCGGATTTAGTTAGAGCTATAGACTCTTCAAATTTAGCGTGGCCTGAAGTTGATAAAATAGTAGATGAAAGATTAAGAGAGTGCAACTATGGTGAATATGATGGAAAAGAAAAGGATTTAATAGTATATGAAGAACATATAAATAATCCTTTTCCAAATGGTGAATCACTAAAGGATGTAGAAAAAAGAATCTCTAGTTTCATAAACTATTTAAAAGAAAACTTTAATGATAAGAGAATAGGAATAGTTGCTCACAGAGCACCACAATTAGCTATTGAAGTAATAACTAAAAAAATACTGTGGAAAGAAGCTATTGAAAATGATTGGCGAAAAGCAAAAGCGTGGCAACCAGGCTGGAAATATATAATCTAGATAAAGAAAAAGAGATTAAATTATGAAAACAATAGATAACAGAATCAAATATTATGAGTTATTAATGAATTATGATGATACTTCTAAATATATTAATTATGAATTGCCTGAAGGATATCATTATGAGTTTTATAAATCGGGTGATGAGGAAGCTTGGATTAATATTCATATTTTAAGTGGAGAATTCACTTCTTTTGAAAAAGGATTACAATACTTTCATGAATTTTACGATTCATTTATAGATAAACTTGATAAAAGATGCTTTTTTATTGTAGATGACGATACTAGTGAAAAGATTGGAACTGCAACTATATCACTGCTAAAAAATGAAGAATATGGGTATAAAGCTGCAGTCGATTGGTTAGCAATAAATAAAGATTATCAAGGGAAAAAATTATCAAGACCTTTAATATCTAAAATTATAAGCTTAGCTCATGAATTAGGCCATGATAAAATAATACTTCATACTCAAACTACTACTTGGTTAGCTGCTAAATTATATCTAGATGCAGGCTTCGATCCATTAAATACTAATGAAGAAACTGGATGGAAAATATTAAAAAGATTAACTAATCACGAAAAATTAAAAGACTTTGAAGTAGCAACTGATGAAGAAATGTATGATAAACGTAACATAGAAATAGAAAAACAATTAGATAATATATATGGAACAGATAACTATAATTATTCGGTTTGGTATAAAAATGATCTTCATAATGTATATGTATATTCAAATGGTAATTCTTATGAATATGAATATTTTGAGGAAGATGATAAAATAAGATTAGAAAAAATAGATAAAAAAGGAAGTGAATAAAATGGAAAATGAAAAGTTTCGACAGGCAAGTTTTAACTGCGATACAGGGATTTTATGAAAAATGCACTCAAACTATTGAAAATGCTGAATTTTTAATGTTGAGATTTTTACATTTTTTTATAATAATTACAAAATATAATCCCAAAAAGGAGACCAACTATGAAAAAAATAATTTTAGGAAGAAAAAATAATAACTTGAAATATGACTTTAGAGAAACATGCTTTGGAATAGTATATAAAAATAATGAATTTTATTTAACTGAAAAACATAATGAATTATCATTAATTGGTGGAGGAGTAGAAGAAGGAGAATCACATCAAGAAACTTTAAAAAGAGAATTTATAGAAGAATCAGGACTAACAATTACTGAATGTTATTATTTTGTAACTATTGATTGTTTTTGGTATACAAAAGATAAAAGAAATATGGAGTCTTTGGCTAATTTTTATATAGTAAAAGTATCAGATGAAGTAATAGAACCAACGGAAAAGGAATCTAAATTAGTTAAAATATCAAGAGAAGAGTTAATATATAAATTATCATTACCATATCAGAAAAAAGCAATAGAACTATATTTAGAAAAAATCGAAACTAATGACTAGATAAAGTAGTAGTAAAATCCTGTTGGAAATTTATACAAAAAGTTAGGTTTTATTCCTGATAAAGAAAAGGAATTTAATTCTACTATGATAAACCAAAGAATGAAGAATAAAGAAATTAAAATTGATTTTTGGAACTTAGGTGGAACTTAGGGACGTCCATGAAAAGTTCACAAGTTTTTGAACTAACAATGGACGTCCCCAGAAGCAGGAAGTCCCCAAAAGCAGAAGCAAAAAAGATTAAATCCATTCATGATATTTCTTTATATAAATTCTTTTTGCAAAAATTGCAATTATACAATACAAAAATGCAACTGAAAATATTAATACAATGTATTCAAATGCAATTGGTACTAAGCCAA
>JAFWNQ010000018.1 GCA_017510245.1 Clostridia bacterium
AATAGATGCTGATAGTGCACAAAGAATAGTAATAATGCCACCAACAGGACAGAGAGATTATACATCAATAATATTTGCAATAAATATAGGATTGGGAGTAATACTAATAGGAGCATTTGTTATTAGAGAATTGCTGTTTAAAACGAATGAATCTAAATAATAATTAAAAGAGGTGCTTATGCACCTCTTTATTATATACAGTCTTATAAATAGATTATTAAATCAATATTTAGAACATAAGTAGATAAAAAAGATACATTTTCTACAAAATTATTGTTTTTTTAAACTATTTAATGTAAAATAAAAAGGGACAACAGGAGAAAATGTAAAAAACTTTTTTAATTCTAATGACTAGATTTGACAAAAAATACAAAGGACAAGTATTACAATAAGGACAAATAATTAAAAAAGTTCGAGGTGATATTAATGTTACAAAACATTTCAAGAGATTTTAGTGAGAATAGTACTTTAAATAGTAAAGATTCAAGAATTATAGAATCAGATATTAATTATAAAGAAGCATTTGGAAAACTGTTCGCTTTACAAAATATAATTATTTATTTTATTACATTTTTAATTTCAATGGTTAGTATAACTAGTGGAAATTCTATGGTAATTGCTCCGTTTGGTATAGCTATGGTTGCTGCTTCCATTAGTAATGGAATTCCAATTGCAATTGTTTATTTAGTAAGTTTGATAGGAACTGGAATAAGGTTTGGAACAGAAAATACATTAACATATTTTCTAATGTCGGTATTACTATTAGTTTTTGTACTAATAAAAAAACCAGTAAAGAATGAGGGAAAGACTGAACAATATAGGTTGGGAGGATATCTATTTTTTACAATCATATTTGCATCAATCCTAAAAATGATTTTTACAAAGTTTTATTTATATGACATATTAGTTTCGATAACTTTAAGTGTTACTACTTATATCTTTTATAAAATATTTGTAAATTCTCTTACAGTAATAAAAAAATATGGTGAGCAAAGAGTTTTTTCAATTGAAGAGGTAGTAGGAGCTAGCTTACTTATATCTATTGCAGTTTCTGCATTGGGAAACTATACTATTTTTTCGTTTTCTATAAGAAATATTATATGTATCTTTATGGTTTTAGCCTTGGGATGGAAAAATGGAATTCTTATTGGATGTGTGAGTGGAGTAACAGTAGGATTAGTGCTAGGAATAATAGGAGATGAAACTCCAACTTTAATTGCAGCTTATGGAATTTCAGGAATGATTTCAGGAATGCTAAACAGATTTGGAAAAATTGGAGTAATCTTAGGTTTTATTATTGGGAATATAATTATAGCTTATAGCGCAAATGGTGGAACTAAAAACATTATAATGTTTCAAGAGATTTTAATTGCAGCAATGGGACTACTTGCTTTACCTAGAAAAGCTACTATTACAATTGAAGACATTATTCCAAATACAAAATTATTACCTGAGGCAGTTGGACAAATTGAAGAAGGTGCTGAAGCATTAGTTAAACTTAATTCGATATCTCAAACTATATCTGAAATGTCAGAAAATTATAAGAAAGAAACTTCTTTTGAAGAGAATGTTTCAAACTTTGAACATGAGGTCCAGAAGGCAATAGTTAATTTAGATAATAATATTTTGTATGAATATATTATGAATAATGAAGGAAATCTGATTGGAGATTTGTTCGAGAATATCATTAATAATGGTGTATTAACAGAAAATGGTATAGTTGCTGTTTTAGCTAAGCACAATATATATATTATGAATTCTAATGATAAGAGTATAAGGACAGGCGAATTAAGGGAAATTAGGGAGATAATTAAAGCAATTAATTCAGCATATAAGATATGCAAGACAAGTGCGATATGGCAGAAAAGAATACAAGAAAAAAACTTAAATATGTCTACTCAATTAGAAGACGTAAAAGCAGCCATTGACGATATAGCTAATGATATGAGTCAAGGTGAAGATGATCTACAGAATCATATAGATGAAATAACAAAAATAAAAAATAACCTAAAAGATATTAATATTATTATAAAAAAGATATTAATTAATCAAAATAAAGATGGCAGATATATAGTTAAAGTTTATACAGATATTTGTAAGAATTCTGATGGAACAAAATGTCCTGTAAAAAAAATACAGAGACAGTTAAACAAAGTTCTGAATGAAAAAATGATATTACATGATCAAAAATGTGGAATTAGGCTTAACAAAGAAAATTGTGAGTTTACATATATATCTGAAGACAAATATATAATACAAACAGGAATATCACAAGTAAAAAAAGAGGGCTCAATGGTATCAGGAGATACAATTTCTCAAACAAGGCTAGGTGATGGAAAATACTTGTTAGCGATAAGTGATGGTATGGGAACCGGACCTAATGCGAGAAAGAACAGTAAAATTGCTATTAGTATGTTAGAAAGGCTATTAGGCTCTGGTTTTGAAAAAAATACATCAGTTAATTTAATCAATTCAGCAATATTAACCGCTAATAAAGAAGAAATGTATGCAACATTGGACATTGAAATTTTGGATTTATATTCGGGAAAAATTCAATTATTAAAAAATGGTGCTTGCCCTACATTTATTAAGAAAAACAGAAAAGTTACGATGATTACATCAAAATCTCTACCAACAGGAATAATAAAAAATATAAAGATTGACACATTCGATAAAGATTTAGAGGATGGAAATATCATTGTTATATGTAGCGATGGAATAATAGAATCAAATAATGAATATGCTAATAGTGAATTATGGTTAAAGCACTTATTAGAAGAAGTGCAAACAGATAGCCCGGAAAGAATTGCTGATATTATTTTAAGAGAGGCTATTGATAATAGTTTTGGAAAAGCAAAAGATGATATGAGTGTTATAGTAACAAAAGTGATAAAAAAATGAGAAAAGAAATGAGGTTAAAATGGATAGTAAAGTAATAAGATATATTATATTAGTATTTATATTATTTATTATTTCGATTGTTTTTAGCCTTATTAATATTGGAAATGAAAAGATATTAAAAAATACTTATATTCAAAATTTAGATGTTTCAAAAATGTCTCAAAATGAAGCAGAAGAATACATAAATAAAGAATATCGAGAAAAGAAATTAAAACAAATAATACTAAAACATAATGACTATGAAACTGCTATTTCTTTTGACCAACTAAATGTGGATTTAGATACAAGTAAAGCCGTTGGAGAAGCATATGGAAAAGGAAGAACTGGAAATATAGTAACTAATAATTATACAATATTGTTTAGCTATTTTTACAAGAAGAATATTTCATTAAATATTAATTTAGATGGAGATGCATTAGGTAATGTAGTTAAAGATATAGAGTCAAAATTGCCAGATGTTAAGACAGAGAGCTCATATTATATTGATGGAGAAAATCTAATAATTAAAAAAGGAACTATTGGAGTTCAAGTTAAACAGGATGAATTAAAGCAAAAAATAACTGATGTAATTAATGATATTAAAGATAAAGAAAACATTATAGAGATTCCAGTAGAAGAAGTAAAACCTAAAGAAATCAATATAGATAAAATAGCTTCTGAAATAAAAAAAGAAGCAAAAGATGCATACATAAGTGAGAATCCATTGGAAATACACATTGAACAAAATGGCATTGAATTAGCAATATCTACTGAAGAGGCTAAAAAGATTTTAAAAGAGGATAAAGAAGAATATACTATCCCTTTAAAAATAACAGAGCCAACAATAAAGGTGGCTAGTTTAGGAGACAGAGCATTTACTGATAAAATTGCAACTTTTTCAACAAGCTATGATGCTAGCAATATAAATAGGAATAATAATTTGGTCTTAGCTGCTCAAAAGTTAAATGGAACTATAGTTAACCCAAATGATAGTTTTTCATATAATAAAACTATCGGTGAAAGAACTATATCTGCTGGATTTAAAGAAGCAAAAGCATATGCAAATGGTGATATTGTGTTAGACGTAGGAGGAGGAATATGTCAGCTATCTTCTACACTATATAATACAGTGTTATTAGCAAATTTAAATGTTACAGAGAGACATAGTCATTATTTTAAAACATCTTATGTTGCAGCAGGAAGGGATGCAACGGTTTCATGGGGGAGTGTTGATTTTCAATTTGAAAATAATAGAAAATACCCAATTAAGATAGAAGCTGTTGCAGGAGAAGGTGTAGTAACAGTTAACTTATGGGGAATTAAACAAGAGGATGATTGTACAGTTGTAATAGACTCAAAAGAGACTAGCATAATAGAGAGAACAGTTGAAAAAGTAAATAATAAATCTCAAGAAAGAGAAGGAGAAGATGGCTGTACAAGTGAAACATACAAAACATTACTAAAGGGAGGAGTAGTTGTATCCAAATCTTTAATATCAAAAGATACATATAACGCTTTATCAAAAAAAGTTTGTCAGTAGATATCAATAATAAATATAAATTTAAGGAGTTTTAATGAAAAATAATAAAAAGAGTATAATTATAGCGCTAATAGTGTTAATTATAATTGGTATCTTATTTGCTTTTTTTACAATATATAAAATTAATTCTAATAATTTTACAAAAGAAAAGTATAAATTAGGAATTCAAACAGAAGATAACACAGTATTAAATGAGGAAACGATAAATGAAATGGTAGAACAAGAGGCAAATAAATATATCGAAAATACAGCTATAGAAGAGAAAACACAATATGATTATAATTCTTTAGAAAAAGAAGATACATCAACAGAATTGTTTAATGAATACTATGCAAAAGCAATAGAGATATTAAAAACGATGTCTTTAGAAGAAAAAGTAGGTCAATTATTTTTAGCAAGATATCCAGAAGAAAATGTGAATAAAGAAATAAGAGAGAACTTTCCTGGTGGATACATATTATTTGGAAAAGATTTTAAGAATGAAACAGTTGAAACTATCAATAAAAAAATAAGAGATAATCAGAATAACAGTAAAATAAAACTTATTCTGGGTGTTGACGAGGAAGGTGGAGAAGTTGTAAGAGTTAGTGCATATAAACAATATAAAGACTCTAAGTTTAAATCTCCTCAAGAATTAGATTTAGAAGGAGGAATAGACAAGATTATAGAAGACTCACATGAAAAAACGAGTTTACTTAAAAGCTTAGGACTTAACCTAAATTTAGTACCAGTTTCAGATGTTTCAACAAATACAGACTCATTTATTTTTAAAAGAACATATGGTAAAAATGCAGAAGAAACAGCTATGTATTCCAAATCTATAGTAAAAGCAATGAATGAAGATAAAATGGTTTCTGCTATGAAACATTTTCCTGGATATGGTGATAATGTAGACACGCATACAGAAGTGGCAATTGACGAAAGAGATTTAAGCCAATTTGTTGAAAGTGATTTAAAACCGTTTAAAGCAGGGATAGTTGAAGGAGTTCCAATTATTTTAGTGAATCATAATATTGTTAAGTGTATGGATAATGATTTACCTTCATCACTTTCTAAAAGTGTACACGAGTATTTAAGAAAAGAATTGAATTTTTCAGGTATAATTTTGACAGATGATTTAGCGATGGATGCAGTAAAAGAGTATGTTGATAAAGGAAAAGCTGCAGTACAAGCCATAATAGCAGGAAATGATATGATTATTTCTTCAGACTTTGTTAGACAAAAAGGAGAGGTGCTTGAAGCGGTAAAAAATAATACTATTTCAGAAGATACAATAAATAGAGCTGCAAGAAGAATTCTAGCTTGTAAATTGGCATATGGAATAATCTAGAACAAAAAATTGGAAAATAGAGGCTATTCCAATTTCTGAAAAAAAGAGATTTAAGAGATTATAATAAGAGTGTAATAGTTAAACAAAATAAAACAGGGGAATTGCATCTCCTGTTTTATTTTGTATGTATATCGATTTGTTGAAAAGGTATCTCAATATTATGCTTACGTAAACCAATAACAATTAGCTTGAGTGCATCTCTAATAGTTTGAGGCTTGTCTTCAGGCTTACAAGTTATATTAATCATATAATTAAGACTTGAAGGAGCAAGTTCACATATACCTTTACTAAATGAATCTTCTATTTTTTCCAATTTCTTAATATCTTCAATAATATCAGATATAATTGTATCTGCTTTTTCTATATCAGTTTCATAAGGAAAAGGAATAACAATATCATTAGAATGTGATACTACTTGAATTTGTTCAATATTCCTGTTTGAAATTGATATTATATTGAGTGTTCTAATGTCTTTTATTTTTGTTGTTTTTAGTCCTAATTCTAATACTTTTGCTTCAACATCACCATATTGAACTACATCGCCAACTTTAAAGTAATCATCAGATAAAATGCTAATTCCTCTAATAATATCTTTTAATGCATCTTGTATAGCTAATCCAACTATAACACTGACAATTCCAACACCAGCTAACATTGATGAAACATCAATACCATTAATCTGCAAAATTACTAATGATGTAACAATAATGAAAGTGTATCTTAATATACTTACTAGCATTTTTACATATGTTTTACTTTTCTTATTCATTTTATTATTTAATGTTTTCTTACCAAGTAGAAAGTGTTTTATTAGATGATAAATCAAAAAACTTACTATAATAACTATTAGTGATTGAATTAGTTTATTACTAAAAAATTGTGCAGTATAATTCTTAAAATTTTCCATATTTATATCCTTTCAAAAATACTATATATAGTATATCATAAACTTTTTCAAAATAAAAGATGTAAAATAATTTAAGATTGATTTTAACAACTGATTATGGTATTATTAAGATAATAATATGAAAGGATTTTTATTATGGCAAATATTAATGATTATTTGTTGTGGAGGGGAGATATTTCACTTAGCTCTGAACATAATTTTAATGAAGTCGATAGTGTTATATTAGCACGTTTTTCTTACTTAAGGTTTGATAAAATAAAAATGAGTGAAGTAGAAACAATTGAATCTATATCAGAAAAGATGAAAAACTTAGATAATGAGGAATTTAGATACAATGGAGATAAAGAATTAATAACATATCTAGGTAAAAGTAAGCGTTTTAAAGATATGAAGGTTACTGATTATGTTGAAAACAATGAAAGAAGTCTAGAACAACAATTTGAAGCTGTAACTATACATATATCTGATGAAGAGATGTATATATCATACATAGGAACTGATAGTAGTATTTATGGTTGGAAAGAAGATTTTAATATTTCATTTATGGATAGTGTTCCATGCCAAATTGAAGGAAAAAAGTATATAAATTTGATTGCTAATAAATATCCTAAAAAGAGAATAAGAATAGGTGGACATTCAAAAGGAGGAAATGTTGCAATCTATTCGGCTATTTCAGCAAAAAAAGCAATACAAGACAGAATTATAAAAGTATGTAACTATGATGGACCAGGGTTTAATAAGGACATAATAAAAAAATACAAAACTAGTAGTATTTTAAAAAAGATAGAAACATTTTTTCCTCAAGACTCTGTTATTGGAAGAATAATGTATCATGCAGAAAAATGTACAGTTGCACTAAGTAATGAAAAGGGAATATACCAACATGATATTTATTCATGGCAAGTTTTTAAAGATGATTTAGTTAAAGCAGATAATGTAACTGCCAATAGTGAAATAATTAATATGACACTTAATGACTGGCTAGAGCACACTACAGTTGAGCAAAGAGAAATATTTTTTGATGAGATATTTGATTTATTTTATGCAACAGAGGCTAATACTTTTGGAGAGATGTCAAAGAGTTTATCAAAAAACATAATGACTATTTTGAAAAAATATCGAGGAATTGAAGAGAATGATAGAAAGACAATTACAAGTATGATAAAATTGTTTGTTAAAGCATATTTTCAGGTTGTGAGAGATAAAGAAAAAATTAATTTCAGTAACTCTGTAGACTATAAGAAAATAGAAAATGAAGCGAGAAATAAGCATATGATTAGTATTAATTTGGGAGCTAATTAGTAGGACAAAAAGTAACGTAGCATATGAAAGCACGTTACTTTTTTATATAATAGGAAAGTTTTTCTTTCCTATTATATAAAAATCTCGATGAGACTAAAATTTGCATTAATTTTAGTCTATATTATTTTGAAAAATATCCGCTATTGTTCAAGTAATTGACATATTAAGCTATATATAGTATAAATATAAAAAAGATTGTATGCAATTAAATCGCATACAAAAGGAGGAAGATATGTCAATTTATGATTTTGTTATTAAGAATAGGGAAAACAAAGATGTAAAAATGGAGCAATACAAAGGAAAAGTTCTTTTAATTGTTAATACAGCAACAGGCTGTGGTTTCACACCACAGTATAAAGGACTGGAAGAACTATATGAAAAATACCATGAGCAAGGATTAGAAATATTAGATTTTCCTTGTAATCAGTTTGGAAATCAGGCACCTGGAACAGATAGTGAAATTCATGAATTTTGTACATTTAAGTATAAAACTCAGTTTGATCAATTAAAAAAGATTGATGTGAATGGTGATAATGAAGATAAACTATGGAAATATTTAAAAGAACAGAAAGAATTTGAAGGATTTGATTTAAAAGGGAAGGTTTTAATTCCTATTGTAAAATCAATGGATCCAGATTATAAAAACAATCCAGACATAAAATGGAATTTTACAAAGTTTTTGGTAGATAGAGATGGAAATGTTGTAGAAAGGTATGAGCCAACAATTACACCAGAAAAAATAGAATCGAAGATTAAAGAACTTATTTAGGATTAATTATGGGGGATGCTATTATGGAATGGAGCAATGATTATGATGTATTAAAATTGAAAAATCAAATATGTTTTCCAATTTATGCAACATCAAATATGATAACTAGAAAATACAAGCCATTATTGGACAAGCTTGATTTGACTTATACTCAATATATTACAATGATGGTTTTATGGGAAAAGAAAAATATTAATGTAAAAAATCTTGGAACGAGCTTGTTCCTAGATTCAGGAACACTAACTCCTTTATTGAAAAAACTAGAGGCAAAAGAATACATTACACGTACTAGAGATAAAAATGATGAAAGAAATGTTATTATATCTATAACTAAAGAGGGCGAAAGTCTAAAAAGCAAAGCAATTGATGTCCCAAAAACAATGGCAGAAAACGTTAACCTAAATCAGGATGATGCAGAAACACTATATAGAATATTATATAAATTATTAGAAAATGATGTAAATTAATGAAAGAAAGGGAATATAATATGTATGATATTATAATAATTGGAGCAGGACCGGCTGGTATATCAGCAAGCTTATATGCTAGAAGAGCTAATCTTAATGTACTGGTTTTTTATAGTGGAGAGTCAGAATTAGAAAAAGCAGAGAAAATTGACAACTATTATGGCTTTCCTGATGGTATTACTGGGAAGAAACTATTTGAACAAGGTATTGAACAAGCTAAAAAAATTGGTGTAGAAATAATAAAAAATGAAGTTATTAAGATTTCAAAGTCTAGTAGTAGTTTTATTATAAAAACTATTGAAAGTGAGCACGAGGCAAAAGCAATTATCTTATCAACTGGAAACAAAAAAATAAAACCTAATATTGAAGGAATAGAAGAGTTTGAAGGAAAGGGAGTAAGTTATTGTGCAATATGTGATGCTTTCTTTTATAGGAACAAGAATGTTGCTGTAATTGGAAATGGAGATTTTGCAGTTAGTGAAGCAGGAGAATTATCTCATGTTGCAGACAGAGTTACTTTATTAACTAATGGATTGGATGAACCCAAATGTGAATTTGAAATAAATAATAAAAAAATTAAAAGAATAATTGGAGAGAAAAGAGTTAAAGGAATTGAATTTGAAGATGGTACAAGCTTAGATGTAGATGGTATTTTTATAGCATTGGGACAAGCTAGTGCAGGTGATTTCGCAAAAACATTAGGTATAATTCAAAATGGGGAAAATATAAAAGTAAATGACAAGATGGAAACAAATATTGAGGGGATTTATGCTTGTGGAAATGTGACTGGTAATTTATTGCAAGTATGTAAAGCTGTGCACGAAGGGGCAGAAGCTGCATTATCTGCAATTAATTATGTCAGAAAATAGGATAGTATTGAAGAAAAAACAGACGGTTATGAAAAATTTTTTATTTTTGTAACCATCATATTTGTCTAAATTTTATGATTACAATTCAAATTCTAAATGTCGATTTTTTAATTATATATATATATTGACATTTATTAGTATTATTAATAAAATGTTTTTATAATAATAAAAAGGAGATGTAATAATGGCTTTTATGGCAAGAGGTGGGTCACCATCCTTTAACTTCGGTGGAGGAGGAAGAGGACCAAATTTTAATTTTAGAAGAGATGATGATAACAATATAGATTATAATAACAATAATAATGAATATCGAAGAATTTATGGAAATAATTTCTTACATATTTATTACTATGTACCTCTGGATAATACTTATGTTGCAATGCAAATATTTGCTACAATTATAATTGTAGCTGTAATGGCAGTAGCTTTTTTAACAACATTTAAAATCACAATTGAAGATCCTATAGAAAAAACTAAAAAATGGTTTTTGTATTTGTATTTATTTACTGCTGGAATATTGTTACTTATGTCATTTTTAGCTAGCTATTTTTCAAAAAACAAAAAGATGCTGATAAACAGATTAATAATAATAGTAACAATTACACTAGCGACAATGTTATTATTTGGATTAAACAAAATGTACTTAGATTCAAACTATAATAGAGAAAAATTCGAAGATATATATGTTCAAAAATATGGTGATAACAATTCAAATAAAAATGAGAGAATAGATATGAGTTTATCTGGATTTGGAGTAAAAACTGAGAAGGAATACTATATTGATCAGTGGATTAAGTCATATAAGGTTTTCACTTATAGAGCATATGCTATATTATTAATTGATATATTGCTCATTCTATTACTTTTATTTCAGATATACAAGGTTGCAAAGATTCAAGTTGGACTAAATAAACTTGAGAAAGATGATGTAGTAGTTTATGACGAAGAAGAAAATGTAAAATTTTAAGAAGAGGTAAAAAATGACAGAAGAAGAAAAAGAGTTTATAAAAAAAGTAAATACAGATAAAGCAAAAAATAAGGCAAGTATGGCTATTGGCTGTATGGTATTAAGTATTTGCACATATGTTGTTCCTTTAATAGCAGGGGATTTTGATTTTGGGATTGTTTTTGAAGGTTTAACATTGATTTGGCTTATTAATGCTAGAAAATATATGGTTAAGTATGAGTTAAAACAAGCAAAAAAATATGCAATTTTATCTATGATTCCAACTGGGTGGATAGTAATTTTTGATGTGATAACACTTTTGTTTGATTTATTAGATGTTGCGCTTATTGAGTCTGTAACATTTGTAGCATTAGGGTTAATTTTTAGCGTAATTATGGATTTGGATAAAGCGGAAAGTCCTGAAAAATATCCAGAAGGAAAGAATTGGTTTTATGAACAATATGATGGAGAAAAAGATGATAATAATAGAAATGGAGGAATCTAATGCTTGAGGATAAGAATATTACTAAATTTGCATATGGAATTCTAGTTTTAGCTTCTATAATAATTGATGGACCATTAGTTCCAATTTTATCTATGGCACTTGCTATAGGAGTTTTAGTTTATAAATTAAAAGCAGCAAAGAATAATCCGGCTGATAGTATGGATTTTATGTTGGACGTTTTAATCTTAGGAGTAGTTATAGTGGTAAACATTGTTTTAGCTTTTTTAAGATTTGGAGTTATATATAGTGTAAGTAAGCATAGTAGTAGAACTGCTAGCAGTAGTTATGAAACATTCACTGTAGAGGATTTTGCGACATCAGCTATTTCTTCATTTAAGACTAAACTAATGACTGGGGAAATAGACAATGGATATACTAGTATAAAAAATGGTTTTAAGGCACACTTAGAAGAAGCTGGAGTAGAAAATGTTGTTCTAAAGAATAACAAAGTTACATGTACAGTAGGAACAGATACAATTGTATTTACAATAAAACAAGATGGAAATATTACATATAAGATAAAATAAAAAATAAAAGCACATATCTATTGTTAAATATGTGCTTTTATGATATTATATGCGATGGAGTTAATGATGCGATTATCTATAATTGACTTTAACATAAAAATAAGAAAGGAGTTTTTATATGTTAAAATTAGTATTAGTAAGACATGGACAGAGTGCATGGAATTTAGAAAATAAATTTACAGGCTGGACTGATGTGGAATTATCTGAACAAGGAATTAAAGAAGCGAAAGAAGCTGGAAAAGTACTAAAAGAAAAAGGATTCGAATTTGATATGGCATATACTTCTGTTTTAAAAAGGGCAGAAGATACATTAGGTTATATTCTAAAAGAACTAGGAGAAGAAAATATAGAAATAAAAAGAAGCTGGAGATTAAATGAAAGACATTATGGTGCATTGCAAGGATTAAACAAGGATGAAACACGTGAAAAATATGGCGCAGATCAAGTATTACTATGGAGAAGAAGTACTGATGTGAAACCACCAGAATTATCTGAAGATGATCCAAGATATCCAGGAAATGATCCTAAATATAGTGAGTTAAAACCAGAAGAATTACCAAAGACAGAAAATCTAATTGATACAATAGATAGAGTGATGGTACTATGGAATTCTGAAATAAAAAAGGACTTGGAAGAAGGAAAAAGAATAATTATTGCAGCACATGGAAATTCACTAAGAGGACTTATTAAGTATTTAGATAATATTAGTGATGAAGATATAATAAATTTGGAATTGCAAACAGGAAATCCAATTTGTTATGAATTAGATGATGATTTAAAACCAATGAGACATTATTATTTAAAAGATTAATATAAAAAGAAACATTTTCAATTGATGAAAATGTTTCTTTTTATATTATAAGATAGAACAACATTTCCTATTATATAAATTATTGATGATTAGAATAAATAATCGTAGAAAATCTAGTGAAATAAAAATGTTACAAAAATGTAATGAAAATGTAACATAACTTTTGAACCGGCTTGTAAACGGGCTAGGGCGTAGAGAAAGAAAAAAAGGATATTGATTTTAAAACTATTATTTATTATACTTAACCTAGATTATTATATGGAGGACTATGTTCTATGAAAATAATAAAAAAAATAGCAATATCTACAGCAATTTTGATAGTTAGTGAAGTAGCAATATTAAATACTAATATATATGCTTTTTCACTAAAGGAATTTGCAAATTATGTAGTTGCAGGCTTAGGACTATCTAATGGAGAAATTGATATATCTAAGAATCAGGATGAAAGTCTGACAGCAAAGATTTCAGATGATAAAAAGACTTTGACTATTTCTGGAACTGGAGAAATGAAAGATTTTTCTTCAGAAGATAACCAATGGGGAGTTGCTGTTTCTAAAATAAAGAAGGTAATAATAAGTGATAATATAACAAAAATAGGTAATTATGCTTTTGCAAATTGTACAGAATTAGTGGAAATAAATTTACCTAGTACATTAACGTCTATAGGATCATATGCATTTAAAGATTGTGGAAATCTAAAGGAAATTCAAATACCTAATAGTGTTAACTCTATAGGAGCTGGTGCATTTTATAGATGTACAAAGCTAAATGAAATAAACATACCAACAAGTCTAACTAAAATAGAAAATAGTACTTTTTCAAACTGTTCTAGTATTACATCAATTACTATTCCAAATAGTGTAACAAGTATAGAAATTGGAGCATTTCTATTTTGTAGTAAATTGAGTTCTATAACAATTCCTGGAACTGTTTTAACAATTGGCTATGGTGCTTTTTCATTTTGTACAGGCTTAACATCAGTAACAATTACTCAGGGCGTAAAAACAATTGCTAATGGTGCATTTGAATTTTGTTCGAATATTGAGACAATTAATATACCAAAAAGTGTAACTTCGTTAGAAATTGATGTAGCAAATAGAAGCTTTTGCTATGGTTGTAGCAAACTTAAGTCAATAAGTGTTGATGCTGATAATGCAAATTATAGTAGTCAGGATGGAGTGCTATTTGATAAGAATAAAAAAGTACTATTAAAATATCCAGAGGGAAAAACAGATACTACATATACAATTCCAAGTACAGTAAATACAATAGGAGAATTTGCATTTTATCATGTTACAAATCTTAAGAGAGTAATACTTCCAAATAGTGTAACAGAAATTGCTAATTATGCATTTTATACATGTACAGGAATTGAATATATGGAATTACCTGATTTGCTTACCAAAATAGGAAATTTTGCATTTTTTGGATGTAACAAAATAATAAATATATCGCTAGAAGATAGCATAGAAACAATTGGAGTAGGAGCATTTAAAGATTGTACAAGTTTAAAAAGTATAGATATTCCAAGTAGCATAGTTACTATTGATTATATCACATTTAGCGGATGTACATCTTTAAAAAATGTAAACATCTCAAAAAGTGTAACTAGAATAGAAGATATGGCATTTGAAGATTGTGCATCATTAGAAGAAATAAATGTTTCTTCTGATAATGAAAATTATAGTAGTGAAGATGGAATATTGTTTAATAAAAATAAAACTGGATTAATAGAATATCCAGAAGCTAAACATGATAATAAGTATTATGAAATTCCTAATACAGTCACAAAAATAGGAAGTAAAGCTTTTTATAAAAATAAAACGTTAGAGCAAATATATATACCAGATACAGTAACCTATATTGGAGAAGAAGCCTTTAAATATTGTACTGGGCTAAGATATGTACTTATGCTTGCGAATGTTTCTACAGTTCCAGCAGAAATGTTTAGTGAATGCACTAATTTATCGTTAGTTAAATTGTCTGATAGTATAATAAGAATTGGTGCATATGCATTTCAAAATTGTAAGAATCTAATTACTTTGATTGGAAAGTTGGCATATACATCTGACGGAGATATTGCAATAGCTAACCAACAATATAATCAATTTGAAATTCCAAGTAGTATAGAAGAAATAGGAGAAGGGGCGTTCCAAGGTTGTGATAGCATATCGATAATAGAAATAGACGGCGATGTGCTAATTGGAACTGATGCTTATAATAGTTGTAGTAGCTTAAGTGAAATTATAATATCAGATAGTAATACAAAATTTAGTAGTGAAAATGGAGTATTATTTAATAAAGATAAAACAAAATTGATTTTTTATCCACCAAATAAGTCTGATACTAGCTATGTAATACCTTCAACAGTTAAAGACCTTTCAGAAAATGCATTTGATAATTGTAAAAGATTAAATAGTATTACAATTCCAAATAGCGTAACTAATGTTGGCGAAAATGCAGACTATAAAATGAATAATTTTGATGGATGTAGTAGTTTAAACGAAATAATTGTTACAGAAGGAAACAGAAATTATAGTAGCGTTGATGGAGTATTATATAGTAAAGATGGTACACAATTAATAAGATATCCAGAGAATAAAATTGGCTCAAGATATAAAATAAAAGGAAATGTTACTACAATATATGCAAATGCATTTAAAGGCAATAAAAATCTTACAATATTAGAAATACCAAGTAGCGTTGTATTAGCGAAATGTACAAATGATAGTAGCATTGGTATAATGGATAATTCAAACAGAATTAAAGTTTATTATGAGGATGAGACGAGAGTAATAAGAGAATTAGAATATAGTGATTCTTACTCTAATGTTAAATTTCAAAAAGTAATGGATGTTTCTGCCAATCAAGATGGAAGTATATATGCAATATTATCAGAAGACAAAGAGACACTAACTATTGAAGGTGAAGGACAAATGCTTAATTGGATGGATCCTTTATCAGGAATAAGGACAGTTCCTTGGTATGACTATAGAGAAAGCATTAAAAATGTTGAATTAAGTAATGGAATAACAAGTATTGGCTCATATGCATTTGATTATTTTAAAGAACTAACTAGTATTAATTTGCCAAATAGCATTACTGAAATAGGAAATTCTGCTTTTGAAGATTGTATAAAACTAACGACTGTTAATATTCCTAATGGCGTAAATAGTATTGAAGATAATACTTTTAAAAACTGTGAAGCCCTAAAAAATATACAGATACCAAATTCAGTTACATCAATTGGAGAATCAGCATTTGAAAAAACAGGATTAGAAACTATTAGTATTCCTGATTCTGTAACAAACATTGGTGAAAGAGCATTCTTTGGATGTTCAGAGATACCAACAGTTGCAATACCAGATAGTGTTACTAATATTGGAAATGGAGCATTTAGCAACTGCTCAAAATTGACTAAAATTACTGTAACTTCAAATAATAGTACGTATTCAGTTAGTGGTGGTGTATTGTTCAATAAAGGAAAAACAGAGTTAATTGTTTATCCTGCGGGTAAAACAAGTACAAGTTATGATGTACCTACTACTGTAAAAACTATAAAAGATTCTGCATTCTATGGTAGCTCTATATTGAAAGAATTATATATGCCAATAGTTATTGAAACTATTGAAAAGGAAGCTTTTAGAGGTTGTACACAGCTTGAAGAGGTAAGAATTCCAAATAGTGTTAAAAAAATTGAGAAAAACGCTTTTCTAGAGTGTAGTGACTTATCTAGAATAGAAATACCAAGTAGTGTAAATAATATCGGAGAAGGAATAATTGATAATTCACATAGCATAGTTGTATATTATGAAAGAGAAACAAGTGCAATAAATGATATGGAAGAAGAATATGAGGATTACTCAAGCAACGTTGTGTTTAAGTCAATAGATGAAAAAGGAACAGACATATCAAAGAAACAAGATAAGAGTATTTATGCAATTCTGTCGGAAGACGGAAAAACATTATATATAGAAGGATATGGAGAGATTAAAGACTTTTCAGAAACAAATACACCATGGAATGATAATAAAAATACTATAGAAAAAGTTATTATTAGTAAGGGTATTACGCAGATAGGAAAATATGCCTTTAATGGATGTACAAAATTAAATAATATAACAATTCCTAACACGATGACAACATTAAGATCTTCATCATTCAAAGGATGTACAGGCTTAACAACAATAACTGTTCCAAATTCTGTATCATTGATAGAAGCTTATGCTTTTGAAGGATGCACAGGTTTAACTACATTTAATTTCCCAACTAAATTAACTGAAATAAAGAATAGTACTTTTAATGGTTGTACAGCCCTAGATAATATTACAATTCCTGAAAACATTAAAAAAATTGGAACATCAGCTTTTGAAGGATGTACAAGCTTAACAATTTACATTCCAAACACTCTAGAGAGTATTGGTGGAACAATATTAAGTAATAATGAAAATGTTACTGTAAAATATCAAACAATTGATGAACAAGACAGAACTGCAGACGTTGTTGAAAATATGAAAACAAAGAGTGAATACAATAAAGTTAATTTCTTAGTAGTGGATACAACAAAGCCTAAATTAACAGTAGAGATGAATCCTAATGACCAAAAGGACAGCGTTGTAGTATCAATCAAATCTAATGAGCCACTACAAGCAATTGATGGATGGGAATTGTCAGAAGATAAAAAGACTTTATCAAAAACATATACTGAAAAGGGAACAGAGACTGTTACTGTAAAGGATTTAGCAGGAAATGAGGTTGCACAAGAATTTGAGATTACGGAAAATGAAATAGATAAAGAACCACCTACTTTGAATTATGAAGTGAAAGTGTCAGATGATCACAGTAGCGCTAATGTTGTTATAACATCACATGAAGAGGTAAAAGCTGTTGAAGGATGGACACTATCAGAAGATAAAAAGACTATAACAAAAGAGTATAAAGAAAATGGTTTATTTTCGGTTGAAGTTGAAGATTTAGTTGGAAATAAAACAACTCAAGAATTCAATGTAAGTGGAATAGACTTAACACCTCCAGAAATATTAGATATTAAAAAAGAATTATCACCAAATAAAGAAAAAGTAACAGTTACAATAACAGCAAATGAGGAACTTCAAAAAATAGATGAATGGAATTTATCAGAAGATAAAAAGTCATTGACAAAAGAATTCACAGAAAATGGAACGACAACTATTGATATAAAAGATATTGCAGGCAATAAAGTTACAAAAGAAATTACTGTTGAAGGATTAGACAGAATTTCACCAAAAATAACTTTAAATAAAACAATTTCAAATGATAAAAAATCTGCAACTATAACATTGACATCGGATGAAGCAGTACAAGGAATCGAAGGATGGACATTATCTTCAGATAAAAAAGTATTAACAAAAACTTATACAGAAAATGCAAATGAAAATATTAGAGTTAAAGACTTGGCAGGAAATGTTACTGAACAAAAAGTTGAGATTACAGAATTAGATACTATTCCACCAGTCATAGAGCAAAAACAAGAGGTGTCTGATAATGAAGACGCTGTTACAGTTACCTTAACATCAAATGAAGAAGTTGAACCAATCGAAGGATGGACATTATCTTCAAATAAAAAAGTATTAACAAAAACATACACCGATAATGTTGATGAAACGATAAGGATTAGAGACTTGAATGGAAACGAGGCAACAGAGAGAATTAAGATTGAAGGTTTAAACTATTTTAAAGTTAACAGTAATTGCATAATTGAAAACGAATATATAAAGAAAATCCAACCTAATCAAACATATGCTGATTTCGTAAAGAATATAATAACCAATCTTGAATTTATTATTAAAGATAAAGAAGCAACTGTATCAGGGACAAGTGATATAAAAACAGGTGAGACATTGACAGTAGGTAATAATACATACACATTAATTGTCATTGGAGATGTTAACGGAGACGGAGATGCTAATATAGCAGATATAATGGCAATTAATATGCATAGATTGAATAAGTCAGAATTATCTGAATTAAATCAATTAGCTGGAGATGTTAATGGAGATAATAAAGTTAATATACAAGATATTATGATGATTAACATGTACAGGCTTGGAAAAACTACAAATTTATAAGAATAAAGGAGAAATAGAATGAAAAAAATAATTTTAAATGTATGTATTTTAATAGTTTTTATATTAATAAGCTTATCAAAAGTATATGCTGCTTCAGATTCTATAGAACTAAAGAGTAGTAGTAATTCAGTAAAACCAGGAGATACATTTACTGTTACTATATCAGCTAAAAGTGATAAAGGTATTAATGGAATTGATACAAAGTTAACCTATGACACAGACAAACTTGAATTAACAGAAAGCAATGTAGCTGATTCTAAATGGGCAAGTTTGGGAGCTGATTCTGATATTACAGTAATGTCTAATACATCAAGCAAAATTACTTCAGCAGATATTTGGAGATTAACTTTTAAAGTTAAATCTAGCGTAGCAAATGGAAGCAAGGCAAATGTAAGTATAGGTGATGCAACATTATTTACAGATGATGCAAGTAACTCTAGTATATCTTTAAATGGCTCAAGTGTAACAATACAAATAGGAGACAATTCTAGTGGTGAAGAAGAAAATATAGTGGAAGAACCTACTAATACTACTAATGATACTCCAACAAATGAAACAAAGGAGCCAGAAACGAATACTTCAGGAGGAAGTGGAAATTCAAGCGGTTCTAATTCGGGCAATTCAAGTAGTTCTGGAAGCTCAAGTGGATCTAGAACTGGAGGCTCAGGCACTAATACATCATCATCAGTAAGTACTACAGAGAAAGATCCAACAACTGCAAAAACAAGTATTCCAAAAACTGGAATAATACATATTGCAGGAATTGCTTTTATTATAGTAGCATTGCTAGCTATATTCTTACATAAAAAATTAAAGAATTACAAAGGAATTTAAGAAAGGGCGACTTTTGAAGTCGCTTTTTCTTTTGAAAAAAATAGCATACTATTGTTCAGATTTTTCTTAAAACTGACCAGTAAGAATAATGACATTTAGTATAGGTAGTTATATAATTGAACATAATAAAGAAAAGAGGAAAACTATGAAAAGAATAAAGATTAAAGATAGAGTGCTACCATCTTATACTAAAGGAGAAGAAATAATAAATACTTCATCACACATAATAGGTGCTGTACTTGGAATAATTGCAACCTGCCTATGTATTGTTTTTGCTTCTATACACCATAATGTGTATGGCATAATATCTGGAGCAATTTATGGCATAACAATGACTTTACTATACATGATGTCGAGCATATATCATGGATTGAAAACTAATACAACATCAAGGAAAGTATTTCAAATAATTGATCATTGCACTATATTCTTGCTTATAGCAGGTTCTTATACTCCTTTTACTTTGTGTACGTTTAGAGAATATGATTCAATATTAGGATGGAGTCTATTTGCAATTGTATGGGGATTGGCAGTTATAGGAATAATACTAAATTCAATTGATCTTCATAGGTATAAAGTTATTTCAATGATATGTTATTTGGTCATGGGATGGTGTGTGGTATTCAAAGGATATCTGTTACCTTCCTTATTAGGAGATAATGGCTTTTGGCTATTACTAATTGGAGGAATAATATATACTATTGGAGCAATATTTTATGGATTGGGAAGAAATATTAAGTATATGCATTCAATATTTCATATACTAATTGTTATTGCTAGCTTACTTCAATTCTTATGCATAATTCTATATGTAATGTAAAAAGTTGCTATTGGCAGCTTTTTTTTTAGCTCATACTTCTAATATGGATAACTATTACTTGATTTAGTAAACTAGATTTGATAATATTATTAAAGAAGGAGTGAACTATGAAATTATCTGAATTTGAATAAAATCAAAATAATATTTTTACAGATGAATACAGGAAAAAATGTGAAAAAATAGTGAATTATTTTAAAAGTTATACAGAAATAGATTTAGAAGAAAAAGCTAAAACTAATGACCCTATTCAAATCTATGAGAAACTAAAAGTATGGCTATTAAAATTTTATAAAGTTGATCTGCTAAGTGCATTTAGAAGTATAGATTATTCTTATAAAGACTTCCAAAAAAATCTTATAATGGGTTTTTTAATGACACTATGCAAAAACAAAGAGAGAGCTAAAATAATTTTTGATGTGCTATTGGAGAATTCGATAGTGTTAGATATTGAAGAATTTCAAGATGGAGGGTATAGAGTCATTACAAGTGAATTTGGAAATATTACTATGTATCCAGCCAGGATAATATTTAGGGGAGATAGAGTAGTTGAAGACAAAATATCTGAATTAGGTGATAATCTAAAAGATTCTTGCCACGAGATTTCTTACTTTTTAATAAAAAGATATGAAAACTTTAAAGCAATTACTGGAATTATGGAAAATGGTTTAAACTATAAATTTTACCACACAATTATAAAGGATGAATATGATTATATAATTGATTTACCTAATGGTGTTGCTATGCCTATTGAAGATTATTTTAAAATTAATACATTTGAGAAATTAAATGAGGTAAACTATACTCAATGTGAAAAAGAGAATGAAGAGTCTAGAGAGTTTGATGAAAGTGGAACACTATTTGATTTGCTTAGAAATGCATTATACAAGAATACAAAGCAATTAAAAAAAAATAATAGATAAGTAAACTTATATTAATTAAGGAGCTTAAAAAATGATAATTAACACCGGAATGAGAACTGATATTCCAGCATTTTATTCAACATGGCTATGTAATAGAATTAAAGAAGGATATGTGTATGTTAGAAATCCATATTATAGAAACCAAATAACCAAATATAGTCTAAATCCTAATGTTGTGGATTGTTTAGCTTTTTGTACTAAAAATCCACATCCAATGATTTCACGAATATCAGAACTCGATAAATATAATCAATTTTGGTTTATAACAATAACGCCATATGGAAAAGAATTAGAACCTAATGTACCAGACAAGAAAGTAGTCATAGATGACTTTAAAATCTTATCTAAACATCTTGGTGCTGATTCAGTTGCTTTAAGGTATGATCCAATAATCATCACACCTAAATACAGTGTTCAGATGCATATTAAATGTTTCGAAAAACTATTAACACAACTTAGAGGATATACAAAAGATTGCACAATTAGTTTCTTAGATTTATATGAAAAAGTTAAAAGAAATGCTCCTGATTTAAAGACACCTACCAAGTCTGAGCAGATAGAAATAGCTAAAGCTTTTGCAAAAATAGGAAAAGAAAATGATATTATAATACATGGTTGTTGCGAAAAAGACTATTTAAAAGAATATGGAATAGACATTACAGGATGTATGAGTCAAGAAATAGTAGAGAAGGCAATTCATAATAGAATAAAAGTACCAAAAAGAAAGAACCAAAGGATTAAGTGTAATTGTGTGCTTGGTAATGATATAGGAGTGTATAATACTTGTTTACATTTGTGTAAGTATTGTTATGCAAATGAAAATGAAAAGCTAGTTGAAGAGAATGTAAGAATACATAATGAAGATTCTCCTCTACTAATAGGAAAAGTTGAAAATGATGATAAAATAACGGAAACAAAACAAGAAAGCTGGATAATAGATGACAATCAGATTAGATTAGAAATCTAGATTCCAACTATACGATGGAAATAAATGAAATTATATTGTTCTTTAAGTACAGTAATAAAGAAAGAGATATATGGTAATGAGCAATTATTCTTTATTACTAAGTTAATATTATTCCTAAATAGGAAAGGTTTTGATAAAAGATATAGGAGGGATTATGAAAAAAACTAAGAAAAGTGGACCTGCTATTTTTATGTATTGTGTCATAGCAATAACTTTAGTAGCTTCTGCAATTTGTTTTTATTTATATTATAAGAATAATATAAAAAATAATGTGATATTATGGACAGGTATAACATGTTTTACAATAATGTACCACTTTTGGGTAAGAATAATTATGGGAAATGTTTCGAAACTATTCAAAAAACATATTAATTATAAACAATGGTGGTTTAAAGAAAGAAAATTTGAAAAAGGACTATATAAGATTTTAAAAGTTAAATCATGGAAAGATAAAGCTCTAACTTACAATCCAGAATCTTTTTCACTAAAAGATCATTCATTAGAAGAAATAGCTAATACGATGGCTAAATCAGAAGTTGATCACTGGATAAACGAAGCTATATCAATTTCAACTATATTTTTTGCGATACCTTGGGGAGAATTCTACATATTTTTTGTAACAGCACTAGCAGCAATGATTTTTGATAGTCAATTTATAATTATTCAGAGATATAATAGACCAAGAATAGTAAGAATACTAGAGAAAGAAGAGAAAAATAATAGAAAAGAGATAATACTAGAAAAATAGTTTTTTATTAGGAGGAAAGCAAATGAAAACAGTTGTGATAACAGGAAGTGCAAGAGGGCTTGGATTTTGTATGTCTAAGTTTTTCAGAGAATATGACTATAATGTTGTATTAAGTGATTTAAAGGAAGAGAATTTGATAAAAGCAAAAGAGAGTCTTGAAAGAATAGACTCTATGGGTAAGGTTGAATATAAAGTTTGTAATGTATCAAAATTAGATGATATAAAAAATCTGATGGAATTCAGTATTGAAAAATTTGATACTATAGACATATGGATAAATAATGCTGGAGTTAATCAGCCTCAAAAGGCTGTTTGGGAATTAACTGAAAGTGAAATAAATACTATAATTGATGTTGACCTAAAAGGAACCATTTATGGATCTAAGGTCGCAATGGAAGAAATGAAAAAAAATCATAAAGGAGCTATATATAATGTAGAAGGCTATGGAAGCAATGATGCTCATATGCTAGGGCTTAATATGTATGGAACTAGCAAAAGAGCTGTGACATATTTTACAGAAAGTCTTGCACAAGAAGCTGACACGGAGAATACAGGTGTTATTGTTGGCAAACTAAGTCCAGGAATAATGATTACAAATTTTACAACTCATTCATTAGTTAATGATTCAATTGAACTATCAGAAAAAACAAAAAAAGTATACAATATTTTGGGAGATACCCCTGAAACAGTTGGAAAATTCTTAGTTGATAGTATGGTAAAAAATCAAAAAAATAATGTAAAAATAAATTGGCTAACAAATAGCAAAGCATTTGTGAGATTTTTAACAGCTGGATTTAATAAAAGAGATTTTTTTAGAGACGAACCCAAATTACTTAAATAGAATTATAAATAAGATAATATGTAAAATGAAAAAAAGCTTTATGTTGACAAATCTGGATAATTATGTTAATATATTTATTAACCAATTTCATTGTTAGCTTACGATTGTATGCTAACACGACCGGAGGGAGATTTGGATGACTATTGTAATGTTAGTACTTGTGCTTGTTTTGAACTTTGGAATTTCATGGGCTAATGCAGCTTACGTTGGACGGTATTATTCAGAGTCGAAAATAGTTGGAGGGAGTTTCAGAGTCTATATCATGGTTGGCTACATCATGGCGATAGCCGGATTTACCATGGTATATGGCTACATTCTGTTACTTATTTCTCCTACTTTGTTACAGATGGCAGAAGTTGATCAAGACACAATTATGATGTTTGAACAATTAGCTTCAGACTTGCTTTACATTTTTTGTGTTATAACCATGATTCCGACTGGATTTTACATTTGGATTCGTAGCTTGAAAAACTTCTGGGAGAACAAAACGCTTTCTAGCGGAGTGGTTACTGGATGGAACACATATGCTCAGATTCATAACACCGTTTCTGTAGCACGTCATGCACCGAGTGCTCTTGAAAGGATTGCAGAAGCTCTTTTGGGAGGAAAAAGAAAGAAGAAGGGTAATGCTTTAATTCTACTTTTAGCAATACTTATCCTTATTCTGGCAATATTCGGAGGATATTTCACAGCGTCAGCTATTGTAAAGAAGGCTGATCGTGAATACGATCTTCTCGAAGAACTCAGAAAAAGAGAAGCTGTAACCTTCTAACACTCCAATCTTCATAATGGAGAGGCTAGGGATATGTAATATTACATTCCTTGGCCTCTCTATTGATTTAATTGTACTACAATAGACACATGGAATATATATTAAAAAAGTGAGGAAATCATATAAATATTTAACAATATATGAATAAAAAGTGGAAAATTAAACTAGTTTTAGAATTAATAATGTATTTTTTTTGTTAACATAAATATTGAAAAATAAGAAAAAAAATAGTATAATATAGATATTACAAGTATTAATAATGGTTCCGAAAAGAAAGGAAAAACATGCTTCGGAACAGGTTGTGGGTTGTCGTTCTGCTTATACTACTAGTTGCTTTGTGTGGTTGCTCAGAAAGAACAAGTGTTGAAGATATAATTCAACTTGATGCGGAGAGTGTTGTAAGCTTATTTGAATATAACTACAGCATTCACATGCATTATTCAAGAGGAGATAATGGCACTTTAATAATGTATCCTGATGGACATGAAGATGAGCCATTTGAGCTAGAGGTTTCACCAGAATTCTATGAGGATAATGAGTTCTTAGTACCTAAATATGTTGAATCATTTGATTTCCCAAAAGAACAAGTCATGCTTTTTGATAAAGCCAAATCAATAGTAGTAAAATATATCAAACAGTCTACCGTAATTGATGACAGTGACAAAAAGAAGTGCATAGAAGCTGTCAAGTCAGCAGAACTTCGTTTTGGAAGATTCGAAGAAGATTATACTGACTTTTTAATGGTAACAAAAGGCAATAGAGTTTATCTTAACGGTCTGCTTGCAGAGCATAATACTGTGAGATACTGTGTACATGAGCTTGTACATGTGATTAGCAATGTGACTAATATTGGAACGAGATATGAGAAGTCTTACTATAGATCTAGTTTGTTAAATGAGGCATTGACAGATATTATTGCAGAACATATTATTACTGAAATGACGGACGAAGAGAACTCTGAAACAGAATATGTGGATGGATTTGAAGTTGCATATCATTTGATTTACAGATTTGATATGCTTAAGACATACTACTATTCTGATGGATATGATGAGATTAAGGAACAGACTGGTTCAATTAAGTTTAACATGTTGATTCTTTTGATGGATAATAACGTAAATGAATCAACGCAAGCAATGATTAGCTATATTGTGAACGACCTATAAACCACAGGGCTAGAGTAGAATTTTACTCTAGCCCTGTTTGAGTATAACAATAAAAATAATAGACTTTGAACATGAAATTACTAGATTTTTGAATATAATATATAATTTTTACATTACTGTTGATTTAAATACTATAAAATAGTATTAGTACAAAATGAAGATTATATTGAAATAAAGTGCTTGAAATGATATAATATGAACGAATAAGTATAATATAGGAGGTAATAATTATGGATAATAAAAAGATGGAAGAATTTAATGAAAAAATGAAAGATTTAAATGCTAAAATAAAAGATTCTGCTGAAACAGTTGCAATAATAGGATTAGAAGCAAAAGATAAACTTGATGAGAAAATAAAAGACTCAAGAAGCAGTATAGAAGCATTAAAAGAGAATTATAGACTATTATCTGAAAGATCTAAAAGTAAAATATCATCTGAACTAATTAAAGCTCAAATGAATATTCAAGTTGCTAAAGAAAAAATGCAAGAGTATAAAGAAATAAAAGATAAGGAAAAATTAGAAAAATATATAGATGATGAAATTGAATATGCTGATAACTGCATTGCATTATCTTTATTAGCTGCAGAAGAAGCAAAACTAGCGTTTTTGGAAGCAGTTGAATCTCAAAAAGAATATGATGAAAAATATGGAAAAGAATAGAAAATAGGAACTCATTGTGAGTTCCTATAGTGTTATTATATTAATAAAATAAGAAGGGGTTCAATATGGGAAGACAAATATGGAAAGCTGGAACATTTGAATATCCAATACCAGCTGCACTAGTTAGTGTTGGAGATTATCAAAATAGTAATCTATTAACAATTGCATGGACAGGAATTATTAATTCTAATCCACCTATGTGCTATATTTCTGTAAGAAAAGAGAGATATTCATATGATATCATCAATAAAAATAGAGAATTTGTTATTAACTTAACGAATAAAAAACTAGTAAGAGTGACAGATTGGTGTGGAGTAAGAAGTGGAAGTAAATTTGATAAATTTGAAGAAATGCATTTAACTAAAGAAAAAGCGAAGTTTATAAAATGTCCAATTGTATCAGAAAGCCCAGTAGCACTTGAATGTAAAGTAGTTGAAACTAAGGATTTAGGATCACATACAATGTTTATTGCTAAGATTCTATCTATAGATGTAGATGAAAAATATATAGATAAAAATGGCGCATTTGACATATCAAAGTGTGAACTGATTGCTTATGCGAATGGAGGATATTACGAATTAGGAAAAAAACTTGGAACATTTGGTTATTCGGTTAGAAAAAAGAAGAATAAGGAGAAGAGATAATGACTATTACTAATGGAACAGAAAGAGTAAAAGATATTATACAACAATTGGTACCTTATAATGAACAGGAAGAAGTAGACAAGAGAATAATGTTAAAATATCTAAATGATTATAAAAATGTTTTAACAAGAGAAAATGAGTTTGGGCATTTCTCAAGCTCTGCCTTTGTATTAAATAAAGAAAGAACAAAAATACTTATGATATATCATAATATTTTTAATTCATGGTCATTTGTTGGGGGGCATTGTGATGGGGAAGATGATTTTCTTCGTGTTGCGATGAGAGAAGCAAAAGAAGAAACTGGAATAAAAAGTGTAAAGCCTATTAAAGATGAGATTTATTCTATTGAGATTATAAATGTAGATGGTCACATAAAAAATGGAAAATATGTTGGATCACATGCTCATCTAAATACTACTTTCTTACTAGAAGCAGATGAAAATGAAGAGATTAGGATAAAAGAAGATGAAAATAGCGGAGTAAAATGGATTCCTATAGATAAAATAATGGAAAATGTTACAGAAAAATGGGTAAAAGAAAATGTGTATTCAAAAATAATTAAGAAAATGAAAAAAGATAAAATTATTTCATCCAAATAAGATAATTAATTAGAAAAGGTTCAATATGAATTTTAGGGTGTTGTAAAACAAAATTAATTAGTCTATTATATATGCAAAGTTACTAAAATGTGATATAATTGCAATATATTTAGAGAGGAGATGCAAAGTATGTTTGTTAATGATAAAGTTTTGATTGGAAAAAACTCTAATGAAGAACTATTTATTGTACCAAGTATGGCAAATAGACATGGACTTATTACAGGAGCATCTGGATCGGGAAAAACTATTACTTTAAAAGTAATGGCAGAGAGTTTTTCAAGTATGGGAGTGCCAGTTTTTTTAGCAGATATTAAGGGAGATTTGGCAGGAACATGTATGCCAGGAGAATCAAGCGAGAAAATAAAGGAAAGATTAGATTCAATTGGAATAACTAATTTTGAATTTAAAGGATTTCCAGTTGTTTTTTGGGATGTTTTTGCAAAATCAGGACATCCAATAAGAACAACATTACAAGAAGTGGGAAGTACTATTCTTTCTAGAATGCTTGGACTTAATGAAACACAAGAAGGAGTTTTAGCAATTGTGTTTAAAATTGCAAAAGAAGAAGGATATGAAATAATTGATTTAAAAGATTTAAGACTTATTTTGCAATATGTGGCTGAAAATAGTAAAGATTATACTATAAAATATGGAAATGTTGCATCTCAAAGTATTGGTAGTATTCAAAGAAATCTAGTAATGCTTGAAGAACAGGGTGGAGATTATTTCTTTGGAGAGCCTGCAATTGATATAAATGATTTTATTAAAAACAATGAAAATGGTTTAGGGAATATTAATATTTTACATTCTGTGGAATTATATAAAAAACCAGATTTGTATGCATGTTTCTTGCTATGGTTGCTATCATCGCTTAATGAAAAATTACCTGAAGTAGGTGATATGGATAAACCTAAAATGGTATTTTTCTTTGATGAAGCACACTTACTATTCAATGAATTGCCAAGTTTCATGTTAACTCAAGTAATTCAAATTGTTAAACTAATAAGATCAAAAGGAATTGGGCTATATTTTATTTCTCAGTCACCTAATGATATACCAGCAGAAATACTTGCACAATTAGGAAATAAAGTCCAACATAATTTAAGAGCCTATACACCGGCTGAGCAAAAAGCTATTAAAGCAATAAGTGATTCTTTTAGATCAAATCCTGAATTTGATACTCAGGAAGCAATATTATCTCTTGGAACAGGTGAAGCTTTGGTATCATTCTTAAACGAAAAAGGAGAACCTAATGTTGTTCAAAAAGCTACAATACTTCCACCTCAAAGTTTAATGGGAGCTATAGATGATTCTCTTAGACTTATGGTTGTTAGCAGAAGTCCAATACATGGCAAATATGATACTGTGATAGATAGAGAGTCAGCTTTTGAAATTTTAAGTACACAGATGGAAGAAAAGAAGGCACAAGAAGAAGCTATACAACAAGAGAAAGAAGAAGCAAAAGCTCAAAAAGAAGAGGAAAAGATAAAAAGAGAAGAAGAAAGAAAAAAGAAGCAAGAGGAGAGAGAAAAAGAAAAGGCTAAGAAAAATACGGTTCAGTACAAAATAGGTAAGGCAGCGGAAAGAACAGCTAACTCTGCATTAAGTACAATAGGAAGAAAAGTTGCAAATGAGTTATTTAAGAGTTTTTTTAAGTAAATAATAGATTATATGTACAATATAAAACTGCTTTGTTGTAGAAAATCACTATGATGGAGCAGTTTTTATTTTTAGAACTCGAAACAGATTATGTTGACTTTATAACAAAATTATGATATAAATTAAATGCACTACTTTTGTAAATAGGCGATATAATTAATATTATTGCCAAGATTATTGAGAAGGGAAATTACATGGGTGCTGCGAAAGAAAGCTCACGGAAAAAGTCTATTATTGATTGGAGTGATGAAAGCGGAGTCGAAATCGAATTTGACAGAATAAGGAGATTTAAACCATTTGAACATGGCAGTGTGGTTTTTGGGGGCCTTTTTGGTGATGAAGGAAAGGGAAAGAAGGTTGATGAGCTAGCAGAAAGCTATAAAAGTAAAGGACTAAAAGTACTGTCGATAAGGGGACAGGGAAGTGGAAATGCTGGTCATACTGTTGTTGTTGATGGAGTCAAATATGACTTTCACTACCTAACATCAGCAGGACTTTCAGCTGATATTATGCTACTTGGACCAGGAATGCTTGTTGACCCGATTCGAGTTCTTAAAGAAGCAGAAAAGCTTCCTGAAGAAAAACGCAAAATAATAATGGTGGCTGAAAGGGCAACCATTGTAACAGATGTTGACAGAGCTATGGATAGCTGGTGCGAAAATCAGCGTTTTGCTTCTGGACAAAAGGTAATAGGAACAACAAAATCTGGGGTTGGCCCAGGAGCTGGAAACAGAGGATATAGAGTTCATATAACTTTTGCTGATGCATTGCAATGCAAGAACGCACAAGAACTTCGAACTCTTGCTTTGAAGAATCCGATACTGCCGGATGAAGTAAGAGAAATCCTTACAAGAGAGTATTCTATCGAACTATGGGAGGCTATTAATAAGCTTAATATAGTTGATAGTAATGTAGTTATTGCAAATTGTCGCAATGAAGGCAATTGGGCAATACTGCTAGAAGTTTCTCAAGCTATTGGATTAGATCCACTCTTTGGAAATGGAGGGCATTTTACAACATCAACTCCATGCACTGACATTGGTGGTGCGGCTGGAGCAGGTCTGACAATGAAGGACTTTCCAGATGGTTGCACTATGATGCTTAAGGCATATGCATCAAAGGTTGGAGGAGGTCCATTCATTACAAAGTTTAGTGATGATGAAAAACACATAGACAAGTTTATCGATGATATGGTCGGAGAACATGGTGTTACAACTGGTAGAAAGAGAGAATTGGGCTGGTTTGATGGGCCAGCAGTAAGGTATGCTATTGAACTTACAGGAGCTAAAATTTGCGTCAACTGTATGGATGTAATAGCAGAGCTTCCAAAAATAACAGACCATATTAAAGTCTGCTTTGCATATCAAAATAAGTGGACAGGCGAAGTTACATATGATTGGCCATATAATCTATATGATTATCGTCCGCTTTATGCTTCAATGAGTTTTGTTGGGCTAAGTAAAGAAGAAATCATAAAAAGATATATAGTTATGATTGAAGCTGTTATGGGGCAGACTATATCAGGATTCGGCGTAGGACCATCACGTAAAGACTACAGGAAACGTATAGAAGCAATTTGAGTTTTTTGAGCATTAGCAGAGTGTAGGAATTATTATTCCTACACTTTTGCTATAAATAAAAATTAAGTGCAAACAAATGATGATGATATAAAAGAATAATTCATTAAAGGACTTGAAATTTTATGCTAATAATTGTATAATAGTATTATTATAGTTATTTGCGCCCTTAGTCTAATTGGATAGAATATCAGGCTACGAACTTGAAGAAGGGGGTTCGAATCCCTCAGGGCGCACCATTTATAAAAGGAGTTAAATGCTTGTTATAACGGCATTTTACTCCTTTTTAGTGTGCAATAGATTGTGCAGTAGAAAATATGAACATAGATATAAAAAAATCTAAAGTACTAAAACACTTGATATTATTGCACCTTTAATATAAAAGAATAAAACACTCTAAAATGCTGATATGACTAAACTTAGAAAGCTTTGATATTTTTAATACATTTTAATACAGTTACTATAAATTACTATAAAAATTACCATAAAAAACTCGACTAAAATATGGTAAATAAATAAGGATGCTTCTAGGTATTCTTTTTTGTTTTTATAATAAGCTTTTTTAGGTGTTTAAACATAACTCATTATTGGTAATAATATTGAAAAAAATTCTATAAAATATGTCAAAATTTTGATAAATTTGTAATTATATGTTATAATATAATAGAATATGTATAAAATTTATATTTTAGCTTTTTTTTTTTGTACGTAATATTATATAATATAACTAATATTTTAGGAGAAAGTATAAGCTATGAATGCAATACTTGTTACAAATAAAGGAGATGAGCTAACTCATGATGAGCTAGAACATTTTAATGAAGCAAAAAAGATTGTAAAATTAAATAATAAAAATGGAAACAAAAAAAGAAATATTATTATTGCACTATTAATAGTATTATTAATAGGTGCATTAGTTTTTTGTACTATTTTTGCATTATTAAACATGGGAAGTGATAAGATACAGAACAATATAAAAATTATGGGAATAGATGTGTCAAATATTACCCAAGATGAGGCAAAAGCTAGAATAAATCAGACAATAGAAGAAAGATTGGCTACAGACTTGATTTTAAAACATAATGATGAAACATATACAATGCTACCAAGTGAAATACAATTTTCATATGATATTAATTCTGCCATTGAAGAAGCTTATTTGGTAGGCAGAAAAGGAAATATTTTTCAAAATAATTTTACAATATTAAAGCAAAAGAATAATTTGCTAGAAATAACTCCTAAGGTTGAAATAAGCGAAAGCATGTTTGAAGAATTTGAACCTAAGCTTAATGAAGGATTTCAAGATGGTGTTAAACAGCCTGAGTACAACCGCGATGGGAATAATCTAATAATAAAACCAGGAAAGAATGGCTATAAAGTTAATTTAGGTGAATTAAAAGATAGAATTATTAATAAAATGCTTTTAAGTGAATATAATACTGATTCAATAGAAATTCCGGTAGTAGAGGGAAAATGTGACGATATAGATATTGATTCTTTACATTCAACAATTTATAAGGATGCTGTAGATGCGACTTTTACAAAGAATCCATATAATATCACAGCATCAGAAACAGGATTAGATTTTAATATTTCAATAGATGAGGCAAAAGCAATAATAACTGGTGATAAAGAAGAATATGTTATCCCTTTAAAGATATTATATCCAAATGTTAGTACAGATGATATTAGTCTTGAAGCTTTTCCAGATAAGTTGGCAACTTATACTACTAATTATTCGTCAAGTAGTTATAGTAGAGCTAATAATGTTGAATTAGCAGCAAAGAAAATTGATGGTACAGTTTTAATGCCTGGAGATGTTTTTTCATATAATGATACAGTTGGAAAGCGTACCAAACAAGCGGGATTTCAGGAAGCACCTGCATATGCCAATGGTAAAGTTGTAAATGAAGTAGGTGGAGGAATATGTCAAGTATCTAGCACATTATATAATACTGTATTAAGATCAAATTTAGAAATTGTAGATAGATCTAATCATATGTTTCAGGTTGGATATGTTCCTATTGGAACAGATGCGACAGTATCATGGGGAGCGCCAGATCTTAAATTTAAAAATAATAGAAATTATGCAATAAAAATTGTTACAGGTAGCTATGGTAGAAATCTTACTATAGATATATATGGGTTAAAACAAGAGAATGATTATGATGTAGAGATAGTATCATACCGAACAGGGACTGTTGGATATAGAACAACATATACAACTGATTCTAGTTTAGGAAAAGGGAAGACTAAAGTTATACAAAGTGGATCTAATGGAGCAACATCAGTTACGTATAGAATATTAAAGCAAAATGGAGCTGAAGTTTCAAGAGAAGTAGTTTCGAGAGACACTTATCAACCTCATAATAAAATTGTTGCAAGAGGAAACTAAAGTAAGAGGAGACATCCATAAACGGATGCCTCCATCTTATTTAATAAATACTTCATATTATTCAGGAGGTATTAATATGTTTAAAGTTAAAGACATTAAGAAGAAGCGGAAAGCAAATTTTAAAAAGCAACT
Organism: Clostridia bacterium; assembly: GCA_017510245.1. GTDB lineage: Bacteria > Bacillota > Clostridia > TANB77 > CAG-508 > CAG-793. The sequence goes on from JAFWNQ010000018.1 coordinate 33,697, forward strand.
TATGGACTTTAATTCTAGCTGGAATAATTATTACATTTATCATTGGAAAAACTTCAATAAATGAAAATAGTTATCAAAATGTAAAACTATTTAATGATTTAATACAAGATATAAAAAATGAAAGTAAAACATTCTCTTTAGACGAATTTGACATAAATGATTATAGATATAAAGAAATAATAATTAATTATACTAATAGAGTTATCGACCAAGAATTATATGGATCATTGGGAAGTAGGATATCTGATTTTAATAATAAAAATAATATAAGAAAAGGTATTTTTTTCACGATTATAAAAATGATAAATAATGGGGAAAACCAACTAAAAAGCTTTATTAGATCAGATACAAATACTGTTCCACAGTCAATTGCTATACTTATTACAATAGGACTAGTGATTATTTTTATTAAAATCTCATTTGTTAATGCTTTGAAAGTTGGAAATGCAAGACTATTTTTGGAAAGTATTAATTATAAGAAAACTAGACTAAGAGTATTGGAATTTCCATTTAGAGAGGAAATCTATTATGCATCTATAAGTAATATCCTTTTAAAAGATGTATACAAATTATTGTGGTCACTAACGATTGTTGGTGGAATTATAAAGCATTATTCTTATTTAATGGTAGAATATATTACCGCAGAAAACCCCAATATTGAAGCTGAAGACTGTATAAAAATGTCAAGAATAATGATGAATGGATACAAATGGAAAACTTTTTTACTTGATGTATCTTTTCTGCTTTGGAATATTTTATCTATACTAACACTTGGAATTATTGGAATTATTGTAACACCATATTATGAAGCTTGTAAAGCGGAATTATATAGAGTTTTGAGAGAAGATTATATTAAAAATAAAGAGTTTAATTATAAAGAATTAAATGATAAATTATTATTTGTAAATAATAATTATGGTACATATGAAAATGCTAAAATTGGAAAGAATAAAAAACCTAGAATTCTAGATATATATGAACTTAATACAAACTATGATAGATGGGATTATATATTATTTTTCTTTATATTTGCCTTTGCAGGATGGATTTGGGAAGTAGGCTATTTTGCACTACATTTTGGAGTTTTAGTTAATAGAGGAGCAATGTATGGACCATGGCTTCCTATATATGGATTTGGATGTACACTCGCAATATTGTTGTTCTCAAAGTTTAAATTATTAAAAAAAATTCAGACAAATCCTTTAAAAACTTTTTTCTGCGTAATGGTAGCTTGTACAATTTTAGAGTACTTAACATCAATTTATCTAGAACTAAGAACAGGTCATAAGTATTGGGATTATACGGGTATATTTATGAATATTAATGGAAGAGTATGCTTAGAAAACTCAATCTTTTTTGGAGCAGGAGGATGCTTATGTATATACTTTGTTGGACCATGGCTTCAAAAGAGAACTAATCTAATAACAGAAAAAACAAGATTAGTTATCTGCACTATATTGATATGCTTATTTTTGATAGATACAACAGTAAGTCAAGTACATCCACATTATGGAGATTATATATCAAATGATCCGTCATTAGAGAGTGTGAAAAGTATAGATGAATAATGAAATATCAACACTTTTTTGATTTTTTTGCTAAAATATGCTATAATTAAGTGATGGGCAAAACTTTCTTTTTGATAAGAGAAAGGAGGTGTGCTATGAGTAGATTAAAAGTAAGATATGTACTATTATTTTGCATGGTAGCATTACTATTACTAATTACAAATTATACTTATGCTACTGAAAAAATATTATTGGGTGATATAAATAGAGATGGAAAAGTTGACTCTATAGATATGCTTTATTTGATGAGGCATATAGTTGCAGAGAATAGCGAAGATCATAAACAATGGATTCTTGATTATAATAGGACTGTTTTAGCAGATACTACACAAAATGGAAAAGTTAATTCAAGTGATTTGCTAGTAGTATTAAGATATATAGCTGCAAGCAATAATCCAGAGGAAATAGGTATTAAACATAAAGATTGGCTTGAATTAAAAGAAGCTGAAATAGGAGAACTTGAAGAGAAAAACAATGAAAATGATACAATGGAAAATGAAATAATAAATAATCAAGCAAAAGTAGTAAATGAAATTGAAATAAACAATATAACAGAAACAGTAAGTGAAACTATAGAAACAAATACTAAAGAAGAACCAGAAATAGTTAATCATAAAATAGAAGAACCAAAAGTAGAGGTAAGAGCTTTAAAGCTAAATAAATCATTAATAGATATAGAAAAAGGAAAATCAGAACAGATTATAGCAACAATAGAACCACAAGAATTAAGTAATGAGAAAATAGAATGGAAAGTAGTAAATCCACAAGTTGCAGAGGTGGATGAAACAGGAAAAATAACAGGTAAGAAAAATGGAGAGACAATATTAATAGCAAGAACATCGAATGGAAAAGAAGCAACAAGTAAAGTAAGAGTAGGAACATATCCAAAGGCAATAGTAATAAATAAAGAAGAAGTAAAA
>JAFWNQ010000019.1 GCA_017510245.1 Clostridia bacterium
GCTTTTCTTTGCTGTTGCTCTGGATCTCTATTTCTTTTATATCTTTTTACTGCTTTTCTTCCTACTTGCTTTGCCTTTTCTTTTGCTCTTCTCCCTGCTTCTTTTTCTTCTTCGTCAGCTTGCTTTAGTGTTACATCATCTCTCTCTTCATTTTCCTCTTTATCTATTTTTCATCACCTCCTTTTAGTTGGAGTAAATTTATTTAATAATTACTATTCATTATCTACTGGAGGTTGGTTGCCATCACCAGCTTCTCCATTTCCTCTATCATTTCCACCATCATCAGATTGCGAACCGTGGTCTGTTGATGCTCCATCTTGACTATCTCTTTCTACATCAGGATCTGCTTGAGGTATTGGCATTGATGCAGGAGTTTGTGTTCCTCCATTATCTGCTCCACCGTCTTGCTGTGGTGGAGTTTGACTTCCTCCTCTATTTCCTCCAGAACTTCTAGTATCTGGTTCATGACTACCAGAATCACTACTTGATGGCGCAGTTCCATCTGCATTTGATGCATCTGGTATATTTGGATTTATAGGAATTTGTGGCGTTGTAGGTTGTCCACCTTGACCACCATTTCCAGTATTTCCTCTTCCATTTGAGTATCCATTTCCACCAGAGTTACCTCTTCTTCCAGCAGATGATGTTCTTGCTCTATTATCTGATGCTGTTCTATTCATAAAGCTTTCCCATCTATCTCGAAGACTGCCAACATATCTTGTAGCTGCCATCTGCTCTGTGATTTCTCCATCTTTTATTCCTTGAATAACTTTGCGAACACTCTTTAAACTCTTCTTTTCATCTTCTCCACTCTTTATATAATTGTTTTGCATATTTATTAAAGCATCTCTTAAAGCTCTTTCTTCTGCTGTTACTGCTTGTCTTGATCCCATCAAGAATTCCATTCCAAGTTCACCAATTTCATCATCACTAATATTTTCTCCCATAGCTTCTCTTTGAGCTCTATAATCATTAAAAGCTCTAGCTACTTCTTTTTTGTAATGACTTGAAGTTAAACGTCCAGACGTTTTTCCTCCATATCCTAAAAATGCACCAGCACCAGCTGCGGCACCTAAAATTGTTTGTTTTAAGTCTCCTGAAGCACCTCCAAATGCCAATCCTAAACCTAATCCCAATGCTGCCGCATTTCCTTTTATTAACACGTCAGCTGCTTTGCTTCCAACTTTTCTAGCTGTAGAACCTGCTCTTTGTCTCCTTGTACCACCAGTATTCGAGTCTGGTGTCATTCCAGTATTAGGTCTAGACGCTGTTTCTCCTCTTTCTGAATCACTATTGCCAGAATTACTATTGCCAGAATCACTATTGCCTGTTCTACTTGTTCTTGTATCAGCTGAAGAACTTCCTTCATCTCTACCTTCTGATATTCCTGTTGAATTTCCTCCTGAATTTGTATCTGGTGGTAATGCAGGTCCATTGTCTCCTGCTTTTGGAATTTTAACTTTATCAGATGAACCTCCTCCATCATCTCCAAACATTTTTCTTCCTGCAGAGCCAAGGGTTCTAAATGCCGCATACGTCATACCTGCAGCTGCAACTGTATCTGCCATACTTTCTGATTGGAAATGGAAGATATGCTTAATTATCTTCTCTGATGATACTAAGAATATTAGCATCGAAATTGCAATTACAGCAGACTTAAAGTCTTTACTTGACTGCAAAGTTTCTAAAGATGTAGAACAAAGTGCTAAGTAAGTTACGCATTGAAATGGTTGTATCAAAATATTATATGTAAATTCTTTTAGCCAATGGTTTAATGCTTGTGATCTTCCATCCCCCATTTTATCAATTGAATATGTTACTGTTACTAAAGGTGCAATAATAATTAAAAATCCAATTGTAATCATACGTTTTATATAAGATAGTAAGAACACTAAAGTAATGGCTTGTAGCATAAGGTAGATAACTGCTGCTGCAAAAGTTGAAGCAAATCCATTTTCAGCACCGTTTGCTAAGCCTAATGTCAAAACATTTATAGCACTAAAATCACCTAATGCATAACTCCTAAAATCATTAGTTACTTCTAGCAGATTTTGATTTTTAACATTATTAGCTATAGTTTCAACAATAGTATTATTAACTTCTATAATCAACACCATGATAAAGTGTAGAATAAATAGCAAACACACACTTGTAATCCAATCAATTAGCATTTGTTTATATTTTGCTCTATCCTCTGCAATTGTACTTAACGCCATTCTAATTCCTACATACAAAGCAACAATTACTAGTAGTACTGCAGATAAGTTTCTTACTCCAAGATACCATCCAGCAACATTTTCTCTAATAGCTTTAATTGAATCATCTGCAATATTAAAATCAAAGAAATTAATATCAGTAATATCTAATTTATTAAATAGAATATCTTGAACAGTTACCCCTTTTAAGCCTTTCCCTGTAAAAAAACCCAGAAGTATTCTAATTGCTTCTCCTACTGCTATTAAAAAGAATTTTGGAATTAATAGAAATAGTCCAGCAACACCATCTGCCGCATCACCAATTATATCTGCATAAACCGCTTTATTCCCAAATATTAGTCCAATAATGATTAGTACAAGTATAATAATAGATATCCTAATCGTTTTCCTCTTTTTATTCATTTTTCTCTCCTAATTATAAACTATCTATAAATTTATTAACATCTACAACTTTACCTTCGCTGTCTTCTTTGTTTTCTTCTTTTGTATTTGTATCTTTAATATTATCTAGAGCTTTAACTATTTTTGCAAATTTATTATCTACTTTCGTTTCAATTACTGCATCTTCAATTGCTTCTGCAATATCACCAAAACTATATGTAATTTTGCCTTTTCTCTTTCTTCTTCTTCGTCTATTAGAATCTTCTTCGTCGTCTTCGTCTTCATCGTCATTTTCATTTCTTCTTCGTCTTCTTCTTTCTTCTCTAGTAGCCTCATCTTCATCTGCTGTACTTTCTGCATCTTCGACTTCAACGTCAGAATCAACTCCTATAGTTGTATCGATATCGCCATTGTCTTGTTGTGTTCTTTCTTCAGGTCTCCTTCTAGTTTCTTCTCTATCATCTTCTTGAGCCTGTCTTTCTCTTCTTTTTTGATCATCTTCCTCTTCAATTGTTATTTGTTGTAAGGTTACAATTGCTTTCTCCTTAATTGCCTGTCGTTCCTCTTGTGTAATATCTCCTGGTATTCCGTCAACTATTGAGGAAATTATATCTTCTACAGTTGAGTCATCAATTTCTCTTATATTTTTTCTTACCATATATTCGTGTATTTTGTATGTTAAGTAGTATTGATTAATATTATATGTATTAACTTGTTTAATTTGATTGATAGCTTGTTGTCTCTCTTCAACTGTCAAAGTATCTAGTTGTTGTTCAATGAAATCTCTATCATGGTCTGCGCTTATAATTGAATGTACAACATCATCTAAATGCTCATTTGTGTCTTTAGTTTTTTCAACAAACTTGACAGCTGCCCTTCTGCTTCCAACAATTCTACTTACTGAATCAGAAAAAATAGCTAATCCAGCTTTTGGTTCTTGAACCATAATTGGTACTAGAAATACTCCTTCCGAAATACCAAATCCAATATCTTTAATAATTTTAAATCCACTCTTGAATGTTCTCTTTCTTGTTGAACGCTTTAGTTTAAGTAAATGACGTGCATTGACACCTTCCATATCTTTTCTTCTAGCTATTTTTCTAATCTTAAATGTTTCATTAATTTTTCCTCTAATCATACCTACTTCAATTGGATTGCCATCTGCATCTATATCTGGAGTAATAAACAAATCATCGATATCATCAAGATGATCCGTAATGCTTTCCTCTATTGATTCTCTTATGCTTCCTCCGGTAGCATCATCAATTGCATCTGTTGCTTTAAGATATCCTTTATAAATTTCATTTTTAGCAAATCTTCCTGCTTGTAAGCTAACCTCATCAACTGCACCAATGAATCTTTTAGTAGCATTATAAGTTAAGTAAACTCCAGATAATTGTTGTCTTGGTTTAAATGGTTTTAACATCTCTCTAATGTCACCTGGATTAAATTCAAATTTAAATATGTTCGCAAATAACGCATCTGCTGATAATATAAAGTTTAGGAAAAATAATGCAATAAAGAATCCATGTAGATCATCTAATGCAATTTTTAAGGCATTTTCTACAAATGCAACATAAAGCAATGCATGGATTGACTGTATAAAAACTGATGTAAAAAATCTTTGTAACCAATTTGAAACCATATGGCTCCCTTTTCCCGAAGCACTTTCAATAGCATATCTTATAAGCACTAGCGGTGCTAATATAATTAGCATCATTACAGTAAATAATCTCTTAAAATATGCCCATATAAATCTTAGCCACATTAACAATAATGTTAAATAAAGAATTGTAGCTGGAACACCAATTTTCCATGGAACCTCAAGTGCTCTTGTTTTTATTGTAGCATATATAGATCCTTCATCTTCATTTATTTTTTTAAATGTAGTTACAAATAATTCATTGAAATATATAATCACATAAATTATAACATTAATCATTAATGTTAGTATCAAACTTTTTAGCCAGCCCAATAACATTTCTTTATAATGAGCTTTTTCACTCGCAACTGCTGAAATTGCAATTCTAATTCCATAATATATAATAAGTATAACAAGTGATACCAAAGTTACATTTCTAAATGATACAAACCAAACCGCAACTAGTTTTCTAATAATTCCTATTGGGCTATCTTCCTTTACTTCTTTTCCTCCAGCAGTATCAGAAAATACATTTATATCAAAAATAGGAACCTCATTAAAAATAATTTTTTCTATTGTATATGGCTCTATATCATCTGTTCCCTCTATATAATCATATAAAGTTTTATTCGAACCTAATTTTTTTACTATTTTTTTGTATAATTCTGTAGCATTTTTGTTTTCATCTTTCTTTAATTCATCCTCTGTTTTGTAGTATTCTTTTGCACCTAATTCTTTTGCTTTTGAATTATCTGCATCTGTCTTTAATATCCATTTTTTTTCTTTTTCAGAAAGCATAGGATTCTGTAAATATTGAACTACATGTACTTCACCTTTATCATCATAGTATAAATAAAAATACGAATCAACATCTATACCTTTATTATCAATAACTGCTACACCTATTCCCTTTTCTTTCTTTTGTTTTTTATCTACATAGTCAGTATTATAGGCAAAAACTTTACTATATGAAATTGATAGCATTGTTATAATAAATAATATACTTGCTATAAATCTTATTGTTTTATTCATATGCTATCTACTCCTTTCATCATTCTATATTATTCTCCTTCAATAAATTTTAAAGATGCATCAATTGCACTTTCAAATGTCATAGCCCATCCTAAAATTGATGTTTTTATTCCATTTGTTATCAATGCTACTATAAAATCAACAAATTGAGAAAATAATGAGAATATCCATTCTCCAGCTTTTTTGGTTCCAGAATATGTCACTGTTTTAGGAGCTCCAGAAAACTGGAAATTCTGTTCATCTAGATTAACAGTAATATCATCAATTGGATAGTTAAATTCAGCATCCTGTCCTCCAGCACCGGCTCCTGCTAAATATGCGAAATTTGCATTTCTTGCTGCTTCTTCAGTAATTCTTCCTACAATCCCTTGATAACCTCCATTCGAATTACAATCTTGTTCAGCTGAACCATAGAATAATCCTCCATATTGGTCTCTATACATACCAATTGATTTTCCGTCACCAACATATATAGCTACGTGATGTCCCATTATTAAAACATCTCCTGGTTGACATTGACTAAGAGGTACTGATACTTTTTCAAGTTCATCCCAATATACTCCCCATGGGTTATTGTTTGGTGGAACTACTGCACATGAAAAACGTTCTCCACCAATATTAACTGCATGGTGTAATGCAAAACTAACAAACCCAACACAGTCAAAAGCATAAGTAGTAGATTTATCACTATCTGAAACTGATTTTTCATAAGTAGGTCCTCTTACAGCATCATCCCAGTTATATGTGCATTGACCTCTATGCTTATTATAAAAATCTATGCACCAAGCTGCTATAGTTTCTCCTGCTTCTTGTTGTGTGTGTCCAGTTCTAGGTGTAGTTTCTGAAGGTTTAAAAGAAGAACTTCCTGCTCCTACATTATCGGGATTTCCTACATAAATGCATGCATGCTGACTCAACTTTACAAGTATATCACCAGGCTTTAAATTATTTGGTGATGTTGTATATTCACCACCTCTCAAAGATTGAAACCCACAATTAGTAAAACTAACTTCCATAGTTGAAGGTGCACCAATATCAACATTCTTTAAAGGTTCTTTGCTTAATTGATATCCTACTGCTCTTACTATCATTCCCGTAGATCCAGAGCAATCTGATGCACAAGGACTTTTTATTGCAGCAGGACTATAATTGTTAGCTTCTAATTGTTCAAGAAAAGTCATTCTCGATGGGTAAGTATTATTGTATCCAATATTGTCATTTCTAGCTGCTTCAACTGCTAGTTTTGCAATTCGGCTTGCAACAGTTGAATCAGGATGTCTTAAAACACAATCCCATCCCTTTGAATACCAATTTGTTAATACATACTCATTTGCTTGGTCTCCCAATTCAGGATGTCCATTATTCCAGCTACAGTTACTAACCATTTGATTTCCATCAGCTTCAACTCTATTAATGTGAATTGTTCCCATTAGTATCAGTATTATTAAATTTAAGCTTACTATTTTTTTTAGCTTATTTCTCATTTAGATATTGCCTTTCATTTTACACTATTCCATATCTATAGTATTTCCATCATAGTATATTGTTTTTCCTTCTACTTTTTCTATTTTACATTCGCCACTACTTGTTGCTATTTTCTTTTTTTCTTTTGTAATAGCATCATAATAATATATTCCACTGTTTCTAACTCCATAAACAAATGCATTATCATTATATTCGTAAATGCTTGTTGGGCTATCTACATTAATTTCCGAGTCAAAATTTTCTTTGTTTTTCGAATAAATTTTATATTTCCCGTCTTTATATATTATTGTATAATTTTTTCCAAGTAAATATAGCGTATTAATTTCTTCTGGTCTCATATCAAACTGAGGATTTCTTTTATTCTTATCCTCCATAACCCTGTACATTTCTTCTTCAAAAATTAAATTTGTGTCTAACTTTAATACAATTCCATTAGCTGTTTCCCTATTGTTTTTTATTTGGTCTATACTTATATCGTTCTTTATAAAACCTTTATAATTGCTATATATTTGAATTTGATTATGGTTTCCGATGCTAATTTTAAATCCCCTATTTGGGTATGTTATATTTATTTGATTATTCTCATTTTCATATTTTGAATAATCGTTATATAAATCTGTTAATTCATTTATAAATGTCTTGTAATCTCCATTATCAGAAAAATTCGTTAGTATCTTAGCAAATTTCTTATTTTCTTCTTCATCATATACATCTTTTTCGTATACAGATATTTCTCCATCATAGAAAAAAATGTAAAAATCTTTAGTTATATATCCAATTAATTCATAACTATTGTTCATATATATTGGGCTTCCAAGCTTATCCATTATTTGAGAATTCTCCATATTAGTAGTAATTCCATCTACTATCTCTCCCCTATACTGTTTTGTAAAAACTAAATTGTATACTTTCGAATTAATTGTTCTAATCTTATATCCTTCATCAAAATAATAGTCATAGTTATCAAAAGAACTTTCTATAGTGTCATTTTTATTAATTGAGTTTTTCCTATTCCATTGAGTATTGATTAAATTATTCAATAATTCTGCTTTAACACTAGTATCAATTTCATATTTTGACTCATCTATAGAATTTTGAATTACTTTTTGTTGTTTAATTTTTTTAAAATAGTTTTCTTCATTATTAATTGTATATTTTATTTCATCATCATATTTTACCCTTATCACTAAGCTGTTTTTTTCATCTAATAATCGATAGCTACTTCCCTTAAATTTTGAAGCTGTAGAAGTAATTAATTTTTCATAATAGTTTTGATTTAATTGTCCATTCTCCTCTATAGGTTCCATTGAAATAAGAAGATAGATATCTTTTTTATAGCCAAGTTCCCCAGCTCTTTTCGTTTTATAATATGTAGAACCATATGATTCAATTATTCTTTTTATATTTAAAGATAGGTTTAATTCCACAATAATCTTAATGCCTACAACTAATAATAAAATTAAACCTATTATTAATAAGATTTTTTTTTGATTCTTTTTGTTGTTTTTTTTCACAACATACTCCTTTTATAAACATTTCTATTTAATTGTCGGCTCCTTCAATAAATTTTAAAGAAGAATCAATTGCCTTTTCAAAAGTCATTGCCCATCCTAAAATTGATGTTTTTATACCATTTGTTATCAGTGCAACTATGAAATCAACAAATTGTGAAAATAGTGAAAATATCCATTCTCCTGCCTTTTTTGTACCTGAATATGTAACTGTTTTTGGAGCACCTGCAAATTGAAAATTTTGTTCATCCAAGTTCACTGTAATGTCATCTATTGGAAAAGCAGTAAAACCCTCAGCATCTCCAACATATATATTTGTATGATTTTGTTCATTAAGAAGTACATCTCCAGGTTGCAAGTTAGCTGGATTGTCTGTATATTCTGCTCCACTTAACACTTGCCATCCATGAGCTTCAAAGTCTCCTCTCATGCTTCCTGTCCATCCCCACTCATCAATTGCTTTAAGTTCTTCATTATTTAAAATAAATCCAGCAGCTTTTACATTTGCACAAGTTGATCCAGAGCAATCTGCTTCACATGGAGTAGTAATTGCAGATGGATTATAGTTTACCCTTTCTAATTGTTCCCAATATGTATGCCTTTCTCCTTGATCATATCCAACCATATCATTATTAGCTCCACTAACAGCTAGCTGTGCTATTGTCATTGCCGCATTAGAATCTTTGTACCTAAGCACATATTCTATTCCATAATTATACCAAGGCTTAACTGCATACTCTCCACCTGTCTGATCTCCTGCTTGTCCTCCTGATATTCCTCCATTTTCATCTCCACCGCAGTTACTAACATTAGTTGCCCCAGCTACACTTAAGCAAAAACTGTTTATTAAAATAATTGAAATCAAAATAGTTATTGCTATTTTCCTTAAACATTTATTCATTAACATTACCTTTCATGTATCCTATATTAGTCGACTTATTTATTAGATTCTTTTTTTATTAAACTCTTTCCATCATAATCTTTAATAATTCTATCCATCTCACTGATGAAAACAAAATCTTTTGATTCATAACTCATTATTGATGGTAAAGAATAGTTTCCTTTCTTCACACCTTCTATAGTTATATCTTTAGATACTTTTCCACTATAATTGTTATATATTTTTATTCCACTTTTTTTACCATTCTCAAAGCTAACCTTAAACCCTCTTAATGGATAATCAATTTCTATTTTACTTCCTTCATTAGTATAACTTGTATAATCAGAATATAAGTCAGTTAATGAACTTAAAAATACATTGTAATCGTTGTTATCTATTAGAGTAGAAACTAATTTAGAAAACTCATCATTCTTTTTTTCATCAAATTCTTCTATTCTGTATATCGAAATTTCTCCATTGCAGAAGAAGATATAGTATTCTTGTGTTAAGTATCCTATAAGTATATTGGCATCTCTATTTTCGAATGAAGGCTTTCCCAATTTTTCTCTAATTTCTGCATTTGTCAGTCCTGTTGTTATTCCTTCAATTATTTCTCCTCTATAATTTTTATCAAATATAATATTATATATTTTTAGATTAACCGTTTTTATTCTATATCCTTCATCTTTGTAGTAGTCATATCCTTCTTTATTTTCTTCAGCTGTTCCAAGTTCTTCTTTTATATTACTTCTAATCCAATTGTTATTTATTATTTTTTTTAGTACTTCCGATTTATTATTAAATCTATGATTTGAATAATTCTTATCCATTTTTATCTGCTGATTTTCATAGTAATTATTATCACCATCGATTGTGTATTTAGCTTCTCCATTTTCAAATCTTACTCTTATTGTTCTTTCAATGGCTAAATCATGCTTGTCCATAATAATAAAATTCTCTTTTTTTAACAAAGTACCCACAGCTTTTATAATCTGTTCATAGTAATACTGATTAGATATTCCATCACTATCAACTGGTGGATAAGGGATTTTTACATATATCTCCTTTTCAAAACCTTCTTCCTTAGAATTCTTAACTTCATAAAATGTACATTCATAATAATCAAATAATTCATTATATTGCATAATTGTTTTTTTGTTATATTCATATATTCCAACAATAAATAATAATATAATAATCACTATAACAACAAAGATTATTTTTTTTATCCTTTTCTTTTTCACAATTACTGTTATTAACCTCCACCCAATTTTATATCTGACAATCCTCTTTGCATTCTTGGTTTTATCTTCATAACACTCTTAAATATCTTTTCTCCATTTGACAAAGTTGCTAGAAATACTAATCCCAAAATAGGGTTTCTAATTAAGATTTCTCCCATTGAATAAATCATTATCAAATATATTAGTAAATGCATTGGTTGTAAAAAAACTGTAATTATAAATTCTTGCATCCAATTATTAAAACCTTGCGCACGTCCATCTCCCACCTTGTCAATAGGATATGTTAGACAAACTAATGGAGATATAATAATATAAAAAGCAGTTCTTAAAAGTCTTCCAATATATATTGCAAAGAACTTAACTTGATAATATGAAAACATTATGTATAATACTGTATAAAAAATAGTAGTACTTGTTTGATGAGCTCTATCTAAATTCTTATCAATATTATTCATTATTCTTTCTTCTAAAGTTTCAGCAGCTCCAGTCTTCTCTATTGTGTCTTTAAGTTTTTCTACCATAAAATCTGATGCACTAATTATGAAAACTATAAAGAATTGTATTACCAATAGGATTATTACTGCTTCCAACCATGACATCAACATCTTTTTATATTCTGACTTATCTTTTGAGACAGTTGCAATTGCTAATCTCATAGCTACATATATTAAAGTTATTACACTTCCAACTAGAGCTAAATTTCTAACTCCAACAAACCAACCTGCAGTATTAGTTCCTATCTTTTCTAATAATGATTTTGAGTACTTATCCATTCCATTTGAATCAATAAGATATTTTATATTAAACAAATCATATTCACCTGTTAGCAATTTTTCTATTGTAAATGCTTTTTTTCCATCACCTACAATATTGGATAATGTGTAATTAACTATTTGAGGTAAAGCTAACAATAATCTACAAACTAATTTTTCTAAAAATGGCATACTAGCGGCCTGTGTTTGTAAATCAACAGAAGCACTCTCTTGCCTTGTTTCACCATTAGTAGAAGTTGTTCCTTCTTCAAACAATTGATTAAAATTCTCTAATTCGACTCCATTTTGTATCTCTGTTAAGCTTTCATCTTTTCCAAAAATATTAGAAGAAGCATTTACTAAGAGACTATTGCTTAAAAATAATATTAAAATTATTATTATCAAAACACTTGTTACTTTTCTTCTCATTAAATGCTCCTTTTTTTTATATATTCATTTAACCATTAGTTTCGTTAATATTTGTATTAACAAATTCTAATTCTTTCTTTGTAGGTCTAATCTCAATTATTGCAGTTTGTTCTCCAACTTTAAATAATCCTTGTCCTCTTGTACATGTCGTCAAGAATGACGCCTCCCCTTCACTTAATTTAAATACTTCTTTAATATATTGGATTTCTGATTTGTCTTGTGCTAAGAATAGTTTTGTATCTGAAGATGTCAAAACAGCCTGAACATCAGACATTTCATAGAAGTCCTGGAATCTCTGAGAAACAACAGCAAGTGATACGTTTCTCTTTCTAGCACGTCTTGCCATCTTATTTAAGAAATCTACTGCTTCTGGAAATGGAAGCAACATCCATGCTTCATCAACAAGTACTCTTCTCTTTCTAGCCTTTGCCCTATCTTCACTATTTTTCTTAACAAATTTTTCCCAAATCCATGACAATAAAATCTGTTGTGCTAAAGGTCTTGCAAATCTTTCCTCTAATTGTGAGATATCAAGGTTAATGAACGTTGTCCCCTCTAGCAAGTCAAATGTTGATTGTCCATCAAAGTATGACATTTGTCCATTATACTCTCTTACATATTGTCTCATAACTTTTGAAAGATAACTATAATGCATTCTATAGTCTGGATTTCTGTTTTGACTTCCATTTAATATTATTCTATGATACCAAGAACCAATTGTTGGCATTGGTTTTTTATTTTTACCTAAGAAGTCTCCTTGAATTCTTCCACCTCTATTTATAGCATATAAACTGTTTACATCATTAGTAATACCTAAACTTGCATATTCTTCTGCAACAGCTTCAGCAATTATTTGCTTAGTAAGCTCATTAACATCCTCTGTTCTTGTACTACCTCTTGCCATTGTTAACAAAACTTGTGTTACATCTTCAATCTTATTTTCAACATTTAATGAAACCATTTCTTTTCCTGTGATTTCATCTTTTGTTATTTCTGGTTCAATATCGAAAGGATTTATTATAGTATTAGAATTTGGAGAAATTACAACATTAATTCCACCCAAAGCTTCAGCAACTACTCCATACTCTCCCTCGGCGTCTAGAGCCATACTTTCAATTCCCATTAGTACAGCAGATCTTGCAATAAGAGTCTTTATTGTAACACCTTTACCAGCACCAGATTTACCGAATACAACCATATTATAGTTGCTAAGTGTAGAGCTAAAGTTATCATATAATATAGGTAATCCAGTTTGTCTATTAAATCCTATTGGTATTCCATCTTCATGTCCTACCTCAGAATTAATAAATGGAAAGACTGTTCCCATTGATCTACGGTCAAATGTATGTTTTTTTCCTAATTTATCTTCATTAAAAGGTAAATTAGATTTAAATGCATCCTCCTG
Source organism: Clostridia bacterium (assembly GCA_017510245.1). Lineage (GTDB taxonomy): Bacteria > Bacillota > Clostridia > TANB77 > CAG-508 > CAG-793. The sequence goes on from JAFWNQ010000019.1 coordinate 12,978, forward strand.
CATTGCCCATGCTGTTTTTATTCCCGTTAGAGTCTTTGACATTTCAGAAGATAATAATTCACTTTTTCTATCTAATTCTTCCATATTGTATTCAAATAATGTACAAAATATTGATGCTTCAAATAACTTGTCTAGTCCACTAGCAATAGCATCTCTAAGCTCCTCTGCTTCTTGCCTTTTTTGTGCAAGTAAACTCTCACGGTTAATATTTCCTCTGTCAGCTGCAACAAGTCTTTCTGACTCTAAGTCATTAATAGTCCTATTCAATTCATTTTGAGATCTTGCTTCACTTACTGGAGTTATAAAAACAGATACATTTATATCTCCAAATGTATACATCCCCCTCAATAATAAAGGGAAAGTACACATTCTAGGAAGTGATGATACTGTAAAAGTTCTAGAGTATTTGCTTGTATTTGCTACTATCTCCAAATGATTTGTGCTTGTTGCATCGATTCCTGATGGTGCTATTAAATCTTTTATATCTTTTTGATTTTTCTTTAGTAATCCTCTGTTATCAATTTTTGGACTACTTGAAATTCTAACATCTTGTTCGGCATTATTATTCTTCATCTTAAAATCCTTTCTGAGGTATTCAATGATTTGAAATACACTATTTTCAAATTTTCCTCGTTAGTTATTCGATTGTCTTCTAACCACTCTTCTACTTTGAGTTTTTTCTTTTAACATCTCATCCACATCTGCCTGATCAATTTGTCTCTTTGTTTCTTCATATAGTGGTTTACTCAATTCTCCTTTATAGTCTTCAACCATCTCTTTTGCTCTAGCTTTTATTCTTTTTATTCTTTCTTGTCTTGTTATTTCATCTGCTTTTACAATACTCTTTGTTGCAACCTTTTGTGCATCTTGCTCAATCTTCATTTCTAGTCTACGTTTCTTTTCTTCTAACACATCCCTTGCTGTAGAATATAATCTATCATATTCTGCATTCAAAGCATCTTTTAATGTGTATTTTTCAGACTCATCTCTGTTGTATGCAACATATAGTAATTCCGCTAATTCTTCTGAACTTAGAACTTTTCCATTTACTTCAGCAGAAGCCAATGCTCTAATTAGAGTTTGACACCTAGTATATAATTCTGAGAATGCAATATCATTAATCTCTTCTTTTGAATACTTGCTTAAGTCTCCATATTCGCTTGGGAAATATGAAACTACAATATATGTTTTTTGTTGTAAAATGTTTCTACTTCCACTAATTCTCATTGTGTAATCTTCGATTGATTTTCCGTATTCAAATATATTCTGTTTTCTACTTTTTTCTCTTTGAAGTGCCCTTGCAGATTCCTCATCTCCATTATTTAAGGCTGCCTGTATTCTTGTATCTGTTTTAAAAATCTGATCTTTTATTTCGTCTGTTCTTTCTACATATTTATTAACTAAAGCTCTAAGATTTAGTGTTCTGGTTTGAATATATAATTGTATAGGAAATCTTAATGTATTTAGCATAGCAATAAATCCAGATTCAACTGCATTTTTTTCATCTTCTGATAGCAAATCATAATTTATTCCTTTACATTCTATTACCATAACATGATGGTTGCCATTTTTTCTTACAATCATATTATCTGTAATATAATCAAATTCCATAAATTCATATATAGAATTAATAGTTTCACCAGATCTTGTAATCAAGTTTTCTCGATTTTTTGTTTCTGGTTCTTGTTGTTGAATTTGTTGCTTTTTAGCATCATTTTTACTACTCTTTATTCTAACTATAATTATTATTGCAACTCCACCCAACACTGCAATGATAAAAAGAACTACTATAAGAATTATATTTAATAATTGTACTGTATCCATTATTTATTCTCCTCCTTTGTACTATCAGAATTAGTTTTCCCTGTTATAAAATTAACTAAAGGTGATGTAACACTTGTGTCGGCATAACTAGGTTCTTTTCTTGGAATACTATATGTATATACTTTTTTATTTTTCTTAAATTGCATATAATGTACTATGATTTCATCTATCGAATCACCACCAACATTTTTAACTAATTTAGAAGTTCCACTTGTGGGCATTTTTATTGTTCCAATTCCATATCCTATTAGTGCAAATATTGCTAAAACAAGTATTCCAGCTGTCTTAAGCTGTAAAAGTGTAAATATTAAATAAGCAAAAAATCCAATAAAACCACCAACCGCAGTATATATAAGTGACTTTCCAGTAAAAATATATAGTATTCTGTTTTCTCCCTTTAATTTATTGCTTGGTATATAATAACTTCCCATAACAATCCTCCTTTGTTTTATTTAGTAGCAGTTGTAATTATCTTATAAACAATATTGAATACTCCAGCAGAACTAAATATTAGAACAGCAGAAACCACATACCATACCAGCTTCTGTTTCATATTAGCTCTTTCGTCAGCTCCTGAAATCATAAATTTAACACCCATTATTGAGCCTACAATTAGCAAAACCATAATTGCTATTCCAAACAAAATATTTCCAACTGCTTGTAAATCTTTTTCTGCTCCTGCCTGTGAAATCTTTCCTTGCCCACCTTTACTAATAAATCCTTGTGCTTTCGACCAAATTGAGCTACCACTTAGACCACTTGCATATACATTTTGTTTTAATACTATTATAGCAAATATTATCATAGCACTAATTATTATTACTTTTTTTAAAACTTGCATCTTATTATCTCCTCTCCCATTTAGTATTAAAGCAATCCTATGAAACCAAATGCATATTGTATATTATTTTTAATATTGTCCTTATTGTAAATACCATAACTGCACCAGCTACTGTTACTACCATTTGTTTTTTTATCTCAGCTTTTCCTTCAGGAGCTGCTGCCATAAACTGTACACCTTTTATTAAAAGTATTATTAATGCAGCACCATAACATACATAAGCTACTACTCCAAAAATAACCCCAGAGACTTTGTTTATTTTTGCATCAGGTGTGAAGTGTGCATTACTTGCAACCTGAACATATTTCACATCAGTTCCATAATTGCTTTGAGCATTAGTTATTTGAATCTCTTTTGCCATTACAGTTTTATTTACTACAAGAATTGCCAAAATCATAATTAATGTTAAACAAATTTTTTTCACTTTTTTACCTCTTTCATATTCTAAATTTCTCATATTTTTGTACATATTTATTCCATATTATTATAATTTTCTTTAATAAAAAATGCAATACTTTTATGCTAAAAAAGCCACTTGTAATCAAATTGTAATATTATTATTACAATTCGTTCTTGTAAAAAAAAGAGATGCAAAAAATGCATCCCTCTTTTTTCTTTTTCTTTCATTTATTAGCCTGTTTTTACTGCCTGATTTCCAAGATTTTGGATAACCTTTAATATTGTACCAGCTGCAAATACTAAAATTGCACCAACAACATAAATTACTGCTGATTTCTTAATTTCAGCCTTTCCATCTGGTGAAGCTGTCATGAATTTTACACCTAATACAACAAGTAAAATAACTGCTGCTGCATAGCATATAAATGAAACTACACCTATAACGTTCTTTACAGTAGGACTTATTGCACTAATTCCACCAGTTCCTGCCTCTGGAATTGAAAGAGCAAATACAACATTTATAGCCATAAGTATTGTAGCAATTATCATTAAAGCAGTTCCAATTTTTACTATTTTCTTACTATTCATAACTTTATCCTCCTTTTTCCCATATTACTTTAATTATAAAATAATTAATCAAACTTGTCAATTGTTTTCGTCATTTTTATTTATTTTTGTTAATAAAAGTGGCATATATTCCCTTTTTTATATGTTTTTTCGTTATTTTTACTATTATCTGTATAATTTTTTTAGTTACTTATGTCATTCACATTAAATACACTTTCTCTATAATATTTAGCAATAAGCTTGTCTAAATCAGTGCTTATTTTATAGATTATCGAGTAATCTTCATTGTTAAGAATACTTTCGTCTAATTGTTTTCTCAAATTGTTTATTTCTTCTTTATTCAACATAAAATCACTCCAATCTTTTCAATAATATGTATATTAAATACCATATTTTTACATTTTTGTCAAGAGTTATTTTATAAATTGTTAAATACCGTAGAAATTTTTTAGGAAATGAGGACGGTTTCGAATTCACAATTTTCTAAGGTTTTATAAACCGTCCTCATTTCCTATTTTTCGCATTTTCACCAACTATTTTTTCCTAATTTATTTTACAATTGATAATATAGCCTCATCTTTCTTAAGCATTTCTTTTCTTATTTTATTTACATACTCTATGTTCATATTACTTATTTCATCTATATAGTCCAAGCTATTTATTCCTCTTATACTGTCTGCTAAAAACATTCTGCCAACATGTTCTACATCATCATAATTTGTTACAAATTCTCCATAAATTCTCTTTTTACTTCTTTCAAAATCTTCAATTGATATTTCTTCATTCTGCAGTTTATCAATAATAGTATTATATACTTCCTCTGGTTTTCTTGATTCACCTGAAATTAATACATGTGAATATTGATTAGAAAACTCAAAATCACAATCCATCTCTCTCATTAATAATCCGCTATTATATAAATCTTGATAGGTTTTTGAGCACTTTCCTAAAATACTATTGAAAACTATTCTAATAGCTATATCTTTTTTTATCTGGTTTTCATTTTGTAAGAAATCTCTATACCCTATCATGAATAACGGCATATTTACATTCATATGTTTTTCAATATAATTTTTATTAATTGTTGGTTCATATTCAGGATAAATTCTTTTTATCTCAGCCATTTTTTCACGTGGTTTTAATCTCTTTTTTATCTCTTCAACAATAGTATTTGGTTCAAAATCTCCACTAATGCACATTATCATATTTGAAGGATGATAAAATGTATTATAACAGCTATACAAAGTTTCCTTTGTAATATGGCTTATCGATTCAACTGTTCCAGCAACATCTATTGTAATCGGATTATTCTTATATAAGCAATTCATAGCATTAATATACAATTTCCATATAGGTTCATCATCATATCGCTGTATTTCTTGTTCAATTATTCCTCTTTCTTTATTAACATTTTCATCTGTAAAATATGGGCTTTGAACATAATCCATTAATTCATCTAAACCTTCATAAAAATTATCTGTACATGCAAATAGATATGCTGTATGATCGTTTGTTGTATAAGCATTTGCATCAAGTCCTAGTGCCATTAAAGTATATAGACTATCTACTCCACTCTCTTGTTCAAACATTTTATGTTCTAAATAATGGGCCACTCCATCTGGCACTTGAATTTCTTTACCTGTTTTAGGTTCTATAAAATGATTATCATTTGATCCAAATTTAGTTCCCCAAATTATATATTTTTTCTTGGTATTATCCTTTGGAATAATTATGATTTTCATTCCATTTTCAAGTGTTTCAATATATACCTTTTCATCAATTTTTTTATTTTCAATAACTTGCATTTTTAATAACTTTCCTTTCTATAGGCACGCTAGGCATTTTTCAAACTATACCTCTCTACTATAAAATCCATTACGCACTTTTATATTAGTAATTCTCTCTATTTTTCTAAATAGTATATTGTATTAATTGATATTTCCTTTCCTACTTCAATCACTTTTTCTTTACTAACTTTATTTAGTTTATCAATATATTCGTCAACAGTTAGATTTTCTCCATATAATCTTTGGTCATAGTTAAAAGCTATCATATCTTCTTGTGATTCTTTTATAAGATTCAAAGAAGATATAATTAGTTGTTTTGCTTTATCAAATTCATCGTCAGTAACTTTTCCATTTTTAATATCTTCTATCTGCTCTTTAATTATCTTTAAAGTCTTATCGTAGTTTTGTAATTCGATTCCAGTAACAATAAATATAGCATCTTTTCTTCTAATATATTTTGATCCAGCCGAGTAAGCCAAACTTGCTTTTTCTCTAACGTTTTGGAACAGTTTTGAATTAGCCCCTCCCCCTAATACTGCGTTATATAGGCTAACAGCAAATCTGTTATCATTTGGTGTACTCATTCCTATAATTAGTTTTCCTTGAGTAACATCAGCTTTCTCATTAACTATTCTTTCTTCTTGTTTTGGTAATGGCTCATTTTCCTTTATATTTACTACACTATGATTGTCTAAAGAATCTGGAATTTCAACTTTATCTGCATCCACACCATTTATCACTATATATATTTCTGATTCATTAACCATTTTTTTATAATAATCAAACAATTCTTTTTCATCTATTTCTTGCAAGTCTATCAAATTACCATATTTATATATACCATATGGTTCATTTTCAAACATCTCTTCAATACATCTATTTAATGAATATAGAGATTTATTATCTTTTCTTGACTCTATCTTTTTCTTTAAATTCTCCTTTTCTTGTTCAACATATTCTTTACAAAAACCTTCATCAACAGTTAAAGGATTAAATATAATCTCATTTATTAAATCCATAGCTTTTTGAGTTAAGTTTTCATCTATAGGTAGAAACTTATCACAAACTGTTTCTATATAGAACTTAAGGATACAATTATCTCCTGTCTTGTCTATACCACAATTAAAAAATGCACCATACATGTTTTCTAATTGTTTGCCTATTTCAACTTGGTTTGGATATTTATTTGTCCCTCTTCTCAATACAGCTGGAAGAAGTGCATTCATAGTTATTGTTTCTTTCTTTAAAGGCATTGTCAAAAAAATAGCAATTTCATTAGTTTTAAACTTATTGCTTTTCATTCTTTCAATTTTCATTTGTCTCCTCCTTTTTATTTATTATTAGCAATTATAGACTTTTTATTGAATATATTATTTTTTAATTTTTCTCTATGCTAGTTGTCATTTATTCACTCTCTTCTTTTATCATTTTTGCTGTTGAATAAGAATCCGGATTTTTGCTAGGCAAAAAAGGTTTTAAAGGCAAGGGCGCGTATATTTTATACGTAACCGCGTTTAAAAATTTTTTTAACGACGCAAAAAACGAATTATTATTCAACTATTTATTTGTCATTATTCACTCTCTTCTTTGTCATTTTTGCTGTTGAATAAGAATCCGGATTTTTGCTAGGCAAAAAAGGTTTTAAAGGCAAGGGCGCGTATATTTTATACGTAACCGCGTTTAAAAATTTTTTTAACGACGCAAAAAACGAATTATTATTCAACTATATAAAAAAACAAAAAGGAACGTCATATATACCATATCCAACGTTCCTCATTTTAGTTCGCTATTAATACTTTCTCTTTCTAGCTGCTTCAGATTTCTTTTTTCTCTTAACGCTTGGCTTCTCATAGCATTCTCTCTTACGAACTTCTTGTAATAAGTTATTTCTAGCATTCTCCCTTTTTAGCTTTCTTAATGCATCTTCTATATTTCCATTAACAACTTTAATTTCAGGCATCCTTTTATCCCCTCCTTCCAAAGCTTGTAACTATTGTCCGGGATTTTTAAGCTTGTTCAGCTTAAAGCTTTTTCACACTCAATTATTATACATTATTTTTTTTAGTATTGTCAAGTATTAGCACTATTTTTTTTAAATTTCCCTTGCTTTTAATACTAATCTTTCTTTTCCATAATTAGTACAAGTTATTAGAGTTATCTCCCTTTTTCCATTTGTTCTTTGACTAGTACAGCTAACATCAGTAGGATCAACTTTAAACTTATTATATATTGAATAAGTAATCTTTCTTCCTGATAAATCAGACAGAATTACTTGGTCTCCTATTTCTGCCATACTTAGTTTTCCAAACATTTTTCCACTTTTATAATTATGACCAACTATACAGTAATTACCTACATTATTAGGACTTGGTCCCCAATATTTACAAAGCGATACCTTTAATAATCTATCATTTTCATCTGATAATACTGGGTAAGTAATTCCCAATCTTGGAAATGACAAAACAGCTTCAGCATCATATTGATTTCCATCACTCGTACTTACTTTACTCTTTACTGTTTCATTTTCAATCTCTGCTTCATCAAATTGAACTATTTGACTTTCATCTTCCTCATCATTTTCATATTCTTCATCAAGTGCAACTACAATAGTTTGATCTAAAACTGTAGTATTGTCAATTTGTTCTAGAATCTCCTTTCCTAGAGCCTCTTGCGAATTCCTCATACTTTCTGCAAACACAAAATAAACTAGAAGGATAATTATAGTAAATATAGATAATATATATAGTGTTTTATATATCATTTTTTTTCTTTTCATTTCTCGAGTTACATATATTTTTTTTGATATAAGTATTTGGTTCATTATTATCCTCCCTTCTCTAATTATTTATTACACATATTACATATTTGTGCATACTGTTCCAATGATAATGCCTCTCCTCTTGTATTAACATCAATCTGTAATTCGTCTAAAATATTTATCAATTTATTTTTTTCAATAATTCTACCTAACGAGTTTGTGATACTCTTTCTCCTTTTAGTGAAGTTTTCTTTAATTAGTCTAAATAATAGTTCTTCATTTTCCACATTTACTCTAGGTCCATCTAACTTAGTAATCTTTACTATTGCTGACTCAACTTTAGGTTGTGGTATAAAACTATCACTACTTACATAATCAACAACACATGCATCTGCAAAATAATTTATATAATAAGTAATTGCTCCTGCGTCTTTATTTCCTGGTTCTGTGCAAATTCTATCTGCTACCTCTTTTTGAATCAATAATGTAATATCTTTTATATTAGACTTTATAATATTAGTTATTATAGAAGTTGTTATATAATATGGTAAGTTCGCCACTACCTTAGCTCCTGGCGCTATTTTGTTAATATCAAGTTTTAAAATATCTTCATTAATTATTTCTATATTATTATATAATTTAAATCTGTCATTTAGTACTTCTACCATTTTAGCATCTATTTCTACAGCAACTACTTTTTTTGCTTTTTCCAACAAAATAGCTGTTAAGTTTCCTAATCCTGGTCCTATTTCTAGAACAATATCATCTTTTGAAACATCTTTAGCAATTTTGTTAAGCATATGCTTGTCAATCAAAAAGTTTTGTCCAAAATTCTTTTTAGGATGTATATTATAACTTTTCATCAAGTATCTTGTTTCATTATAAATGTCCATTTACACAACCTTTCTAATTTTGAGTTTTTGTTGCTTGTTCTTGAAGCGTAACACTAACAACTGTTCCTTCATCTACAGTAGCTCCAACTTGAGGATTTTGTGCAATTACAATTCCTGAACCTGTTTTAGATATATTTAAGTTCTTAGCTTCTAGCATAATCTTAGCTCTTTCAAATGTTACTCCCTTTAAGTCAGGAACTGTTTGTGATACTCTTTCATCATGTCCACTTGAATAAAGCTTTACTATTCCCCCACTAGTTAGTTGAGTTCCACTTGTAGGAACTTGTTCTGTAATAACATCATCTGACTGCGATGAACTATCACATTTTAATCCCATAGATTCGATAATCTTTTTTGCTTCAGTAAAAGTTTTTGTTTTAACGTTTGGTACACTTAGTAGATTACTATTACTGTTATCAGATTTATCGTTAGATGGTATATCTAAATATGGAAGTACTTCAGATAAAATTTGAGAAACAGCTGGTGCTGCAATTTTACCACCATAATAGTCACTTGTATGTGGTGCATATAGTGTTAGAAGTACAACTAATTTTGTATTTTCTACCGGTGCTATAGCTAGGAATGATGATACATATCCATTTTCAGGATGACTTGGGTCTGGTTCAGATGTACCTGTCTTTCCACCTATAGTATATCCTGAAACTTGAGCATAAGTTCCTCCACCTTTTTCAACAACATCTTTCATAATATCTTTCATATTATTTGCAACTGTTTTTGAAATAACTTGTTTTTCTTCAACAGTTTCAATATTTGTTATTGTTCCTGTATTTGTATTTTCAATTTTCTTAACAATATGAGGAGTTACCATTACCCCTTCATTTGCTATTGCACTAACTGCTTTTACTAATTGCATAGGAGTTATTGTAAATCTCTGTCCAAATGACATTGTTGCTAACTCAACTGGTCCAACATTTTTTTCACTCCAGAAAGTACTGTTTCCTTCACTTGGCAAGTCAATACCAGTTTTACTAAATAGACCAAACGATCTCAAGTATTTATAAAAAGTACTAACTCCTATTCTCTGCCCTAATTGAATTAAAGCTGGGTTACAAGAATTTTCAAGAGCCTGCCTCAAGGTTTCAGAACCATGTCCGCTTTCCTTTGCACAACTAATTTCTTTATCTGAAACTTGTACTTTTCCACTGCAGTAAAAATCACCAGCAATATCAGTCTTAGCCAAACTCTCTTCAAGTGCTGCTGAAGCAGTTATAACTTTAAATGTTGAACCTGGTTCGTATGTATCTAAGACTGCTCTGTTTCTCCACATCGAATACAACAGCTCACTCTTTTTTTCTGTAGCAAGTTCATCCCATCCACTACTTATTGATGAATTTGGAGTATATGGCTCATTCAAATTATAATCTGGATATGTAGCCATTGCCAAAATTTCACCAGTCGTTGGATCCTCAATTATAACATTTCCTCCTCTTGAGCAACTATTTTCTTCAACAGCTTGTTTTAAATATTTTTCAGCAATTTTCTGTATATTTGAATCTATTGTCAAATAAATATTGCTTCCATCTTCAGGAGCTATATATTGCTCATCTCCATCTGGAATTGCATCTTGAGTTACAGAAATAGATGTAGTTCTTTTTCCGTTTGTTCCTTTAAGAATTCTGTCATAACTTAATTCAACACCATCTAATCCTTGATTATCAGTTCCGCAGAATCCAATTAAATTTGATGCTAAATTATCATATGGATAATATCTTTTTGTATCTTTATCTATATTTATTCCAGGACCAGCATTGTTATCTTTTAGCCATTTTCTTAATTCATCTACTTTATCGTTTTCAACCTTTGATACGATTGTTTCAAGTTCTTTTTCACTATTTAGTTTTTCCAAAACAGAATTGTAGTCTAACTCAAATATGTCTGAAAATTCTTTAGCTAAATTCTCCTTTAGTGCTTTTGTTTCTTCCTGATCAACTTCTTTTTTATTCTTTGATTTAATCAATTTTGGATTAACACTAATTGTATCTACATCCGCACTTATAGCTAAAGACTTTTTGTTACAGTCATAAATAATTCCACGTTTTGCACTTATTACCGAACTTGAGATTGACTGATTATACTCTCTTTGCCTTAAATAATCACCATCTATAAACTGTATCTTTCCTATTCTAATAAGTAAGCCACATAATAGCAAAACAATTATAATTAAAAAAATCAAAGCTCTTCTTTGAGAAATCTTTAATACTTTTTTTCTCTTTTTTATCTTATCTTTCATTGGCATCTTTTTTTTGTTTTCCATTATTACCTCACTGATTGTGGTATTTGTTAATTATTGCCCAATTTCACACATATTATTATACCATTAAATGTATATAAAAAACAAGATATTATTGAAAAATTTGTCAAAATTTTATTACTGAATTTAATGTTTTATTATTCTTAAAATAGCTATAGATAGTAAGGATTTTGTTTTATTTTACAACTATAAAAAGAATATAAATTCTAGTTAAATTGTTCGTCTTCACTACATTATATATAATATGGAAAACAGCTTTGATATTAAAAAAATCTAAACATCAAAATTGATGTTTAGATTTTTTAATATATGTTTCTAATCAAATATTTCGTCAAATTCTTCTCCTGTAATTTTTTCTTTTTCAATTAGTATTTCTGCAACTCTATCAAGCTTATCTCTATTTTCTTGAAGTATTGTCTTCGCCTTTTCATAAGCCCAATCAATAATTCTTTTAACTTCTTCATCAATTGCTGCAGCTGTTTGCTCTGAATATGCTTTTTCATGTGCAAAGTCTCTTCCTAAGAATACTTCTTCTTGACTTGATCCAAGCATAATTGTTCCAAGTCTCTCACTCATTCCATATTGTGTACACATTGATTTTGCAATTTGAGTAGCTCTTTCTATATCATTACTTGCTCCAGTAGAAATGTCTCCTAGTACAAGTTCTTCTGATACTCTACCACCTAATAATGATACAATGTTCTCAAGCATTTCTGTTCTTGAAACAAAAGACTTATCCTCTGTTGGGCGATACATTGTGTATCCACCTGCCACACCTCTTGGAATAATTGAAATCTCATGAACTGGATCCTGTGTAGGTAAGAATTTACTAACTACTGCGTGACCACCTTCATGATAAGCAACAAGTTTCTTTTCTTTATCATTTCTAACTCTACTCTTCTTTTCTGGTCCCATTGAAACTTTTACCATTGCATCTTCAATTTCTTTCTGTCCTATAGATTGTTTATTTCTTCTTGCTGCTAAAAGAGCCGCTTCATTAAGTAAATTTTCAAGGTCTGCCCCTGTAAATCCAGAAGTATTTTTTGCTATAACTCCTAAATCTACATCTGCTTCAAATTTCTTTTTAGAACTATGTACATCCAAAATCTGTTCTCTCGCTTTTACATCAGGTGCTGGTACAACTATTTGTCTGTCAAATCTACCTGGCCTTAATAAAGCTTTATCCAATATATCAGGTCTGTTAGTTGCTGCTATTACAATAACTCCCTCATTTGCTGTAAATCCGTCCATCTCAACAAGCATTTGGTTTAATGTTTGTTCTCTTTCGTCATGTCCTCCACCAAGTCCAGCTCCTCTTTGACGACCTACTGCATCAATTTCATCTATAAATATAATTGATGGTGCATTTTTCTTTGCTTCTTCAAATAAATCTCTAACTCTTGAAGCTCCAACACCAACAAACATTTCAACAAAGTCTGAACCACTAATAAATAAGAATGGAACTCCTGCCTCACCTGCAACAGCTTTTGCAAGTAGTGTTTTTCCTGTTCCTGGTTGACCAACTAATAGTACTCCTTTTGGAATTCTTGCTCCCATTTCGGTATACTTCTTTGGATTCTTTAGGAATTCAACAATTTCTTCAAGCTCTTCTTTCTCTTCATCAATTCCAGCAACATCTTTAAATGTAATCTTTGATTTGGTGTTTCCATTTATCATTTTAGCTCTACTTTTTCCAAAAGGAAGTGAGCCATTTCCTCCTTGTCTTTGTCCTCCACCCATAAAAATCATTAACATTAATAAAATTAAAATTATGCTTGATACAGGCACAAGTAATTCAGAAACAATCATCCAGAAAGGTTCATCCTCCATTACAACACTTACTGAATCATCTTTCATTTTTGAATTTAAATTTTCCATTAAGTTTTCTACATCAGGAATATTAACTGTTTTTATGCTTTTATCAGTTAATTTAACACTGGCTGATTCATTGCCATAATTAATCTGTACATCAGTAACTTCACCTGATTCTATTTTTTCTAAAAGCTCTGAATACGTCATCTTGTTATTTGCACTATCTAAAATTGCAGGAATAACAAAAACTAATATTGCTCCTATTATTAGCCAAACGGCTACTGTCTTTAATCCGTTTTTCATCTTCATTTTTTTCTCCTGTTCTACTCAATGATAAAATACACATTTAAGCAATTATAAGATTATCATATCAAATTAATTAATGCAAGACTTTAAAGAAAACTTTTATAGTATTTTTCATGTCTATCAAAATCATTTTCAGATTAATATATATACCTAAAAATGCAATTCTTGCTTTGAAATAATTACTCTTCCCTTATTAATCTCAACTTTAACGTTCTTATTTAGTAAAATAAACTTATTACCTACATTTTTTTCTATCAATTTTAGAACTTCATTTATGTTTGAGTTATCTATATTCTTAGTATCACCTTGAATTTGATTTATTGCAATGATAATTACCCTGCTTTTTATAATAACTTGTAGATTATTTATCTCTTTTATGCTTAATGTAACTTTGTTCTCTTCTACTTTGGCAATTCTATTATAAACCTTTTCTGCTTCATTATCTATATATCTATTGTTTTCAACAACAATGTTTGATGTTCTTTTTAAAGTTTGTACTATATTTGGATTAAGTTCTTCTATTAATGGTATTATTTTATTTCTAATAATATTCCTTTTATAAATATTTTCCTTATTTGTACTATCTATTCTAGGATTCAAATCATTAATATCACAATAGTCTTCTATATATTTTCTTTCACAGTTAATTAGCGGTCTAATATATTTATTATATTCAAGTGACTTTATTCCTTCAAGTCCAGAAAGGCCTGTTCCTCTAATTAAATTTAAGAGCATTGTTTCTGCATTATCATTCATATTATGTGCAATAGCAATTTTATTAGCTCCTTCTTTTTCTGCAACTTCATCAAAGAATTTATATCTTATTACTCTTCCCATTTCCTCTGTACTTCTTTTTTCTTCTTTTGCTAATTTTTCAACTTCTACTCTTTTTTTATAAAACTTTAGATTTATTTTTTTACACAAGTTTTCCACATATTTTTCATCGTCTGTGGAATCTTTTCTAATTAAATGGTTAATGTGAGCAACAATAATTTCGCATTTAAAACGATCTTTATACTTATATAAGCATGTTAAAAGAGTAGTAGAATCTGGTCCTCCCGATACTCCTACTACAATTTTATCACCTGGTTCTATTAACTTACTATTTTTTATAGTATCAAGAAATTCTTGTTCCACCTTGTGTAAGCGTTTTGCCATTTTTTCTCCTTTATTGTAGGCTCAATCTCAGCTCTTTCTTTTTACCCTAAACTATTTTTATTTTGACTATTAAGTTAAGTTTAAATTGTGAAGCTGAGTGCTTTTTATGAATATTTGGAAGCAAGGGCGCGTACGTTTTGTACGTAACCGCTTTCAAATTGATTAAAAAGTGCTCAGAGCAAAATCTAAGCCCAATTTAACCATTGTATTTATTAACAAACTTAGTAAAGCTAGGCATCCAAAGAAGTTCTGTTGTTCCAACAGGACCACTTCTATTTTTTGCAATTATTATTTCAGCAATATTAGTTTGTTCTGTTTCTGGATTATAATAGTCATCTCTATATATAAACATTACAATATCTGCATCTTGCTCAATTGATCCTGATTCACGCAAATCTTGAAGCATTGGTCTATGATCTGTTCTTGCTTCTGGAGAACGTGATAGTTGTGATAAAGCAATAACTGGTACATCAATTTCTTTCGCAAGAATTTTTAGAGAACGACTTATCTCAGCTATTTCTTGTTCACGACTTGATGTTTTTCCGCTTCCTCTAATCAGTTGTAAATAATCTATAACAATTAAACCAATGTCTTTTTCTATTTTTAATTTTCTACATTTAGCTCTAATCTCAGCAACAGTTATTCCAGGAGTATCATCAATAAATATTCCTGCAGATTCCGATAATTCACCAGATGCAATTGCTAGTTTAGACCATTCCTCATCGTCTAAATCACCTTTTGTTACTTTCTGACTATCAACCATTGCCTGAGAGCACAAGATTCTGTTTGCACATTGCTCTTTTGACATTTCCAAGCTAAACACAACAACAGGTGTATTGGCTTGTATAGCTGCATTAGTAGCTATATTTAATGCAAAAGCAGTTTTTCCCATTGCAGGTCTTGCTGCTATTAATACTAATTCAGATTTGTGTAATCCAGCTGTTTTATTATCTAAATCTATAAATCCACTAGCAACACCTGTGATATGTTGCTTATTATTATATAGTTCTTGCAATTCTTCAAACGAGTCAACAAGTATATCTTTAATTGAAGAATATCCTTTTTGAGACTTCCTCTGCATAATGTCAAAAATTTTCTTCTCTGCCCCATCCATTATTTCTTCAATCTCTTCATTTTGATTGTATCCTAACTCAATTAACTCATTAGCAGTTTTAATTAAACTTCTAAGTAATGACTTGTTTTCAACTATTTTTACATATTTGTCGACATTAGCTGTTGTTGGAACCTTTTCTGGCAAATTCGCAAGATACTCAATTCCACCAACAGCTTCAAATTTTCCCATGGATGTTAATTCTTCTTTAATTGTAATAATATCAATTGGCTCGCCCTTTGAATACACATTTGAAATTGCTTCAAAAATTGTACTATTATCATTTCTATAAAAGTCTTCTGGTTTTAAAACTTCTATTCCTGCAACAACAGCATCTTTATCTGTAAGCATACTACCAATTACAGCTTGTTCAGCTTCTTCATCATGTGGCGGAATTTTTTGTAGCTCCATCTTTGATTTCCTTTCACTCTATTTGACATTTTACTATGAAATGTGTATAATAAATATAGAAAATGAGAAACACAAAATGTGTTGTCAGTTGAAGAATTTTGATAAACCATTCCCCTAGCAAAGCAGAATGGTTTATTTTTTATTGCCTATATATAACAATCACCAATGCAATTATTAAGGCAACGTTTATGATAGTTATTCCTACTAACGCGTAGAATACTAAATATATTGTTATTGTTAATCCTGATTCTATCATAGACACCACCTCCATTCTCATAACTTAAGCTATGCTTATGTACAGTGGCAACACATTCTGCTAATTCTCATTTTCTATGTTAATTATTTTACGATATTTCGTCATGTTTGTCAATATAATAATTTGAAAATTTGTTTTACTATTTAGATATAACTTTAACCTTTAAAGTTCCATTCACTCCCTCAAACAGTTTTACATTGACATTAAATGTTCCCAAGTTCTTAATAGTTTCTTTAAGTTCTATTTTCTTTTTATCAATTTCTATTTTATGTTTTTCTTTTAATTTATCAGAAATTTCTTTAGATGTTACTCCACCAAAAATCTTTCCATTATCTCCAGCTTTAACTTCAATTTCTAAAACAATATTTCCTAACTGCTCTTTAATTTTCTCTGCTTCAGCTTTCTCTAAATCTTTTTTATGAGCCTTTGAATCTTGTTTTGATTTTAATTTAGCTAAATTTCCAGGAGTTGCTTCAACAGCTTTCTTTTGTGGAATTAAAAAGTTTCTAGCATATCCATCATTAGCAGTTATTATATCATCTTTTTTTCCAACCCCTTTTATATTATCTAATAAAATTACCTTCATAAATAATATCACTCCTTCTTCTTTATACTTTTATATAATATCACAAATCCGGTTCAAAGTAAATACATATTAATCTAAAGAAACTTTAATGAATTGACTTAATTTACATTTGTATATAAGCAAAAGAAAAGTCCCACATTATTATGGGACTCTTCTAATTTTCTATTTCAAAAAAGTATTCATTAATTCTGTTTATCAATTCTTGTTTTGCATCTTCTATGCTCATGCCTTCAATTTGAGCACCAGCTAGAGTAATATGTCCTCCGCCACCAAGTTTTTCAAGAATTATTTGAACATTTATATCTCCAATTGATCTACCACTAATGTAAATCGTTTCACCTATTATTCCTAAAACAAACGACGCTGTAATTCCTCCAATAGTTAGCAATTCATCAGCAGCTTTAGCTACTATAATATTAGCATCACTATCATTCTTATCATATTGCGAAATAGCAATGTTGTCATTCAATATTTCTGATTTTGATACTATATCAGAAATGGTTTGATATGTCTCCAAATCACTTTGGAACCATTTTTTTACTTTTATAATATCTACACCACATCTTCTAAGATATGCACAAGCTTCAAATGTCCTTACTCCAGTTTTAAAAGTAAAGTTTTTAGTGTCCAGCATTATTCCTGCATATAACGCTTCCATTTCTATTGTTGTGAGATCAATTTTAAACTGTGCATACTGAATTATCTCAGTTACTAATTCGGCAGCAGATGAAGCATACACTTCATGGAATGTTAATATGGCATCTTCAATATAATCTGTACTTCTTCTATGGTGGTCAACAACAACAACTTTTTTTGCAAGTTCTAAAATTGCTGGTGATTCAACATAGTTTCTTTTATTTGTATCAACTACTATCAACAATGTATTTTTGTTCATTAGTTCTTTAGCTTGTTGTTCTGATACAAAGCAATCAGCATATTCTTCTGTCTTCTTAGCCTCATCTATAAATCTTTCAATTCCAATACCTGTTGTTTCATTTATTACTTTTGCTTCTTTTCCTAAATCTTTTGCAAATCTATACAATCCCATAGCAGAACCTATAGCATCCATATCACAATGCGAATGTCCCATCAATAGTACATTATCTGATTCTTGTACAAGTTCTTGTAATGCATGAGCAATCATTCTAGCTTTTACCTTAGTTCTCTTTTCTACTTCTTGGGTTCTTCCTCCAAAGAATTCATATTTCCCATCAATTTTAACTATTGCTTGGTCTCCACCTCTTCCCAATGCAATATCAATCACTGCTCTAGTTGATTCTTCTTTTTCAGTAATTGTTTTTCCATCATTAGAAAATGCAATACTTAATGTTGCTTGAGTTAAATCACCAACATCAGATTTTTTTATTTCATCTAAGATTGACATCTTATCTTGCAACATTTCATGTAAAGCCTTTCTGTTAGCAATACAATAAAAACTATCTCTATCAGATTTTATAATCATGGCATTATATTTTGCTACCCAATCATATATGCTTTGTTCAACTTTTGCTATCATTATAGGCTTAGCTTCTGCTGAAATTCTTTGGCTAACTTCTTCATAATTATCTACCATAATTATTCCTAAACATATATCATTATCATAAATATTCTTTTCGAGTTTAATCTTTTCTGTATCATCAATAAAATACAAAATTGTTGTATATTCTTGAGATTTTGTTCTATTCTTTTTATGTGATTTCACATATGATCCCATTATTTGATAATGCTTATTATTTACTTCTATCTCTGATAAAATTTTACCTTTGTCCTTATTTTCAGAATTATCTATTAAAGTCTTTACATTTTTTAAAACATCATTTAAAAAATCATCAACGTTAATATCTACAAATTCATATGCAAATTTTTCGCTTTTCCAAATCATATTGCCATTAGTCTCTAACATAACTAAAGGAAAAGGAGAATTAATTAAAGTTGTTTTTGCTGTAGTATTTACATTTAAGGTTAAGTCCTTTAATTGTTCAGATAATTCTGCTTTTCTTCTATTATTACTCCATTGAGTATACATTATTAATAAAACAAATAATGAAATTGCTGCTGGTATAAATCTATAGTTCAGTATACACAATATAGCTAATAATAAGAATATAACTATCAAATAGATTTTTGTTCTTGAAACAAAACTCTCTGATTTTATACTATTACCACTCGGCATACAAATATTCCCTTCATAAATAATATAAACAGTGTATTATTCATATAACTACACAATCTATATTTTACTCTTTTTTAGCCGATTTGTCAATTTTTAGCCTATTTCCCACACTAAAAAATATTTGTATACTCGGTCAATTAATTCTCTTTTTATTGCTCTGTTTTTTTTATTGTGATAAAATAAAAAAAACTAAAAAGGAGTGTCATTATGATTTATTCAGATGAAGAGATAGATAAAATCAGAAATTCAAAAGAACCTGATAGAAGGGTTTACAAATCAAGAAGAATCAAGAATTTTAGAGAACTTGTTTCTTATACAGTTGAGCATTATCCCAATAATGTAGCATACAAATATAAAAATAAGCCAACTGACAAAAAAATAATTGAAAAAACTTATTTACAAGCCGATTCGGATATAAAGTCTTTTGGAACTGCAATGTTAAACAGAAAAATTAAAAACAAAAAGATTGGAGTTATAGGTAAAAACAGATATGAATGGTGTATGACTTATTTAGGAACAACAACAGCTGGAATGATAATTGTTCCTCTAGATAAGTTACTTCCAGAGAAAGAACTTGAAACCCTAGTAAGAAGAAGTGAAATTGAAGTTATTGTTTGTGATAGTCAGTATATTGATACTTTTAAAAAACTAAAAAAAGATAAAAAAGTTTTATTGCACACAATTATCTCAATGGATGAAATAAAAGACAAAGATGTACTAACTTGGAAAAATGTAATTAAAGAAGGTAAAAAACTTATTGATAAAGGTGATACAAAATATGATGAAGTAGAAATTGATGAAAATGCATTGTCAGTATTACTATTTACATCTGGAACAACTTCAGAAGCTAAAGGTGTAATGTTATCTCAAAGAAATATTTGTATAAATATCGAAGATGTTACAACTCATGCCAAGATGTATCCAACTGATGCAATTCTATCAGTATTGCCATTACATCATACCTTCGAAAGTTTAGTATCATTTCTATATGGTTTTAGCTGTGGAATCACACTAGCATTCTGTGATGGATTAAGGTATTATGCACAAAACTTAAAAGACTATGATATATCTATAATCGTTGCTGTTCCCCTTCTTCTTGAAACAATTTATAAAAAAATACAAAAAGGAATTGATGAATCTGGAAAAAGAGCAACTTTTGAAAAAGGAGTTAAAATTTCAAGAGCACTTTTAAAACTTCATATAGATGTTAGAAAAAAACTATTTAAAGAAATTCGTGAAAAACTTGGTAGTAGAATTAGAATTATCTATTATGGTTCTGCCCAAATGGAAAAAGACACAATTCAGGGTTACTATGATTTAGGAATTGTTTCTATTCAAGGTTATGGTTTAACTGAAACCTCCCCTATTCTTACAGCAGAAACAGACAAAGTCGGTAGACCGGGTTCAGTTGGAATTGCACTTCCTTCTGTTTCACTAAAAGTAATAGATAAAAACGATGAAGGCATTGGCGAAATTTGTGCTAAGGCTCCTAATGTAATGCTTGGATATTACAACAATGACGAAAAGACTAAAGAAGTATTTGATGATGAGGGCTACTTTAAAACTGGAGATTATGGGTATATTGATAAAGATGGCTTCCTGTTTTTAACTGGTAGAAAATCTGATACTATTGTTTTAAGAAATGGAAAGAATGTGTATCCTGATGAAATTGAAGGTTTAATAAACAAGATTCCTTATGTAAAAGAGAGTTTGGTATTTGCCAGAAATAGTTCAAAAACAGATACACTACTAGCAGCTAAGGTAGTCTATGATGAAGAAGAATTCGAAAAAGCATATGGAAAAATTGTTAGCTATACAAAAAAAGATAAAATAGTTATGGAAGACATTAAGAAATATGTAGATGCAAACCTAGCCGATTATAAACATATTAAAAGAATAATTCTTCAAACAGAAGAGATGGAAAAAACAACAACACATAAGATAAAGAGAAATCTTGAATTGAAAAAGATTTATAAGAAAAAAACTTTAAATAATTAAATAAAACAACCAACTTGCTAATTTGCAAGTTGGTTGTTTTATTTTACTATTTTTCTTGTTTTATTTCATATTCATCTGTTTTTCTTAACTATGTTTTACTATACTCCTTTTTTGTAATAATAGCATCCACTTATAGTTTTTGTTGTTCTCGTTTTATAACTATTCATATAATTAAATACTCTGTCTCCTGCTGTACCAGTTGAAACATTTGTTGTATCATTTGCACCGTTTTTGAAAAACATATATTTACTATTTCTTGAAACAAATTGGCCTTTTGTTACTGTTATTGCAGAATTGTATGATCCTGTTGAAGCAACATGGCTTCCTGTACAATAAAACCATCTATCCGAATTAAAAATAATAGATCCCCCTGCTGCATTCATGAGTATTCCGTCCTTATCATTTTCATTTAAAGCATATATCTTTGAATGTTCTTTACATTCCACTGTACATTTACTTGAACAATAGATTGCATTTCCTCCATAAGGTCCTGCATATACTCCACATGTACCTGCTAGTGTAACTTTTCCAGTTGAATTTGTATTAATCGTTCCAGAATAGTTTCCTGATCCATCTAATCCCGAAGCATTTTGATAGCCATTTCCAACACTGCTATCTCCATTAATTGTTAATGTTCCAGTTGAACCAGCCGAATAGTAAATTGCATTCTTGTCTTTTTTTGGTGTATATACATAGGCATCTGTTAAAGTTAAGTTACTTTGATCTGCCATTATTATTGGTCCCCTTCCGATAGCATATACATATCCTCCTAATATGCTTATCGAAGCTTTTTTCGCTCCATGAATTCCATTTCCTGCTGATTGGATAAGAGGCGTTCCTGAAGTTTTGAATACTCCTGATTCTGTTACTATTATTGCATATTTATCAGAAGTATTAACTACACTTCCTGTTCCACTCAGTGTTACTGTACCACCTTCAACTCTAATTGATCCATTCTCCCTAGAAATACTTTTTTCATTTGTATTTATAGTTAAATTCTTTGTAATAGTAACATTTCCAGTTTCTGATGCATTTGCTAGAGCCTTTACAGTAGCTCCCGCATTTGATGCTGCAACTGCATTTGCTAAGCTTCTATGGTATTTTTGTTTTCCACTTGCAACACTTGATACTTCATAAATTGCTGCTTGAACTGTAGCTGAATATGTTGCTGTTTTACCCGAATAGTTTGTTCCCGCTGCAGCTGTTACTGTTATTGTTGCGCTGCCTGCTGCGACACCTTTTACTGTAACTGTCTTGCTACTTAATGATGCTGTTGCCTTTCCAGTAGCATTTGATGAAACTGATAATGCTCCATCACCATTATATGTTATTGTA
>JAFWNQ010000020.1 GCA_017510245.1 Clostridia bacterium
AAGGAAATGGAGAAGCAAACATAATAGCAAAAACAACAAATGGAAAAGAAGCAGTATGTAAAGTAGAAGTACAAACAGTAGCAACAAAGATAAACATGGACAAAAATGTAAGCATAGACTTAAGTAAAGAAAAAGAGAAGAAAATAACAGTAGAAGTAGAACCAGAAGATGCCAAGAACAAATCAGTAATGATATGAAGTAGCAATGAGGAAGTAGCAACAATAGATTCAAATGGAACAATAAAAGCAAAGAAAAATGGAACAGCAACAATAACAGCACAGATAGCAGGAACAGATATAGTAGAAACCTGTAAAGTAACTGTTACAACAAGCCCTACAGGATTAAAATTAAGCAAAACAAATGTAAGCCTAGATATGAGTGGAACAAAAACAATAAAAATTACTGCAGAGGTACAACCAAATACAGCAAGCAACAAGAAAATAAAATGGACAAATGGAAATAGTAATATAGTATATATGAGTGCATCGGGAGAAACAGCAACACTAACAGGATTAAAAAATGGAGAAGCAACGATAACAGCAACGATAGAGGGAACTAATATAAGCAAACAATGTAAAGTAAATGTAACAACAAGTCCTAAAAGTATTCACTTGAATAAAACATCAGAAACTATAGATATAGGTAAAGTTAAATCAGCAACATTAAAAGCTACAGTAGAACCAGCAACAGCATCAAATAAGAATGTAACATGGACAACTAGTAATAAAAACATTGCAAGTGTATCTTCAGGAAAAGTAACATTTAAAAAAGTTGGGACAGTAACAATAACTGCAAAGACATCAAATGGAAAAACAGCAACTTGCAAGTATAAGATTATAAAGACAGTAAAAGTAACTTTTAAAGCTAATGGAGGAAGTGGAGGAGGAACTCAGACTTTTACATATGGCAAAAGTGGACAAAAGTTTAATGTTAAGTGTTCTAGAAGTGGATATACATTTGCAAATTGGAATACAAAGTCTAATGGAAAAGGAACAAGTTATAGTTATAATAGTGGAGTTACAGACAACTGGATAAATAAAAGCCCTTCTACAGTAACCTTATATGCAATATGGAATAAAGTAAAAATTAGTAAATTTAATAATCCACTAATGGGTGGTGCAGATCCATGGGTATACCAAAAAGATGGATATTACTATTTTATTAGATCAACAGGAAATGGAATTCAGATTTTTAAAACAGATCAATTAAATAAATTAACTAAGTCTGGAGGAAAAACAGTATACTGGAGTGGAGGGTCATCAATATGGGCTCCGGAACTTCATTATCTAAATGGTAGATGGTATATATATGCAGCAATAGTATATGGCTCAAATGGAGCTGGAAGCAGAAGAATGTATGTACTAGAATCTAACTCGTCTGATCCATTAGGAAACTATACCATGATTGGTCAGCTTTCAACTGGAGGATGGGCAATAGATGGTACGGTAATGAAATATAATAATAGATTATACTTCATATGGTCTGGATGGCCAGGTAGCCAAGATGGAATACAAAATTTGTATATAGCCCCTATGAGTAGTCCTAAGAAAATATCAGGTAATAGAGTACTAATATCTACACCAGCAAGCTGGGAAAGAAAAGATTATCCTTATATAAATGAAGGACCAGAAGTATTAACTCATAACGGAAAAGTATTTATTGTATACTCTGCAAATGGTTCATGGCATTATAACTATTGCTTAGCAACATTGAGATTAAATGGAAGTAATCCATTAAGTCAATCGTCATGGGTTAAGAGTGGTGGACCAGTATTCTCAAGTGGTAATGGAGTGTATGGACCAGGTCATGCAAGCTTTGTGAAATCTCCTGATGGAAAAGAAGATTGGATAATATATCATGGTAATAGAAATCCAAATACTCCAGAAGGGGATAGCTGGTGGAATTCTAGAGAGATATTTATCCAGAGATTTAGTTGGAACAGTAACGGAAGTCCTTATTTTGGAAGTCCTAAAACTTCATCACAGAACGTTCCTAGTGGAACAAAGTAAGTAACTAATAAAAAAATAAAGAGGCAACCATCGGTTGTCTCTTTTTAAGTATTTTGAAAATACGTTCAACTATTAATATTAATTATTTAATGTTAATCTATAGAAGAAGATACTAATTTTTGCATATCTTTTGGTAACTTTGACTTTAACTTTAACAATACACCAGATAAAGGATGATTAAAACAAATGTAGTAGCTATGTAATGCTTGCCTATTAATTAAGACTGACTCTTTTCCATATAATGAGTCACCAAGCAAAGGATGACCTATAAATTGTGTATGAACGCGAATTTGATGGGTTCGACCAGTTTCTAAACAAAACTCAACTAAGGAATAATTTGAAAATTCTTGTAAAACTTTATAGTGAGTCATTGAAGGAAATCCTTTATCATCAATTTTTCTTTCAATAATACTATTTTCTTTCCTTGAAATGGGGGCATTTATAGAATCTTCTTTATTTTCTAATACTCCTTCAACTATACCCAAATACTTTTTTTTAAACATGCCTTTTTTCATTTGCTTTATTAACAATTCTTGAATAAATTCATTTTTAGCAAAAACAACTAAACCAGAAGTATTTCTATCTAGTCGATTTACAGGTCTTATTTTCTTTTTTAAACCAATTTTATCATAGTAATACCTAACTCCATTAGATAATGTATCATCAAAATGATAAGATGTTGGGTGAATAGCCATAAAAGGGGGCTTATTAATAACAATAAGAGAATTATCTTCAAAAACAATATCTAAATCCATTTTCGTAGGAATTATATTAGAATTATCTTCATCATAATTAAGAGAAAACGAAACAATATCTCCAGCTTGAATAGGAGAATTTATATTGCATTTGGCTTCATTTAAAAAAATCATTCCAAGCTTGTTTAGTTTATTTAATAATCTTGTTGAAACATGGAAATGATTTCGTAAAACATTTTTAACACTATAAAAGTCATCAGTAGTAACCACTGTGTATTTTAAAATCATAATAAAACCTTTCAAATCATATTGTTTTATGAGAATATAAATGCAATAAAGAAACCAAGGGTTTAGCCTTGGTTTTATAAATAAATTATTTATTTACTACATCTTTTAAAGCTTTTCCAGCTTTGAATGCAGGAACTGTTTTAGCAGCTATTTTCATTTCTTTTCCTGTTTGTGGATTTCTTCCTTTTCTAGCAGCTCTTTTTCTTGTTTCAAAAGTTCCAAATCCTATTAATTGAACTTTTTCTCCTTTTGCTAGTCCACCTTTGATTGCTTCAAATACTGCTGCAACTGATGCATCAGCAACTTTCTTTGATACATTAGCTTTTTCTGCTACTGCATTAACTAAATCAGATTTATTCATGATAATCCTCCTATAAAATTTATATTCTCCATCTTTTGTTCATCTATAATGTAGCAAATAAAAAGCACAATGTCAAGAAAAAAAGCTAAAAAAACTTAAAAAAACTTAAAATTTATAGGTTTTGTAATATTTTTGAAAAATAAAGAATAAAAATCACCATAAAAAACAGTTTTTCTATATAAAATTTATTATTATTTAAAATATTTTTTTGACATTTCTAATGCCATAATCGAAAAAGCTCCACATATATATCCCATATCGATTAGTTCAAAAGCTTCATCATAATTGCAAGTAAAGACACTAATGAATTCATCGTCATCTAAGTTTTGATTTTGTATTTTTTCACAATCTAAAGCAAGGAAACTATTAACAATTGCCTTTGAGCAACCCTCATCTTGATAACATCTAACTAGTTTAATAAAATTATTAGAAGTATATCCTGTTTCTTCTAATAGCTCTCTTTTTATAGCCTCAACAGGTGATTCTCCATCTTCAATTAAACCAGCCGGAATTTCAACTCCTACAGTTCTTTCCAATTGGACTCTAGGTTGAACTGTAAAAATAACTTCTTTATCTTTGGTAATGGCTAAAACATTGCAAGAACTTCCATCTCTATTATTTTTAAGTAGGCTATCTCTATTAATAATTTTGCCATTGTTAAGTTTATAATCGGCTTGTTCTATAGATAAGAAGCCTGAATCCACTTTATGCTTATTAAAGACTTCAACTGTTTTATAATTTTCAATAAGATTATTTAGTTCGTCTAGTTTTTCTTTTCTCATAAAAAACTCCTTTTATAATTTCATATTAATACTATCATATAAAAAGTAAAAAAACAATTAAAAAGAAATAAATTGGAAAAATAAAAAACACTTTAAAAACGTTAAAAAGACTAGATTTTTTGACGTTTTTATGGTATAATAGAAATGTGTTGGCAAAGGAGGAAAATTATGTCTATAGAAGAAAAATTTATGTTTGACATTGCAAATTTAAAAAAAGACTTAGGCATTGAAAACATGGTAGTTACAAATGAAGATATTGATATGCTAAAAAGATATAATAATAACGAATTTACAATGAATGAGATGATTGATAATATAAAAAAATCATTTCAATAGAATAAAACTAATAAAAGAGTATTTGGAATACGACAAAAATCGTCTTCCAAATTATTTTGCATATTAAAGAAAAGGAGTTGTAATGAAAGCTGATTTATATGAAGCAAGGAATTCAATTTATTGTTATGAAGGAACCAATGTATTGATTAATAATTTGGATATACAGGATAATAATACATTGCAAAAAGCTGAAAATAAGATAGTATTAGCAAAACTATTTGAGTTAAGAAAGAATAAAATGATAGGCAATTTTGATATAGATCATATAATAGGAATACACAAGTATCTATTTGAAGATATATACCCTTTTGCTGGAAAATTTAGAAATGAGAATATAGCAAAAGGATTTTTTAGTTTTGCTGAGTGGGAATACATTGATGAACAACTAGAACAATTATTAAGTAAATTACAAGAGCAAAATCACTTAAAAGATGATAATGAAGGTAAACTTATAAAAGACTTAGCATACTATATGGCTGAATTAAATGTACTACATCCATTCAGAGAAGGAAATGGAAGAACAATAAGAGAGTTTATTAGAGAACTAGCTTATGTTAATGGATATGTTTTAGATATGCAGCATATTACCTCAAAAGATATGTTGGATGCTTGTATTAAGTCTGTAGTTGATACAACAGATCTAGAGGAAGTATTATCAAAGTGCTTAAGACCAAACACATTTGATTAGATAGAATTATATAGGAGGAAGATATGTTAACAGTTACTGGAGTTGCAGTTAGATTTGGAAAAAGAAGTTTGTATGAAAATGTGAATATTAAATTCAACAAAGGGTGTTGCTATGGAATAATTGGAGCAAACGGAGCTGGAAAATCAACTTTTTTAAAAGTATTATCTGGAGAATTAGAACCAAGTAAGGGGGACGTAAGCAAAGAAAAGACAGAGAGAATATCCATACTAGAGCAAAATCACTTTGCATATGAAGAGTATACAGTTATAGATACTGTAATAATGGGAAATAAAGAATTATATGACATAAGAGTAGAAAAAGATAAAATTTACTCTAAACCAGACTTTAATGAAGAAGACGGAATGAAAGCAGCGAAGCTAGAAGAAAGATTTGCAGAATTAGATGGATGGAATGCTGAATCAGATGCAGAAAGCTTATTAAATGAATTAGGAGTAGAACCAGAAAAGCATTATAAATTAATGAGTGAAATTGAAGCAAGAGAAAAAGTTAAGGTATTATTAGCACAAGCATTATTTGGAAATCCAGATATTCTTCTTTTAGATGAGCCTACAAATGATTTGGATTTAAAAACAATATCATGGCTAGAAGAGTTTTTAATTAATTTTGAGAATACAGTCATTGTTGTATCACATGATAGATATTTTCTAAATAAAGTATGTACACATATCTGTGATGTTGATTTTGGAGAAATAAAACTATATCCAGGAAACTATGATTTCTGGTATCAATCAAGTCAACTTCTTCAAAAACAGATGAAAGAGCAGAATAAAAAGAAAGAAGAGAAAATTAAAGAACTTCAAGAATTCATTGCAAGATTTAGTGCAAATGCATCAAAGTCAAAACAAGCTACATCAAGAAAAAAGTCATTGGAAAAGATTCAGTTGGATGAAATAAAACCATCTAACAGAAGATATCCATATATTAATTTTGAACCTGATAGGTTACCAGGAAATGAAATATTAGAAGTTAAGAATTTATCTAAAACTATTAATGGAGAAAAACTACTAGACAATATTTCATTTAAATTAAAAAGTGATGATAAGATTGCAGTATTAGCTGAAAATGAAAATGCAATTACTGTTTTATTTCAAATACTAACAGGAGAGTTAAAACCAGATGAAGGAGAAATAAAATGGGGAACAACAATTAGCTATACTTATTTTCCTAAAGATAATAACTATTTATTTGAAGGAAAAGAAAGTATTACAGATTGGCTAAGACAATACTCAAAAGATCCTGATGAAACATATGTAAGAAGTTTCTTAGGAAGAATGTTATTTTCAGGAGAAGAAGCATTAAAAGCAGTAAATGTTATTTCAGGAGGAGAGAAAGTTCGTTGTGTACTTTCTAAGATGATGCTCTCAGGAGCAAATTTCTTAGTGATGGATGAACCAACAAACCATTTAGATATGGAATCAATTACAGCTTTAAATGAGGGAATGGAAAGATTTAAAGGTAATATGATCTTTGCATCACATGACCACGAATTAACACAAACAGTCGCAAATAGAATATTTGAGATAAAAGATGGAGGATTAATAGATAGAGAAACAACATACAATGAATACTTAGGAATAGAATAGGCAAGAAGTTTTTTTATAAGTAATAAAAAGAAAGGCAAACTAAACAGAATTTGTAATTTACAAGATAAAACTAGAAAATAGAAGGTATATAATTAATATGTTTTGGAGTTTTAACGAAGTAAAGCAAATTCTGTTTCAATGAGAGGTAAAAAGAAATGTGGATAGTATTTTCAATATTAACAGTACTATTATGGGGAACATCAGAGACAATATTTAAAAGTGTCTCAAATAACGAAAGAAATACTGTATTGAAACTAATAGCATACAATGGAATAATTTATGGAATAGTTTCGGTATTGTATATGTTAATTACAAAGACGGAGATGAATTTGAATGTAATAATTACATACTTACCAATAGCTGCAGTATATATTGCATCAATGTTTTGTACATACAAAGCAATGAGACTAGTTAAAGTTTCAATTTTATCACCAATTCAAAATTCATCATGTGTATTTGTAACTATATTATGCATGATTGTATTACATCAGCAAGTTGAATGGTATCAACTAATGGCTGTTGGTTTTATAATAGTAGGAATTATACTGCTATCAATAAATAAGGATGAAACAATAATGCTAGCTAGACCAGATACTGAAAAGGCAATATCTAAATCAGCTGCATACATGTTATATCTTAAGGGACTAGCTTTTGCTTTAGGATATATGGTATTAGATGCAATAGGAGGATTCTTGGATGAAAATGTACTTGAAGCAGATTTATCTGAGAACCAAGTAATAGTTGCTTATGCTTTAATATATCTTATAGTTGGATTAATTTGTTTAGGATATTTAGTATTTTCTCATAAGACAGAAGATTTATTTAATTTTAAAGAGGACAAAAAGAAATTAATTGGCTCATTAGTAGAGACAGCAGGTCAATTTACATATATTTATGCGTTTGCATTTGGAGATGCTGCACTTGCGTCACCATTTATTGCAGCTTATAGTGCAGTAACTATAATTTTGTCAAGGATTTTCCTTAAAGAAAAATTAAAATTAAGACAATATGCAATGCTTGCATTAGTATTTGTAGGAATGATTATTCTATCAATAGAAGGATAAAAAACTTCAACTAGGCTTAAATCCTAGTTGAAGTTTTCTTATATAATAAGAAATTTTATAAAATATTGATGGGACTAAATCTTATTACATAAAACTTAGTCGAACGAACAATTTAGCGTGAACTTTGCAGTTATTTAAAAGTCCTCTATTGCTCTAATTTTGAATCAATAAAACTGTTAATTATGTCTTGAATCTCACAAATTCTTTTCTTAGTAGTAGCATCATTAAATCTATATCTACCCAAGATTTTATTTATATAATCATTATTCTTTAGTATTTGAAAGCTAGGGGTATAATTAAAGTCAAAAACAAAGGCTAAAACTTTAATAATACTATCTAGATTTTCTAATTTCATTCCTTTTTTATATTCAACTAGACTATGATTTTTTATACAATCATAGGAATAATCAAGTATTGAAGAATTATTAATAATATCTTCTTTTCCTTCCCAAAATATAGAGGTTGACTCAAATAAAATATCCAGTTTGTCAGCATCTCTAACTAGTTTTGAATAAAACAATTCATCATCATTTAGACCAGAAGCAATTCTAAACTTATTATGATTTTTAACAGATTGAATTATTATATCATCAAATTCATCTGTATCAACAAGAAATCGTAAATTTTCTTTTAAATATTCAGCTCCAAAATTTCCATGATCAAAACTATAATAATCGTTAAAAGTACTAAATTGCTTTAACTGTTCAAATCTACCAATATCATGAAATAAACCTATAAAAGAAGACAGCTTTATTTTTTCATTATCTAAATATAACTTTTTAGCAATTTGTTCTGAAAATGATTTAACTCTAAAAGAATGAAAGTATTTTCTTTCGATATCTTTATTGGCAAAATCAAAATTATGCGCATATTTTTTAAACTTTATTACAGAATCTCTTATATCCATATTTTTCCTTATCCTAAATATTTTTTAAGATTATAACACTAACAAAATATTAATGCAAATAAAAACAAATTAAAAGGCAGATTTATTTGAAAAAAAACAATTTTTATGATATAATTAAAGTATGTAGCAACAGGTATTATCAGAGATTATACATCTTTGAGTCTTACCAACTTATGCCATGAGGAGTGGTGCTTTATGAGTTATCCGAGAGAAATCGTAGTAGGACGGTATGTAAATCCAAAAACTTATGTGTTGTACAAAGAAGATGGAACTGAGTTCATGACCATTAGAGAGGGAAGAGGATTTCGAATAGGACATCAAATAAGAGCGTGGATTCCAACTAGGGTAAAAAAGAAAAATGGGAAAGGCACGATCCTTATCTGCAAGAAATACAGTGGAGAAGGAGACCTTATGGATGAGTTTCCACTTATTCATAATAAGAAAGGTCTCTGGGCAAAAACATCTAGAGCTGCGAGAAAAGGGGTGTTTAGAAACTACGTAGAACCAAACACTGAGACTGAAAAGGTACTAACAATCTTTGGGATAAACCCAAAGGTTATCAAGAAGATAGAAAAAATTGATTTTGTTCTTGAAAGTGGAGGTGCTACGTGCTATCATGTGGGAAAGGTTCACGGGTATGAAATCTACACAGATGGCACAGAAGAAAGACTCACAGAACCTCAATATGCTCCTGATGATCACCCAAATCAGTTTCACAGGGGATGCATAATTTCAACATATAAAACCAGAATTCAGGGAGGGACCTTCTTGATATATGTTGAAATTAAACGTAAGTCAACTGGAAGAAATAACAGATACATAAAAAAAATATGGCTAACGTCTGAGGCGAATGATAAGGAGGTTGCTAAGAATCTAGCAAGAATAAGTCCTGTAGTTAACTAGTAAGTTGGTAAGAAAAGAGAGGGGAACTATACGATTGTATAGTTCCCCTTCTCTTTTTTTATCCTCTATATTTATTCTGTATATCTTCTATTTTTTGATAATCATTTTCTAAAATATCCAAGAAAGCTTCTGCACATTTAGGATCAAATTGTGATCCTGAGCATTTTTTAATTTCTTCGATAACAACCTCTATTGGAAGAGCATTTCTATAGCTTCTTTTTGAGGTCATTGCATCAAAAGTATCAACAACAGCAGCTATTCTTGCCATAAAAGGAATATCTTCTCCAGCTAACTGAGAAGGATATCCTCTACCATCATATCTTTCATGATGATGCAATACTATAGGAATAATATCTTTA
The DNA here is from genome assembly GCA_017510245.1 of Clostridia bacterium. Lineage (GTDB taxonomy): Bacteria > Bacillota > Clostridia > TANB77 > CAG-508 > CAG-793. The sequence continues at coordinate 9,997 of JAFWNQ010000020.1, forward strand.
AAGATTTCAGCATCTCCCAAGATATGAGCTCCAATTGATGGATGATTTTTAATTTGAGAGTACTCTTCATCATCTAACTTAGATTCTTTTAAAAGAATACTGTCAGGAATTCCAATTTTACCAATATCATGGAATAGACCACCTATTTTTAAAGTATGTATAGTTTCTTCATCTACACCAAGCTTTTGACCAAGTAGAACTGAATACTCTGAAACCCTATCTGAATGTCCTCTAGTATAAGGGTCTTTTGCTTCAACAGTTTGCCTTAAAATACCTATAGTATCTAAGTATGCTTTTTCAAGTTCTTCATTTTTACCCTTTAACTCTTCGTTTATATCATTAATAATATGCATTTGATCAACTGATTTAAGGCCAGACTCTATTAAAAGCAACAATTGATCAAAATTATTACTTTTTTCACAATATCCTTGAATATCAAGTTTTTTCAATGTTTCTAAAGGTGGAGCTAAATCCTTATGGCCAGTTAACAACAAGATATATAAGCTCTTATCGTACTCTCTAATCTCTTCAACAACTTGATCTCCATGAAGTGGATCCATTATAAAATCAAGAAGTAACAAATCATAATGATTTTTCTTCATTTCTTCGATTGCGTCTCGTGGATTTGAAAAACAAGTTAAATCATATCCAGATCTTTTTAAAACAACTTTTAATGAATCCAAAATACCTTCATCATCATCTACTGCTATTATCTTATATGGATATACTTCAGATTCTTGCAAATATTTTCTCATAAATTGCTCCTCCTACTTTTTACCCTCATTTAGAGCAACTAAATATATTAAAATATTAAGCTGCATAAAAAGGAGTAATATTTTTATTTTATTGGCATTATTATATTAAATGATGTACCTTTACCTTCTTCAGATTCAAATGTCAAATCACCATTAAAATGGCCTTTAATAGTCGAGTAAGACATAAACAATCCTAAGCCTGTACCGTTATGGCCTTTAGTGGTAACCATTTCATTAAACAATTTTTTCTGTATTTTTTCTGGTATTCCACAGCCATAATCTTTAATATTTATTACAATATTATTATCTTTTTCAAAAATAGTCAAGTCTATAGATTTATTTTGTTCACCTTTATATGACTGAATTGCATTGGAAATCAAGTTATTAACGATTTGTACAAGGCTATTAACATTTCCTGTTAAGGTGGTTTGGTCATCAACCTGGCAGTCAGTATTTAATGTTACTAAAGCACTTTTTAATTCATGTCTCATCAATATATTAACTCTTTTTAATAATTCATCTATTGTAAATTCATCTGAAGTGTTGCTACTGAAGTTAGCAGTCTGACCCTTAACAGCAGTAATAACATCTGACATGTATGCATCATATGAATTAATTTTGGTAATCCATTCACTCATGTCATGCGCGATAGAATGATGATCTTCTTTGGTTACATCATCATCATCTATAGATTTCTCATATTCAGTAACTAAATCTTGTAATCCATCTACAGCACCTGCTATAGACATAATTGGAGTTTTTAAGTTGTGAGCTATTCCACCAACCATTTGTCCAAGAGTAGCCAAACGCTCACGTTCCATTAAGATATCCTGATTATTTTTTAAAGCTTCCATATCGCGTATATGCTGTGTAGTATCTTTAAAAAGAAATAGAATTCCAACACATTTATAGTCAGACATTAAACCACTAATCTCAATGGTAAAGTACTTGGATTTATCTTTTAAATGTGCGTCAATTTGAAACACTTTATTTTCAGTTTGAGCTTTCAATAAATAGTTGCCAAAATTATCATTTTTTTGTAAATTAATCTTTTCATTAAATTCTAACTCTTCAAAATTTTTATCTATTATATCTTTCTTACTAACACCAAATATTTTTTCAAAAGAACTATTGCAGTCAGATATTCTATTATTGATATTTAGAACAACATATGCATCTGACATTTGGTTTACAATGCTACTTAAAGCGATAGGTGCAATGCTTAGAAAGTCATATTTGAAAATTGCAATTCCCCATAGCAAAATTGTAAATGAAAGTGATATTGGAGTTGTGTAAATACTCATAGGAACTATATTCATAAATCCAATAACATTAATTACAATTGGAATAATAGCACCAATTATAATTAATACAGACTGAATAGAAAGAATATTAGTATGTTTAATTGAAGCCTTTATCAACTTAATTATATCAAATATTAACAACCCATAAGTATATAATGAATATATTATAAAATATGGACCAAATTCAGTATCAACATTACTTGTTGAATAATTCTTATAGAACAAGTGATGTAAGTCATTTGTCCATAGAATAATAACTGTTAATATTGGAATCACAAATAATAGTAGAGACTTTTTACTAAAAGTATTCTTTTCTTTTTCAAAGACACTTGCAAAATAGTATAATGCTATAGGTAATAATACAATTGGAACATATATTAAATAGTCAAAATATATAGCCAAATTATCTGCAAGAAAATTAATTGCAAAAATTTGTATAATTAAACCAATACCCCATGATGTCATACATGCTCCAACTGCAATAAACGTTGAAATCAACTTATTGTTTCTTTTAGAACGCCTACGAATATATATAAAAGCAAATAGTTCTAGCAGAACAGTAATTACAAGAAATATAAGTGCACCTAAATTTTTCATTTGTATTCCTCCACGTTTTATTCTATAAGTTATCTACAATCCTTTTAATGTAATCTTTATCAATAATAGGCCATTTAAAATCAATCATATTAAAAAATTTTAATGTAAAATCATTTGTAGTAATTAAGTTGGTCTTATAAACTAATCTGTTTTCATCATCTAAATCATTCAATAAAATGCTTACTTTATCAAAATCAGAAGAACTATAAAGAACTTTAGTCAAGGTATTTTCAAATGTTTTATCATCGACAATTTTAATTTTTACGCCACACTCATTCAAATAATCAATTAAATCACGTATTTTTATGTGGTTAGAATTATATAAATGTAAGACTGTCATTGAATTAGAAAAATATCTAATTGACTCAACAACTGATTGTGCAATGCTATCAACAGGGGAGAACTCAATATAATTATTTGCTATAGATTCTGGAATCATATTTAAGTATATAAAAGCCTTTAACCTGTTTAAAAAAGCATTTTCTGATGAGTTCTCTTGAAATTTTCCATCAAAAGTTCTATTAGTTATATTTCCTATTCTTAATATTATACCTCTAAGTTTTTTATTTGCCAACTCTTCGAGCATATATTTTTCAGCTTCAAATTTACTTCTAACATATACATTGTCTAAAGCTTGATGTATAAAAAGTTTATTTTCGGAAAAATATACTTTTTTATTAGGATTAAAACTACTTGGCAAATCAACTATAGTATTTCCCGAAACACTTAAAGTAGAAGTGTGGAAAAATGTTTGACCAAATTCTTCACAAAAGTCTATTATATTTTTTACTCCAGTAACATTGACTTTTTCGAAATCTTCATACTGACCATAGTGTTTAACGTTAGCAGCACAATTTATAACATTTCTTACTTTAGAAGCTAAAAGTCTATATTGATCAATATTCAATCCAAAGTTAGTTTGAGAAATATCACCAGATATAACAAATAATCTTTTCCCAAATAGATTTTCTAGATCGCTGCCAAAATAGTATTTGAATTTATTTTTTAGTTTGGATTCAGCAGATGTGCTAGGGTCATCTCTAACTATACAATAAATTTTAATATTATCTTCTTTTAACAATTCAGATAGTACATGTATTCCCAAAAAACCTGTAGCGCCAACTAACAATACATCTTTAATAGTATTTTGATTTATATTTATTCTTTTACGCAAATTATTTTTTCTTAGTGATCTATTTGCAAGTCTAAAATCTCTAGATTTATATAGAGGAATCTCGCTAGACTTACTGTTTTTTTCAATAAAATATGACAGTTTTTCAATAGTACTATTCTTAAATAAATCACCATAGCTAACATTTATATTGTTCTTTCTTAACTCAAGTTGCAATCTTAAAGCACTTAACGAGTCTCCGCCAATTTCAAAAAAGTTATCATTAATACTTATCTCATCAATAGATAAAATTTCTTTCCAATTAATCAAAAGCTTTTTCTGAAGTGTGGTCTTAGGAGATATTATATTCTTAGATTCGATATGAGGATCAGGCAAATTTTTCCTATCTATTTTTCCATTAGGAGTATGATTAAAGCTACTTACTTGCATTAGATATGTTGGAATCATATAGCTAGGAAGCTTCTTATACAAACTGTTTCTTAATAAAGATGTTGAAATACTATTTTTAGCAACAAAATATCCACACAGAACATCTCTATTATTAATATTTTTTACAGTTACTACAGCTTCAGTAATTTTAGGAAAATCTAAAATTGAATTCTCAATTTCACCAAGCTCAATTCTCAAACCTCTAACTTTTACTTGAAAATCAGTTCTACCTAAACACTCAAGTTCATTTTTGAAATTATATTTAGCCAGGTCTCCAGTATCATATATAACACTTCCATTGTAATCTATGAATTTTTGAGCTGTTAATTCAGGCATATTTAAATATCCACTAGAAACACCCTCACCACCAATGAATAGTTTACCGGGTACATTTTTAGGAAGAATGTTTAAGTCATTATCAAGTACATATACTTGAGTATTATTAATAGGAGTACCTATAGTAACACTATTCTTATGAGTTAAGTTTTTTAGTGTTGACCAAACCGTAGTTTCTGTTGGACCATACATATTATAAATTATGCTAGATGTTAGGCTCTTAATTCGATTTAATAGCTTAATATTTAATGGTTCGCCACCCAGCAAAATTAACTTCATATTTTTAATAAAGTCTAAGTTATCATCATCAGAAATCAAAAAATTAAATTTTGAAGGAGTAGTTTGAATCATATCAACTTTATTTGTTATACACAATTTATTAAGTAACTGTGGATTGTTTTGCTCTTCATTACTTGCCAAAACGATTTTTAAGCCACTACAAACTGGAAGTAAACTTTCTAAAACAAAAATGTCAAAGCACATTGTTGTAATAGATACAATATTTTTGTTATATATTGGCAACAAATTCTTCATTGAATAAATAAAATTTACTACATTTGATTCCTTAATAATAACACCTTTGGGATTTCCTGTAGAGCCTGAAGTATAAATTATATATGCAATATCATCAGTTTTTTTCTTTATATCTATGTGATCAGCTGACTGATTTATTTTTTCATTATCAACTGAGATAGAATCTATACTACAATTAATACCATCCTCTATGATTATTAATTTTACATTGCTATCATTAATAATATAATTTACCCTATCTTCTGGATAGGTAGGGTCTATAGGTAAGTAACCAGCTCCAACCCTTAGAATTGCCAACATAGATATTATTAATTCTGCTCTTCTATTCATCATTATTCCGATAGTCTTATATTGTTGCTTCATTACAGTCTTATATGCGGGTGAGCTCATTATATAATTTGCTAAACTGTTTACTCTTTCATCTAATTCTTTGTATGTAAACTTTTTATCTCCAAAAACAAGTGCTATTTTATTTGGTGATTTTAATACTTGCTTTTCAAATAAATCAATTATTCTTAAATCACTAGGTACATCTAATTGGTTTTGATTTAAAATACTATAAATATCTTTAACCATTTTTATTTTAGATATTTGAATATCTAAATCATCCGAAACTATATTGATAATATTCTTATAGCATTTTAATAAGCTACCCATAAATTCTTTGTTATATAAACTAGTACAATACTCTAAACGAATGTTATAGCTTGAATCAGAAGGTGTAACTTCAAGAGAAAAATCAAATTTAGAAGTAGGATTATTAATTGCTTTTACATTAACAGATATATCTTTAAAGTCTAGCTCGGGTAATCCTTGACTCTCATATATGAACATCACATCAAAAATAGGATTTCTACTTGAGATTCTAGGAATCTTTAATTCTTTTACCAATTCCTCATAAGGAAAAGCTTTGTGAGTAAAAGAGTTTAGACAGTTTTCTTTAACTATGTTTACAAACTCAGAAAAAGTATTACTAGATTGAATGCTTTGCCTTAGACAAATAGTATTTACAAACATACCAATAACATCATAAAACTCATCCGTGTTTCTACAGTCAACAGGAGTACCAACTACTAAGTCGTTCTGCATAGTATATTTATATAAAAGTATATAGTAACAAGACAAGAAAAACATAAATGGTGTAATTTGAAGTTGCTTACAGATGGCATTTATTTTTTCAATATTGTTTATCTCAGTAAAAACATTATCACCACTTTTTAAAACTTCACTGCTACGTTCAAATACTGTAGGCATATTAAGCATAGGTACTTCGTTTTTAAATTTACTTATCCAGAATTTTTGATCATCTTCATTTAAGACTTGATTAACTGAAAAATCAATATATTCAAAATCAGAAGGTCTTATTTTTTCACCATTATATAAATCACATAATTCTTTAGATAAAATATGTATTGACGTTCCATCACAAACAATATGATGAATATCAAGTAGTAAAATTGCTTTATCGTTAACTATATTCAATTCAGCATGTATCAATGGTGCAATAGATAAATCAAATTTTGACAAAAAATTGTTATTATAATGGTGGAGTACTTTTAATTTAAAATCAACCTTAGGCAAAACCTTTTGAACGACATCATTATCTTGCAGAACAAAATATGTTCTAAACGAATCATGAGAATTAATGATGGTTTCTAATGACTTTTCAAGCTTATTGATGTCTGGTATTTTATCAAAAGTTATACTAAAAGGAGTATTATAAGACAAGCTATTATTATCCATTTGAGTAGCATAAAAAATACCTCTTTGCATGCTTGTAACTGGATAAAAATCTTTGGTTTCGTGTTTATTTATTTTTAGATTACTAGATTGCTCTAATGTATCAACTTTTTTGCCTAACTCAAATATTGTAGGAAAATCAAAAACATCCTTAATTTGTATATTAATATTAAACTTGTTATAGATTTGAGAAACAAGCTTAATAGAACATAAAGAATCCCCTCCTAAGTCAAAGAAATTATCATTTATGCTAATGTTATCGATTTTTAAAATATCTGACCATATTTCATTTAAAACTATTTCAGTGTTAGTGGTAGGTGCAACATACTTACTTTTCTTAACTTCAATATTAGGTAAAGCATTAGTATCAATTTTACCATTTGGAGTGATACTAAATTCCTTTACAAACATAATGTGAGAAGGAACCATATATGAAGGCAAAACACCAGTAAGATATTGTTTCACTTCAACATCAGTTATGTTATTTGATGCAATTATGTAAGAACAAATACTGTCATTATTATTCACTTTTTTTATAATTGTAATGGCATTACGAATACCATTCATTTTCATAATTTTGTTAGTTATTTCATCTAATTCAATTCTAAGTCCATGTAATTTGATTTGATTGTCTTTTCTCCCAAAGTAAACCAGATCACCAGAATGTGAAAGCATAGCAATATCACCTGTTCTATAGACACCATTAAATTGATACTTATTTATATATCCTATACCGACATTATCACCTTCAATAATAAGCTCTCCGGGCACATCAATAGGAAGAATATTACCAATATGGTTTTGTATTGATAGTTTAATATTGCAAATAGGGGTTCCAATAGAAACATCAGAAGGATCAACCACCAATTTATTTGTTGTACATCCTGTACACTCGCATGGACCATAACTATTATATATTCTTGCCTTTGTAACTTTTCTTAGCTCTGAATAAAGGTTTGGCTTAAAAACTTCACCTCCTAATTGAATAAGCTTAACACTCTCTAGACACTTTTTATCTGCTAATAATAAAGAAATTTTTGAAGGAGTACTTAAAATATAGTCGACTTTGTTTTCTTTTATTAGCTTACATGTATAATTGGGATTTTTCTGTTCTTCTTCGTTTGCGAGAACAATAGTCTTTCCAGTTAACATTGCAATAAAGTTTTCAGCCATAAACATATCAAAAGCTACAGTACTAGTACTTAGAAAAACATTACATTCATCAATATTTAAAAGTTCACGATAGCTGTGTACCATATTTATTAAGCCAAGTTTTCTTAACTCAACCCCTTTTGGTGTTCCAGTCGACCCAGAAGTATATATAATACAAAATCTCTCATCATTAGAGCTCTTAACTTTTGGCAAACTATCCTTATAACCATCTATCAAACTCATATTAATTGAATTATAGTTAATATACATATCAGTTATAACAGTTGATACACTTGAATTAGAAAGCATATATTTAATTCTTTCCTCAGGTAAATTAGGATCTATAAGTAAATAAGATGCTCCTGCTTTTATAATCCCCAACATAGCAATGTGTAAATTATAAGAACGATTAAGCATAATACCGATAATATCATTATGTTTTATTCCAGATTCAATAAGCATGTGTGCTAGTTGATTGGACTTAGAATCAAGCTCTTTATAAGTAATTGATTTATTTTCAAAGATAACACACTGCTTGTTAGGATTTTTCTTAACTTGATCCTCAAACATTGAAACAATACTTTTATTTTTATTATAGTGGCTGTATGTATTATTATACTCATCTATTAAAGTCTTCTCTTCGTTTGTAATAACAGGTATATCTTTTAAAATGTTGTCCTCTAGTGCATAAGAAACCATATTCATAATCCTATTATGAATATTTAAAACATCATTTCTTGAGAATTTTTCTGTTTGATAATTATAGTAAATACTTGGCTTTCCGGAATCGTCCATATCATAAAAATGTGCTTCAATTGGTGTAGCAACGCTTTGAGTTGGACACCAAAAAGAAGTAAAAGGAATAGAACAAGAGTTCTTGTTATCTCTTACATTTTGATATGATAAAACAAAGTCAAAAAGATTATCATTTAAATTATATTTATTTTTTATATCTTCCAATAGAGTAAGATATGGATACTTTTGATGCCTAAAAATGGCAGTCTGATTAAGCCCAACCTCTTTTACAAAATTGGAAAAATTCATATCATAATTAATTTCTGTTCTAAATGGGACTGTGCTTACAAACATTCCCATTGTTTGTTTTTCTTTAAAATTACCTCTATTAAGAACAGGGGTACCTATAATTGATGAATTTGATGAATTTATCTTTGCTAAATATAAAGAGAAAATTGCCATGAAAAAAGTATAAGTTGAACAATGATTGTTTGTGCAATAATCTTGAATTTTATCGAATAGTGTATTATCAATCTCACAAACTTCTCGTAAACCTGAAACATTGTGAAGAGTTTTATCTTTAGAAATAAAAGTTAAATCTGGGGAAGTAGAAAATGCTGAATCCCAGTATTCTTTGTCTTTTTTAAATTTTTTACTATTTAAATAATCTTCAGATGAAGAGATATAGTCTTCATATTGTGGTAGCTCTAATTCAATATGGTTATTTTCACAGAAAGATGAATATATATCCATAATTTCATTAATAAATAATCCTAAGCTCCATGCATCACTAATTAAGTGATGAAAAACAGGGATAATACCGCCAGTACCATTAGGAAGTCTAAAAATCTGAAACTTATATAAGTTAGAATTTAATATTTCCATTGGAGTATGAACTATTTTTTGCGTATTCTTTACCAATTCATCAATATTATTTAGGTTTTTTACGTTTATATGAAATGGTTTAAATTCTGTTATATATTGTTTGGGTTCACCATCTTCTATAATAAAATGAGACCTAACAATATCATTTTTTTGAACAAATAAATTAGCACTTTTTTCTAATAGCTTGACATTAAAATGATTGTTTATCAATAGATAACCACCAATGTTGTGCATATCAGTTCCAGAATAAAACATTTCAGTATTCCAAATATTCTTTTGTTGAGTACTTAAACTAAAATATTTACTCATAATTAACGCCCTTTCAATAGGTGAATAAACTTGAGTTGAGTATATCAAACAAGTAGAAAAAAAGCAATATTTTAACTGAAAAAACACTATTAAATTAACATAAATATAAACTAATTCAAAAAACTTGTTTTTTAAATCTTAATATAATAAAATGAACTAAAATAATAGAAAAGAGATTAATATGAAATATAGCAGCGGAACAGAGAAACTTGGATTACCTGAATACATTAAATTTGGAATTGAAATTGAAGCGGATAATGTACAAACTAATGGAAAAAATGGTTTATACAAAGGAATAAGTGCTGAATTTATATCAAATAAAAAATGGCATATGGCTTCAGGATTTGAAGAAAGTTTAGTATTGGAAGGGGGAGCAGAACTAGACTCACCAGTATTAACTGACTCGGAAAATACATGGAAAGACTTAATAGAAATGTGCGAACATATTAAACTATTTCCAGGGAAAAAAGGAGATAAAGTAGTTGTAAACGAAAAATGCGGATTACATGTACATTTCGATTCAACATGTTTGACAGAAAATCCAAAAGTATATAGTAATTTTTTAAAGATATATGCAGAAGCGGAAGAGCTAATATATAAGATGTGTAACGAAAAAAATCATCCAATTAGAAGAGGGGCAATAAATAAATCATTTAGAGGATTAAGATTTATATCTTCTTTGTGGAGAACTGGAATGGCAGCACCAAGTGGAAGAAGAATATTGGAACAAATAAAAGATGGAAAACTAAAAGTATCGCATAAGAAATTTGGAAGATTAAAAATGATAGCAAGTATATTTAAGATGGATGAAAGAAGATACCGTGGATTAAATCTAAGTAACATAGGAAATGTAAAGAAGAATACAATTGAATTCAGAATGTCAAATGGCACACTAAATCCAGAAGTAATAAAACAAAATGTTTTCTTATATGCGTCCATTGTGAATACAGCAATACAAATGATAGAACATCCAGAAAAATATACAATAAAAAAAGAATCCTTTTATAGAACAGATATAAATGAAGAACAAAAAGCAATAAGATTTTTAAATTTGATAATGGAAAATGAAGAAGATAAGCAAATATTTATTGAGAGATGGAGAAGTGTTAAAGATGCTCCGGTATTTAAAGACATTGATAAAAAAGGGGTTGCTCAAGGAAGATTTAGAAAAGCAAGTTGGTTTGAAGAAATGAGAAAAACAGATTAAAAAAACAAGACGAAGAAAGCTAGTTTAAGGTTATTTTAATATTTAAATGATAATATTAAAATAATTGAAAAAGAAAGAGGAAAGAAATATGAAAGTATTAATAATTGAGGATGATAAAATACTATCAAACACAATAAAGCAAATTATTGAAAAGAATTATGATGTTGAACAAGCTTTTGATGGAGAAGAAGGAGTACTATATGGAGAACAAAACATATATGATGTGATTATTCTAGATCTAATGATGCCAATAAAAAATGGCTATGAAGTATTAGCAGAATTAAGAAAAAATAAAATATATACACCAGTTTTGATATTAACAGCAAAAGACTCCTTAAATGATAAATTAAAAGGCTTTGAAGTTGGAGCAGATGACTATTTAGTAAAGCCATTTGAAAAAGATGAACTTTTGGCTAGAATAAATGCAATGATAAGAAGAAATAATAGGAGTTTTTACAAAGATGAAGTAGTATTTAAAGATTTAAAACTAGATTTAAGTACAAGAAAAGCCTATATTAAAAACAAAGAAATAACACTTCAAGGAAAACAATTTGATATGTTAGAGTATTTAATAAATTATAAAAACAAAATTATAACGAAAGATCAGATTTTCGATAAAATATGGGGATTTGATTCAGATACATCAACAACAGTGGTAGAGGTTTATGCTAGTGGAATTAGAAAAGAATTAAAAAAACATGGATATGATAAATATTTAAAAACTATTCGAGGAGGAGGATATATGATATCAGAGTAATAAATAATGTTATTTATAAAAGGAGGAGATACAATGTCTGATAAAAAGCTAATACAGAATCAAGTTATTAAGAATATGATATTGAATTTTTTGGTATTCACTTTTATTTTTTCAACATTAGGCATATTTTTATATATACAAGTGGAAAACTCAATTTATCAATCCTCTGACGAGGAACTTTTAAACAGTAGAAATAGAAGAGCTATATTAGAGAGATTAGAAAGTAATTTTGAAAATGATAGACCAGATATTCCAGAAGATATTAGAGAAAAAAATGAACCAAAACAGCAAAGACATAATGCAGAGATGATTAATCCGAGGATCATATATATAGTAAGAAATTCATCAGGAGAAAAAATAAAAACAAGTCCAGATAGTGATAACTATAGTGAAGTGACAATTAATATGAATGATTTAAATATAATCTATATGTTGAGACTAAATGGTGAATATAGTTACAGATGTATAAACTATAAAGAAGAAAAAGATGGAGAATTGTATTATATACAAGTACTAATAAATGTTGATGCTGAAGAATCTATTATGCAAAATTTTAAAACAACTCTTATTATATCATTAGTTTTATGTGTTGGAATTGCTTTGGGAGCAAGTTTTATATTATCAAATATAACTTTAAAGCCAATAATAGAATCTTGGAGAAAACAAACAGAATTTGTGCAAAATGCTTCTCATGAACTGCGTACTCCATTAACTATTATCCAAGCTAAACAAGAACTATTGCTGGAAGAACCAGAAAGTAAAATAATTGACAAAACTGAAGATATATCTATTTCACTAAGTGAAACAAGGAGATTATCAAAGCTTGTGAAAGACCTAATGGTGTTAGCACGTTCTGACTCAAACAAGACGAAATTAGAGAAAAAAGATGTAAATATAGATGAATTAATAAAACATGTGACAGAACCATTTAGTGAAATGGCAAAAATGCAAGAAAAAGAAATAAAATTAGACTTAAACTATAATAAGGATATAAATATAGACTCAAATAGAATCCATGAATTATTAGTTATTATATTAGATAATAGTATAAAATATACTGAAAAAGGCGATACAATTACAATAAAAACAGAAGACAAAGATGGAAAGCTGAATTTAAGTATTGCAGATACAGGAATAGGAATAAGTGATGAAAACATAAAGCACATCTTTGATAGATTTTATAGAGAAGACAAAGCTCGTTCAAGAGAAACTGGAGGAAGCGGACTAGGGTTAGCTATTGCAAAAACAATAGTAACAGAACATGGAGGAAACATTAAAGCCTCACATAATAAACCAAAGGGAACGATAATAGAAATAAAATTAAAAAAATAATTATATTTAAGCTATTTTTAAGAAACAGGTTTTATAATATACATAAATCAAAACAAAAGAGGTAAAACCTCAGGAAGGAAGGTATATTATGAAAGATAAAGTTTTGACATTTATTATAGGATTGCTGGTAGGAGCTATTATTACCACAGGAGTATTCTTAATTATTGATAAAAATAGTTCTTCTAAAGGTAATATGAAAGGAAGGCCTGATAGATCAGAAATGGGTAACTTTACACCGGGAGAAATGCCATCAGGAGGAAGAGGAGGTAAAGGGCAGAAAGAAAACTCAAACTCTACAGATACAAATAGCACAGATTCAAATTCAACAAGTAATAATGGAAATTCACAAATGCCAGAACCTCCATCAAACGAGGGAAAAGGACCTCAAGGGAATGGTGAAGAGCCACCAGCAAAACCAGAAGAAGTAACACAAAGCAATGCAACCAATAGCTAATATGTAGCTTTAAAGATTAAAAAGGACGACTAAATTCAGTTTGATAATTAGAGTAAATTATCAAAGAATGAGTCGTCCTTATTTAACTCTCCGTAAAAGAGTAAAAGGAATAATAATGTTACAATAATGTAATCGTAAAATAATCAAAACTTAATAAAATGCATAAAACCGCATCCGTAAGGATTTTTTTTTTTGACTAAAAAAAGCCTATTGTATTTATATATGTAATTAATATAATATAAAATTATAAAAATTTCCTAGAAGAAAGCGAAAAACATAATAATAAAAAGGAGACTTTATAATTGAAAGAAAAAAATAAGAAAAATAAACTAATTATTTTAATTATAATATTTATAAGTATACTTTTTTCTACAAAAGTATATGGTACAGATGTAGATTGGTCTACACCTGAAAACAGAAAAAAGTATAATATTGTAGATGTGAAAAAGTCACAGTTTAAAGTAATAACTACGCATCAATTTCCATCAGATTTTAAAGATGTGTCTATACAAGGCTTTTGCATGACCGAAAGACACTATGTTTTTGCTATGCTTAAAGATGGTGGAGAATGTTGCTATATATATTTTCTTGATATAAATAATCCAAGTAAAGTAATAAAAAGAGCAAATTTAGGAAAAGTAGGGCATATGAATGATATGACTTATAATCCAAAAACAGGACAAATATTTGCAACAGGTGATGGTGATAAAAAGTGGATTGTTATTGAGGATAAAACTATGACAATAAAGTCTAAAAATTGTGTGACTCCGGCAAGTGCAATAGCTTATAATATAGAAAAGAACCAATATGCAATGAAATGGGGAGATCAATTAATAATTACAGATAGTAATTTTAAGGCAAAATCAAGAAAAAGTGTTTTTCCTCCTGTACAGAAAAAAGCACCATTTCTTATTACACAAGGAATGGGAACTGATGGAAAATATATTTACCATGTCCAATTTGAAGTGGGATACGCATCAGTTTTACAAAATAAGATATGGAATAGCAAACAAAGAAATAGTAATTTATTAACAGTATATGATTATAATGGAAATTGTATAAAAAATATACTTATTTCTAAAGATGTTTTTGCGGGTGAGATGGAAAGTATGTGCGTTGACGCTGATGGCAATATGTTTGTTATATATAAAAAGTCAAATAATAAAGAAGTGACAATTGCAAAAATAGATATGGCAGTGCCAACATTAACAGTAAGCTATAGTACAACAAATAAAACAAATGGAAATGTAAAGGCTACAATAAAAGCAAATGAAGTGGTTCAATCAGTAAGTGGATGGACATTGTCATCAGATAAAAAAAGTTTGACAAAAACATATACAAGTAATGTAAGTAGCCAAAAGGTTACAGTAAAAGATACAGCAGGAAATACAAGTACAGCAACAATAAAAATAAGCAATATAGATAAAACAGCACCAACATTAAATGTAAGTTATAGTACAACAAATAAGACAAATGGAAATGTAAAGGCTACAATAAAAGCAAATGAAGTAGTACAGCAAGTAAGTGGATGGACTTTGTCATCAGACAAAAAGAGTTTGACTAAAACATATACAAGCAATGTAAGTAATCAAAAGGTTACAGTAAAAGATACAGCAGGAAATACAAAAACAGCAACAATAAACATAAGTAATATAGATAAAACAGCACCAAAATTAACAGTAAGTTATAGCACAACAAATAAAACAAATGGAAGTGTAACAGCAACAATAACAGCAAATGAAGTGGTTCAAGCAGTAAGTGGATGGACATTATCAGCAGATAAAAAGAGCTTGAACAAAAAGTATACAAGTAATGTAAGTAATGAAAAAGTAACAGTAAAAGATACAGCAGGAAATGCAAAAACAGAAACAATAAATATAAGCAATATAGACAAAGTAGTACCAACAATAACAGTAAGTTATAGTACAACAGAAGCGACAAATGGAAATGTGACAGCAACAATAACATCAAATAAAGAAATACAAGCAGTAAGCGGATGGAAATTATCAGCAGATAAAAAGAGCTTGACAAAAACATACACAAGCAATGTAAACAATGAGAAAGTAATAGTAAAAGACATAGCAGGAAATGCAAGTACAGCAACAATAAACATAAGTAATATAGATAAAACAGCACCAAAAGTAACAGTAAACTATAGTAATAGAAACAAAACAAAAGAAAGAGTAGTAGTAAC
>JAFWNQ010000021.1 GCA_017510245.1 Clostridia bacterium
TAAAGCGACAGTTAAGCCTGAAAGTCTAAGCAATAAATCAGTAACATGGAGTAGTAGCAATACAAAAGTAGCAACAGTAGATAAAGATGGAATTGTAATAGGAAAATCAAATGGAACTACTCAAATTACAGCAAAGACAAGTAATAATAAAACAGCAAAATGTACAATAAAAGTAAGTACTAACCCGACAAGTATAGTATTAGAAAGAAGTACATTAACACTAGATGGATTAAGAGAAATAACACTAAAAGCAACAGTAAATCCAAGTACAGCAACAAACAAAACAATAAACTGGAGTAGCAGTAATACAAAAGTAGCAACAGTAGATAAGAATGGAAAAATTGTAGGAAAGTCAAAAGGAACAGCAACAATAACTGCTAAAACGAGCAATGGAAAAACAGATACATGCAAAGTAACAGTAAAAGATGGGTATTGGGAGATTAAAAACAATAAATATATATATCATTATACAGATGGAACATCAAGGGAATGGTCGAAATCATGCTATGTTTCGTGGGAAAAAATTAAAGATGTAAAACCACTTGACCCAACACTTCCAAAAAGTGTTGAAAAAAGGAAGAAAGCATGGACAAATACATCATTTACATATGCAGGAATCAAACATTATCACTACTATTGTTATGATGACACGGCTAATAACATAGCAATAAACAATAGTGGCTCACCATATGCTATTGCTATAGATCTAGATGTCGCAAATTTACATATATATAAAAGAAATAATAACAAATGGGAACCAGATAGAACATTCACAGCAAATGTAGGAAGTAAAAGTAATAGATCAGAAAAACAATATGCTAAAAGCAATACACCTTCGGGGTTACATTATATTAATGGAAATAGACAACCAATAGCAATACAGAACGATCCTTGCCATTATTGGGTTGCATTTGGCGCTGATGGCCATAATAGCAACAATGAAGATTACATTCATTATAGTGGCACTGGACCAAAAGGTGATGCTAATGGAATAACTGGATCTGCGAGGGGAACCAATAGATCACCAGGATGTGTAACATTAAGTATGGAGAGGTCAAAATGGATTTATTATAACATTGGAAGAGGAACGCCAGTATTGATATATTAATATGATAAAGAAATAAAATCATCTACTATTATATAAAAAATAGTAGATGATTTTATTTCTTTACATAAATGGATATTTCTTGAGCTAAAATTAACAATAAGGACTGCTAGTAATAATTATAAATTGTTTTTTACTTTATGTTATGTGAAATTATAGTATCCTCAGACACTAGTAATTGACATAAGTATGGAAGAGTGATAAAATATTGTTGCTAGTATAGTAGTAGTTGAACCACTTGGTTCAACAATTGGAAAAGGGGTTACGCATGGGAAATAAGGAACGGTTCTATGTAGACGTGATGGCTATGAATCCTGGTGTTACAGGTTCATGCAATCTTGTCGTTGTACGGCTTCCTGACAACAATTGCCCACGAATACGGTTTATTGTTGACTGTGGACTATTTCAAGAAAAGGAGAATGACAAGTATAACGGGGAGTTTTCGTTCAATCCTCAAAAGCTGGATTTTTGTCTAATAACACACAATCATGTTGATCATATAGGCAGACTTCCACTGCTTTTTAGGAAAGGATATAATAATCCGATATATACAACAGAAGCAACAAAGAATCTGCTACCACTATCTCTATGGGACTGCCATAAAGTCCTAAAAGACGTATCAAAGAGGAAGAGTGCTAGGCAAATGTATAAGAGCGAAGACGTTTCGGGTGCTCTTAGCCTAGTTAAAGGGTGTAAGTTTGGTGTTGAAACACAAGTACATGAGAATGTATTTGTGACATTCTTAACGAATGGACACTTGATAGGTGCGGCACTTATTTACGTTAGAATTACATACCCTGGATTTGATGATATCAATCTCCTTTTTACAGGGGATTATAAGGGTGATAACGTATTTATCGATGTTGATCCTATACCTGATAGAATTCGGCACTTGCCGATTACAATCATCCAAGAGAGTACGTATGGAGATATGGATACAGAGGAGATTTCGCCTTGCTTTAAGGAAAACATTATGAAATGTATCCAAAGCGGTGGGACTGTTATTGCTCCAGTATTCTCTTTGGGAAGATCACAAGAGATCTTGTATGAGCTCAAGAAGATGCAGGAAGCTGGTGTACTGGACACCGATGTACCTATTTACTTCGATGGAAAACTTGCTATACGTTATACTAATTTGTTTACTGCAAATGGATCACGAGGGCTTGGTATAAAGGAAGAGATGAAAGATTTCTTCCCAAAAAACCTTACTTTTGTGGATAAAACAATAAGAGCAAGTGTACTATCTAGTAGTAGTTGCAAAATAGTTCTAACTACCTCTGGAATGGGGTCGTATGGTCCTGCACAAGCCTATATTTCACAGTATATTAGAAGGAGAGATGCTCTCATTCATTTTACTGGTTATACGGCAGAGGGGACTCTTGGTGCACGTTTGAAAAATGCACCTGATGGCTCTAACGTGGAAGTGGGAGGAATTGTTGCAAAGAAGCGTGCAAATGTTGAGTACACTGCTGAGTTTTCAGCTCATGCAAAGGCTGACGAGATAATAGCCTTTCTGCAACAGTTTACAAATTTGAAACTTGTACTTATCAATCATGGAGAGCAAGAAGTTAAGGAGCTTTTTGCAGATAGGATTGTTGATGAGGTTGATCCAAAGGACGTTGGGATACTAGGGAGAAACTATTTCCATAGAGTGAATCCTTATGGACTTGCAAAAACCTTGTCCACAAAATTCAAGTAACACTCTACCCAAGGGCGCCCGAGTATTCGGGCGCCCGCACATTAAAATGAAATAAAGTAGGAACAAATAATGGGAGTTATAAAAACAAAAGGAATAATATTGGCTCAAAGCAATATGGGCGATAATGATAAAATGGTTACCATATTGACACCAGATTTAGGTAAGATTGGATGTGCAGCAAAAGGAGCTAGAAGACCTAAAAGTTCACTTATGGCTGGAACACAATTTTTATGTTTTGCAGACTTTATAATATATAAGGGAGTTAATAGTTATAAGATTAATTCTTGTGAGCCAATTGAAATTTTTTATAATATTCGTTTGGATATAGAAAAACTGGATTATGCATCAAGAGTTGCAAAAATTGTAAATGATGTAACAAAAGAAAATCAAAGTTCATATAAAGTACTTCAATTAGTCTTAAATACTATATACATGATATCAGAATCAGATAAAAATTTAGAACTAGTATTATCAATATTTAAAATTAGATTATTAAGTCTAATTGGATTCAGACCTATTATAGAACATTGTACAAATTGTGATGAAAAGGATAATATAAAGTATTTTAGTTTTAAAGAAAATGGATTTAAATGTGCGAGTTGTGGTAAACAAGATAAAAGTGCAGTTGAAATATCAGATGCTACTCAAAAAGCTTTAAAGTTTATTATATGGGCAGATTCGAAAAAGATTTTTTCATTTGAAATGTCTAATGATAACATAAAACAACTTGCATTAATTTCAAAAATATATTTAAATAATTGTTTAGAAAAGGAATATAATTAGGACTTATGAATTATTATTTTGACTGGAAAGATGGAATAAAAGAAGATGAATTAAATATTGCTATAGAAGAATTAAAAAATGGTAAATTATTATTAGTTCCAACAGAAACTGTTTATGGTATTGCAGCAAATGCGTATTTAGATGATGCTTGTAGAAAAATATTTGATGCAAAAAAAAGGCCACAAGATAATCCTCTAATAGTTCATGTTAGTGATAAAGGCATGATTAGTGAAATAGCAGAAGAACCAAATGAAATAGAAAAAGAATTAATTGATAATTTTATGCCAGGACCGTTTACTCTTATATTGAATAAAAAAAAGGTGATAGGAAGTGTTGTTTCTGCAAATATGAATACAATAGGAATTAGAATGCCAAGTAATGAAATTGTTAATAGAATTATTAAAAAAAGTCGAATTCCAATTGCAGCACCAAGTGCAAATGTTTCTGGGAGACCAAGCGGAACATGTGTTGAAGATGTTATAGATGAATTAAAAGAAAAAATGGATGTAATCATAGATGGTGGTAAATGTAAGATAGGAATAGAGTCAACAGTTGTAAAAGTAATAGATGGAGTTCCTATGATTTTAAGACCGGGTTATATTACTGAACAAGACATAGAAAGAGTTGCTGGAAGTGTGAGATTAAGTGATAAACTATTTGAAACAATTGAAGGAAACGACCATGTGGAAAGTCCGGGAATGAAGTATAGACACTATGCGCCAAAAACAAAATGTATTTTGGTGGAATATGGTGATAATCAGATAAATAGAATAAATGAAATAATTCATAAAAACAATAATGTATGTGTATTGGGATATGAAGAGGATAAGAGTTTTATTGAAGTTGAAGATAGTAGATTTATTAACCTAGGAAGTAGGAATGATTTAAAAAAAGTATCACAAAATGTGTTTTCAGCATTGAGAAATATAGATAAGATTGAGAATTGTGAGTTAGCAATAGTTGAAGGAATTGAAAAAAAGGGGCTGGGACTAAGCATTATGAATAGACTATCAAGAGCTTGTGAGAATTAGTTTTAATGGGGTGCAAAATTGACGTTGCACCTCTTATTATGTTATAATTTAATGCGTAAAAATTAAGGAAAGTAGGTATAAAAATGTATTTAATAGTTGGATTAGGAAATCCTGAACCTCAATATAGTAAGACAAGACATAATGTTGGATTTGATACTGTGAATTTAATTTCAAAAAAGTATGACATTGAGGTTAATAAAAAGGGATTTGAAAGTCTATATGGATCAGGTACAATTGAAGGAGAAAAAGTAGTATTACTTAAACCACAAACTTTTATGAACGAAAGTGGAAGAGCAGTAATAAAAGCAATAAACTATTATAAGGTTCCAACTGAAAATGTAATAATAATATATGATGATATAGATATTGAAGAAGGCATAGTAAAGCTAAGAGCAAAGGGAGGTCCAGGAACTCATAATGGAATGAGGTCAGTTGTTTCAGAGATAAATACAGAAGTATTTCCACATGTAAGAATTGGTACCGGAAAACCTATATTTAAGGAATTACTGATGACCTATGTAATACAAAAGCTAAAAGACGAAGAATATGAGAGGCTAAAACCAGCAATAGAAAGAGCAGCTAATGCTACAATTGAAATAATAAAAAATGGAATAGACATTGCTATGAACAGATATAATACAACAGAAGACTGATAGATTGAAATGATATTTTAGGAGGAGCAAGTGACAATAAATAATAAGCTAGTTATTAACAAAATAGAAGACAAAAATAGCATTTTTTTATATGAGAATGGAGAATTAGTTGAACAATACCAGGAAAGTATAGAAGAAAAAAGGCTAGAAGGTAATATTTATTTAGGAAAAGTGAAAAATATTATCAAAGGAATGCAATCAGCTTTTATTGATATAGGAATAGAGAAAAATGCTTTAATACACATAAAAGATATTATTCCAAAAGAAAGTGATGTAACAGGAAATAATGAAATTAACGAAAAAGATTATAATATAAATGATTATATAAAACAAGGAGAAGAAATTTTAGTACAAATAAAAAAAGACAGTAGTAAAACTAAAGGTGCCAGGGTTACTAAAGATGTAAAACTAGTAGGCAAATATATTGTTCTAATGCCATTTTCAAAATTCATTACAATCTCAAAAAAAATTGAAGAAAGTAGTGAGAGACAAAGATTGAAAATGTGTGTAGAAGAACACATAGACAGAAAACAGTATGGAATTATTATTAGAACTTCAGCTGAGAATAAGAAAGAAAAAATAATAATTGATGATATAAAATCAACTATAGAATTATGGAATGGTATTCAGAAAAAAGCTGAGATTTCTGAGGCACCATGTGAATTATATAGTAATGAAGGAATAATAGGTAAAATTATTACTGATTATGAGCCTTTAGGACTTGAAATAGAAACAAATAGCGAAGAAATAAAAAAACAAATTGAAAAGATATCAAAAAGTGTGTTAGTGAAAATAGATAAGTCTATAAACAAAGAGATTGAAGAAAAGAAGAAAATATGGCTTAAATGTGGAGGATTTATAACAATTGATAAAACAGAAGCTTTGATAGCAATAGACGTGAATTCAGGAAAGTGCCTTGGGAAAAGAGGACTAGAAGAAACAGTTTTTAAAGTCAATAAAGAAGCTTCAGAGGAGATTGCAAAACAGTTAAGATTAAGAGATTTAGGTGGAATAATAATTGTTGACTTTATTGATATGGAAAAAGAGGAAAACAGAACTAAAATAAAAGAAATAATGGTTGAAGCTTTAAAAAAAGATAGATCTAAAGTACAAATTATTGAATTTACAAAATTAGGACTACTAGAAATAACACGAAAAAATATATACAGAAAGTAATGAGGAAATAATAAATGAATATTTTGGATTTAAATATAGAACAGTATATTCCAACTATTATTGATGTATATACAGAAATACTTGGTGAGGAGTATAGAGAAATAATAGCTGAAAGATTATTGAATGCAAGATATATGTCTTACACGACAGGAAGAGGAGTTCGAGAATATTGCTATTTTTTAAGAACATGTAAAGAAAGAGAGCTAGGGCTTAAGTTTTTGAGAGAGATAGGAGTACAAAGTGAAGAAGAACAACAAATTAGTTGTGCTGAACCATATTCAGAGAAAAGTAGAGAACTGCTTCTAGAGTATCTAGGTAGTTCATTCACGGTAGTTGGTTTTTGGGAAGAGGAATATAGTGTAAGTGGAATAAAGTCTTTTGATGATGAAAGAATAGAGATAGCAAGAAAAAAGCAAGAAGAAAATGAAAATGATCATTTATTAGAGTATATAAGAATTTCTCAGATAAATATGATAAATTATCTTAGAGGGAGTGATGAAATAAATGAAGATAACTTTGACGATTTTTCAAAGACAGAAGAGTATGAACAGATAAGAGAATTATGCAAAGAATACATGGAAGTATATAAAAGACTACATGAAGAGTATGATGAATTTGAAAAAACGTTAAAACCACTTAAAGATTTTACTGAAGGAGAAAATAAAGAGTTAACTGAGGTATCAAATAGATATGGTGATGAAAGGCGTGAAAAGCATGATGAAGTAATGAGAGAATATACTAGTGCAAGAGGTGAATATAGGGAAAAAGCTAGTACACTAACTGATGACAGAGACAAAGAAATACTGTTATTGTGCTATCTGGAAAATAAAATAGCAGTTCAACTATTATTTGAGTCAAAAAATCCTATGTTAGTATTTTCAATTAGAAATCAATACGACGTGCCAGTTGCAGATTATTTATTATTGCATGAAATGTTCCATTTAATAGGTACAACGGTGAGAGATAATCCTAGAAGTGATACAACACAAGGTGAGAAAACAGTAGAAGGAATAAGATTGGATTTGCTTCCAGATTACAGTGTTACAAGTGGTTTTGATGGTGTCTTAGATTTAAATGCTAATAGATATAATCCGAGATACCGTAAATATGAGAGACTTAATGAAACAATTACTGATATATTTGCTGTGGAAGCGAGAAAAAGATTACATGAAAGAGGTGTGTTTTTATTAGAGGATGATAGACTATTAACAGATGATTTACAAAATGCAAATACTAGTTTTGTATTAAAAACTATGTTACAACCATTACTACAAAACTATAGGGAAGAAGTAATAAAATCTATAATAACAGGTGATAGAACAATTCTTACTGATAAAGTAGGGGAAGGTAATTTTGAAGAATTAAATGACTGTATTAATGCAGTGGATGCCATACTTAGTGGCAGTATTCCAGGTAAAGATGATGAAAATCTAGTAAGGATAATGCTTGTTCGACAGAAACAAAGATGTGAAGAAATATATATAAAAATGGAAAATAGAGCAAAGAAAGATAAGGATAATGGAATGGAATTATAAGAATACAATCAAGATGAAAGTGGCGTAAAATTAATAGATCTGGAACATATATAAGCATAAAAAATAGAAAATATTAACAAGTTAAAAGGCTAAAAACAGTGAAAAATGTTTACATAAATTCAAAAATATGTTATAATATGTATAAGCGCACCATGGTAGGTGCATGACTACAAGGAGAGAACAATGCACGAGACAATAGTGAATGCAGCAACAGAGATTCTGATCAGCATTTTTCAAGAGGCTGGTTGGAAATGCGACGAGCAGAAAGAGAAAAGACTGAGGAAGGCGGTAGACAGATTTATGACCCAAAGCTGTGCCATCACAGCAGATGGTATCAATAACTGGTCATATGCTGTGATTTCGCAGCGGATTATGGACAAGCATCGAAATAAGGAACCGTGGCCTGAGACTGACATGGGAAGGCAACTTTGGGAAATGGAGGAGGAGCTCCAAGAGGTTTTTGACGAACTTGGTATGAGCGATTATAAAGCTGCTTACTTCTCCATTATATTGTCAAAGAAGACTTTGATGATAACTGAGAAGTTAGCTGCATATGCAATGACGGGTCACAGCACTCCTGCTAAGAGATTCAAGAGGGAGGAGAAGAACCTAAAGTATTCAAAGGACTTTGGGTACAGCCCCAAGACCGTGGCCTCTGTTGTGTTGGACCATAGGTAGTGCATAGTGCTTGAAGGAGCTGATGGAGATTTCCATCGGCTCCTTGCCTTTTGTATAAATGAAAAAGATTGAATAATTATCTAAATTAAGCCTTGTAGATATAATAATAGTAATGCTTATGATATTAAAGAATCTGGTGAGTTTATTATTTAGTAATAATTATTATTTGAAAAAATGTTGTATTTTTATTAAAAATAAAGTATACTATAATCTAATAAATAATAAAAAGGGGGAAAAAGTATGGCAAAAGTTATTAGTGATATTTCAAGAACATTTAATGAATTTTTACTATTACCAAATCTTACAGATGAGAGATGTATTCCCGACAATGTTAGTTTAAGAACACCACTTGTAAAATTCAAAAAAGGTGAAGAACCAAAACTATATGAGAATATCCCAATGGTTTCTGCAATTATGCAATCAGTTTCAGGCGAAGAAATGGCAATTGCACTTGCACGCGAAGGGGGATGTTCTTTTATATATGGGGCACAATCAATTGAATCTCAAGCTAGAATGGTTAGACATGTAAAAAAATATAAAGCAGGATTTATAAAAAGTGATTCAAATGTAAAACCAGGAACTACAATTGGAGATTTATTAGCTTTAATTGAAGAAACAGGTCATTCAACAGTAATGATAACAGAAGATGGGACGGCTAGTGGAAAATTCTTAGGACTAATTACTGATAAAGATTTTAGAATATCTAGAGTGTCAATGGATGATAAAGTTGAAGATTATATGACAAAAGCAGAAGATGTTGTACATGCTGATAAGGGAGTAGACTTAAAAGAAGCAAATGATATTATATGGGAACATAAAATTAGTTGTTTACCAATATTAAAGAAAGATGGAAGATTAGATACTTTAGTTTTTAGAAAAGATTATGAATCAGATAAAGAGAATCCAAATTCTTTACTAGATGATAATAAAAGATTTATTGTTGGAGCTGGAATAAATACAAGAGACTATAAAGAAAGAATACCAGCATTAGTAGACGCGGGGGTTGATATAATTTGCATGGATTCATCTGATGGCTATTCTATATGGCAAAAGAATACTATAGACTGGGTAAGAGAAAAGTATGGAGAATCTGTAAAGATTGGAGCTGGAAATGTAGTAGATAAAGAAGGATTTAATTATTTAGCAGAAGCTGGAGCAGACTTCATAAAGGTTGGAGTAGGTGGAGGCTCTATATGTATAACTAGAGAAACAAAAGGCATAGGCAGAGGACAAGCCAGTAGCCTAATGGATGTTGTTGAAGCAAGAGACGAGTATTTTGAAAAAACAGGGATTTACATTCCAATATGCTCTGATGGAGGAATTGTTCACGATTATCATATTACATTAGCTTTAGCAATGGGAGCAGATTTTGTAATGATGGGAAGATATTTTGCAAGATTTGATGAAAGTCCATCGAGAAAAGTTAAAATAAATGGAAACTTTGTTAAGGAGTATTGGGGAGAAGGATCTAATAGAGCAAGAAATTGGCAAAGATATGATTTAGGAGGAAAAGAAAAAAATAAATTAACTTTTGAAGAGGGTGTCGACTCATATATCCCTTATGCTGGTCATTTAAAAGAGAATGTAGATTTAACAATTAGTAAAATTAAATCTACAATGTGTAACTGTGGTTCTACAACATTAAGAGAATTACATGAAAAGGCAAGATTAACACTAGTTTCAAATGTAAGTATTAAGGAAGGTGGAGCTCATGATGTAATACTAAAAGAATTTGAAACAAAAACATTAAATTAATAGTTTGATAAAGTATGTATTAATGTCATTTTATAATCTAGATTAAATAGGCTGATTAAAAATGACATTTTATTATTATAAATATAGTATTGATTTAGTATAAGAATAATTATTACATTATTGTAATAATTATTGAAAGAAAACACATATTGTGATATCATTTACTGTGAAAAAACAAAGGAGTAAAAATGAAAGAAATGAAAGAAAAGGGAATAACGTTAGTTTCACTTGTTGTTACAATAATTGTTTTATTGATTTTAGCTAGTATTTCAATAAGAATGGTATTGGGAGATAATGGAGTAATAAAAAAAGCAAAAGACGCTGCTTTATATTACAAGGTAGCTCAATATAATGAAAATGTACAATTATATTATTCAGGTTGGAAAATAAATACTTCTGGAAATACAGATTGTAATACAATATATATAGACAACAATAAACTTAAACAGATTATTAGGACAATGGTTAGCGAAAGATCTATAACGGATGAACAAATCGCAGCTTACAAAGGACCAGAGTATGATGTATATGTTATGAATGAAGAAGAACAACAAACCGCTAAGCAATTTCTAATTGAGAATTTTGAAAATATAACTGCAGAGAACATAGATGAAATATGGCAAGAACTATATAAAGACGAAGAAGCTATGAAAGAAATAATTCCAAGCATAGAAGATGATGAACTAGAAAAATTTGTTATTCAAGATGGAAAACTTAAATACAATCCTAATAAGGTGACAGATTCTAAAGAAAGAGAAATACTTGAAAATTTAGGAATAATAGCTATGGATGCTGTTATACTTATAGTTGTAGCCATACAAGGACATCCTGCTAAAATAAAAATGATGCCAAATAAAGTAAAAAATCTTGCGGTTCCACAATACATGGGAACGGGAGGAGTTGGTGCATGGTATTATATGGATGAAGAAGGACAATATAATTCTCCAAATATAGGAGACCAAATAGCTCTTAATAAAGTTGTCCTTCAAAAGTCCTATAGCTTTGGATGTTTTGTTGAAGGAACTAAAATTTCATTAGCAGATGGAAGTAAAAAGAATATAGAGGATATTACGTACGAAGATAAGCTTTTAGTATGGAACTTTGATGAAGGTAAAAATGACGCAGCTGATGTATTATGGTTAATGAAGAAATTAACTTCAGACAAATATACTTATTTAAAGTTTGACAATGGAGCAGAATTAAAAATTATTAAGCATAGATTATTTGATGTTGAAAAACAAGAATTTGTACGTGGACACATTGATGAAGAATTTCCAATTGGATCAGTTGTATTTATGGAAGATGGAACGACTGCAAAGCTAGTAGAAAAGAGAATAGTAAATGATAAAGTTAATATGTACAATGTTATCACAAAATATCATATAAATGCTTTCGCAGAGGGAATTCTAACCTCATCAGGAATTGATAGTTTATATGAAATTAAGGATATGAAATATCAAAAAGATGAGCGTAAAATTAACAAGAAAGAAGATTTTGAAAATATACCAGATAAGTATTTTGAAGGACTAAGAATAAGTGAATGGAAAAATACTTCTGGTGAATGGGGAAAGACTCTTGAAGAAACAATACAAACAAGAATAATAGATTTAGAAAAATAATATGATTTGATTAAGGACAAGTTAAATGTATAGTACAAAAAGATTTAGAAAAAAGGTAAATGAACTAGAAGAAATAATCTCAAATCTTTCAGATACTGAACTTAGAAATAAAACAGCCGAATATAAGAAACAAATAAAAGAAAATAACAAAGTTAATTTTTTGGTAGAAGCATTTGCTGTTGTAAGAGAAGCTACCAAACGAGTAACGGGAAAAAGACTATATGATGTTCAAATTATAGGAGGATATGTTTTAAATCAAGGAAAAATTGCAGAAATAAAAGCAGGGGAAGGAAAAACTCTTATAGAGGTCCTTCCTATTTATATAAATGCACTTGATGGTAATGGAGTTCATGTAGTTACAACAAATGAGTATTTGGCTGAAAGGGATTATAATGAAATTGGAAAAATACTAGAATTCTTAGGAATCTCTGTTGGTTTAATAAAGCAGGGGATGGATATACAGGAACGACAAGGGGCTTATAACAAAGATGTTACTTATGGCACAAACACAGAGTTTGGATTTGATTATCTTAGAGATAATATAGTAGGCGATAAAGAAAGAATGGTACAGAGAGGATTGAATTATGCAATAATAGATGAAGCAGATAGTATACTAATAGATGAAGGAAATTTACCACTGATAATAGCATCTAAGAAAGAGAACACGAATATTAAACTATATAAAAAAGCTGATGCATTTGTTAAAAGTTTAAATTCAACAAAAATATCTAAAGAAGAATATAAAAATAAAAAACAGCATAAAGAAATAGAAAAGTACGACTATTACGTTAATGAAAAAAACAAAACAGCTTTTTTAACCAAAAAGGGAATTGAAAAGGCTGAAAAAAGGTTTGGAATTGATAATTTATATAGCTCGAAGAATATTGAGATTTTATCAATTCTTATGCAAGTATTAAGAGCAAATGGTGCCCTAAAAAAAGATGTAGATTATATTGTAGAAAATAATAAAGTTTATATAATAGATAAATTTACTGGAAGAGTAATGAAAGAAAAAAGATTTACAAATGGTTTGCATGAAGCATTAGAAGTTAAAGAAAATGTAGAAATAGGTAAGGGTTCTGAAACTATTGCAACAATTACTGTTCAAAACTATTTTAAACAGTATAGCAAAATATCTGGGATGAGTGGAACAGTTAAAACTTCTGAAGATGAGTTTAATTCAATCTATAGTTTAGATGTTGTGAAAATACCTACTAATAAACCAGTAATAAGAATAGATCATAAAGATAGATTATTTTTTAATGAAGAAGACAAGTTTAAGGCTGTTGTTGATGAAGTGAAAAATAATTTAAACAAAAAGCAACCAATTCTAATAGGAACATCATCAGTGGAAAAATCTGAAATCATTTGTAAAATGTTGGACGAATTAAGTATTAATTATAATTTATTAAATGCAAAGAATCATGAAAAAGAAGCAGAGATTGTAAAGCAAGCAGGAAATGTTGGTGCAATAACAATTTCGACTAATATGGCTGGTAGAGGGACTAATATAGTTGTATCAGATGAGGCCATTAAGTTAGGAGGACTAAAGGTAATAGGTACAGAAAAGTTTGAATCTATTAGAATAGATGAACAACTTAGAGGAAGAAGTGGAAGACAAGGACAAAAAGGAGAAAGCATATTTTTTCTAAGTTTAGATGATGAAATCATAAGAATCTTTGGAGATCCAAAAAAGATTAGTAAATATAAAAAAAGCAAATTAAATAGAATGGTAAGCAAAAGATTATCAAAAGAGTATACAAAAGCACAAAAAAAAGTAGAAAGCTTAGACTATGAATTAAGAAAAAACCTTGTAAAAACAGATGATATCTTAGGAAAATATAGGAATGTAATTTATAGAGATAGAAAAAAGGTTATTGAAAGTAGAACTGAAGAGATTTTTTATCAATTTTTACATTATTTCTGCGATAAGATTGTATGTAGCAATGATATTTATGCTAAAAACATAAGAAATAGATTTATATATATTTCTGCAAATAAACTGGAAAATGAAATAAAAAAAGAATATGATCAACAGAGAAAAATGTTGGGAATTAAAAAAAATGATTATGTTGTGAAAACAAAAATATTAAGAACAATAGATAGGAATTGGATTGAGTTTATAAATATCATGGAATCTGTATTAGATGAAGTAACTTTAAGGTCATTTACAGGAGACGACCCAATAGATGAATATATAATACAAAGTGGAAAACATTTTGAAATATTAAATGAGAGAATAAAATTAAATTCAGTAACTCAAGTACTATTTGGCGTTGATTACGAAGAATGTGTAGATAGTAATTGGAATTAAAACAGTGAAAAGTTTTCACTGTTTTTATAATTAGATTATATATAAATTGGACAAAACAAGGATTTAGTATATAAAAAAATTGTGAGCAACTATATCAAAACTATTAGTTATTAAGTAAGAGTAAAAATAGTAATATCTAAAAAAGAGAAGCAAATGCTCTTTTTTGTGAGACAAATATATGTTATAATATTCTTATAATGTGAAAAAAGAGAGGAAAAAGATGGAGAAAGAATTAATTATTGTTGTAGATTTTTATAGTCAACTAAATCAACTTATAGCAAGAAGAATTAGAGAATGTAATGTATACTCAGAAATAGTACCACATGATACACCAATTGAAGTAATTAAAGCAAAGAATCCTAAGGGAATTATTCTTACTGGTGGACCAGCTAATGTGTACAAAGAAAATTCACCAAAGTGTGATTCGAGATTATTTGAATTAGGGATACCAGTTCTAGGGATTTGCTATGGTATGCAACTTATATCTCAATTAATGGGAGGAAAAGTTGAATCAGCTGGTAAAGAAGAGTATGGTGTATTTACTGCAACACTAAACAATGGTGTTCCAATATTTAATGGCTTTGATGAAAAAAATGACTTTCTAATGAGTCATTTTGATAAAGTTACAAAAATACCAGATGGATTTGAAATAATTTCATCAACAGAAACTACACCTATAGCAGCAATTCAAAACACTGCGAAGAATTTGTATGGAGTTCAATTTCACCCAGAGGTAGAGAATTCAAATAATGGAATTCAAATTTTTAAAAATTTCTTATTTGATATTTGTGGATGCAAAGGAGATTGGAAAATGAGTAACTTTGCAGAAAACAAGATTAACGAAATAAGAAATAAAGTGGGCGATAGAAAAGCATTATGTGCTTTATCAGGAGGCGTGGACTCATCTGTTGCAGCTGAATTAATGAGTAGAGCTATTGGAAAAAATTTAACTTGCATTTTTGTTGATCATGGATTATTGAGAAAAAATGAAGCGGAAGAAGTTGAAAAAGTTTTTGCAAATAGAGAGAATCTAAACTTTATAAAAGTGGATGCTAGGAAAAGATTCTTAGATAGGTTAAAAGGAATTTCTGATCCAGAACAAAAAAGAAAGATAATTGGAGAAGAGTTTATCAGGGTATTTGAAGATGAAGCAAAGAAAATTGGTACAGTTGATTTTCTTGTACAAGGAACTATTTATCCTGATATCATTGAAAGTGGAGTAGGATCTAGAGCAAAAATAAAAAGCCATCATAATGTTGGAGGGTTGCCAGAGCATGTGGACTTTAAAGAAATAATAGAACCATTAAAAGAACTATTTAAAGATGAAGTAAGAAAAGTAGGAACAGAATTGGAGTTACCAGATTATTTAGTGTATAGACAACCATTCCCAGGACCAGGACTTGCAATTAGAATTATTGGAGATATTACAGATGACAAATTAAGTATTTTAAAAGATGCAGACCACATTTTTAGAGATGAAATTGCAAAAGCAGGATTAGACAGAAGAATTAATCAATATTTTGCAGTTTTAACTAATGTGCAAAGCGTTGGTGTAATGGGAGACGAAAGAACTTATGATTATACAATAGCTCTTAGGGCAGTAGAAACTAATGATTTTATGACAGCAGAGTGGTCAAAAATTCCTTTTGAAGTATTAGAGACTATTTCAAGTAGAATAGTAAATGAAGTTAAAAATGTAAATAGAGTAGTTTATGATATAACAGGAAAACCTCCTGCTACAATTGAATGGGAGTAAAAAAGAGATAGTCTTTAATGAAATGAACTATGTGGGGCTCACTTCATTATTAAGACTTTCTTTTTTTACTATTTTATGCTAAAATGTGAAATATAAAAATAAGGATGAGTTAAAGATGTCAAGAAGAAGAAACAGAGGTCGAGGACCTAGAATAAAAATAGTAGACAATGATTTATTAAATAGAATAATAATTATTCTTATAATTATTATAGTACTTTTTTTTACTATAATAATTGGTTTAAATAAGTATCAAGAGATGAAAATAGCGGCTGAAAAAGAAAGAATTAAACAACAACAAGAAGAAATATTTAAAGCAACAAATGAAGAATTTGAGAGCTTAGAAAACTATAAAACTAATTCTATTATAAGAGTTTCTGCAGTTGGAGATATTTTGTGTGGAAAAAATCTTGAACAATATGGAAAACCTTATAGCCTGCTTTTTTCTGATATAAAAAAATATTTTAAAAATAGCGATTTAGTTATAGGAACTTACGAAACTGATGTAAAAGAATCTAAGAAAGAGTTTGTTAAAAGCTTACAGGAAGCGGGACTTAATTATGCAAGCATTGCACATAATCATTCATTAGACTATGGCAAAGATGGGTTAATTGAAACAGATAATTACCTTAAAGGGATTGGAATAAAAACTGTTGGAGTATATGAAGATAGCTCAGAAAAAAGAGTAAAGATTTTTGAAAAAAATGATATTAAAATAGCTATTTTAGCATACACATATGACAATGGAAAAGAAGGTGTTAATATATACAATGAAGATATTATTAAGCAAGATTTAGAGTATGCAACAGAAAATGCAAGTTTTTCAATAGTAATGATGCACTGGGGAGATGTAAATAAAAATGAGATTAGTTCACAACAAGAGCAACAAGCAAAATTCTTAATTGAGAATGGAGCAGATGCAATTATAGGAGCTCACCCATCAGTAGTTCAAAAAATGGAAGTTATAAAGAATAGCGAAGGAAAGGACTGTTTTATAGGATATTCTTTAGGAGATTTTACTTCTGATTTTGAAAGTGAAAATGCTAATTTGGAATTGATATTAAATTTACAATTGTTTGTGGATACAGAAGGAAACACATCACTATATAAAGTTGACTATACTCCTGTATATATGATTGATAATGGTAGAGAATTGGAAGAACAAAGATTTAAAATTTTGGACATGAAGGCAGAAATTGCTGATTATGGAATTAAGGAGAACAGTGTTACTGAGGAAGTATATAACAAACTTGTTAGAGCTGTTGATAGACTTAATGGAATTATAATAAAATAATAATGTTAGATGAAAGGATATAACAATGAATGTAGGATTTATATCACTAGGATGTAGTAAGAACCTAGTTGATACAGAGATGATGATAGGATTATTTAAAGACAAAGGTTTTAAGATTGTTAGTAATCCAGAAGATGCAGAAATAATAGTAGTAAATACATGTGGATTTATTGAATCTGCAAAGGAAGAAGCAATTAGTACTTTACTAGAAATGGCGGAATACAAAAATGACAAATGTAAGTTTTTAGTTGCAACTGGTTGTATGGTTGAGAGATACAAAGAAGAACTACAAAAAGAACTTCCTGAGGTAGACTTATTTATAAAATTTAGTGAATACAACACATTTTGGGAACAAATTGTGGAAAACGGTATTCCAGATTTAAAACAAAAGGAATATAACAGATTAGATTTTAATCAAAGGATTGTTAGTACAGGAGTGAATTATGCATATTTAAGAATTGCAGACGGATGTGACAATTTTTGCACGTTCTGTGCAATTCCATATATAAGAGGGAGGTTCAAAAGCAGAAAAAAGGAAGACATTATTGAAGAGGCTAGAATTTTAGCAAAACAAGGTATTAGAGAGATAATACTAATAGCTCAAGATACAACTAAATATGGAGTTGACATTTATGATAAACCTATGCTTGCAGAATTAGTCAATGAACTAAGTGAAATTGAAGAAATAAAATGGATAAGGTTTTTATATTCATACCCAGAAACAATTACAGATGACTTAATTGATGTAGTAAAAAATAATAAAAAAGTTTGCAAATATTTTGATATTCCGATGCAACATTGTTCAAATACTATATTAAAAAAGATGAATCGAAAAACAACTAAGGAGAAGATGAAAAATCTTATTATCGAACTAAGAAATAAAATTCCTGGTGTGATAATAAGAAGTACATTAATGGTGGGATTTCCTGGTGAAACGGAAGAAGATTTTAAAGAGTTATATAAATTTGTTGAATGGGCTAAATTTGATAAGCTAGGCTGTTTTACATATTCAAAAGAAGATGGAACAGCAGCTGAAAAAATGCCAGAACAAATACATTATAGAACTAAACAAGCTAGATATAATAAAATAATGGAATTACAACAAAATATATCAAAAGTAAATCTAGAAAGATTTATTGGAAAAGAATATGATACTCTAATAGAAGATGCATATGTAAATGAAGATGGAGAATTATATTTTGTTGGAAGAACATATATGGATGTTCCAGAAATAGATGGATATATTTATTTAAAAGGAGACAGAGAACTTCAAAATAAGATTGAATTAAATGAATTTTATAAGTGTGAAATAACAGATGTTAAAGAATATGACTTAATTGGTGAATTTAGATAGTGTAAAAAATATGTAGGCAAATGTCAATGGGTGTCAATGGGTGTCAATGGGGACGATGTTATTTTGACATTGCAATGTCAAAATAACATCGTCCCCA
>JAFWNQ010000022.1 GCA_017510245.1 Clostridia bacterium
GTTACAGCAAAGAAAAATGGAACTACTACTATAACAGCGAAAACAGTAAACAATAAAACAGCAACAAGTAAAATAACGGTAACAACAAATCCAACAGGAATAAAACTAAACAAAACTAGCCTAACAATAGATTATGGAAAAACTGCAGTAATAACAGCAACAATATCACCAAGTACATCAACAAATAAAACAATAAGTTGGAGTAGTAATAACACAAGTGTAGCAACAGTAGACAAAAATGGTAAAGTTACAGGAAAATCTAATGGTAAAGCAACAATAACAGCAAAAACATCAAATGGAAAAACAGCTACGTGCAAAGTAACGATAAAAGGCCAAGAAATAATAACAAATATTCCGATAGGAGAAAAAATAGCTAGATTTGCAGCACAAATATCAGGGTATGCAACAGGAAAAGTATCAACTGGTGGTCCACACTGGCCAGGATGGTATCCAAACAGCGGAAGCATATTTCTACATACGGGAACTGGAGGAACTGCTAAGGAATATCCAAATGTAGGTGTAGGAATAGCGAACTACAAAGAACTACCAAACAATCTAACAAATTTACATGATTTTTGGTATGTTCAAGATATGACAGGTAGATACCCATATACAAAAAAATTATATAAAACATACTGGGGAAAGAACTTTGCTTATGCTGGAATGTGGCCAACTATATTTGCTACATATCGTGCAACATATGATCCATTGTTTAATCATTCAGCTGATTATTTAGAATCGGCAATAAAAAAAGGTGAATTTACTAAAATTACTACAACATTTGCAGAACTAGATTCAGTTGCTAAACCTGGAGACTTTATTATAGGTGGCAGCGTAAGTAGCATAAGCCATAGTTGGATATGGATTGGAAATAAAATTGTTAAACAGTATTGGCCAAAGGCTCCATCTACTGCAAAAATGTTTACGGCAAGTGGTCAGGAAGGAAGATGGCCTAATATAGTTAATTCTCACTATGGTTGTTGGAATGGAAATGTACATGCAATAATACTTAGACCAACAGGAAAAGTAAATGTTTCATCATCAGCACCATTAGTTATTGATCTTAATAAATATGGCTTAGAGAATTCAAAAGGATTTAGCAAAGAAGAAAGTTCAAAAAGACAGAAATATTGTGACTCACATTGGCCACATTTATCACACAAGTAAGTGTTAATATAAAAGCTTTTCATTCTAATTAAGGGTGTATGCCTAATAAGGATGAAAAGTTTTTTGTTACTACAAAAAATGTAAATAGTAAAGATAAAAAATATAATGACTATATGCTGTTATTATTACATTGGTTGACAAATATTACAAAAAAGTGTATAATAGTAAACAGTTGTTACCAAAAGGTAAAGAAGAGATTTTAATTAATATGTTTAAAAATGAGATTATTGTGAATAATTATTATAAGTAAAAGAGAGATGCTTATAATGTTTTTTAGACTCTTAAAAAAGAGTTTTATTTACGTTTTACAACTTAGTAGTTAACCTAACAGAAATGATAGACTGTTGGGATAGAATAATGCGTGATTTTTCACACTTATTTCATATTTATTTAATTATTAAATAAAATACAATATTATGATAAAAGAAAAGGAGAGAAAATGAATAACGACACAAATGAAACTAAAAAGAGAGTTTCAGATAATAAGGAAAAAAGAACAAAAACACAAGGAACAAAGAGAACATATAGCAGAAAAACTAATTACACAAACAAGAAGAAAGCAGAGAGCTCAAATAGATCTGCTAAAAGAACAAAGAAGGAAAAAAATACAAAAGCTATAAAGAAGAAAAATGTACCAATTATAGATTTTGAATTTAAGAAAAGTAATTTAAAAATAATAGCACTAGGTGGATTAGATGAAATAGGAAAGAATATAACAGTATTTGAATATGAAGATGAAATAATACTAGTTGACTGTGGATTAGAATTTCCAGATGATGATATGCTTGGAGTTGATTTAGTAATACCAGATTTCACATATTTAGTAAAAAATCAGGGAAAAGTTAAGGGGCTATTTATTACTCATGGTCACGAGGATCACATAGGATCAATTCCATATTTATTAAGACAGATAAATATTCCTATATATGCAACAAGATTGGCTGCAAAGCTTATATCACATAAACTAGAAGAGCATAGACTTTTAAATACAACTCAACTAAATGTAGTTGAAGCCGGAGACGTTATAGAAACAGGAAAGATGCAAGTCGAGTTTATTAGAAGTTCTCATAGTATCCCAGATTCATGCATGCTAGCAATTCACACTCCAATTGGAAGAATAGTTCACACTGGAGACTTTAAAGTTGACTATACTCCAATTGATGGACAAAGAATAGACTTTGGAAGATTAGCTGAATTAGGAAATGAAGGAGTATTAGCTCTTTTAGCAGATAGTACAAATGCTGAAAGAAAAGGATTTACAATGTCTGAAAAATCCATTGGACCAGTATTTGATAAGCTATTTGAAGGATGCAAAAAAAGAATAGTGGTAGCAACGTTTGCATCAAATGTACATAGAGTACAGCAAATAGTTAATTCTGCAGTTAAATACGGTAGAAAAATAGCAGTATCAGGTAGAAGTATGATTAATATGATAGATGCTGCTCGTGAACTAAATTATATAGATGCACCAGATAATTTATTTATTGATATTGATTTAATTAAAAACTATACTGATGAACAATTAGTAATAATAACAACAGGCAGTCAAGGAGAAACAATGTCTGCTTTAACAAGAATGGCAAACGGTGAACATAGAAAAGTAACTATTACGGGAAATGATTTAGTAATTATCTCTGCTAATCCTATACCAGGAAATGAAAAATCAGTATCTAAAGTTATAAATCAATTAATGAAAATTGGTGCAGAAGTTGTATATAGTGCATTAGAGGATATACATGTGTCTGGTCACGCCTGTCAGGAGGAACAGAAATTAATTATGGCTTTAACAAAGCCTAAGTTCTTTTTACCAGTGCATGGTGAATATAGACAGTTAACCGCTCATAGGGATACTGCAATTGAAATGGGAATTCAAAAAGAAAATATTTTTATAACTATGAATGGTAAGGTACTTGAAATGAATGCAGATAAAGCAGAATTTACAGGTGCAGTTATATCAGGAAGAGTTATGGTAGATGGTCTTGGAGTAGGAGATGTAGGAAGTATTGTATTAAGAGACAGACAACATTTATCTCAAGATGGTTTAATTGCTATTGTTATAACTATGAACGCTCAAACAGGTGAAATTGTTTCAGGACCAGACGTTATATCTAGAGGGTTTGTATATGTTAGAGAATCTGAAAACTTAATGGAAGAAGTCAAAGGATATATTAGAGAAGAAATATATGAAATCGAACAAAATCATATTACTGATTGGGGAGCAATAAAATCAACTCTAAAAGATGATGTAAGAGATTTTGTATTTAAAAGGACAAAAAGAAATCCTATGATTTTACCAATTATAATGGAAGTTTAAATGCAAGCAGTAGTAAGAAGTATAAAACTTACTACTGCTTAGTTGTTACTATGATAATTGTATATTACCAATTTGCAAAAATCAGTATAATATGATATCATAATAGCTGTAATTATTAGTTGAAAGGAAAAGAAAATAATGGATTTTAAAGACTTAGCAGATTTAATTTTTCCAAATG
Organism: Clostridia bacterium; assembly: GCA_017510245.1. Classification (GTDB taxonomy): domain Bacteria; phylum Bacillota; class Clostridia; order TANB77; family CAG-508; genus CAG-793. Next base: position 3,660 of record JAFWNQ010000022.1, read on the forward strand.
CAAAACCAGTTGAATATTATGAGGAAAAATACCCAAGCAGAGATTTAAAAGAAGGAGCTGTTGTTACAAGAGTTGCACCTAGTCCAACAGGTTCTACACATATAGGTACATTGTATCAAGCATTAGTAGCTCGAACAATTGCAAAGCAATCAGAAGGAGTGTTTTTTGTAAGAATAGAAGATACAGATACTAAAAGAGAAGTTGAAGGTGGGATTGATAATATAACAAGTAGTCTAAATTATTTTGGATTAGGACCAGATGAAGGAATGATTTCTGGAAGTGAAGAAAAAGGAAATTATGGTCCATACAAACAATCATCAAGAAAAGAAATCTATGAGTCTTTTGCAAAGAAACTAATTTCTGAAGGCAAAGCATATCCTTGCTTTTGTACAGAGGAAGAGCTAACTGCTGATCGTGAAAAACAGGAAAGAATAAAGAGAAGACCAGGATACTATGGCGTATGGGCAAAATGCAGAAATATTTCTCCTGAAAAAGCAATAGAAAGAATCAAAGCAGGTGAAAAATATGTTATAAGATTTAAATCACCAGGAAACGAAGCTAGAAAAATAAAAGTATCTGATGGAATAAAAGGAAAAATAACATTTCCTGAAAATGATTTAGATATAATAATAATTAAATCTGATGGATTACCTACATATCATTTCGCTCATTGTGTTGATGATCATTTAATGAGAACAACTCATGTAATTAGGGGAGATGAATGGCTATCATCAGTTCCTCTACATATTCAACTATTTGAACAAAGTGGATTTAAAGCACCTAAGTATTGTCACATTGCACCAATTATGAAAAATGATAATGGAAATAAGCGTAAACTTAGCAAAAGAAAAGATCCAGAAGCTGGTGTAAGTTATTTTGCTGAAATAGGAGTATTACCTGAAGCGGTAAAAGAATATTTATTAAATATAGCAAATTCACAATTTGAAAGTTGGAGAAAAGGAAATAAAGACAAATCAATAGAGGAATTTCAATTTCAATTAAATAAAATGAGCGTTAGTGGAGCATTATTTGACTTTACAAAACTATTTGATGTTTCAAAAAACGTTATTTCAAGATTATCTGCTGATGAAGTATATAATTATTCTTATGAATGGGCAAATAAATATGATGAAGAATTAGCTAATCTTTTGAAAGATAAAGATTATAGCTTAAAAGTATTTGGTATTGAACGAAATAATTCAAATAAACCTAGAAAAGACCTAGCAAAGTGGAGTGATGTAAAAGAAAATATAAGATATATGTTTGAAAAACCAACAGAATTTGACTTTGGCAAGATAGATGGTGACGAGGCTAAGAAAGTAATAGAAGAATACTTAAAAATATATGATATAAATGATGATAAACAGACTTGGTTTGATAAGATGAAAGATGTAGCTGAAAAATGTGGTTATGCTAGAGAAGTCAAAGAATTTAAGGCAAGTCCTGAAAAATGGCCAGGACATGTTGGAGATGTTAGCACTGTTATTAGAGTGGCTCTTACAGGAAGACAAAACACACCTGATTTATATGAAATAATGCAAGTACTTGGAAAAGATGAAGTAGAAAAAAGACTAAAAGATATGTAAATAATATTTTACTATTATTTATTGTCGAGTATTGGAAGGATAAGAATGAGTTTGTTAATTAAAAACTGTAATTTAATCTCAATGAGTGATGATAGGGATAAATATGAGGAAGGAATAGATATCTTAATTGAAAATAACAAAATATCAAAAATAGGCAACAATCTTGAAACTGATGGAGAGGTAATTGATGCAAAAGGCAAGGTTGCTTTACCTGGGCTTATAAATACCCATACACACCTTCCAATGAGCATATTTAGAGAAACTGTTGATGGATATAAAACCCATGATTGGCTTGAAAAAGTAATGTGGCCACTTGAGGATAAGTTAGTAGCTGAAGATGTTTATTGGGCAAGCAAATTATCTTGTATAGAAATGATAAAAACTGGAACAACAACAGCAAATGATATGTACTTTTTCACAGATTCGATTATAAAAGCTGCGCTAGATACTGGTGTGAGATTACAAACTACAAGATGCTTAGTAGGTAATAGTAAATATGATGTTTCAAGAATTAATGAACTTAAAGATATTCTAGCTAGGTATAATGAAGAAAATATATCTTTTAATTTAGGAATTCACGGGTTATACACATGTAATGAAGAATATGTGGAAAAGTGTATTGACTTAGCAGAAGAGAATAACTTACACATACATATGCATTTTTGTGAAAATCAACAGGAAAGAGAAGAAACCGTAAAGATATATAATGTAGGAAATCCATCAGAAGTGATAAAAAATAGCTTTAGGGGTATACACAATGTATTAGCTCATTGTGTGAAAATAACAAATGAAGATATTAATATTTTAAAAGATACAAACACATATATATCACATTGTCCAATTAGTAATTTGAAATTAGGATGTGGATTAGCTCCAATAGATAAGCTAATTAGTAATGGAATATGCGTATCACTTGGTACAGATGGACAAGGTAGTGGAAGTAACTTAGACATGTTTGAAACAATGAAAGCGACAGCCTTGTTACAAAAAGGAATAAATGAAAATCCAGAATTAATGCCAGCCTATGAAGTGCTAAAAATGGCTACAATAAATGGAGCAAAAGCATTGAAATTAGATGATAAAATTGGAACAATAGAAGAGGGAAAAATTGCAGATCTAATTATCATAGATATAAATGAAATACTAAGTAGACCAGTAAACAATATTTTTGCAGAACTTGTTTATAATACAAAAGGATATGATGTTGACACAACTATAGTAAATGGGAAAGTTTTAATGAAAAATAAGATAGTTAAACAAAATGTAGATGATGTTATATTAAATTGTGAAAGAGTAGTAGAAAGAATTAAATAAGTATTGACAATTATGTAAACATGTGATATAATAATAATTGTCAACCTTAGGAGGTATATGACGTAGAATTAAAAAAGGCTTTTGAGGGATATGGCCTGTGAGTCAGCAGACACACACACTAAAGAACAAATAGGTGAACCCTCGTAGGGGCGGCTTGTTCCAATGTAGATAATCTACATTGAATGCCGCCCTTAAGGCTTTTATAAAAAAAATAGGATATATAAAGACGATTTCAAATTCGTTTATTGAATTTGAAACCGCCTTTTTTGTGTTGAAACTAAATAAAAAAATTTTCAACTTCTTTCCAAACTTCTTCTTTATAGATTTTTCTTTCAGAAGAAAATGGTAGAAAAGATAAATCATTTAATGGATTTAATAAAGACTGCAGATTTTGTACTTGTGTATCAACTTTGGTTACAGCAATTTTATCTGCTTTATTAGCTATTACAATACATGGTAAGTTTTGATTAATAATATAGTCATACATAATTTTATCATTAACAGTAGGATTATGCCTTATATCAATTAGGAAAATAACTAATGAGATTTTTTTTGACTTTTTTAGATATTCTTCAATAAATTTTCCAACTTCAGCTTGCTGAGCTTTAGACATTTTACTATATCCATAACCAGGTAGGTCAACAAAGTAAAATGGAAAATCCTGATTATCAAGTTCACCATTTATTTTATAAAAATTTATTAGTCTAGTTTTTCCGGGTTGAGAACTAGTTCGAGCTAAATTTTTACGATTAATCATAGTATTAATAAAAGATGACTTGCCAACATTTGATTTACCAACTAAAACAATCTGATATAGGTCATCACTTGGGTACTGACTAGGCCTTACTGCAGATATAATAAATTCTGAATTTTTAATTTTCATAATTGAACCTCACTCATTTTATTATTTATCTTTATCTTTTCTTTTTCTAGGATGCAATCCAGGAATTCTTTTAGCATAATGTGTTCTAAAATGGTTTTTGTCTATAATACTTAGTAATTCTTCATCTGAGATTTCGATAAATCTATTATGTGCATTAGAAAAAATAAATCTTCTAAACTTATTTTTTTGAGTTTTTTTATCAAAATCATGTGTAGTATATAAAATGTGAAAATTATTTCTATCATCTCCATCTTGAGTATATAATACATTTTTATGAAATCTAGGCTTATCATTCTTTGATAACAATCTTTTAAACATAAAATCATAGAAACTATCTCTCTCAACAAATTCCAAATTTTGAATTCCTGGAATATTTGAAGTAGCTTCTAGTATTCGAGAGACTTTATTACCTAGCATGTCTTCATGCTCAAGCTCGGAAGATAATTCTTCCATAGTGGCATTTATTAATTGTTCACCAAAATAAGAATATCCAATATGGCTATCTATTTCTTTCAAATCCTCAGAAGTCAATGCACTAGAACCAGTAACTGCAAAATGTCTTGTAGGAAGATTCAATTGTATGAATTTAATGTCATTAGTAAGATCTGCTTTATATGTGACACCATCAATTTCAAAAAAAGTATCTTCATGTTTATCTTCTAAGTCATCCCTTCCAGAACGAGCTTTAATACCAATTTCTCGTAGAATAGCAGAATACATTCTAGAAATATTAATACAAACAGCTTTTTTCTTTCTGCCATCTTTTAAATCAGCAAATGATGGGGAAGAAGATAATGCTTTTCTATATATATGATCTTCAGTTTTTGCCTTTCCAAATAAGAACTTTTCTTCAAAGCAAAATAGCTTTCCAAGAGAGACATATATATACCTTGCTTTTTCTAAATCTGTAAGATTTTCAGGAATATTAGATATAATTCTCTCTACAGCATTATTAAAAATTCTTTGTTTAATAGTCATAATAAAAGTCCTTTCCTATAATATGTTTTTGGAAAAGACTTTTAAAATTATATTATTTTTTTGGAACAATCTTCTCCAAACCACCCATGTAAGGTCTTAGTACTTCTGGAACAGTAACACTTCCATCTTCGTTATAATTGTTTTCAATTACTGCAATTAATCCTCTAGGAGTTGCAACAACAGTATTATTTAAAGTATGAGCAAAGTAATTACCTTTTTCTCCTTTAATTCTAATTCCAAGTCTTCTGGCTTGTGCATCAGTTAGGTTTGAACAACTGCAAACTTCAAAATACTTTTGCTGTCTTGGACTCCATGCTTCTATATCACATGATTTAACCTTTAAATCTGCCAAATCTCCAGAACAACACTCTAGTTGTCTTACTGGAACATTCATATTTCTAAATAAGTCAACACTAAGTTTCCACATTTTGTTGTACCATTCCATTGATTCTTCAGGCTCACAAATGACAATCATTTCTTGTTTTTCAAATTGATGAACTCTATATAATCCTCTTTCTTCAAGACCATGTGAACCTATTTCTTTTCTAAAGCAAGGAGAATATGAAGTCATATTAATAGGTAATTCATCTTTTTTTATTATTTGGCCTTTATATTTTCCAATCATAGAATGCTCAGATGTACCTATTAAGAATAAATCTTCTCCTTCAATCTTATACATCATAGCTTCCATTTCTTCAAAACTCATAACACCTGTAACAACGTCAGAACGAATCATAAATGGAGGAATGGCATATGTAAATCCATTATTAATCATATAATCTCTAGCATAAGCTAGCATTGCTTCATGTAAACGAGCAATGTCACCTATTAGATAATAGAATCCAACTCCACTAGTTCTCCCAGCAGATTCTTTATCCAGTCCGTTGAAACTATCTAAGATATCAGCATGATATGGAATTTCATAATCTGGAACTTTAGGATCACCAAATCTTTCAACTTCAACATTTTCAGAATCATCTTTTCCGATTGGAACAGATGGGTCCATTATATTAGGAATTAACATCATTCTTGATTTTATTTCTTCAGAATATTTTTTTTCTAATTCTTCATTTTTTTCAAGTTCTTCATTAATAGATTTTACTTCTAATTTAATAGATTCAGCCTCATCTTTTTTACCGTCCTTCATAAGAACACCAATTTGGCTACTTAGAGAGTTTCTTCTATTTCTAAGTTCATCACCTTTTACAGTAGTTTCTCTAAATTTTTTATCAAAATCAATAACCTCATCAACTAGAGGTAATTTTTTATCTTGAAATTTCTTTTTTATATTTTCCTTAACAATTTCAGGATTTTCTCTTAAAAACTTAATATCAATCATGATTATAAATTCCTTTCATATAGTGAATTTGGTATATATTTTATCATAAATCGGAATTATTTACAATTATTTTTTTATTATTTTTAAGAAAAACATTGATATTTAAAAAAGGTATTGGTAAAATATTTTTGGAAAAATGTATTTATAGTTTTTAATAGGAGGAACATATGAAAAGATTTAATGAGAAAGAATCAGGAATTACCTTAGTTGCATTGGTAGTAACGATGATAGTACTATTGGTATTAGCAGGAGTAACAGTACAAATTGTGTTTGGAAATAATGGATTAATAGAAAGAACAAAAACTGTATCAGAAGCAGCAAGAGCAGGAGAAATAAATGATAGAATTTTAATGGAAGCTGGAAGCAATTTAGGAGCAGAGCATATAGGAGAAATAAAAAAGACTAGAGGTCAGTTTATAGATGAATTATATTCAGAAGGAAAACTAAAGGATGAAGAAGTTGAAGAATTAGAAGGAACAGATGTAATTACTATAGGTGGAATAACAGTGGATTTTAGTCTTTTAGGTAGCTTTGCAAGTGAACTAAGACCACAAAGAGTTGCAGATGATTTTTGGATATTAAATAATGGAGTAGCGCATATTAATACATCATATATTACTTTTCCAGATAATTCAGGAAGCGACTCTTATAGTGGAGGATCTTATTATGGAGAAATGGTTAGAGTGGGAGAATGCCAGTACACAAGGCTAAAGGTACCATCAAAAATAAATGGAGAAAATGTATTATCATTCGATGTTAGTAATGTTAATAACATAGTATTATTAGATATACAAGAAGGAATAACATCAATACCTAGCATGAGTTCATTAAGGGATTCTTTACAGAGTGTAACAATACCGGGAACGGTTACAAGTATTGGAGAATCATGCTTTTTGTGGTGCTATGCATTAAAAGAAGTTAATATAAAAGAAGGTGTTAATGAATTATCAAATTATGCATTTCAATATTGCACTGGTTTGAAGTATATTAGTATTCCATCATCTGTATCAACTATGGGGGTTGGATGTTTTAATAAATGTATGAATCTGGAAAATGTTGATATACAGGGAAACAATATAACATTAGGAAATAGGTGCTTTTTAGAATGTACTAGGCTGCAAAATGTAAAAATGGCAGAAGGAGTTACTTCATTGGGAGAAAGAGCATTTGGATACTGCAGCAACTTAAAGAATATAGATATTCCAAGTAGTGTTATATCTATTGGAAAAGAGTGCTTTTACCAATGTACGAATTTGGAAAGTATTGATGTTAAAGAGGGACTAACCAGTATAGGAGAATGGGCTTTCTATAATTGCACTAATTTAGAAAGTATAAATATTCCAAGTACTGTAACTAGTATTGGAACTGCTGCATTTATAGTATGTTCAAAAATAGAGAGTATTAAAATACCAGATAATATTACAAGTTTACCAGAATCTTTATGCTCTGGTTGTGCTAGTCTAAAAAATGTTGAATTCTCAGAAAATGTTACAGAAATTGGAGCAAGAGCATTTCAGGGATGCAGAAGTTTAGAAAGTTTTGTATTTCCAAATGGTGTTACTATTGTCAAAGATTATGTTTTACAAATGTGTACAAATCTAAAAGAAGTATATATTCCGGATGGAGTAACATCCATTAACCAAAGAGCTTTTTATCAATGCACAAGTTTGGAACATTTATATATACCAAGCTCAGTTTCATATATTTCAGGACCATATACAAATTATGCGTCATTCTATGAATGTTCTTCATCACTAGTATTATACTGTGGAGCTTCAGAACAGCAACCTAACTGGGGAACTTATTGGAAAAGATATGGAAAATGGACTGAACTTACTGTTAAATATAATTATACAAGAGAACAGTATGAAGCTGAAACTAATAGTTAGAAATGAAACTATTATAAAGTTTATAAAGGCTAAAAAAATAATCTTTAGTGATTAATAATGGAGTAAAAGTAAAATGATTAATTATTTTAATATAGAACTTATAAAAGAAGTATTATTTGAGGTAGCTATTGCTATTGCTTGTGGAAGTATTATAAACATAATTTATAGAAAAACATATAAGGGTGTAGCTTTATCCAAAAATTTTGCAAATACTTTAACAGGGCTAACTATTATATCTTACTTTATAATTAAATGCGTAGCTAATAATACATTAGTATCACTAGGAATGGTTGGAGCTTTATCAATTGTAAGATTTAGAAATTCTGTAAAAGATTCAATAGACATTATGTATGCTTTTTGGGCAATTGCACAAGGAATTTTAGTAGGAGCACAAGAATATTTTTTATCAATTGTTTTTAATATAATTATGGTTATAGTACTAATGGTTATGTTTAAATTAAACAACAAAAAATCTAAAAAAATGATATTGATAGTTAGATACAATGATAAGATGAATTTAGAGATATTTGATGAAAGACTAAAGAAAAGCTTTAAATCATTTTTGATTAAAGAGCAAAAGATTGGAAAAATTGGAGAAATTATAGTAGAAGTTATGAGCTTGAATAATCAAATAAATACAAAATTGGAAGATATAAAGATAGATGGAGTAGAAGATATTTCATTAATTGATTATGTGGAGCCTATTATATAATGAGAAAAGAAATAAAATTTGAAATAGATAGAGAAGAGTTCATTAATATCAATAATACATTAGATAAAATATCGAATAATAATCAAACAATTATAAAAAAAGAAGAATACAATGTTAAAACAGTATACTTTGAAAACATTTATAATTCCATTTTACAAGAAAATATTGATGGAAAACAATATAGAGAAAAATACAGAATAAGAATGTATAATAACAATTTAAATGACTTATTTTTGGAAAAGAAAATAAAAAAAGATAATAATGTATTTAAGTATAGAGAAAGAATAACCGAAAGAGATGTAATAAATATATACGAAGATAAAATAGATAATTTTATTAATGAGACAAAACTAAAAAAAGATTTTTATTTAAATGTAAAAACAAAGTTATTAAGACCCAGAATTATAGTATATTATGATAGAGTTGCATTTGAACATTATTTGACAAACTATAGAATCACATTAGACTCTAATATTAGCAAGAATAATGAAATAAATGATTTTTTGAAAGAGAATAAGAATACATCTAATATAAATAAGTATATTTTGGAAGTAAAGTATGAAGACTTTATTCCAAAACATATTTGGGATTTGTTAAAAATACATGTGCAAAGACAAAAAATATCAAAATATGTGACAATGAGGTTAAGTAAATGAGCATAATAAAAAAGAATGAAATAAAAAATATTGGGATATTAGTTTTGATAGTTGGCTTTGTATTATTACTGGAAAAAATAATTGTTTTAGATTATGAAAAATCTACGCAAGAAATCATTGACAAAAAAATACTAACTAGAGTTGAAATTATAGCTACAGAAGAGCAAATGAATTATTTAAAGAATAATACTGATACGGAACCATATATTAAAGTAGATGTAATAATAAACGGAACTACAATAAAAAACTGTGGATTGAGAACAAAAGGTTCAACTATATATAGCAAATTAGGTGAAACAACAAATCCAACAAGATTTGGATATATGTTGGAGCTAGATTATTATAAAAAATATCAGAGCTATGATGGAATAAAAAAAATCTCATTAAACACTAATGCTTATGATAAAACTACAATTAGGGAGATGATATGCTATGACATTTACGAGATAGCAGGTGTTAAGACAGTAAAAAGAAGCTTATGCGACCTAACGATTGCAGGAAAAGACGAAGGAATATATACATTCGTTGAAGTACCTTTAGAAAACTTTATAAATAGAACATATGGTAATAATGATGGTGTAATATATAAGCCAAAGATACCAACTGAAGATGAAAATAAAAATGAAATAGATATGGAAAAAGTGCTTAATGGAAAAATGTTTGGAAGAGTAAATAATAATAAAGTCAGAATGCTATCAAACTCATTAAAAAACATAAAAGAGAACAACAATATCGAAAAATACATGGATATTTCATCAATGATAGATTACTTAGTTGTTTGTTTTTTTATAGATAATCATGATAGCTATGTTTCAGAAACATCAAGAAATTATTATATCTATCAACAAAGAGATAAAATTACATTTTTACCGTATGACTTAGACTTAATTTTAATGAATGATGACGATATTAAATTTCCAGTACTAACTTATGAAAAATATCAAAACAAACCTATTATATTTAATATATTGAATAATGATAAATATATGTTAGAATATAAAAACAAAATATCAGAAATAATTAATTATTTAGAACAAAATAATTACATTTATAAAAGAATTGATTTTTATGAGAAAATTGTACATAATTCTATGTTTAATAACTCGAATAATTTTTATCAATATTCTTTTTATAAAGAAGATATTATTAATCTTAAAAAGTCAATGCAATTAAGAATACAAAAAGTACGAGAAGAACTTGATAAATCATAAAGCCGAAGGAAGGAAATTATTGTGAGATTAAAAAAGATACATAAAACACTAATAGTAGTATTAATAATAATAATACTAGAATTAACGGTATTTAACTTTAGATATTTTTTAATAAGATTTTCAGGATTAAGTAATGAAACAATTGATGTAAATGATGACAACCTATCATCAAATGACTTTAATGGTTTTTTATTTAAAAAAACATATAAAATTAAACTAAATAATAAAATAAAAGGGATAAAACTAAATTTATCTCAAGATACTAATTATAAAGAAATAAAAATAACTCCAAAATTTAAGGATGAAACAAAAAAAAATGAATTTAAAGAATTGGAACAGTTTAAGTATATGCCTAAATATAAAAATAGAGAGTATGTAGTTCTAAACTCTCAAAAAAACTGTCTGGAGCTAGAGTTTGATTTGGAATCAAATGGCAATTTTAAAATTGAAAGTATAGAATTAAACACTTGGTACTTTGAATTTAACTGGATTAGAGTTTTGTCATTGATAGTATTTGCTTGCTTAGTAATGTATTATAGAGAAATTAATAATCACTTCGAAAAGAATCCAAATGACAAAAGAATAGTTTATATAGGTTTCATTTCTATTTTAACAATATTATTTATATACTATTGTTATGGTTTTGGAACGATTTATGAAAAGTCTAGTTGGGAAAGCGGAATGGTGTTAAAAGATATATACAGAGAACTAACACAGTCAATTATGAAAGGAAAAATAACTCTGGACTTTCCGGAAAACTATAGAGAAGAATTATCTAAACTTCAAAATTACCAAGACTATTCGGAAAGAGTGGAAAAAGGAGTAAAATACTTATATGATGCTGCATTTTACAAAGGAAACTATTACTGCTATTACGGAATAATACCAGTTGCAACTGTACTATTACCTATTGCTCTAATTACAGGAATATATTGCTACAGTAATGTCGTTTGCATTGTTTATGGAACATTAGTAATGATATTACTACTAAAAATATATTTAAGAATTCTAAAAAAATTCAAGATTAAATTTGGATTTTTATTAGAGTTTGTGGGATACTTAACTATCGTTCTAACCATGGAATTATTTAGGCTTAAATTTGAACCTAATTTCTACCAAGCAGTGGATTTATGTGGAATATTTTGGTTGCTATTTGCTTTTTGGCAAATATTAAATTTGGAAAATGAAGAAAAAATAAAACAAAAACTATTCTTAATAGGAATGTCATATGGATTTATGGTATTAACTAGACCGGTTTATGTATTTTATATTGTTCCAATTGTGATTGCAATTTGGAAATACTTAATAAAAGACAAAAAGTTAGAGCTAAAAAATATTGCAGTATTTATACTGCCAATAATAATAATGGCAATTTTCCAAATGTGGTATAACTACATAAGATTTGAAAATATTTTTGAATTTGGACAGTTTTATCAAATTACTATAAATGATACTTCAAGTTTAGAAATGGAACCAGGTCTTGCAATAGATGGGATATTTTCATTTTTGTTTAATCCACCATTACTTTCAAGACATTTTCCATTTGTTGATTATAATGAAGCCAATGTTAAAAATGGAAATGAAATATTTACGATGGGGACATTTGGATTGCTTTGGCATCAGTTTTTATTGATATTACTCACAGCAAAGAACAGAATAAATAATAATAGAAAAATAAAAAAATTAAAAATCTATTCAGTTACATTTTTGTTAATTTCCATAATAATACTCATAATAAATACTTGCTGGGCTGGAGTAATTCAGAGGTATCTAACTGATGTATTACCTACACTAACAATAATTTCACTTTTTTACTGGTTACTTTATATAAATGAAAGTAAAAATAAAGAAGTTAAAAATGAGAGAATAAAATTATACAGAATAGTATGTATAAGTTCAGTTATAATAATGTCGTTATATGCATTTAGTGATTTAGATAATTTTATGTTAAAAACGGTTGAAAAAACTCCAATAGACAAAAGAATAATTCAATATAATATTAAACATAGTATAGAATTTTATAAATAGAGGGTGAGAAACAAAATGCAAAAATTATCAATAATAATACCATGTTATAACGAAGAAAACAATATAGAAAATCTTTTAAAAAAAGTAAATAATGTAAAACTAGAAAATATAGAAAAAGAAATAATAGTAGTTGATGACTGTTCTAAAGATAACTCTAGAGCTATTTTAGAAAAAAACAAAGACGTTATTCAAAAGATATTATTTCATAAAGAAAATATGGGAAAAGGGGCAGCAATAAGAACAGGAATAAAAAATGCAACAGGTGAATATATAATAATTCAAGATGCAGATTTGGAGTATAATCCAGATGAATATAACAAATTATTACAACCATTAATAGAAAATAAATGTGATGTAGTATATGGAAGTAGGTTTATCAATAAAAACAAGAATAAAGGATACATTAGTAATTTTATTGCTAACAAGCTTTTAACACGATTATCGAATTGTTTTACGCATTATAAACTAACAGATATGGAAACCTGCTATAAGGTTTTTAAAAACAGAACTTTGAAAAATATAGAATTGAAAGAGGATCGATTTGGATTTGAGCCAGAAGTGACATCCAAACTATCAAAAGAAAAAGCAAAAATAATTGAAGTACCAATAGAATATAATCCTAGAACAAAAAAAGAAGGAAAAAAGATTGGAATTAAAGACGGTATAAGGGCAATATATTGTATTTTTAAATATAGGTAGGTGAATAATAATGAGAATACTTGTAGCAGGTGGGGCAGGCTTTTTAGGATGCAATCTTTGCAAAAAGCTATTAGAAGATGAAGAAAACTATGTAGTGTGTGTGGATAATTTTTCTTCAGGAAAGAAGGAAAATATTGAAGAAATACTAAATGATGAAAGATTTGAAATATTAAATGCTGATATATCAGAAGAAATTGATATAGATGTAGACCATATTTATAATGCTGCATGTCCAGCTAGTCCAAAGTTTTATCAAAAAAATCAATTACAAACCTTTAAAACATGTATAAAGGGAACTGAGAATTTATTAAAACTAGCCCAAAGAAAAAAAGCTAATTTTTTACAATTTAGCACAAGTGAAATATATGGTAATCCTTTAGAACATCCTCAAAATGAAAACTACTTTGGAAATGTTAATACATTAGGAATTAGATCGTGCTATGATGAAGGAAAAAGAGCTGCAGAAACATTGTGTTATATATATAATAGAGAACATAATGTAAAAACAAAAATTGTTAGAATTTTTAATACATATGGTCCGAAAATGCGAGAGGATGATGGAAGAGTAATTCCTAACTTTATAATTAAAGCATTGAAAAATGAAAATATAGAAGTATATGGTGATGGGACTCAAACAAGAAGTTTATGCTATGTTGATGATTTAATAGATGGAATAATACGATTGATGAATTCTAAAGTGAATTATACACGTCCTGTTAATTTGGGAAATGACCACGAAATAACAATAAATGAACTAGCAGAAAAAATAATAAACTTAACAAATTCAAAAAGCTTGATTAAGTTTAAACCTTTACCAGAAGATGACCCAATTAAAAGAAAACCTGATTTAAAATTAGCAAATAAAATGTTAGACTATTATCCGAGAACATCAATTGATGAAGGCCTAAAAATTACCATAGACTATTTTAAAAATTGCTTAAAAACTAATTAAAGTTAGAATAAAAAAATTTGTCCATCATATAATTGTACAAAGTATCAAAAGAGGAGAATGGCAAAGTATGGATTCAAAGGTGATTTTATCTTTTATAGCTTGTGTTGCAATTATAATGATATTTGGAAAAACTATTTTTACACCTATGAAAAGAATAATAAAGTTTTTTATTAATTCAATTCTAGGTGCTTTTCTTATTTTTATGATTAATCTTATTGGGATGTCATTTAGTTTTCATGTTGGATTTAATATTATTAATTCAATAATTGTAGGAGTATTAGGTGTTCCAGGAGCAGGTCTATTAATTATATTGAAAACTTTCTGCTGAAGGTGAAAAAGTAGATTTAATATATATGAATTAAATCTGTAAACATATATAAAATACGTGTAAAGTTTGAAATTTTAATGAAAATATGGTATAATTAAGTGATAAACAAAATCCTTTAAACTTTAGTTTTAAGGAGGTAGTAGGATGAGTATTAATAAAATAAAAAGAATTATATTATTGTGTCTTGTTACTATTACACTTATTATACCAAACTACTCATATTGCTCAACAAATACGATATTAGGAGATATTAATAAAGATGGAAAAGTAGATTCTATGGATTTACTTTATATAATGAGGCACATAATAGCTGAAGGCAGCGATGGTTATCAAGATTGGTTATTAAAAGATGAAAGATTTCAACTGGCAGATATGACAGAAAACGGAGAAGTAAATTCAAGTGATATGTTAGTTTTGTTAAGATATATAGCAGCAAGTAGCAATCCGGAAAAAATAGGAAAAAAGCACAAGGAATGGCTAAAATTAAAAAATATAAATACTGAAAAAGTAGAAACAGAAATAGTAAAATCTGAAAGAAAAGATGAGATTAAGAAAATTGAAATAAACAAATCGTTGATAGAAATAAAAAAAGGAGAAACAGAACAACTTGAAGTAAAAATAGAGCCAATAGAAGTTGAAAAGGAACAAATAACATGGAGAACAGTACAACCTAGTATAGCAGAAGTTGATGAAAAAGGGAAAATAACAGGAAATGAAGAAGGAGAAACCCTGGTAATAGCAAGAAGTAAAAATGGGAAAGAAGCAGTAAGTAAAGTAATAGTAGGAAAAAGTGTAACAGATATAGAATTAGACAAGGATGAAATAAGAATAGATTTAAGTAAAGAAAGGACAGCAAAAGTAGAATTAAAAGTAAAACCAGAAGATGCAAGTAATAAAGAGGTTAAAGTTGATACTAGTGATAAAAAAGTGGCAGTAGTAGATAGCAATGGAGTGATAAGAGGAAGAGAAAATGGAGAAGCAGAGTTAACTTTTAAGGCAGTAAATGGAGTAGAAAAAAAGATAAAAGTATTAGTAGAAACTAGTGCTACAGGAATAAAACTTGATAAAAATTATGTGCAATTGGATTTAAGTGAAAAAAAGCAAAGTCCAATCAAAGCTACTATAGAACCAAATACAGCAAGTAATAAAGAAATAACATATATGAGCAGTAATGAGGAAATAGCAACAGTAGATAAAAATGGAAATATAGTAGCAAAAAGTAATGGAACAGTAAACATTATAGCAAGGTCAACAAATGGAAAAGAAGCGGTATGCAAGGTAGAAGTACTAACAAAAGCAACTAGAATAAAAATGAAAGAAAAGTTAGAAATAGACTTAAGTAGCGAAACTGAAAAAGAATTAAAAATAGAAGTGGAACCTGAAAATGCAAGTAATAAAGGTATAGAGGTAAGAAGTAATAATGAGGAAGTTGTAACAATAGATGGAAATGGAACAGTAAAGGCAAAGAAAAATGGAGAAGCAACAATAACTGCAACTATAGTAGGAACTGAAATTAGTGAAACTTGTAAAGTCGAAGTAAAGACAAGTGCAACAGGTATAAAACTAAGCTCAAAAGAAGTGAATATAGATTTGAATGGAAATAAAATAATCAGAATAACAGCAAAGTTAGAGCCAGAAACGGCCAGTGAAAAGATAATAGAATGGAAAAATAGTAGCAGTGAAGTAGTAGAAATGAAAGAGATAGAAGATGGAATAGAGCTAACTGGCAAGAAAGACGGAGAAGCAATTATTACAGCTAGTATACCAGGAAAAGACATAAAAGAAACAGCTAAAATAAGTGTTGGAACAAGCCCAACATTGGTACAGCTAGATAAGACAAATATTTCAATTGAAAAGGGAAAGACAGAAATAGTGAAAGCAACAGTCACACCTGTGACGGCAAGCAATAAAACAATAAAGTGGACAAATAGTGACATAAAGGTAGTGGAAGTGAAAGAAACAGAACAAGGAATAGAAATAAAAGGCAAAAAATATGGAGAAGCAATAATAACAGCTGAAACAATTAATGGAAACATAGCACAATGTATAGTTAAAGTTAGTAAAACAGACATAAGTTTAGATAGGTCAGTAGTAATGCTAGACAACACATACTACAATTTTGCAGATTTAGAGGCTAAACTAACACCAAATACAACTTATAAGTCAAATAATATAACATGGAAAATAAAAAATACATCAGTTGCAAAATTTAAAAAAGATGGGAAAGAATATAGTACATTAACTGGATCTAAAGTGCAAGTTTTAGGAAAAGGATATGGAACTACGACAATAACTGCAAGCTTACCTAATGGCAATGCTAAAGAGTGTAAATTAAGGGTTATTACTCATGCGTATAACAATTGCAAAGGGGATAAAGTTTATAAAGAAGCATATGGTAAGCAACAGTATATTAATAGCAATCTAAAAATAACTAAAGAAGAAATTGAGGCTTATATTAATAACGGAGCAAAGATTGTTAAAGATTATCCAAATAAATTTCCTTATGAATACCCTAAACAGACATTATATGTGTGGGAAGCTAAGAATTTAGATAAAGCTTATAATCATTATAATTATAAGAAACAAAATCCTTCTGCTAGTGAATTTAAAAGAACAGCTATGACAAAAGAAAAAGGGCAAATTGATATGAATGGATATGTGTTAGTATTTCTATCTAAGAATCAGCATCTGTACTTACTAAAAAAGAATTCAAAAGGTGTTTTTAAACTAACATATAGTCAAACATCATCAGGAGGATATGAAATAGCACAAAAGAAATTTGATACATATCTTGCTACTTATTATAAAAACAAAGAAATAAATGCAAAAATCTATGCTCATTTAAGTATTAGCAGACAAGGTAATCAAAAAGATTCACCAAAAATATGGAGTAATGCACTACATCCAGGAACTATACCAGGTTATCCTACAAGCCATGGATGCATACATGTTGGAAATAAAATGCCAAAAGCAATAGTTTCTGCAGGGCTTGGAACTAAACTGATAAAGTATTAAAAAAAACTCAGAATAGATAAAATCTATTCTGAGTTTCTTTTATTCAACTGTAACTGATTTTGCTAAGTTACGAGGTTTATCTACATCTAATTCTTTGAATTTAGCAGTATGATATGCAAATAGTTGTAGTGGAACAACAGCAATAACAGGTGATACTAAAGGTGAACATTTTGGAATTCGTATAATAGAATTTTCTTCAATGTTTGTTGAAGAAACATCAACATCTTGATTAGTAACAAGAATTATGTTTGCGCCTCTTGTAACAACTTCATCTAAATTGCTTAAAGTTTTACTACTAATTTGAGGATTAGTGATAACACCAATAACTGAAGTACCATCTTCAATTAAAGCAATTGTACCATGTTTTAATTCTCCAGCAGCATATGCTTCAGAGTGAATATATGAGATTTCTTTTAATTTTAAAGAACCTTCCATACATATAGCATAATCAGTGATACGACCTATATAGAACATATCTTTTTTTGTATAATTCTGTTTTGCTAATTCTTTTATTGAATCTGATAATTCTAGAGCTGATTTAACTTTTTCAGGAAGAGCAATAATATCAGATTTTAATTCATTAAATCCATCTATGTTAGATAAGCCTTTGTTTTCCGCAATATACATAGCCAAAATAGAAAGTAAAGTAACTTGACATGTATATGCTTTTGTTGAAGCAACTGCTATTTCTGGACCAGCATGTGTGTATAACACATAATCACTGAGTCTAGTTATAGAACTACCAATAACGTTAACTATTGAAATAGTGGTTGAACCATGATCTTTGGCTAGCTTTAAAGCAGCAATTGTATCTGCTGTTTCACCAGATTGACTGATAAATATGCACAATGTGTGTTCATCAATCAATGGATCCCTGTATCTAAATTCTGAAGCCATATCAACTTCACATTGGAATTTTGCAAATTTTTCAAAAATGTATTTAGTTGCTAGTCCTGCATGCATTGCAGTACCACATGCAATTATATACATTTTATTAAACTTAGAGAAGTCTAACCCATCTAATGGTAAATTAATTTTATCATCAGAGGCAAATGCTGTTCCAATTGTTTCACGAATAGCAGTAGGTTGCTCAAATATTTCTTTAAGCATATAATCGTCATATCCATTTTTCTCACTAGCTACAGCATCCCATTCTATATCTTTTATTTCTTTATTAATACTATTTAAATCAAAGTCGTAGAATTTAACTGAATCACTTGTTAATTCTGCAATTTCAAAATCCTCAAGAAAATAAAATTTTCTTGTATAAGATAGTATAGCTGGAATATCTGAAGCAACATAGTTTTCTCCTTCACCAACTCCTATAACAACTGGACTATCTTTTTTTGCAACAATTATTGTATCTTTTAGAAGAGGGGATATTACTTCAATAGCAAAGCTACCTTCTAATTTTTTTAATGCATTTGAAACAGCAGATAATATTCCAGATTCACTATTTTTAGAATAATAATAATGAATTAAATTTGGAATAATTTCAGTATCAGTTTCTGTATGAAGAGTATAGCCATTATCAGCTAAAAAAGATTTTAACTCATCATAGTTTTCTATAATACCATTATGAACGACAGTAAAAGTTTCACTGTTGTCTGTATGAGGATGTGAGTTATTCTTAGAAGGAGCACCACGTGTTGCCCAACGGGTATGTGCAATTCCAAGAGAACCATCTAAAGAATCTAATTCAGGATTATTCTGTAAATTTTTTACCCTTCCCATATCCTTAACAATTTTTAGAGCAGAGGAATGGTTTAATACAGCTAGACCAGCTGAATCATAACCTCTATACTCAAGTGAAAGCAGTCCATTAATAAGCACTGGCACTGCTTTCTTCGTGCCAATGTATCCAACGATTCCACACATGTGAAAACCTCCTTTAAATAGGTTCACAGCTAGTGATATTGAATTTGTTACAAATCTAACGATTTGCTTTTTGCCAATATCTTTGACAGTAGCATGCCATAGAATCATCCGCCGATTATTTCGATAAATTCTATCCTCGTCAACTTAAAGTGTGCAATTTGGGACGTCCCTTTTCTGCACAACATATAAGTCCAGGCGCTTGTTATTATTTGTGACCTAATACAATTTATACAACAAAAAAGCAAAAAGTGCAAGTTTTAGTAAAATATTACATTAATATTACATTCTATATATTAATATTGACAAGCAAAAATTGATGTGATAAAAAGAATTTGTAAGGAGGCCAAAATGAAGAATAATAAAATGATTGTTATAGTTACAATATTAGTGGCAATACTAATTATTGGTGTGATAGTACTATGTGTTTATAAAGGAAAAAATAAGGAAAAGACAGGTGACAATAATAAAGAATCAACCCAAAATGTAGAACTTGGAGAATTTGAACAAATAAATGATGATGGTATAAAGGTAAATGTTAGCTCAAAGCTAAATGAAGAAAAGACATTTAATGGATTGAAGATTTCTAACATAAAATTAAGTGAAAATAATGGAGAAACAGTTTTGCTAGCTGATGTGGAAAATGTTTCAGGAAACAAGACGGAAGATTTTACTACTATTGATGTAAGATTTATTGACAAAGAAGGAAATGAATTAGGTACTTTAACTGGATTAATCAAACCTCTAGAGGTTAATGAAAAAACAGAACTTAATGCAAGCATTACAACTGATTTAGCTAATTCATATGATTTTGAAATTTTAGAACATGTAGATGAATAAATAATAAATAAACAATAAAAATCAATAATTCTCTTGTAAAAAAAGCTATTTAGATATATAATAGACAAATAGTAATTTTTGCAAGGGAGTTTTTATTTTGCAATGAAATTAAATAACGACAAATATAGAATTTATGATCAGATGATTAGCTCGTTTTATAATGATGAGCAAAATGCAACAAGATTAAAACTAAATAATTCGGAGAATATAAAGATAGAGCCAAT
Organism: Clostridia bacterium; assembly: GCA_017510245.1. Taxonomy (GTDB): domain Bacteria; phylum Bacillota; class Clostridia; order TANB77; family CAG-508; genus CAG-793. Next base: position 24,189 of record JAFWNQ010000022.1, read on the forward strand.
ACTAATTAATGAATCTAACCAAAAGAAACTAAAGGTGGGATTCAAAATTGGTGATAAAAATATGTACAAAATCAAAAGCATAATTGATTTTTATAAAAAAATGAAAGAAAATGAGACATATAAATATGGACTAAAGTTGAATTTAACTCATTCAAGAGGTGCATTTGAAAAAAATTCATTACCTATTTTAGATTTTATTATGAAGTATGCAGAAATAATTAAATATGCAAATGAAACATCTAATTATTATCATACTCACAATAGTGAAACATATATAGTTTTAACTGAAACAGGCATAGATGAGTTTTTTGAGATATTAAAAAATAGAACTATAGAATATAGAGGCGATGGAAAGGAAAGCAACATTGAACTTGTAGATAAAGAACCAGAAATTAAATTTGAAATAAGTGATAATGGCGAGAATGAGTATGTAATAACAACAAAAACAAATACATATGATTTTTCTGTTATTAATGGAAAAGAATATACATATTATTTACAAGATAATAAGCTATATAAATGTAGAAAAGAATTTGAAAAAAATGTTATAAAGTTATTAAATACTTTTAGAATTAATTTTACAGATAAAATACCGTTTAAAAAATCTAATTTTTCTGAGTTTTATTCTTTAATTATTCCAACGATGAAAAGTTGTGTAGAATTAAACAATATAAATGAAGAGGAATTGGAAAAATATATTCCAAAGCAGCTAAAAGTAAAAGTATTTTTGGATATAGATAAACATAATTATATTACTGCTGATATTAAATTTGAGTATGATAGCATTAAGTTTAGTCCTTTTGAAGAGGTGGATTTAGAAATACCAAGGAATATTGTTGAGGAATCAAAGGCATTAGATATGTTTAGCTATGCGGGTTTTATGTATGATTCTAACAGTAATAAGCTAATTCTTGCTGATGAAGAAAAAATATATGATTTCCTAAAAGACAGTGTTCAAGAAATGATTAATAGATTTGAAATATTGGCTACAGATGAATTTAGAAATAGAGAAATAATTGTACCAAAGATTTCATCTATTGGAGTTAGAATTGAAAACAATTTGCTTAGTATTGACATCTCAAATATTGACATAGATAAGTCTGAACTACAGCAGATAATGAAAAAGTACAAATTAAAGAAAAGATTTCATAGACTAAAAAATGGCCAATTTGTTGATTTAGAAAATAATGATTCTTTAGAAATATTAGAAAAAATCTCTGAAAGCACAAATGCAGATTTTAAAGATTTGGCTAAGGGAATTATAAATGTACCTATATATAGAAGTTTGTATTTAGACAAGATTTTAAAGCAAAACAATATTATTATTAAACAAAATGAAGAGTACAAAGAACTAATTGATAGTGTTGGAAATAGAAAGATAGCTGATGAAGCTTTATTACCAAAAAGCTTAAAAGCAAATTTAAGAGAATACCAATTAGTAGGATATGATTGGCTTAATAACTTAGATCAATATAACCTTGGAGGAATTTTAGCAGATGATATGGGACTAGGAAAAACAGTTCAAGTATTAGCTATTATTTTGGCATATATTGAAAATACAAATGAAAGAAGAATGCCAAGTATGGTAATTTGTCCAAGTTCCTTATCATTAAACTGGCAGGATGAATCTAACAAATTTACTCCTAATTTAAAAACTTTAGTAATATCAGGTAATGCAGAAGAAAGAAAAGAAAAGATTGATAGTATTTGCAATTATGATATTGTTATTACTTCATATGATTTGTTAAAAAGAGATATTGAAGAATATGAAAAAAATAATTATACTTTTAGATATTTAATAGCAGATGAAGCTCAGTACATAAAGAATAATAATACTCAAAATGCAAAAGCGATAAAAAAGATTAATGCTGAAACTAGATTTGCATTAACAGGAACTCCAATTGAGAATTCGTTAGCTGAATTATGGTCTATATTTGATTTTATTATGCCTGGTTATTTGTTTTCATATAATAAATTTAAAGCTGAATATGAAACTCCGATTGTAAAAGAAGAACAAGAGGAAACAATGAAAAGATTAAAGGAGATGATTAGTCCATTTGTACTAAGAAGAGTGAAGGAGAAAGTATTAACAGAACTTCCAGACAAAACAATAAGTGTTTTAAATAATGAAATGGATGGAGAACAATTAAAGCTATATTTATCATACATACAGTCTGCAAGAAAACAAGCAAAAGAAGAAATAGAAACAAATGGAGTACAAAACAGTCAAATAAAAATACTAGCATTATTAATGAGATTAAGACAGATTTGTTGCCATCCAGGATTATTTATAGAAAATTACAATGGCGGAAGTAAAAAACTAGCACAATGCATAGAAATAATTAGAGACGCAGTAGACTCGGGACACAAAATACTGTTATTTTCCGGATATTCATCTATGTTTCCTTACATAAAGAATGAATTAGATGAAATAGGAGTAAAGTATTTTACCTTAACTGGACAAACTAAAGTTTCTGATAGAATGGATTTGGTAAATGAATTTAATAATAATGATGATGTTAAGGTTTTTTTAATATCACTTAAAGCAGGAGGAACTGGACTTAATCTAATAGGTGCAGATATGGTCATTCATTATGATCCATGGTGGAATATATCAAGTGAAAACCAAGCAACAGATAGAGCATATAGAATTGGACAAAAAAGAAACGTACAAGTTTATAAGTTAATTACAAAAAATTCTATAGAAGAAAAAATATATAATTTACAAGAAAAAAAGGCTAAATTGGTTAACGATGTTTTATCAACAAACCAAACTTTTATAAGTAGATTAAGTGAAGATGAAATAATGAAACTATTTGAATAATGCCGAAAAAGGAAGTCCTTTTTATGGCAAGAAAAAGGGCGACTTAAAGTCGCCTTTATGTATATGGAGGTTATGATGGTAGATTATATTACAATAATTGGTGGTGGACTTGCTGGATGTGAAGCGGCATATCAAATATCTAAAAGAGGAGTGAAAGTAAAACTTTATGAAATGAAACCAATAAAGTATTCACCAGCTCACGTAAATGAGAATTTAGCAGAAATAGTTTGCAGTAATTCTTTTAAATCAAATTTACTAACAAATGCATGTGGACTATTAAAAGAAGAATTAAGAATGTTAGATTCGTTATTAATAAGAATAGCAGACGAAACTAGAGTTCCAGCAGGGCAAGCTCTAGCAGTTGATAGAGATTTATTTTCTAAAAAAGTAACAGAGGCAATTCATAATAATCCACTGATAGAAGTAATAAGTCAAGAGATTGATTCATTAAAATTAAATGAATTAATTAAACAAGGAATAGTGATTATAGCTACAGGCCCTTTAACATCAGATGCTCTATCAGAAGGGATTAGAAAGTTAACAGGAGAGGAGGATTTACACTTTTATGACGCTCAGGCTCCAATAGTTGAAAAAGACACAATTAACTTTGAAATAGCTTTTTATGGTAATAGGTATGATGAAGAAAAGAAGAAGAATGAGAGTTTTGAAGAATGGAAAAAGAGAATAAATGATTTTGAAGAAAAAAGTTACATAAATCTTCCTATGAATGAAGAAGAATATACTAGTTTTTATAAAGAACTAATAAATGCTGAAGTAGTGACTTTGAAAGATTTTGAAAAAAAGGATATTTTTGAAGGATGTATGCCAATTGAAATAATGGCTAAAAGAGGGATAGATACGCTTAGATATGGTCCACTTAAACCTGTAGGATTTGATGATCCAAGAACAGGGAGAAGACCTTATGCAGTTGTTCAACTAAGACAAGATAACACTCAGGGAAGCCTATATAATTTGGTTGGATTTCAAACTAATCTAAAATTTGGTGAGCAGAAAAGAATATTTGGAATGATACCAGGACTAGAAAATGCAGAGTTTGTGAAATATGGGGTTATGCATAGGAATACATTCATTAATTCAACAAAACTATTGGATAATACATATAACTTAAAATCGAATAGAAATGTTTATTTTGCTGGACAGATAACAGGCGTTGAAGGATATGTTGAATCAATATCTTCAGGATATGTTTCAGCTGTTAATGCAGTAAGTCAATATGAAAAAAGGGAAAAAATAGTCTATGATAAAAAAACAATGATAGGAGCACTTTCGAATTACATATCATCCGATAATAGTAGATTTCAACCAATGAATGCAAATTATGGAATATTACCCCCATTAGAAGAAAAAATAAAAGATAAAAAAATAAAATATGAGAAGCTAAGCCAAAGAAGTTTGAAAATATTACAAGAATATTAAATTATTATGATAATTACATTACTTTTGTAAAATATAAATTAATCTATGTTATGATATAAATGCAAAATATAGTGTTTACATAATTGAAAAATGACTGATAATATGGTATAATAAAGGTTAGGATAAAGAAGGAGAAAGAATTATGAATAATGAGCTAGGAAAACGAATTGAAGATATTACCTCGGAAATTGAAAAGCAAGATTTATCCAAAGTATCTAATGAAGAATTAATGGGATACTTATTTCTTGTTGAAAAAATGAAAAAGAAACTTGAGAAAATGGTTAATATGGAAAAATAATTTAAAGAAAGGTGGGTAATATTATGGAAGATATTACTTTAGAAAGATTACTTACTGATTTTAGAAGCGTAATTGATCAAATTAATGACATTGTAGATAGACAAGATATTGACCAAGCACGTGAAGCACTAGTACAAATTAGAGATTTGGTATATCATCAAGAGGGAATACCTTTAGACGAAGGAGTAGAGCAAGATTATGATCATGTTCTACATCAATTATTGAGTCAAATAAGTGGTGTAATTGAAGTTACTAGACAGCAAGCGAGTACTAGACGAGGAAATCCTCAAAGACCAACAGGTGGAGAACAAGAAGATAGCTCATTAGGAGAAGCTGAAAGAATAGAAGAAGAAATAGCTGAATTGCAGCAAGAAATAGAAGATATAAACTCAATACCTCCTGTTTCTGGGAGTGACTATGATGAGAGAAGAAGAGCTATTGAAGAAAGAATGCAAAGGATAGAGGATCTTAGATCAAGACTATCTGAAATATCAAGTCAACAGGGACCAAGTATTAATGACTTAGAAGCAGAAATTGCTAGGATTGAACACGAAATAGAAAATTTAAATTCAATGCCACCAGTTTCAGGAAGTGATTATGACGAGAGAAGAAGATCTATAGAAGAAAGAAATCAGAGGATTGCTAATCTTAGAAACCAAATAGAAGAAATTGAAAGAAATGGTGGTTCTGCACCAAGAAGAAGTGGAAATCCTAGAAGATCAAATAACATAGATTTACCAAGTTTACTAGACAGTCTAGAAGCTGAAAGAGCAGAATTAGAAGAAGCCTACAATAGAGCAATGGAAGAAAGCAACGGGGGAGCCAATCAGAGGAATCAAGAATTATATGTTGCTTTAAGTGATAAAAGAGCTCAAATTGAGGGGATAAGAAACATAATTCAGGATAGAGAAGAAAGTTCATTAGATACTCATGCAGTTGATTTACCAAGTTTACTAGACAGTCTAGAAGCTGAAAGAGCAGAATTAGAAGAAGCCTATAATAGAGCAATGGAAGAAAGCAACGGAGGTGCAAACCAGAGAAATCAAGATTTATATATTGCTTTAAGTAGAAAAATGGCTGAAATACGAGCTTTGAGAAATGTTATTCAAGATTTGGAAAGAGATGGAGAAACACCTACAAGGCAAGACAGAGGAGGCTTTGTAACTGACAGATTAGATTTAGTAGAAGAAGCAGCTCAAATAGGTGATCATATTTTTAAAGCAGCAGAAATAAGAAGAGAACTACAAGAAAGAGATGTATCTAGAGAGGAATTCTTAACATTCTATGAGGCAGGTATTGAACATGCTAGAGAAGAACAGGCAAGAGTAAGCACTCAATTAGACGATTTAGAAAATGAAGTAGGCTCAATTACTAACAGTGAATCAGGTCAGAACCTTTATGAACAACTAAATAACGCATCACAAATTGAAAATGAAGAAGAAAGAAATGCTGCAAGAATTAGAATTCTAGAAGAAATAAGAAGAAACTTTGCTAGAAGAGAAGAATATGAAGAATTGCTACGAAACAATGGATTTCTAGATACTGAAATTACATCTATCGAACTTGCAGATAGATTTGAAGCAGATGTTTTTTCAGGATTTATTGGAAGAGCTGAAGAATTATTACATAGCTTGCACGCACAACATGAAGATCAAAGAGAAAGCATTGAGATTTATGAGAGAGAAATTGGCAGAATTCGAGATGAATTGAGAACAATAGAAGTTGCTGAGGGAAATTTAGAGAGTGTTGAACAAGATAATGAAGAAGAAAAAGAACTAAGGGCAAGACAGATAAGAGCTACAATATTTGGAGATCCAGAACTTGAACAAGAATGGAATGAAAGAGTAAGAAGATTAGTTTCTCATAGAACTACAGGTCAAAGAGTAGTAGAAGGAGAAAATGGAAGATATAGTATTAGTTATGATACGATAGAAGATTACCCAGAATATGAAGAAGATGCACATTTTTTGAACTTAGATGATTACAAAAACTTTCTAGAACTAACGTCATTATATGAGAATTCTGGAAGAGACATAAACTTTATTTTACGTATAATAGATGATGAGACAAGAAGAGAGTATGAAAGATTAGAAGCAGAACAGAGTGGAAGTGGTAGACAATGGCTAGAAGGATATTTGGCAGATAAAGCGGAGTATGTTTCATCGTTCCACGGATTTACAAATGTTCATGGAGTAAAGTATTCTACATATAGAACAGCAGGATCAATGCTAAAAGGAATGAAGCCAGTAAAAGGTGATTTACCAGCAACTACAAGAGTTGGAAATGCAGTAGAGAATACATTTAGATTCTTTGGACTTAGAAGACCAGAATTTACAAGAGTTGATGAAAATGGAAATAGGGTATCAAATGGATTAGGTGGAATGCTTACATTAGCTACTGATGCTCTTGTAATAGGGGGTGTTGCAGCTGCTTCTTTAGCTGGACCAGTAGGATGGGCTACTGTTGGTTCGGCATATGCCGTTAGAGGCGGAGTCTTAATAGGCAATAGAATTGCAGCAAGAAGATACTATGCAAGGCATAGGGATGAAATTGATGCAAATCTTCCAACACTAGGACAACCAAGTAAGGATGATCAAGAAGTTGCAAGAAAAGACTTTTATCGTAGAGTTGAAGGAAGAACAAGATTTGGATCTTGGCTTAGAGCAAAAAATGATAGGTTCTTCTTTAGAAGAAGAGCAGCCGAAACACATGAAAGAATTGCACAGGAAAGAATAGAATTATCAGATGCTGTTATTGACGAAAGAGGAGAGGTAATTCGTCAGCAAGCTCAAGAAAATATAGAAACAGCAAATAGAAATCAACAGGTAAGACAACAAAATACTAGAAGAGCAATAAGAAGTCAAAGTTTTTATAATGATGTTGTAAGAGACCCTGATAGTGTAGATAGAGATGAGGCTTTAGCAGCTGCAGCAAGAACAGGTGCAGTAAGAAGCTATAATCCTACAGCAAGAGGAGAAGATATTAACCCAAATAGTGAGGTACAGAGAAGCGAAGGACAATATGTAAGAGAAGAAGAATCTTATGAGCAAACTGAAGATTTACAAAGATTATCTTCAAATGTTGGAGGAACTGTTGCTGCAACTGCAATCACTGTTGAGGAAAAATATACTGCTAGACAACAAAAACAGGATAGAATTAATAAAGTTCTAATGATTATTGGAACTGCAGCAGCAAGACTTGGAATTGAGTACTTGAGAACAGGTTTTGAAACAGAACATACAGTTACAACTCAAGATCCTGATAAAGTTGTACCTGGTGGAACAAAACAAGAACCAGTATATAAAACTGTTACAACAAGAAAACTGGATGGAAACAAGAGTATTTCAGAACTTCAATATGATGATGATGCACTAAGTAATGTATGGCATGATCCTAAAGGACCAAATGTTGTGCATGAACATTATGTTAGAGGTAATGACCCAATAAGAGCATTTACTCTAAGAGCAACAGGTGCTGATGGACACATTAAAGAAGTGTCTCTTGCTCAATCTGGATATGGCATGCGTGTAGACCAACATGTTTATGATGTTGTTGATCAAGATGTTTCAAATTTAAGTATAAATGAAGCAATAGAATTACTTAGGACAAGAATGCCAAGACAATTTGAAGAGTATTGTGAGGCTGTTGGATTAAAAGGCGCCGCAACAGAAGAAATAGCTCAGAATGCAATTGAAAATGGAAATATGTTTGGACAAACTGGTACAATGGCAGGATGGGAAAGAATATTACCAAGTAATTTGACTACTACTACAGAACAAGTATTAGATCATATGAAAACAGTTACTTTACCAGATCAAGTTATTCCTGGAGCAGTTCATACAACTGTAGAAACAGTATTTGACCCAAGATTAGCTATTGATGCTTCGCTTCAAGGAGCAGCAGCAGGTGCAGCAATGGGACTTTCAGATCAATTGCATGAAGCAGCAAAGCAGACAAAGAGAGTTGAACCTGGAACATTTGAAAAGAGAACACCTTCTTTACTAATATCAAGATTAGCAAGAAGAGCTCAAGAAAGATTTAATCAATTAAGGGGAAGAGAACAACAAGATGATGAACAGGATATTCCAATTCCAGAACCAGAACATGAACCAGAACCTGAAATCGGCAATCCACAGGCAGACGGTGGCATAGGTGTTCCAGAAGGAGAGACTGATGAACCTATAGTGGTAGATGAACCATCAGGAGAGCGTGATAGCGATGGACAAGATGTAGATCCTACAATAGTTATGACTGAAGAAAACAGAAGAGCATATAGAAGATATATGCAATATAGAAGAAGACAAGAAAATCCAATGTCTTTTGAAGAATGGAATGAAGAACAGAGAAGAAGAAATAATAGTGCTAGAGATGAGGAAAGATAAAGTTTAAGGAGAGTTAGGATGGATGAAATTAATCAAGGACAGATAAATGCTATAAATGAACAAATAAATAGATTAAGAACAGAAATTAATTATTTAAATAATCAATTACAAAATTCTATAAATGCAATGCAAGCTAGTCGTTTATCTGGACAAGCTTTTGCTGAAAGGCAGGCAGATCAAGTTTATATACAAAATCAAATTATAGCTAGACAAAATGTTATTGGACAATATCAACGACAAATACAGACTTTGGGCGGAAGTATTGCAACTCCAGCACCAACACCTGGACCAGAGCAAGAACAACCAATAGAACCAGCTCCAGTTTCAGGACCAGGCGCAGAGCAACCAATAGAACCAGCTCGAGTTTCAGGACCAGAGCAAGAACAACCAATAGAGCCAGCTCCAGTTTCAGGACCAGGTGCAGAGCAACCAATAGAACCAGCTCCAGCACCAGGACCAGGTGCAGAGCAACCAATAGAGCCAGCTCCACAACCTGTACCAGGACAAGAGCAACCAATAGAGCCAGCTCCATTTTCAGGACCAGGTGCAGAGCAACCAATAGAACCAGCTCCAGTTTCAGGACCA
>JAFWNQ010000023.1 GCA_017510245.1 Clostridia bacterium
GAATATTTAAGATCATATATAGCAGCAAATGAAAACACATATGTACTATCACAGTATAGCATACTAGGAGCATTAACGAGTGATGTACATAATATTAGTGAGATATTTAGTTTTGACAAAGATAAAGACTTTACAAGTGCTTCTGATTATTCTACAGGAATGATTGATATCATAGGTGATTCTAGTGGAAGTTGGTTTAAACAATCAAATTCAGCTTTTGCAGAGATAAATAGAGACAGCAAACAGTTGAAATTGTATTCACAAGCAATTCAATTAGGACCAATAGCAGGAACAATAAAAAGAATATTTACAGGAAATCCAAACATACAATGGGGAGAAACAGTTTCTTATGATTTAAACAACTGGGTAGGAAGATATGGAAGACCAACAGAATTATCATTAGCATTACATTTATCCACAATGATGCCGGATTTACCATATGAAATAGCAACAGGACAAGACTTTAATACAAAAGTAAAGATTGGCTTAATGGATACTACAATGATATATGAAGTAAGTGCAACAAAAGGAACCGACACAATTGACCAAAATAAAATTAAAGAATACTACAGTAAGTATTGCTCAAGCGGATTTGCTGGAGATAATGAAAAAATACCAGGAACTCAATGGCTAAAAAAAGAAATAATTGAATTAGCAGAAATAGCAAAAGACGGAGAAGGAACATTACCAACAGCATCAAGCACAGCAACAATGCCATTTTCATCAGTAGAACAAGACAATGGTAATTTTAAAACATATGCATTATCAGAATCACAACTAGCACAATTAACATATGTAGCATATAGAGAACAAGGATGTGATGCAGGAGCAGCTGCAGAAGCTTCATTAATGGCTAACTTATACGAGCAGGATAGGGGAAGACCATATGGAGCAGTTGGAGATCCGAATGGACTAGTAAACTATGTTTTAAATGGTGGATGGTTTGCAGCTAGCAGTACTGGTAGCTCAGATAATGATGAAAATCATAAGAGTATAGTAAGACAGGTACTTGTAAAGGGTAAAAGAACATTGCCAATATATGTAGATGAACACGATTGTCTATCGGATTTAACAAGTGTAAGCAATACCAGCATAAGTAATAGAAGTGGATATATTAAAGATGTTACAGTAATAAGCAATAGGTATGGTGCAACGTATACTTTCTATGAATTCCCAGGAGGAGAAGCAAGTGGAACAGATCCATTTGGTTATACATCAAAGTATGGAAGTGATTTTTGCTATTCATTTGATGATTTATCAAAAGATAGTGGTAGTGGAATTAATATTAAATGGCCATTTATTGCGAAAATTACAAACCACTGGTTCTATGAAGATATAGATTTTACAAAAGATGTATATAGATTTGCAAAAGCTGCAACCAAGCAAATTGATTATAAACCTGAAAAAGAAGATGATATTTTAAACAAAAATAATGTAACTGTAAAATTAGATGCAACATTAAGTTCAAGACAGGGAATTATTTATCAGGTTGCAGAGCCAGAAACAAAAGGACCAAATGACAATATTAAAAAACTATTCTTAGATGGAAAATATTATAAATATGATGGAACGTTAGATACAGCTAAAAAGATTGAAAATGCAAAAGCAATAGACAGTAACAAAATGAAATATAAGTTTAATGGAGAAGAACACTTTACAAGTAAAGCTGAAAAGGATAAAGTGGAAAAAGAAAAAGTCGAATTTAAAGAGAATAAAACAGAAGCGATTGCAGCATTTGGAATTCTAGAGAATATGCACACAGAAGCATCAGACTATATATATAGAAACTTAAAAGAATTGATGATAGACTTAAAGTATTTTGCATCAAGTGAATTAACAGATGACTTACAAAATATGTTGTTATGGCCAATAAAAACTGATAATCAAAATACTACATGGGACACATCAATGGACGAAAAGAAATTTGGAACAACAATTAAATGTGAAGACGGAGAAACTGATGTAGTTTCACCAAGTGAAGCAAAAATAGAAAAAATTGAGGGAAATTCAATAACATTAGAGTTTAAGAACATGAGTGACGAATCTTATGAGTTACTTGAATATATATGTGAATATAAAGATCCATATAAAAAGGTAAACAGAGAGTTAGTAACAGGAATGAAATTAAAGATTGATGACATAAAAGTTAGTGGAGTTAAAGCAGGACAATCTGTTAAAAGAGGACAAAAATTAGGAACAGCTGAAGGCTTAACAGATCAAAAGGCTTCAATAACATATACAATGTATAATTTAGATAAGTCAATTGTAGAAGACACAACGATATATTTTAGACAAGAAGAAAACACAAAGTATGAAGAATTAATGAAAATTAAGAAAGAAACTCCAGAAAAATATGAAGAAGGTCTAGATATTTCAAGTGTGTTATATGGCGGATTGTTTGGAGCAGGAGGTGGTTCTGATGGAGGAGCTGCTACTGCACCAGGAAATGTTCAAGATTTTGTAAATAAAGCACTTTCAGTTGTTGGAGCTAATTATATTGGAAGTGGATATATATGGACAGGAAATGTTGCAACTAGTTACTTTACATGTTCTGGTTTAGTAGATTTTGCTTTAGGTAATGCTCCTAGAACTACTTGGCCTGAATCAGAATATGAAACAATAAAATCTAAAGGAAGATTAGTACAAGACATAAGTCAACTAAAATATGGAGATTTATTGTTTTATACATATGCTGGAAGATATCCTGGACATGTAGCAATATATCTAGGAGATAATAAACGTGTTCATGCAAATGGAAGTGAGGTAGCTATAGATGATAGAGCGGTAACAGGCAATGGAGCATTCATAGGAGGAGGAAGCTATCTAAACTAATAGTAGATAATTTAAGAAAGGAGAGTATGTCCTGATTACTATCAGGACATACAAAAATAATGAGAAATAAAAAATTATCAATTTCAATTGTTGTAATATTAATATTAATTATTTTTATACAAATAGCTTATTTTAACAATAAAAAACAAGACAATACAGAAGTCAATATAGCAAAAGAAGAAAAAACAGAGGGAATAATATTTAACATAGATGACTTATACAAGTATTATTCTGAAATAAACATATCGAAAGAAGAACTAGAAAAAAACATATATAACTTTATTACTAAAGACCTGTATAATATTTATACCGCAACTAAGGATAAAGAAGTTGCAGATAACCGAAAGTACTATGATGAAAACTACACAGAAATAAGCAAAATGGGAATTAGCACAAAAGAGGATTTTATACTAATAGCAGAAGATTTAAAAAACGCAATGAAAAATGATTCAGTAAATGTAAGCGAAATTAGGATTGAAGTAGAAGATGAGTATCTAGAAAACTCTGATGATTACTTATTTAATATAATTATTGGTTATACTAATTCTGGAAAGACAAAAATTAAATGTCAAATACCAATTGAAAATATAGGTGTTGATAAAGAGGAAAACACAAAATATGGAACAATAGAATACTCGGCAAATTCAGATATAGCAAGAGTTTTTTATGGATATAAAGGACCAGCAAAGGTTGATGATTATATTAATATAATTCATAATTTTAGTGAAAACATAAGAAAAATCTATGAAGATACAAATTCAAAAAGCATTAATGATATCATCAAGTTATACGGAGAAAAGAAAAACGAATACAGTATGTTAGGAATAGATTCGGTTGAAGACTTTGAAAAAATAGTTTATCAAATAAACAATGATTTAAGTTGGAAAAAAGATGAAGTTTTTCAACATTACGAAATAGATTATAGTAATAAAATTGAAGATAATAAGTACATAGGATATAAAGTTATGTTTAATTATAATTATACAGAGCAAATTAGCATTGTTTTATATATAGCGAAAAATGAATTTGTTAGTCCAAACATTAGAGTCTCAGGTACAATAGATGGAGGTATATAATGGAGAAAAGTTTAAATAGAGTTATTTATATTATTATAATATTAGCTTTAATTGCTATAAATGTTGGAGTTTATATACATTTTAATAAAAAAGAGACTTCTTCAAATAAAGAAGATTTAACAGAAAACAATATAGAAGAAAATACTGTGAATGAAGAAAAAGAAGATGATGATGAAACAGTAAATGAAATTGTAGATAAAAAAGTAGCTAGTATGGATGAGGCTAGTAGAGCAAAGATTTACTGTGGAAAATTTATGGATGCAATTGAAAAGCGAGATTATGAGCTAGCATATAGCTATTTAAACGTTACATTTAAGAGTAATTATTTTCCTTCATTAAATGAGTTTTCAGAGTATATGGAAAAAAAGTATCCTAAAAATGGCATTGTTTTAAAATATGATTCTGTTGAGAGAAAAGGAGAAGTGTTTATAATTGATGTAACAGTATTTGATGATAGTGATAATGATTTTGAAGAGTTCACTCAAACCATAGTTGTTAGGGAAAATTCATTAAATAATTTTTCAATTTCATTTTCAAAAGATAATGAAAGAAGCGGAGGTGTAGAATAAATGAATTCTAATTCAAAAGTAACAATGGCATTTAGAAACTTCATTAAAAAACACGGATTAAAGGTATTGATAGTTTTCTTAGTTTGGCTGGTATTATTTATTATAAATCAATACTTGAAAAACAATCCTGAAATCGAGCAAGCTACTAATAGCTATAATCCGGATAGAGCTGTTATGGATGATAACGGAGATGTACCTACAAGATATAGAAGTGATATAAAGCAAACGATTGACAACTTCTTTAATTATTGCAAAAATGAAGATTATGATAAAGCATTTAATTTAATTTCAGATGACTGCAAAAGATATATATACTCTGATAATATAGAAAATTTTAAAACATATGTTAGAAGTAAATATAATTCTAATAAAACGTATTACATACAAAACTACTCTAATGTAAAAGATATATATATATATGATTACTATATTATAGACGATGTTGAAGCTACTGGTGCGACTGACGGTTATAGTGAAAGCAGAGAAAAAATAGCTATATCAAAAGTAAATGATGAATATAAAATTTCAAACCAAGGTTATGTAGGCAGTTACGAGTATAATAATGTAACTGCTGAAGACGAGAATATGAAAGTTAGAGTAACTTCAAAAGAAATGAGTTATCAAAAAGAAGGATACAATATTACTATAACAAACAAAACAGATAAATATATATTGATTTCTGATGGTACATATACAGATGCAGTAACTCTAAATATAGGAGACCAATTAAGAAATGCAACCAATACGTCAAATGCAACTATGGTAGTAGAGCCAAATACAACAAAAGAACTAATATTTATATTTGATAAGTTTTTTGATGACGGAAAGAATCCTACAGAAATTAACTTTAATGATGTTTGTATATTTGAAAACTATAATACAAGCTTAACTCCTGAAAGTGAAGAAAATCAAAAATTGTATAGTTTTAATATTAAATTAAGATAAAATAATCATAAAAATCACCTAATGACATATTGTTAAATAGGTGATTTTTTATGAAATTTGATAATGTTAAGATGAGAATTATTCGAATAGAGCAAAAGCATTATATAGGAAAAGCATTAGTTATTCTTTTAGTAATTATATTATTCAATACAAATATATTTGTTTACGCAGACGAAATTGAAGATGATGAAAATGAAAATATAATTAGTGAAATAAATAGGGAAAAAGAAGAAACAGTTGAATCGGGAGTAACAGAGAAAAAAAATCCAACAATTAATTCAAAAAGATATGCTGTGTATGATAGAAAATCAAAGACAATAATTTATGGCAAAGATGAAAAAAAGCAATCTGCAATGGCATCAACTACAAAAATAATGACACGGAATAATAGTTTTAGAAAATTGCAAAAACTTGGAAGAAGAAGTGATAATAGAGACTACAGCTGCTAATACTGGAGGTTCAAGACTAGGATTAAAAAAAGATGATAGAGTAACAGTGAATGATTTATTATATGGATTATTAATGAAATCTGGAAATGATGCTGCAGTTGCTTTAGCAATTCATACTGCAGGAAGCATAAATAATTTTGCAGAGTTAATGAATCAAAAAGCTAACGAATTAAATTTAGAAAAAACTCATTTTGTGACTCCTCATGGATTAGATGATCCAAATCATTATACAACTGCAATTGAACTTGCAAAACTAACAGATTATGCGTTAAATAATAGTATTTTTTCTACTATAGTGAAAACAAAATATGCTGTAATTAGTATTAATGGAGTGCAGATTCAACTTAAAAATACTAATGAGATTTTATGCAGTGACTATGAAGGAGTTTATGGTGTAAAAACAGGATTTACTAACAATGCAGGGAGATGCTTGGTAACTTCTATTAAGAGGGAAAACATAGATATTATAATTGTTGTTTTAGGTGCTGATACCAGAAATGATAGGGTAAAAGATACTGTTAAATTAGTTAATTATATATATAATAATTACAAAATTAAAAATGTTAAAGAATTGGTAGAAGAAGAGTATTACAACTGGAAAAATATTAATCAAGAAAGAATTTATGTTTATAAAGCTAATTCAAAATTAGAAACTAAATTAGGAAACATTGAAATAAATGAGATTGTAACAGATAAAAATATCGAAATAGAGATTAATTCAATAAGTTATATGGAAGCTCCAATTGAAAAAAATAAAAAAATAGGAATAATTACAGTTAGAAATGGAAATGAGATTTTAGAACAAATTGATATTATGGCAGATAGAGAAGTAGATAGGATGAATGTGACAGATTATTTAATAATTTTTGCAAAAGCCTTTTGTTTATAGGCAATAGACTTCCATATGCTATTAGACGTAGTCTATAGCATATGGAAATTTAAGTACATTTATTAAGGTTAAAACTATGCAATAAACTATATTTTATATAAATTGAGGAGAGTGGGAAGCAATTGGATTTAAAACAATTAATTGTTAACTATCATAGACGCAACTATAATAGATTAATTGCTTTAAAATTGTAAAAACACTTGACAATATGAGTAATTTCATGTTAAGATAATGATGTTCATAAATGCGGGAATAGCTCAGTTGATAGAGCGTCGCCTTGCCAAGGCGAAGGTCGCGGGTTTGAGCCCCGTTTCCCGCTCCATTTTTTTATTACAAACAATATTGTTTGTAATTTTTTTTTGACAAAAATGTAATAAAAAAAATATTGATTGAAAAAAATAATTATAGTATACTAAATATGAATGGAGAAAAATATGAAAAAGTTTTTGGTATATCAGATTATTTTTATATTACTATTTCAACTAGTTATGCCTATAGTAGTGTATTCTAAAACTACAAGTTATTTAGCTACAGGGGATAGTATTGCATATGGATATGGGCTACCAAACATTG
Organism: Clostridia bacterium; assembly: GCA_017510245.1. Lineage (GTDB taxonomy): Bacteria > Bacillota > Clostridia > TANB77 > CAG-508 > CAG-793. The sequence continues at coordinate 7,334 of JAFWNQ010000023.1, forward strand.
AAGAACAAAGATATTCGGAAATAGTAAGAGGAAAAATAGGTGTTAGTAAGAATAATTGTAGAAACTTAGCTGTATCTGGAATGACATGTCAAGAGTATTATACAGCAATACAAGCAACAGAATTTACAAATGCAATAAAAAATGCAGATTTAATGACTGTATCTATTGGTTCAAATGAATTATTAGAATTAGCAACGGGAGCACTTGCAAGTGCAACAGGTATTCCAGCAAATGATCCTGCATTCTTAACAAAAGTTAAACAAGTTTTTGAAGAAGCGTCTCTTATGCAAAAATATGCTATGGCAACAACAATATATAACTTTTTTACTAGCCAAGAGACAAAAGATAAAATTGAACAAAGTATACAAACATATCAACAATATTGGGATTTATCGGTTAAATATATAAAAGAGGTAAATCCAAACATAAATATAGTTGCGACTGAGTTTTATAATCCTTATTATGAGGTGCAAATTGCTACGTTTGATTTGGGAGGATATGCCGCTGAACCTATAGAGAAAATGAATACTATTTTGCATTCTAGAAGTAATAATGAAACTGACTATAAAATAGCAAAAATATATGATGCCTTTAATACAACAAACCCAAGATTAACAAATGTAGATATAAAAATTTCAATGACAAATTCTAGTATAGAGTTGGATCCGCATCCAAATGTATCAGGTCATGAGATGATTGCAACAAAAGTTATGGATGCTATTGCTACAATACAAGAAAGCAAAAAGAACATAGGTGAGTTAAATATATCTGATATTGCAGATCAGACATATACAGGTAAAGAAATAAAACCAGTTGTAGTAATAAAAGATGGAACAAAGACTTTAGTTGAAAATACGGATTATACATTGATATACATTGACAATACTGCTGTGGGAGAGGCAAAAATAAACATTGTTGGTATCGGAGAGTATGAAGGAAATGTTATAAAAACATTTAATATAAAAGAACAAGCAAAGAATACTAAGGATATTAACAGTTTAAACATAAAAGATATAGAAGCAGAAGTATTTACAGGTGTTGCAATTAAACCTGATGTTTCAATTAATGATGGTAACTATACCTTAGAGAACGAAAAAGATTATATACTAACATACCAAAACAATGTAAATGTAGGTAATGCTACAATAATAATAAGAGGTGTAGGCAATTATGAAGGAGAAACAACAAAGACATTTAGTATTAATCCAAAAAGTATTTCAGGAGTTATTATTTCTGACATAGAAAATCAAAAATATACTGGAAACGAAATAAATCCAGATGTTGTAGTATATGATGGCTCAATCAAATTAGTTGAAAAGCAAGATTATAATGTGTCATACAACAACAATACTAATGTAGGAACTGCCACTGTAACGATAACTGGAATAAACAATTATACAGGTTCGGCAAATAAGTCTTTTGAGATAATACAAGAGATTGTAGAGACAAAAAAAGATATTTCAGAAGTAGAATGTACAGAAATTGAAGACAAGATATACACAGGTAAACTAATTACTCCAGAAGTAACGCTAAAAGATGGTGAAAAACTTTTAACTAAAGATGTAGACTATAAATTAACGTATGAGAATAATTTGAATATTGGAGAAGGAAAACTAATAATTGCAGGTCTTGGAGATTACAAAGGTAGTGTAGAGAAAGTGTTTAACATTATTAGAAAAGATATTAATCATACTTATATAGAGGATATTCCAGACCAGACATATACAGGAAAAGAGATAAAGCCAGATATTTCAATTACAAATGATTATATAAAAATAGTAGAAGGAACTGATTATACAGTTGAATACAAAAATAACATTAATGAGGGAACTGCTCAGATTATTATTACAGGAATAAACAACTTTGAAGGAACAATGATAAAAACATTTAATATTGTAAAAGAGAAGCCTGTGGTAGAACCAAGCAAACCAGAAACTAATACAGTTACAAACGAACCAACAAATAATAATTATAGAATAAATACAATTGAGAAGGACCCAACTGTTAGTAACAGAATTATTCCACAAACTGGGCAAACACTAATAGGTTTACTAATAGTAGCAATGTTAACTACAATATCAATACTATTAAGAAATTGGCTAAATAGAAATAAGAATATATAAAAATTTAGGACGAGCAAGCTGAGATATGCTCGTCCTAAATTTTGTATTACTACAAAATTAAGCAGATATGTGCTTTAAATATAATATGCGTATAAAAATATTTTATAAAACTTGAAAAATAATAAATATTATGTTATAGTATATATAGTTGCTTAAAATGAGTCACAAAAATAATGCCTATGAATATTATAAAATAGGCATACATAGCTGTTAAGAATCTGGCGCCATAGCCAAGTGGTAAGGCAGAAGTCTGCAAAACTTTTATTCCTCAGTTCGATTCTGAGTGGCGCCTCCAAAATCAAAAAACTCCTAGAATAATCTAGGAGTTTTTAATATGCATAATTACTACAAAACTAATCATCTATTGTTTCATTTAAAGAACTATTTATTACTGTTTACTGTGTTTGAAGAATTATCTAAACTATTTACAATAGAATTGTTTATTGTACTATTGGAAGAAGATGAATCAGTATTAGGAGTTATAACTATGTCTCCATTATTATTGGTTATTCTGATATTTCTAATATAGCCATTATCGTAGTATCCAGCATCTTGGTTATTTGGGACTTTAACAGAAGCCCCTGGTTCTTGCATAGATTCATCATTTGGGGTGACAGTTTTATCATTTTTTACTTCAACGGTATAATAATTACCTTTTACTATAGAGAAAACCGTACAATTATAGTCATTAATATATATTATTTTATCTTCACCATTTACTCGCCCACTTACATTATTACTTCTAACCAAACTTAATAATTGTTTAACCTCTGTTGATGAAACATGAGTGCCAAAATAAGATTCAAATTGGCCATTTTGTACCTGAGCTTCTTTTGATGTTAGATTAGATGAAGAACAATTAGGAGTAGATAATATATTAAATATACTAAATCCCCAAATTAAAGCAGATAAAAATAATGATAATAATAATGCTCTACGTAATAGTCTTTTAAAATTAATTTCAATATTTTCCATAGAATTCTCCTTTTATTATTTAATTTCTGTGCCGCCCCATTCAACTGCAACAAAACCAGTTCTTTGAGGAGTTTCTAATATTTGTTCTGGTAATTCAAAATAAGAGTCAACACCTTTAAATTTCATCATTACTCTAATTAAAGAATCAGGGGTAGGGGTGATGTTAAGAGGCATATCTTTGTTGATTTCATCCATAGTTTCAAAACTAATTATATTATATATATTAGATTCTAATTGAGGAAGCCAGTAAATAATAAATTCTTCGGCTTCTCTATCAGATAAGCCAAGTATGCTAAGTTTTTCTTCTAAGAATTTAGCAGAATCTTCACCTTTTACACAAAAGCCTTCAGTAATATTTTGAGTGTAATTGTTTTTACCTTCCCAATATAAAGAATAAAGACTTCTACCAGAAGATAAATCAATTAAATCACCATTAGGCTTAGCAATAACATTCCAAGAGCTATCATATTTTGGATAAGAACAAGTTAGATTTTGAGGACTGCCTAATTCAACTTGAACTTTTGTTTCAGCAGTAGGGTATAAATAGATAATAGGCTTATAGCTAACTGTATTATTATGAATAAACATACCTAAGATAGGAACTAATGAAAGTAAAAGAGTAAAAATAATTGTAAATACAAGTGTTAAAAATAATTCTTTTACTGGTGTCGTAAATTTTCTTTTGTCTGAGTTTGAGTAATCAATGTTGGTATTTGTTTTGTTATACACAATATTCTTTTGATCATTCAAATTATTATTTTCCATAAACACCTCCTTAAAAATACAAAAAAATATTATCATAACAAATATTTGAATTCAATAATATTCGTAAATTTTTTGTGAAAGGCTTGATATGAATTATTTTTAGTGATAATATAAGAGTTGAGTATAAATGACTCTTACGGAAAGTAAGGAATTCAAGAAAAACTAATAGGAGGTAATAGTCTTGATAGAAGTAAAAAACATTACTAAAAAATATGGAGACACAGTTGTAGTTGATGACATTAACTTTGAAGTTAATGACCACGAAATTGTTGGTTTCTTAGGACCTAATGGTGCAGGAAAATCTACAACAATGAATATGATAACTGGCTTCATAGAACCTACAAAAGGAAAAATTATTGTAAATGGATTTGACATATCAAAATCACCAATTAAGGCTAAAAAACAAATTGGTTATATGCCAGAAAGTGTGCCATTATATAATGACTTAACAGTAAAAGAGTTTATTAGTTATATGGCAGATTTAAGAAGAGTAAAAAACAATAAAAAAGAAGAAGTAAAAAAAATAATGGAGCAAACAGGCTTAACAAATGTACAAAACAAGCTAATAAAAAATATTTCTAGAGGATATAAACAAAGAGTTAGTCTTGCTGGAGCTTTAATAGGAAGCCCTGATGTGCTAATTTTAGATGAGCCAACTGTAGGTCTAGATCCAAAGCAAATAGCAGAGATTAGAGCTTTAATAAAAGAATTAGGAAAGAATCATACAGTAATATTAAGTTCACATATATTATCAGAAGTTAGCCAAATATGTGAAAGAGTAATTATTATTAATAAAGGTAAAATTTTAGCAGTTGATACACCAGAAAACCTTGAAAATAAAACTAAAGAAGACAATAGTATTATTGTTACAGTAGAAGATAAAAAATCTAACATGAAAAATATAGACAAAAAGCTAAAAGGAGTTAAGTCTATAAAGCTTATAAAAGACAATCAAGATGGAACAATGCAATACATGATATCAGCAGACAAAGATGTTGATATAAGAAAAAGTGTATTTGAAGTATTACCAAAAGAAGATATTACTATTTTTGAATTAAAGAAGACTGAAAATACTCTTGAAGATGCTTTCTTACAAATAATTGATGCTAAAGAAAGTGAAATAAAAGCAATCGAAGACAAAAAAGAAAAGCAAAAGGCTAAGAGAGCTCAAGAAATAGAGAAGATGGACAAAAAAGAAAGAAAACAGGCTATTAAGCAAGACAGAAAAAAAGAGAAACAAGAAAAAGAAGAATTAATAGAAAAAGAATGGGAAAAAGATAGAGAAATAGAAGAAGCTGAAAAAGCTGAGAAAAAGAAAATAAGAGAGATAAAAAAAGAATTAAAGAAAAAACATAAAAATAAGAATGAGAAAGAAGAAAAAGCTGAGGTAAAAACTGAGGCAAAATCAGAATCTAAGCTTGAAATAAAAGCAGAAGAAAAAACTGACTTAGAAGCTAAGGCTGAAACAAAAACTGATAAAAAACAAGAAAATAATTCTAATAAAATGAATGATAACAAGAAGAATACAAAAGTAGAAAATAAAAACAAACCAAAGAACAAACAAGGCAATAAAACAAACAATAGCTCACAAAAGAAGAATAATTCAAATCAGAATAAAAACAATAATAAAACAAAAAAAGAAGGAGGTAATAAATAATGGGTGCAATATTAAAAAAAGAGTTTAAATCATATTTCTTATCTCCAATAGGATATATTTATATTGGAATATTTTTAATTACATGTAGTTTATTCTTCTATATAGAATTGTTTTCATATCAAAGTGTAGAATTTGCTAATATGTTTGGCTCTGCATCAACAATATTAACTTTTATAGTTCCAATATTAACAATGAGAATGTTTGCTGAAGAAAGAAAAAACGGAACAGAACAATTATTGCTTACATCACCTAGAAGTGTAACAGCAATAGTTTTAGGAAAGTTTTTTGCAGCATCTTTTGTAGTATTAATTTCAACATTAGCTACACTAATGTATTATGTGATATTAATGTGTTTTGGACAACCACAAATAATGAGTGCACTAGTAGCTATATTAGGATTTTCTTTATTGGCTTTAGCATATGTTTCTTTTGGAATGTTTGCTTCAAGTATTACAGAAAACCAGGTTATAGCAGCAATTATTGCAATAGGATTTTTTATGCTTTCAATGTTCTTGCCTAATATGATTACAGCATTGCAAGATTATTCTTTAATGTATGCATTTTATAATTCTTTTATAGCTGGAACAATATCAATAAAAAATCTTGTATTGTTATTATCATTTACTGTTATGTTTATTATTTTTACTATAATGGTAATTCAAAGAAGAAAGAATGTTAAATAGGAGGCTGAAAAATTGAAAAGAAACATAAAAAGAATTATTCGATTAATAAAAGAAAAATGGCTAAGACAAACATCACTTACAATACTATTAGTAGCTATAATACTTATTGTTTTTATATTGATAAATACAATAGTAAATAATTTAAGTCTAAAACCTATAGACTTTACTAAGGAAAAGATTTATAGCTTATCGGATGAATCAAAGAATGAAGTTAAAAAAGTCGAACAAAATGTTACAATTTATTTCTTTGGGTATGAAGAAGATGAAACTCCAGTTGTTTTAGGAAAACAGTATCATGATGTAAATGATAAGATAACTGTAATGATTGTTAAACCAGAAGAAAGACCTGACCTTGCAACTGAATATGGAATTTCATCAGGAGACAAATTGGTTGCAGTACAATCAAGCCAAAGAAACAAGGCTATTAGTGAAAATGATATGTACACATATGACACAACCACATACAAAACAATAGATGTTACTGAGCAAAAAATTACTAATGCAATTTTGGATGTAACCATTGTTAGCAAGCCAAAAGTATATTTCTTAGCTGGACATGGAGAGTATGGAATATCTGAATCAGAACCTTTATACTTGCTTTCACAATATGTTGTAAATGACGTAAATGACGTATCTTCACTTGATTTATTGTCATCAGATATGCCAGAAACATGTGATGTTTTAGTAATTGCAAATCCTACAAAAGATTTCACAGATATCGAAACAGAAAAAATTCAAACTTATATAAATAATGGTGGAAAAATTATTTGGCTTCAAGATCCATATATGAATATCAAAAACTACAATGCAGATAATTTTAAAAATACTAATAGTATTTTATCTCAATTTGGAATTAGTTTCTCTAGGGGATATGTTCTTGAAGAATCAACAGACAATATGATTGCTGGATTACGTGATTTTATAATTCCAGAATTAACTTACAATGAAATTGTTAAAGATATATATACAGATGGAAATATAATAATGACTGATGCAGGTAAAATCACGACTGCTTCATCAGATAAACTAGAAGAACTAGGAGTAACAGTTGATACATTTATTAAGAGCTCAGAAAACTCTTATTATAAAGATTTTGTAAATCAGAATACTACATTAGATAAAGCTGAGGGAGATGAGGAAGGACCATTTGTACTGGGAGAGACATTAACTAAAAAGGTTAGTGAGGATAAAAATGCTACTTTAATAGCATATTCAAATGCTTTATTCTCAACAAACATAACAATTCCTTTAGCAAATACAGCGATTATTCCATTAGGCCTTAGAAATAACAAAGATATTTTGCTTAATACAGTTGCATATCTAACAAATAGAGAAGACTCAATTAGAATAAGAAAAGATACGGGAGCAGTAAATTTTGAAACAGCAACAGAAAGCCAAGACAGAATTGTAAAAGCTGTAATTTTTGCAGTACCGGTTTGCATTATTATTGTTGGAGTAATAATAGCAATTATAAGAAAACGCAAAAAATAATATTATACATGGTGTGTGTGTTGATTTTAAATACTAAATCAAAGGCATACCATGTTTTTTATCTTAAATAGTTTTTAAATAGATGCTATACAGTTGGTATAGAAAGTGATATAATGCTCTTGATGATGTGCTTAAAATTGATTTTTTACCTTAAATATGCTATAATTAAGTGATGGACAAAACTTTCTTATATATAAGGAAGGGAGCATAAAAATGAAGAAATTAATTATTGGAAATCTAGTATTAACATTTATTATAATAGTTGTAATGCTAGTTTCAAACTATGTGTATGGAGCTAATAAAGTATTATTAGGAAATATAAATAAAGATGATAAAGTAGATTCAATAGACCTACTTTATATGATGAGGCACATAGTAGCAGAAAATGGTGGAAATCATAAAGAGTGGATTTTAAAAGATGATAAGTATAAACTAGCAGATGTAACACAAAATGGAATAGTTAATTCAAGTGATTTGTTAGTTATATTAAGGTATATAGCTGCAAACAATAATCCAGAAGAAATAGGCAAAAAACATAAAGACTGGTTAGTGCTAAAGGAATCTGAAATAAGAGAAACTGAAGGAGAAAACAACGAAGTAGAAATTAATAATACAATAGAAGAAGCAAATGAAATAGTAGAGACAAATAGAGTAAATGAAGAAAATAATATAGTGAATAGTAATGAGATAAAA
>JAFWNQ010000024.1 GCA_017510245.1 Clostridia bacterium
AGAAGTAACATATACAAGTAGTAATGAGAGAGTAGCAACAGTAGATAAGAACGGAAAGATAACAGCAAAAGGAAATGGAGCAGCAAACATAATAGCAAAAACAACAAATGGAAAAGAAGCAGTATGTAAAGTGGAAGTACAAACAGTAGCAACGAAGATAAATATGGACAAAAATGTAAGCATAGACCTAAGTAAAGAAAAAGAGAAGAAAATAACAGTCGAAGTAGAACCAGATGAAGCTAAAAATAAATCAGTAATGATAAGAAGTAGCAATGAGGAAGTAGCAACAATAGATGCAAATGGAACAATAAAAGCTAAGAAAAATGGAGAGGCGATAATAACTGCGGAGATAGCAGGAACAAATATAAGGGAAACTTGTAAAGTGACTGTTACAACAAGTCCAACAGGATTAAAACTAAGCCAAACAAACGTAAACTTAGATATGGGTGGAACAAAATCAACAAAAATAACAGCAGAAGTAGAGCCAAGTACAGCAAGTAATCAGAATATAAAATGGACTAATGGAAATAGCAATATAATATATATGAGTGCATCGGGAGAAACAGCAACTCTTACAGGATTAAAAAATGGAGAAGCAACGATAACAGCAACGATAGATGGAACTAATATAAGCAAACAATGTAAAATAAAAGTAACAACTAGTCCAGCAAGTATAAAATTAAATAAAACCAATGTTAGTATTGAATTGAGTGATAATAAAACAACACAACTAACAGCAACAGTATTACCAAGCTCGGCAGTTAATAAAACAGTATCATGGAGTAGCAGTAATACAGGTGTAGCAACAGTAGATAAAAATGGTAAAGTTACAGCAAAAAAAGCTGGAGAAATAATCATAACAGCCAAAACTACTAACAACATAATAGCTACTTGCAAGGTGGTGATAAAAGATGAGAAAATTACTGGTGGACAGGCAATAGCTGAAGCAGCAGTTAAATTAGCATGTACAGCATATCCTGAAAATTACATTTATGCAAACGAGACACAAAGAATCTATAACAATAGAACAAAAGAATATGTTAATGCTAAGGAAAGATTATTAAATGTTAAGTATTATGCATCTTGTGATGTATCTACATCAACTGCAGTTAGATATTCCACAGTGGATAAAAATTTTGAATGGGATACAGTTATAAAACAGTGGACATACTTAAAGAATTCAAAAAACTGGCAAGCAGTAGGTAATTTCAATGGTACATCTACATCTAATTTGAAACCAGGGGATGTACTAATAGGTCATCATATAATGATTTACACTGGAAATGAAATAGTTAGAAAAAGATTTCCAAATTCTCCAGCAAACATATATGAAGGATCTTTTGGATTGTTTTATCCAGCATTAACAAGGTCGACAAGACATATTGGAAGACCTGTATATACAATATTTAGACATGTGAATTCAAATAAGAAACTATATGATAAGATTTTATAATAATAATAGAAAACAAAGTGAACATCGCTAATATTTAAATTACGATGTTCACTTTTTGAAATATATTATGATATATATATTAATTAATTAACATACTGAAATATAATATTTATAATTTTGTAATTTACCAGGTTGACAATAATAGAAAAAAATAGTATAATTTATTAGTTAAATTTTGTAAAAAGAAGGTTTATATGGACGAAGATAATATGAGTTTTGAAGAATTATTAAATGATTCAATGAAAAAAACAAGCAAGAGAGAAAAAATTGTTAAAGGAAAGGTTATTTCAATTAGTTCGAATGGAGAGATATTTGTAGATATTAACTATAAAGCAGATGGAATAATACCAAGAACAGAATATTCATTTGATATTGATGCTAAACCTGAGGATGAATTTAAACCAGGTGATGATATAACTTGCCAAGTTTTAAAATGGAATGATGGAGAAGGAAACGTTTTACTATCTTATAAGAGATTAAAACAAAAACTTAATAAAGAAGAATTTGAAGAAAAAGTAAAAAACAATGAAGTTTTTGAAGAAAAGGTATTTGAAAGAAATGCTAATGGATTAATTGTTAATTATAAAGGAATTAGAATTTTTATTCCAAGTTCTTTATCTGCAAAACAAACTGATAGAGCAAAATTTAAGGTTATAGAATATGAACCTGAGAATCATAAAATAATTGGCTCATGCAAAGCTATTGTCGATGAAGAAAAGGCTGAAAAAGAAAAAGCGTTCTGGGATAATGCTCAAGAAGGAAAAGAGTATTTAGGAACAGTCGTTAGCATTTGTTCATATGGAGCATTTATTGACTTAGGTGGTGTACAAGGGTTATTACATGTTTCTGAAATGTCTTGGGATAGAAATGTAAAGGCCAGTGATATCCTTAAAGAAGGACAAGAAGTTAAAGTTACAATTAAGAAACTAGACAAAGAAAACAAGAGAATCCAGCTTTCTTATGAAGGAAAAGGTGAAGACCCATGGAACAAAATAGAATATAATATTGGTGATATAGTAAAAGTAAAAATCAAGAAGCTTACCAATTTTGGAGCATTTGCTGAACTAGAAAAAGGTATAGAAGGATTAATACATATATCACAAATAAGTGATGAAAAGATAGCTAAACCAGAAGAAAAACTTGAGGTTGATGAAGAAGTAAATGCAAAAATAATAGATATGGATAAAGAAAACAAAAAGATAGAGCTATCAATTAAGGAACTACTTGGAACAAGCAATGAATTTAGTAGCAAAGAAGAAAACGAATCAATAGAAGAATAATTATTAAGGGCGAGTACCTCTCGTCCTAATATTATGAATGTATAATGAAAGGATCAAATATAATGTTTAATGATAAGATTAGAAATATAGCAATAATTGCACACGTTGACCATGGTAAAACAACATTAGTAGATGCATTACTTAGACAAAGCAATGTTTTTAGAGAGAATGAGCAAATTCAGGAAAGAGTGATGGACTCAAATGAACTTGAAAAAGAAAGAGGAATTACAATTCTTTCAAAGAATACAGCTGTTCTTTATAATGATATAAAAATTAATATTGTTGATACACCAGGGCATGCTGATTTTGAAGGAGAAGTTGAACGTGTATTAAAAATGGTTGACGGAGTTCTACTTGTAGTTGATGCATTTGATGGACCTATGCCACAAACAAGAGAGGTTCTTAAAAAATCATTAGCTCTTAATTTGCAGCCAATAGTTGTAATTAATAAAATAGACAGACCTGGAGCACAACCACTAGTAGCTGTTGATAAAGTATTGGAATTATTTATGGATTTAGATGCTACTGATGAGCAACTAGACTTTCCTGTAATATATGCATCTGCGAAAAATGGAATTGCTAAAATGAGCTTGGATGAAGAGAGTGATAATGTAAAATGTATTTTTGATACAATAATAGATCACATAAATCCTCCTGAAGTAGATGTAAATGCTCCAATGCAAATGCTAGTTTCTAATATATCATATGATGATTATCTTGGAAGACTTGCTGTTGGTAGAGTAGAAAGAGGAATTATTAAAGCTGGAGATACAGTTACAGTTTGCAAAGAAGACAAAAATGTACAAGGAAAAATTGCAAAATTATTTACTTATGAAGGATTAAAAAAGGTTGAAGCAGAAGAAATTGAAGCAGGTGATATTGTTGAGATTTCAGGAATAGCTGATATAAACATTGGTGAAACAATATGTGATGTTGACCATCCTGAAAAAATCCCTTTTGTTAATATAGATGAGCCAACTGTTTCTATGACATTTAGTGTAAATGATGGACCAATGGCAGGAAAAGAGGGAAAATTTGTTACATCTAGACACATTAGAGATAGATTAATGAAAGAATTGGAAAGAAATGTTTCACTTAGAGTGAAAGATACAGATAAAGCTGAGAGTTTTGAAGTTTGTGGAAGAGGAGAATTACATTTATCTATTCTTATAGAAACAATGAGAAGAGAAGGATTTGAACTTTTAGTTTCTAGACCAAAAGTTATTTTCAAAGAGATAGATGGACAAAAATGTGAACCAGTTGAAACTTTAAGTGTAAATGTTCCAGACGACACAGTAGGAGCTGTAATACAAAAACTTGGAACTAGAAAAGGTGAAATGGTTAATATGGAACCAGCTGAACCAGGACATACTAAGATAGAATTCACAATTCCTGCTAGAGGACTTATTGGATATAGAACTGAGTTTTTAACAGACACCAGAGGAGAAGGCTCGATGTCTAGTGTATTTAAAGACTATGAACCATATAAAGGTGAAATTCAATCAAGAACTAGAGGTGTGTTAACAGCTTTTGAAGCAGGAAAATCAATTACATATGGATTGTATAATGCACAATTAAGAGGAGAACTATTAATTGGGCCTGGAGTTGAAGTTTATGAAGGAATGATAGTTGGAATAAATTCAAGAAATGAAGATATACCAATTAATGTTTGTAAAGAAAAACACTTAACTAATACCAGAGCATCAGGATCAGATGAAGCTTTAAGATTAGTGCCTCCATTAAAAATGTCATTAGAACAAGCTATAGAATTTATAGCAGATGATGAATTAGTTGAGATTACTCCTGAAAACATTAGACTAAGAAAGAAAATATTGGACACAAAAACAAGAGAAAGAGAATTTAGAAGAGCTCAAAAAGAAGATTAATATAAAAATAAAAAAGGACAGAGAAAAAACTGTTCTTTTTTGTTTTTATATTGTATTTAGAATCAGTTTTTATTACATGAATATTATAAAAATGTTATAAAAATGAAATAAAACTTGAAAAGACAAGATATATGGTGATGTATACAAAAACAAGTATTTTATATATTTGCAATTAAATGTTTTTATATAGTAGAATAATATAGGATACAAGTGGGAGAGGTGTTATGATACTTCAATGAATAAGTATGTTTCATATAGAGTAATTAGGCGAGAAATATGTCCAATCATACAGTTAACATCAAAAGTAATTGTAATTAATGGAGATAGAAGTGTGAATTTACCTTATATATTAGGAGTTATGGAGTGAAATATGAATCAATATGAGTATAATGGAGAACTAATGTCATTATATGCAATAGCACAGAAAGAAGGAATATCTCTTACATCATTGATAAGAGCTTTAGAAAAGGAATCGGATGATATTTATAAGGCAGTTGAAGCAGTGAAAGACAGACAAAGGTTAATAATAGAATATCAAGGAGAAATGCTAACAATTAATCAAATTGCGCAAAGAGAAGGAGTGAAACCTGCTACTCTTAGAAAAGTATATAATGAATTGGGAAATATAAATGCAGCAGTAGAGCAAGTAAAAGAATCGTTAAGAACTATTCGTGGTAGAAGAATATCAGTAGAGTATAGAGGAAAAAAGACTCCATTGTCTGTAGTGGCAAGAGAAGAAGGCATAAGATATGTAGCACTTAGAGATGCATATAAAGAGATAGGAGACTTATCTAAAGCTATAACGCTAGTAAAAGAAAGACAGCATAGGTTTAGAGGAGAATTTGAATATGATGGAGAAAGAATGACTTTATCAGCTATTGCCAAGAAAGAAGGAGTGACAAATCAAGCTTTAAGTTTAGCTTATGAAGAGACAAAAGATATAATAAAAGCTGTAGAACTTGCTAAATCACGAAAAAGAGGAAATGGACAAACTTATGAGTACGGCGGAAAACAAATGACAATTCGAGCAATAGCTATTCAAGAAGGAATATCTAGTAATGCACTTAGAAAAGCACTAAGTGAAGAAACTGACATAATCGAAGCAGTGGAAATAGCAAAGAAAAGGCAAAAAGCTAACGCAGAAAGAACAGTAATAGTAGAATATCATGGAAAAGCCATGTCTTTAACTGCTATAGCAAGAGAAGAAGGTATAAAACCTGCATCATTAAAAAAAGCTTTTGAAAAGTTAGGAGATATAGAAGAAGCAGTAAGGCAAGTGAGAGAATCTCAGAGCAGACATAGAGCCAAGAGAACAGCAATAGAATACCATGGAAGAATAATGACTTTAACTGCTATAGCAAGAGAAGAAGGCATAAGCGAAAGTGGGCTAAGATATCATTATCAAAGATGTGGAAACATTGAGAAAGCGGTTCTATTTACAGGAAGGCAAAAGCGTAAGAAAGAAATTGCCAGTTTACCAGTAAAATTGGACAATAATGAAATAGATTTATACTCGGCATCTATTATAATAGGAATAAAATACGACAAGTTGCTTAATATGCTTGCAGATGGATTAACAATAGAAGAAATAATTTCAATGAAACCTAAAAAGAGTACAACACCGAGATATGGCAAAGGAGATAGTATAGTTCTAGAAAATGGACAATCACTTAAGGACTACTGCATAGAAAATGGCTTAAACTATTCTTGTATTCATTATTCAATTTACACATATGGAAAAAGTGTTGATGAAGCAATTGAAAACTATAAAAAACATGGTCAAAGCATTCCAAAAACATGGATTTATGACAGATATGGGATATTACTAAGGCATCTAATGATAGAAGAACATCTCGATATAGATAGAATAGTCAATAATATGAGAAGAGAAATAATATCCATAGATGAAGCTATTAAAAATCAAATCATTTATAGTAATGCTAAAAAGAGTAATTTAGATTTTGAATGGATGCAAGATTTATACGAAATACTTAAAGATGAAGATGTGACTGATGAAGAATATAAAAAAAGAATTCAAGAATTCTATGTTGATGAAAAAGAAGAAGAATGTATAGCTAAAAGTTTTGATGATATAAAAAGGCTTGAAAGAAAACAAGATTTATTTGAGATTGCATATGCAATAAATGAAGGAATATTTACGCCAGAAGAAGAAGAAGAATTACTAAGACAGTATTTTGTTACAACAGAAGAAGTGGAATTTATGTTTATAGATTTATTTAGTAGATTTGGAGATGGGGTACTAAGAGGCGAAAAACAAGAAGAACAACTGAGAATAAATGAAATAAATGATATAATTAGAGGATGGGCATCATTAAGTGAAGAAGAGAGAAATGACACAATAAGTCAGCACAACCTTTCAAGCGAAGAAATAGATAGAGTAGAAAAACTTTCGAGAAAGATAGAGAGATACAAAGACGTAGTAAAAGATGATAGAGAAAATGATGATGATGAAATACTAAGGATAATGAGAGCATCTGTAGGTAAAAATGTTGGAAACAATGAAAGCACACGAGCAC
Organism: Clostridia bacterium; assembly: GCA_017510245.1. Taxonomy (GTDB): domain Bacteria; phylum Bacillota; class Clostridia; order TANB77; family CAG-508; genus CAG-793. The sequence goes on from JAFWNQ010000024.1 coordinate 7,157, forward strand.
AGATAAGTAAACCACATGATAGATTACCTAATAAAAATATAGAAAGCTAGAGGTAAGTATATGCAAATGGAAGCTAAAGCATATTCTCAAGTAAGCTTTATTATAGGGAAAATGTCAGAAGAACTAAGGAAAAAAATACCGGAATACATTATTCACAATATTGAAGATAAGAAAGATAAGAGTTATAAAATAGATGTAGATAAGGTGTCAAACCTTGAACTAATGGATGATACAAGGAAAATACTATCAGTATTATATACTGACTATATTGCTCCTGTAGAAGAAAAAGCAATAATAAAGAATAAAGAAAGATTAATAAAGCTTAGAGAAGAAGAAGAGAAAAAGAGAGTTTATACATCAGATTTATTTTATGATAAAATGGAAGATCTGGATGATGATGAATTAGATGAAGAAACAGAAGGGAAAAATACTGAGGAAGACAATAATAAAAAGAGTATTGTACAAAGTACACTGATTATAGCTCCAGCTGAAGAAAAGTGGTATCAAAAATTAGAAAAAATGCTTAGAAAATTCGGAAAACTCTTGTATGATTTATTTGGATAGAAAAGTAGAAACATTTATATATTTATAAAAAGGAGAAATAAAGAACAATGGAAAACAAAAGAAATGAATTTTTATTAGAAAAAGGCATTACATTAGTTGCACTAGTAGTAACAATAATTGTATTACTAATATTGGCAGGAGTTACTCTAAATATAGCTTTAGGTCAGAATAGCCTATTAACAAAGGCTAAAAAAGCTAACCAAATAAGCATTTATTCAAATGCAGTAGAACGAGTCGAATTGGCATTGATGTCTTTAAAGTCAGAAATACTAGCACAATTGGCAAGTAATTCTGAATTTGATTCAACAACTGCAGAAAATACAGAGTATTTAGGAAAGAACATTGTAGAAAAAGAAATTAATGATACTAATAATTGGATAGTAGACTACAGTAATCCAAGCAGAATATATATAACATATTATAATGATAAGTTAGAGGAAAAAGGAATAGACAATAATACTCCAAAACATGATAAAAAAATAGACTTTATAATAGAACTTGACAAACAAGATGCAAATTTATTTGTAAATGAAGGACCTTTATCAACTGATTATCAAGAAGTTGAATATATAGAGAGTCAAGGAAATCAGTTTATTAATACAGAAGTTATTGGTAAAAATAGCTTAGAGATGCAGGCAAAAATTATGTACACATATATTACAAATGATGGAGGAATGTTGGGTGCGAGAAATGGTGATATACGTATTTACCCAATGCATGTTTTTCCTAGTAAATTCTGCATAGGATATGGAAGTTATTATTCTTCAGATTTATATGTAGAAACTAATATAATTTATAATATATATAGTTCTATTTATTCAAATGAGCAAGTTTTATCTGTTGATGGAAATACAATTATGACAAAGACTATAAGCAATGAATATAATACTAATTTAAGTTTATATTTATATGCAATTAACAGTAACAATACTGCAAATTATTTCTCTAAATTTAGACTGTATAAGATGAAAATATATGATAATAAAAAAATAGTAAGAAATTTTGTTCCATGCTATTGTACTACAGATGTAACAGATACAAGTGGAAAACTATGCCCTAGTGGAACTATAGGGTTATACGATTTAGTAGAAAATAAGTTTTTTTCAAATCAAGGAACAGGAGAATTTCTAAAGGGAGAGAATATATAGATTTTAAAGAATAAAAATATAAAAAAATAAGATATAGAATAAAAGCAAGATGTCGACTATAAAGTTGAAAAATAATCTAAAATATACTATAATATTTACATAATAATAGATAGGACTGTTTATAATGAATAAATTAGAAAAAATAAAAAAAGAAAATATAAAAGATCATATTCCAATTATAATGGATGATACACTTGAAAAAATATATGAAATAATAGGTAACAAAAAATTAGATAGAATTTTAGAAATTGGAACTGCACATGGGTATTCAGCTTTATGTTTTTCAAAAATGCTAAGCGAACAAGGCAAAATAGATACAATTGAACGTAGCCATGATAATGTTGAAAAGGCAATAAAAAATGTTAAGACTATGAAACTAGATAAAAAGATTAATATCATAGAAGGAGATGCAGTAGATGTTTTACCAACAATAAATAATAAATATGATTTGATATTTATTGATGCAGCGAAAGGAAAATATCCATTTTTCTTAGAACAATCACTTAGACTAATAAAAAAAGGTGGAATAATATTTGCTGACAATATTCTATACAAAGGCTATGTAATGAGTGATTACAATAAACATAAACAAAGAACAGCTGTAACACATTTAAGAGAGTATATTAAGTTAGTGACTGAAAATCAAGAACTAGAAACCGAAATTTTAGACATAGGAGATGGATTAGCAGTTAGTAAAATGAAATAAATAGAGGAAAACACTTGTAATTTTAGTAATTTTATGGTATTATAGTAATGTTCTTTTACTTAGTTTTAGGATATCACACCACTAATACTCGGTTTAAGAATTAAAAAAATATAGGAGGTGTACTATTATGATGACAAAGGAGAAGAAAGCAGAAATCATTGAAAAGTATAGACTTGATGAAAAAGATACTGGATCACCAGAAGTTCAAATAGCTTTACTTACAGAAAGAATCAATGAATTAACAGAACATCTTAAAACTCACAAAAAAGATAATCATTCAAGAAGAGGATTATTAAAAATGGTTGGAAAGAGAAGAAATCTTTTAAACTATTTAACTAAGAAAGATGTTCAAAGATACAGAGATATAGTTGCAAAACTTGGATTAAGAAAATAATACAAAAAACATCAGCTTTTATGCTGGTGTTTTTCATTATATAATTGTTGAAATAAATTTTTGTTTATGATAAAATATAATAGTAAAATTTTGTGAGATTGATTTGGAAAAAGTAGCTTGTATAAAATTTTATTATAAGTAAGATTTTATAGAGGTTACCTTATCTAAATCAATTAAGTTAAGGAGGAATTATGTTTAAAGTATTTGAAACTGAGTTAGCAGGAAAAAAGCTAACAATTGAAACAGGAAAGATGGCTAAACAGGCCAATGGAAGTGTTGTCGTTAGATATGGAGATACAACAGTTATGACAAACGTTGCTGCTTCTAAAGAAGCACAAGATGGAATTGATTTCTTCCCATTGTCTGTAAATTATGAAGAAAAATTATATGCTGTTGGAAGAATACCAGGTGGATTTACAAGAAGAGAAGGAAAGCCTGCAGATAAGGCAGTGCTAGTTTCTAGAGCAATTGATAGGCCAATTAGACCACTATTTCCACATGATTTTAGAAATGATGTTTGTGTAACATGTACAGTTTTGTCAGTTGATCAAGACTATTCTCCAGAAGTATGTGCACAGATAGGAACATCTGCAGCTATTGCTATATCAGATATACCATGGAATGGACCTACAGCTGCTGTTCAAGTTGGATATATTAATGATGAAATAATTATTAATCCAAATGAAGAACAAAGCAATAATAGTAGATTACACTTAACAGTTGCAGGAACAGAAGAAAAGATAACTATGATTGAAGCAGGAGCAGACGAAATACCTAATAATACAATGTTAGAAGCTATAAAGAAAGCTCATGTTGAAATAAAGAAAATGTGTGCTTTTATAAAAGAAATTCAAAGTGAGATTGGAAAGGAGAAATTTGAGTATAAATCATTCTCAGTTGATCCTGAATTTTATAAAGCTGTATGTGAGAAATATGAAACAGCAATGAATGATGCAGTTCAAAACACAGATAAAGAAATTAGAAATAATAATGTTGATAAAGTTGCAGAAGATATTAAAAACTTAGCAATAGAAATGTATGGAGAAGATGCAGAACAGGAAAGAGCATTTGATATTGCAACTGCAGTTCATGACCTTGAAAAATCTTGTGTTAGAAGAATGATATTAGAAGAACATAAAAGACCTGATGGAAGAGCTATAGATGAAGTTAGACCACTATATGGTGAAGTAGGATTAATTCCAAGAGTTCATGGAAGTGGATTATTCTCTAGAGGACAAACTCAAGTATTAACAATTTGTACATTAGGAACTAAAAAGGATGAACAAGAACTTGATGGATTAGACAATGAAAAAACAAAAAGATATATGCATCAATACAATTTCCCAGCTTATAGCGTAGGAGAAGCTAGACCATCAAGAGGACCAGGAAGAAGAGAAATAGGACATGGAGCTTTGGCAGAAAGAGCATTAATACCAGTTATTCCTTCTGAGGAAGAATTTCCTTATACTATGAGACTCGTATCAGAAGTATTAGAATCTAATGGTTCTACATCACAAGCAAGTATTTGCGGAAGCACATTAGCACTTATGGATGCAGGTGTTCCAATAAAGAAACCAGTTGCTGGTATGACTGCAGGATTAGTTACAGATGAAAATGATCCAGATAAATATATAGTATTAACAGATATACAAGACATTGAAGATTTCTTTGGTGATATGGACTTTAAAGTTGGTGGAACAAAAGATGGAATTACAGCTATTCAAGTAGATATAAAAATTGATGGATTAACATATGACTTCATAGAACAAGCATTTGAAAGAACAGAAGCTGGACGTAATCAAATAATAGATGAAGTATTTATTCCAACAATTCCAGAGCCTAGAAAAGAATTATCTCCATATGCTCCAAAGATAGTTACAATGCAGATACCAGTTGACAAAATTAAAGACGTTATTGGTTCTGGTGGAAAGACAATAAACAAAATAATCGAAAAAACTGGAGCAAAAATTGAAATTGAAGATGATGGTAGAGTATTTATTTATTCAGAGAACTCAGAAAGTGCAAATGAGACAAAGAAGATGATAGAAGACATAACTAGAGAATTTGAAGTTGGTCAAATATATGATGGTGTTGTTTCTAGAATTGCAGCATTTGGAGCATTTGTTAATCTTGGAGGAGAAAATGAAGGTTTACTACACATATCAAAAATATCTAAAAAGAGAGTTGAAAAAGTAGAAGATGTACTTTCTGTTGGGGATGAAGTAAGAGTTAAAGTAACGAATGTAGATGAACAAGGAAGAATAGACTTGAATATGAAAGACTTAGAAAAAACTGAAGAGTAGTATACTATACTAAAAAGGAGTAATTTATGCAGTTTATATATTTTTTACAACAAGCTATAATATGGTTAATAACTATATTTTACCTTTATCAGCTTGTTATAAGTATATTTTCATTTGTTAAACTTAAAGACAAACCATTTGTTGTAAACAAAAAACACAAATTTATATTGATATTACCAGCTCATAATGAGGAAGCTGTAATTGCGAATTTGGTTAATAGTTTAAAAGAACAAGATTATCCTAAGAAGCTTTATGACATTCAGGTAATTGCAGATAATTGTACTGATAATACAGAGAAAATTGCAAGAGATTTAGGTGTTAAAGTTTTTGTTAGAAATGAAGAAGATCCAGCAAAAAGAACAAAGGGATGTGCAATGCAAGTGCTTTTAAATACACTACTTAGTGATCCTAAAATGGATTATGATGCATTCTGCGTATTTGATGCTGATAATATAGTTGACAAGAATTTTCTAAAAGTAATGAATAAACATTTATGTCAAGGAGAAGAAGTAGTTCAAGGATATAGAGACATAAAAAATCCTGATGATAACTGGATTGCTTCTGGATATGCTATTTTCTACTGGATGATGAACAGAATATATCACTTAGCTAGATATAATGCAGGATTATCTCCATTGATTAATGGCACGGGATTTATGGTAAAAATGTCTGCAATTAAAGATACAGGCTGGAATACAAATACACTAACTGAGGATATTGAGTTTTCTTTAAAGACAATAATTCAAGGTAAAAAACTAGGTTGGGCTGTAGATGCAGTATGCTATGACGAACAACCCGTTCAGTTTAAAGCATCTTGGTCTCAAAGATCTAGATGGACAATAGGTCATATTCAATGCTTAAGAGAGTATACTGGCGAATTAACTAAAGCAGCTAATGACAATAGAACTCTAATGAACTTTGACGGATTATTATATATTTTAGGAAGTATACCAATGTTCATTTGCTCAATTGTGCTACTATTAATAAATGCTGTTGTCTACTTAACCAAAGGAATGACTACTACAGCATTTGTTATAAATTTGCTTAGATTTGTTGTACCAACATTTATATTACCAATACTAGTTGCTTTGTTTATTATGGTTATTGATAAAAAACCTATTAAAAAAATGTGGTTTGGATTATTAATGTACCCTGTATTTATGGCTTCTTGGCTATTAATCAATTTTAAATGCTTGTTTAAACAAGACACTAGATGGGAAAAGATTGAACACAACAGAAATGTTGAAATAGATGATATATAAAGAGGTAAAATATGTTTAGAGAGACAAAGGTTTATGCATTTGTTGGACCTTCAGGAACTGGAAAAAGCTATAGAGCTCAAATGGTAGCTAATAAATATAATATTAAATACATTATAGATGATGGTATTTTAATTAAAGATAGTGACATTGTTGCGGGAAGTTCGGCTAAAAAAGCATCTACAAAAATTGAGACAGTAAAAAAAGCTTTGTTTATTCATGAAGGTCAACGCAATGAAATGCGAAGAGCTATAAGAAGAATGCATCCAGAATCAATACTAATCTTAGGTACTTCAGATGATATGGTAAGAAAGATAGCACAAAATCTTAAACTACCAAAAATAACTAAAATTATTTATATTAAAGATGTTGCTACTGATGAGGAGATTGAAGATGCTAGAAGAAGTAGAATACAGGAAGGAAAACATGTTATTCCAGTTCCTACTTTTGAAATAAAAAAAGATTTTTCTGGTTATTTATTAGATCCTCTTCAAATATTTAAAACTGGAATTGATAAAACTCCTTATATATCAGAGAAATCAATTATTAGACCTACATTTAGTTATATAGGAAATTTCACAATTTCAGATGCAGTATTTAGAGAAATAATTGAATATTTGTCTACAAAAACAAATTCAGTAACTGAAGTATTAAGAGTTATGGTAAAAAAGACAGAAGCAGGACCATCAATTTATATTGAAGTCGAGATAAAGTTTGGGGTTGAAATTAATTCGGAATTGAGAAAGTTTAAGGAAAAATGTATTAAAGAAATTGAAAGACAGACATCAATGAATGTTGTAAATATGAAAATAATAGCAAAAAAGATTAAATTACCTAACTCAATTAATTTAGATCTATATTAAATTTAGCAAATGGAAAATAGAAAATGGGGACGGTTCCAATTTCTGTTTCCAGAAGGGGAATAGGAGCGGATAATTGGAACCGTTCTCATTTCTCGTAATAAGAGGAGGAGCAATAAAATGTCATTTATCGTAGCAATAGATGGACCAGCAGGTTCTGGAAAAGGTACAATAGCATCAAGAGTTGCAAAAAAATTTGACTTGTTTTATTTAGATACAGGTGCAATGTATAGATGTGTTACATTAAAGTTAATTAAAGATAATATTGATTTTACTGATACTAAAAAAATAAAAAAAGCATTAGAAGATATAAAAATAGACTTTAAAAAAGTGGATGGAGAAGAAAAAGTCTTTCTAGATGATGAAGATGTAACAAAAACAATAAGAGAAGAGAAAGTAGCTAAAAATGTTTCTCAAGTTTCTCATATTCCAGAAGTAAGAATAGCAATGGTTGATTTGCAAAGAAAAATATGTAGTAAAAGAGATTCTGTGCTAGAAGGTAGAGATATTGGAACTAACGTATTTCCTGATGCAAGTATAAAGATTTATCTAGACGCCTCTGTTGACGAAAGAGTTAGAAGAAGAGTTAAGCAGAATAAGAAAAATGGTATTGAGATGTCTGAAGAAGACATTAGAGAAAATATTATTTTTAGAGATAAAAATGATAAAGAAAGCGAAATTGCACCACTTAAACAAGCTGATGATGCTATCTATGTTGATACAACTAAATATCCAACTAGAATAAATGTTAATAGAGTTGCAAAACTAGTAAAAAAAGCGAGAAAAAAATATAATAGAATGCAAAATGCATATATAATGACTGAGGAAACTACGATAAAAAAAGTTAAAAGAAAGATAGTAAAATGTTTTTTAGCAGGATTATATCATATAGCATTTAGAGTAAAAAGAAAAGGTGTAGAAAACATTAAATCGGACGAAGGAATTATTATTTGTGCAAATCATTTAAATTATCTAGATGCCGCTGGAATTGTATTATTAAACAAAAGACCTATAACTTTTGTAGCAAAAAATGATTTATATAGAATTAGAAGTCTTTCATGGCTAGCACATTTATTCAATATAATTCCTGTAAAAAGAAATTCAAGTGATGTAGCATCACTAAAGTTATGCTTAAAGGCATTAAAAAACAAAGAAGCACTGGGAATATTTCCTGAAGGAACTAGAAATGGGATGAAGAAGAATGCAGAAGTAAAAAATGGAGCTGCATTTTTAGCATATAAATCAAAATCAAAAATTGTACCTGTTGGAGTTAAAGGAACTTTTAAACCATTTTCTAAGGTTATATTTAATTATGGAGAACCAATCGATGTGAATAAATTTAAAAGCGACAATCCAGACTGGATGAACGATGCAACTAATTACATAATGGACAGAATTCGAGAACTATCAAAATAAGAATAAAAAGACTATAAACATAATAATGAATAATGTTATATAGTCTTTTTTTAGTGGAATTATAATAATAAAAATGTAATAAAAATGTAATATAAATATAATAAAACTATAACTATTATAGCTGTAAAAGTATTTGAATGTATGTAAGTGCTTTGGTGTGTTGACATATATTATTCTTTTTATATAAAATATTTATGGAAAAATGTATTTAGAATATAAGAAAACAATTTTCAAAATGGAGGAAAACATATGAAAAATAATAAAGAGACAGGAATCACTTTAATAGCTTTGGTAGTAACAATAATAGTATTACTAGTGTTTGCTGGTGTGACAATTAATCTCGCATTAGGAAATCAAGGAATAATATCTAGAACTCAAGAAGCAGCTTCTAAAAGTAAAGAAGAAACAATAAAAGAAGAGGTATCTCTTGCATGGAACGGAGTACAAATAGATGGTATATCAAAAGGATGGGATATTAATCAAAAAGCTTCCAAACTAGGAGAAGAGATATCTGCAGAAAGCGTATATGCTGAAGGAAATAATGTACGAGTAGTAAATTATAAAGGTTATGATGTAATTATAAATACAACGAATGATGCAATAACATTAAGCGAAAGTGTAGTAATAAATTTTGAAACTATTATGGCAGAAGCAAAAGCAAATAGACAAGGATATGAAGCAATAGGAATTGGAACAGATGGTGAATTGGTTGATATGAATTTGTGGTTTTATAATGCTGGGAGCTCTGCAAATACTTTAAATTTAGGAACTATAGGAAGAATTGGGAGTGATTCATGGGGGGATGTTACTGGATATAGAGGTGACTTTGTAGATGGAAAAATAATTGGCTCGATTCCACAATATATTATGCCTGAAGGGGAAGAAATCTATTATCCTGTTACTGAGTTAAGATCTACATTCAGTGGTTGTATACAATTAAAATTTGCACCTGAAATTCCAAGTACAATAACTAATATGGATAGAACATTTAATTACTGCACAAATCTCATATCTCCTCCTAGTATACCAAATAGTGTAACAAATATGAGCAGTACATTTAATTACTGCACAAATCTCATATCTCCTCCTAGTATACCAAATAGTGTAACAAATATGAGCAGTACGTTTAATGGATGCAGTAGCTTAACAACAGCACCAATAATACCAAATAGTGTAACAAACATGGACTACACATTTTATGAATGCAGTAGTTTAACAATAGCACCAGAAATACCAAATAGTGTAACAAATATGAATTGGACTTATAGAGATTGTATTAACTTGAGGAGCAGTGGAGAAATAAAAGCGAACGAAGCGGTACTTTATTATACTTTTAGCGGTTGCAATAATTTGAATTCAACACCAGTAATATCTGGCTCAGTAAAAAGTCTTTATGGTGTATTTTCACAATGTGAAAATCTTACTAATGTAAGTAACTTTCCCGCTGGTGTAGAAGACTTGCAAATGACTTTTTATGAATGCTCAAATTTAGTATCTATTCCCGACACAATACCAAACTCTGTAACAAAAATGTTTCGGAACGTTTTCTGGATGCAATAATTTGGAAAAGGCACCTATTATTCCTAATAGTGTTACTGATATATCATATACGTTTAAAGATTGTTCCAAATTAACAGGAGATCTTATTATTAATATGAATAATTTAGAAAAGTGGGCAAAGTCTTTGAATGGAGCAGCAACGGTAGAAGGATGTGACTTAAAAATATCAGGTTCTGCCTCAAGCACTATCTTAACAAAGATTTTAAATACAAAATCAGCTAATTCACACATATCTTTAAAATAGATAATAAAAGATATGAGGTGAATAAATGAAGGAATAAAAATGAAAAAAATCACAAAAAAGTTTATTGAGTATATTGGTATTTTTATTACAGTATTTTCATTGTTGTTAATGATTTTATTAGCAACAATGAAAATACCAAGAACTGCAATTGAAGATAATCTAAAAAAATCAACAGAGTATTTTAAAAACAAAGAAATGGTAGAAATGCAAGTAATAAGAAGAGAATATACATATTTACATTTATATTCAGAATCTGTATTATTAAATATAATTAATTATATAGATACAAGTAATGTGTTAGAGTCAGCGATGCTAGACAGATATTATGAGTCAGAAGCTGTAGATACAAATAAAGACTATATTAATGCAGTTGAGGAGAATATAGAACCAAATACACAATACTTGCGTTATTGGCATGGAAGTATGGCTATTTTGAGACCATGCCTAATTCTATTTTCTATACAGGAGATTTTTAATATAAATTATATAATCATTAATATATTATTCTTAGTTCTTCTTATTATTCTATTAAGAAAAAGCAAAAAACTAGCTTTAATATATGTGATTTCAATGATTATGGTAGCATTCCCGATAGTAGGAATAAGTCTGCTATATTCTTGGACTTTCTACATAATGATGATAACTTCAATAATTGCAATTTTCATTGAGAGAAAAGGAAATGAAGATTTATACAAATTGTTTTTTATTACAGGAATCATAACTTGTTTTTTAGATTTCTTAACAACAGAAATTATAACGTTATATGTTCCAATACTGTTTGTAATGCTTTTAAGAAAAGAAAGAACACAAGAATTTGATTTTAAAGATAGTTTTAAGTTTGTATTGAAAGCAACTATAATATGGGGAATTGCTTATGCTTCAATGTTTTTAGCAAAATGGATTTTAGCTTCTATTGTTCTTAGAACCAATGCACTCCAATATGTATCTGATAACTTAAAATTAAGAATTAATGGAACAGAAGGTGTTATTACTTTAAAAGAAATGTATTCAAAAGTTATACCACTTAATTTTTGGACATTATATCCAATATGTAACATAAAAGGAATTAAAAGACAACTAAAGATATTAAGTATAATAGTTTTAACTATAACAATACTAATTGATTGGAAAAAAATAAGGAAAAGTAAGTATGCACTTTTACTAATTGTCATTGCAATAGTTCCATATATAAGATACATTATTTTGGCTAATCATTCATACAAACATTTTTTCTTTACATATAGAGAACAAATTATAAGTATAATAGCGCTTGGGATGATTATATGCGAATATTTTAATACAAAGTTGTGGTGCAAAAAAATATCAATTAATCATTTGAAAAAGAAAAAAGAAAAATAAAAAACTTTACTTGGCAATACAAGTGATATAAAAATAATTAAAATGGAGGAGAAACAAATGAAAAACAAAATGAAAGAAAGAGGAATCACATTAATAGCTTTGGTAGTAACAATAATAGTATTACTAGTGTTTGCTGGTGTGACAATTAATCTCGCATTAGGAAATCGAGGATTAATATCTAGAACTCAAGAAGTAGCTTCTAAAAGCAAAGAAGAAACAATAAAAGAAGAGGTATCACTTGCATGGAACGGAGTTCAAGTAGATGGTATATCAAAAGGATGGGATATTAATCAAAAGGCTTCAAAACTAGGAGAAGAGATATCTGCAGAAAGAGTATATGCAGAGGGAAATAATGTAAAAGTTGTAAACTATAAAGGATATGATGTAATTATAAATACAACGAATGATGTATTAACATTAAGTGAAAGTATCTCACCGGAACTTAAAGCGAAAATGGCAGAAGCAAAAGCAAATAGACAAGGATATGAAGCAATAGGAATAGGAACAGATGGTGAACTAGTTGATATGAGCTTATGGGTATATCATGCATATAATTCATCAATTTCTTTAAGTGGTTTTTCAATTGGAAGCTGGCCAGAAGATGTTTCATCTGGATATATAGGGGAATTTATCAATGGGGAAATAATAGGAACTGTACCACAATATATTATTCCAGAAGGAGAAACAGAATTTTATACTGTAACAGATTTATCATATGCATTTAGAAGTTGTGATGGGTTAGTAAAAGCACCAATAATACCTAATACAGTAACAAGAATGAATTATACATTTTATTGTTGCAATAATTTAGAAATGGCTCCTGAAATCCCTAATAGTGTAACCGAATTAAGATATACATTTTCAGGGTGTAGAAAATTAATGACTGCTAAATTACCTAATAATATAACAGAATTATATAGTACATTTTCAGGATGTGAGAGTATGGAAACTGCTCCTACAATTCCTAATAGTGTAATAAGTCTAAATCATACTTTTGTTTCTTGTTATAATTTAACAACAGTTACAATACCTGATAGTGTTATAAGTTTAGAGGGCACATTTAATGGATGTAAAAAACTAACAACAGTCACGATTCCAAACAGTGTAACAAACTTAAGGTATACATTTTGTAACTGTGAAAGTATGATTGTAGCTCCTGAGATCCCTAATAGTGTAATAGATTTGGCTGGAGCATTTGCATATTGTTATAATTTAACAACAGTTACAATACCCGATAGTGTAACAAATTTGGGGGGATACTATGATGGAACATTTTCCTATTGTACAAGTCTAGTAATAGCTCCAGAGATTCCAGAAGGAGTTACAGATATGCAAAATGCATTTTCTTATTGTACGAGTTTGATTAATGCTCCCAATATTCCAAATAGTGTAACAAATATGTACAAAACATTTAATGGATGCAGTAGCTTAACAACAGCACCAATAATACCATCAAATGTAACAAGTTTATATTCAACATTTTCACATTGTAATAGTTTATCAGGAGATCTAATAATTAATGCTAATAATATATCAGATTATGGATATTGCTTATATAAAGCAGCTACAAATAGTGGCTGTGACTTAAAAATATCTGGTTCTGCATCGAGTAGTATAAAGAATGCTATTCTTAATACAAAATCATCCAATTCACACATTTCTCTAAAATAATAATATAAAAGGAAAAGAAATATGCAGAAAGAGAATAAAAAACAAAAACATAATAAAACCAAAATAATGAAGATTGTAAAAACAATAGTATTTGTTGCTATACTTTTATTATTGGTTGTAATTGTATTTGTGCCTTCTAAAAATAAAAATAGTATTTCGGATAAAGAAAAAACTCATTCGGTTAGCATTAACCAAGAACAGCAAACTGAAAAAAATTCGATTCCAAAAATGTTTTTTACAGGTAACATTAATGAAATGCAAGAAAAATCTGATAAAAGACAAATACAAGTTAAATATGAAAGTGATAATCTAAAATTTGAAAGCTATGCTATATTAAAGGTACAGGGGTCATATACACTTAAGTTTGATAAGAAAAATTACAATATTACTTTTTATGAAGATGAAGAGTGTAACAAAAAGAAAAAATATGATATGAAATGGGGAGAATATAGTAAATATACTTTAAAGGCTAATTGGACTGATCCACTACATTCAAGAAATATTGTAACAGCACAAATAGCAAGTGAGATTAATAAAAAATATGGAATACTAGCAGACTCCATTAATTATGGACTAACTGATGGATTTCCAATTGAAATATATATAAATAATGATTTTTTAGGATTGTATACATTAAATATTCATAAAGACTACTTGTTCAATTTAGACGATAAAGATGAGAATAATATTGCTATATTTGCAAATACTCCTGAACCTCAGGCTTTTGAAATTCTTGAAACAGAAGAATGGAATAATTATGAGTTAGAATTTGGCAAAAATAATGAAGAAACATTAGAAAAATTTAATAGACTAATTGACTTTATTAAAAACAGTAGTGATGAACAATTTATAAATGATTTTGATAATTATTTTAATAAAGATTCTGTCCTAAACTATTATTGCTTAATGAATTTTGCGCATTTAATAGATAATGTTACTAGAAATATTTTTTTAGTAACATATGATGGAAAAGTATGGTACATGATACCATATGATTTTGATCAGTCATGGGGAAATGAATTTAGAGATTATTCGATAATTACAGATTATGAAAATAGACACACTTCATATTATATTCAAATAAGTCCTTTATGGAATAGATTCAAAAAACTATTAAAAAAAGAAATTGATTTAAGATATAAGGAACTAAGAAAAGATATTTTAACAAAAGAAAATGTTATTAATAAAATGAACAGTTTTTATAGCTTAATACCCAATAATACACTTGAAAAGGAACAAAAAAAATGGAACAACAAGCCGGATTATGAAAGAACATATATAAATGAATACCTAGACAATGAATTAATATATCTTGATAGAATATATGGTTTAAGCAAGTAAAGAATGTAATGAAATGGAAAAAAGATAAACAACGCCTGATTTGGAGAAAATATACCAATTGGGTGTTGTTTATCTCTATAAATTATATAAGTATAAATCTTTTAAAATAATTATTTTTTGAAATTCCAATTCCAATATAACTATTATTATGATATAAATTTATGAATCCAGTATAGTCATGAAATTCATTAGGAATAGGGATATGCATCCCATTTTCTAATTCTTGATAATCTTCAATATTAATTTTAGGAATATCAGTAAAAATATTTTCTAACTCAATAAATTTATTAGAATCTTCAATAGAAAAACTGCCAACTCTAGTTCTTCTTAATGATTTCATATATCCGCAAGTACCGAGTTTGATAGCAATATCTTCACATAGAGTTCTAATATAAGTCCCTTTTGAACAAGTTACTTTAAATGTGATTTCATTTTCAGCTGTGTTACAGCTTATTAATTCAATCGAATGAATAAATACTGTTCTTGGATTCCTTTCAATTGTTTTACCTTTACGTGCAAGCTCATAAAGCTTTTTACCATTTACTTTAATTGCAGAATACATAGGAGGAATTTGAGTACTTTTGCCAAGAAAAAAATTGAGAGTATTTATTATTAATTGATTATCATTTTCATAAATATTGTTATTAACAGACTTAGTATCAATAATATTTCCTTCAGAATCAGCGGTGTCAGTTTTAAACCCTAGTTTTAATGTTGATATATATTCTTTATCATGTTCCATTAAATAATTAGAAAGCTTTGTTGCACTTCCAATTAAAACTGGAAGTACACCAGTAGCTAGAGGATCTAAAGTTCCAATATGACCAACTTTTTTAGTATTATATTTTTTACGAACATCTCTTATTATATCAAAAGATGTTTTATTAATAGGTTTATCTACAATTAATATACCATCCATAAAACGCCCCTTAAATGAACATAAAAAATCCCGCCTTGACCGTACAATTGCATATTTTAAGAGCCTGTTTTCACAGGTGGGTGTCGTGTTGAATGCTTATGGGTTTCTTATTTTATAACAAGCATACACGCCACATCCAAAGCCGGACTCCCTTTAATCTTAGTGTTGGATCTAAAATTACAATATTCACGTATCAGGCAGGATTATTTAATTTGTTGACTATAGAATATCATATAAATGAAAAAAAATCAATAAAAATACTTTAAAATATAAATTTAATATGTTACAATTATTTTAGTATTAGCAAGTGTGCAATTAGGGACGCCCCTTTTCTGCACATTTGTGCAGAAAAGGGGCGTCCCTAATTGCACAAAAGAAGGAGAGAGTTGATGAAATTTATTAAACAATCAACAGTTATTATTAATGGAAAGAAACCTCATAATATAAGAAGAAAGCTTTTTTTTGCTATTATTTTGACTACAATTGTAGCGATACTTCTTAGATATACTATAATGATTAAAATTTCTAATGATAAATTTGCAAAACAAGCTAGTGATTTTTATAGGCTAAATGCTCAAACAGTATTTAGTATTGATAAGATTTATATGTATAGCAGTGCAAATGCAATTGAAAATAAAGAGACAAGACCTATTTGGAACTTAAATTTATATCAATATACTGATATTGCTATATATATTAATAATAGATCAGAAGATAAACTAACCTATGAGAATTCTATTAAATCATTATATATAGATAATATAAAATTTACTGACGTAAAAAATGGCCAACAATCTGTGTATTTTAAAAACATAAATGATTTCGGTAAAAGCATTTTCACTAAGAGAATTGAAGAAAGCTCTACGCCGGCAGTTCAAGAGACTTTACAAGAACAAGCTTCTGAAGGATCAAGCGAAGAAACTGAAAACAACACTGAAGGGCAAGATGAGAATGAAGAGGAAGATGATGAAGAAAACACACAAGAACAAGTCCAAGAAGAGGATATTGTTACTCAACGCAAACAAATAATAGAGAATTTACAGAAAGAAAAAATTACAGATAAATTAGAGTTTTCAATCCTTAATGATGGTGATGTTGATTATTCTAAGCCACAATTATATACAGATTGCTCTAATCCTATAACACTTGAGTATGTAAATAACAATATTAAAGAAAACCAGATAATATCAGATATAACTAATGATATTATCTATGATGGTAATATTTTAAGAAGAAGTGGGGTTATACTTAGTGATATAGCTTGTACTATGTCATTTAATATTACTTTAACAAACTACTACAATCAAAAATTTGTTGCAAATGTATACATAGATATACCTCTTGAAGATACCACAACAGGAGACAATATATACAAAGGAAAATTTGTAAAGGTGTTAGAAAACACAAACTTAATTAAATTCTTTAGAATGGAATAATTATGAATGTTAATAAAGCAATGCAAATTGCATTAAAAAAAGTTAATGATAATGTGACTTTTCGAACAATTGATGCAAAAGTATTGATTTGCTATGTATTAGGCATTTCAATATCAGAATTTGCTCTTAGTAGAAGATATCTTAATTTGACAGAAGAGCAGGAAGAAGAGTACTTTGAGTATATTAATCAGATAAATAATGGAAAACCATTACAATATATAACTCATGAAAGTTTTTTTATGAATACTAAGCTTTATGTTGATGAAAACGTTTTAATTCCACAACCTGATACTGAAATATTGGTTGAGAAGGCAATAGATATTATAAATAATAAGAATAAGAAAAACATCAAAGTATTAGATTTATGTACAGGAAGTGGTGCTATTGCCATTTCATTAAAGCAAGAATTAAAAGACAGAGTAGAAGTATTTGCTTCTGATATTAGTGAAGCTGCTCTTGATGTGGCAAAAAGAAACGTAAGCAATATACTCGGTGAAAAGGATAGTATAAAATTCATAAAATCTAACATGTTTGAAAGAATTAACGAAAAATTTGACATAATAGTATCGAATCCACCATATATCGAATCTGAAGAAATTGAAAATCTACCAATAGATGTACAGAGTGAGCCTCATATAGCATTAGATGGAGGTAAAGACGGACTGAAATTTTATAGAATTATTAAAGAGAGCATATCTGAACACTTACTACCTGAAGGATATTTACTTATGGAAATCGGGTATAACCAAAAAGATAAAATGCTTAAGTTGTTTCCTGGTTCAGAATGCATAAAAGATTATTCAGATAATGATAGACTAATAGTATATAAAAAATAATAAAGGAATGAGTAAATAATATGGCATCATTTTCTTCACAAGTAAAAAAAGAATTAAGTGAAATTAACAACCTTTCTAATAAAGAATTAGTAAAAGCAGAATTAATGGGATATATAACTACGAATTCTTCAAAGAAGTTTTCGACTAGTAGTCAATACAATATAAATAGATATAGTAAGTTATTGAACAACATAGGAGAAAACGATTTTTCTATATCTATAAAAGGAAATAATTATGAAATAAAAACAAAGAATAACATTGAGATTTCTCAAGAAATTAAGAATGACGAGCAAAAAAAAGCACTAATTAGAGGTGCTTTTTTAGGAGCTGGAACAATCACAAATCCAGAAAGTGTTTATCATTTAGAAATTGCATTTGAAAAAGAAGAATATGCTAATTTAATAAAAAATATTTTAGAAGAAATGGAGATTTCATCTAAAATTATAAAGAGAGACAATAAGAATTTATTATATATAGAAGATGGTGATAATATTTCTAAATTTTTAGCTTTTATTGGTGCAAATAAAAGTGTGTTGAAATTTGAAGATACAAGAGTAATGAAAGATGTAAGAAATAATATTAACAGATTAGTTAATTGTGAAACAGCTAATTTAAATAAAACAATAAATTCTGCTGTGAAGCAAATAGATAAAATAAAACTAATAAAATCAAAAAAGAGATTTAAGGAATTGTCAGAAAAAGAACAGCAATTAGCAGAACTAAGACTTAAGAATCCTCATGCATCTCTTGTTTCATTGGGAAGCATGTTAACTCCACCATTAAGTAAGTCTGGAGTTAACCATAGAATGAATAGTATAATGAAATTTGCAGATAAACTAACCAGGGGAGATGAATAATATGAAAGAAATTGGAGTTTATATTCATATCCCTTTTTGTAAAAGTAAATGTTATTATTGTGACTTTAATTCTTTCTCAAATAAGGAAAATAGTATTAATGATTATATAGAATGTTTAAAAAAAGAAATAATAAATAAATCTAGTTTCGAATATCTGATAAAAACAATTTATATAGGAGGGGGAACACCTTCATATATTGATTGTAAGTATATAGAAGAAATTCTTGGCATACTTCGAAATCATTATAATATATCAGAAGATGTAGAAATTACAATTGAAGTTAATCCTGGAACAGCAAACAAAGATAAATTAGAAAAGTATTATGCAATAGGCATAAATAGATTAAGTATAGGATTGCAAACTTCAAATAATCAAATTTTAAAATCTATAGGAAGAATTCATAGTTTTGAACAGTATAAACAAACAATAGATTTAGCGAAGCAAGCAGGATTTAGTAATATTAATTCAGATATAATAATTGGACTTCCATCTCAAACTATATATGATATAGAAGATACAATTAATAGCTTAATAGATATGGGCTTACAACATATTTCTGTTTACTCTTTAATTATTGAAGAAGGAACTGTACTTGAAAACAAAATTAAGAATAAAGAATTAAAATTACCTGATGAAGAAATTGAAAGATACATGTACTGGTTTGCTAAAAGAAAACTTGAAAAAAATGGTTTTAAACATTATGAAATATCAAATTTTGCTAAACCAGGATTTGTTTCAAAACATAATTTAGACTGTTGGAATCAAAAAGAATATATAGGTTTTGGTGTTTCTGCATCATCTTATGAGAATAAAACTAGGTTTTCTAATATAGGCAATCTAGATGAATATATTAAGAATATAAATACTAACAGCTTTGAGAAGAATTATATTATTGAAGAGAAACAGACTTTGGAAGCAGAACAAAATGAATTTATGATTTTAGGACTTAGAAAGATAAGTGGAATAAGAATAAATGATTTTAGAAAAAAATTCGGAAGAAGTCCACTAATTGTTTATGAAAAACAAATAAAAGAATTAATAGCACAAGAATTAATAGCCTTAGATGTTGATAGTATTAAATTAACAAAAAAAGGATTAGACTTTGCTAACTTAGTTTGGGAGGAATTTATATAATTTAAAAAGTACTTGACTAAAAAGTAAAAATAATAGTATTATTATGATGTGATTACAAATGAAAGGATGTTAATTATGAATGAAGAAGAATTAAATAATGTAACAAATCAAAATGTAAACAATGTACCAGTGAATGAAGCAACACCACAGCAAAATTCAAGTATGAATTCAAACGTAAATGGAATGCCAGGAAACGTAGCACCACAACAAAATTCAAGTATAAATTCAAACGTAAATGGAATGCCAGGAAACGTAGCACCACAACAAAATTCAAGTATAAATTCAAACGTTAATGGAATGCCAGGAAATATAGCACCACAACAGAATCTAAATATGAATACAAATGGAAATAATGTACAGCAAAACACAACAAACACCCAACAAAATCAAAATACAAATTATAGCAATATGGATACTAATGATAAAAATACAGTATTCGGTACAACTCAAGATGGGAAGACAATTGACTCAGCAAGAAAAATAAAAGGAGAGCTTATAGGGGGATACATTTTATTTGGTATACCAGTAGAAATTATTCTATATATCATAAATAGAGTGCTTATTAATACAAATATTGCTACAAATGTTTCTTTTGATTCTTTAGTTGCTTTGGCTCATAAAGCATTTGTAATAAGTATACCACTAGCTATATTATCAATAGTTTTTAACTTACTTATTGTATTCCTTAGTTCAAAAACAACATTTTCAAAAAGAAAAATCAGAAGAATTGATATTGAAAATGTTATGAAAACTGTTACAATAGTATTTGTTATATGTGGATGCATATCAATATTTGGTAATGTTAAAAACTATAACAATATATCAAAGGCTGTAGACACATTGAATAATTATTTTAAGATTATGGATAGCTATGGAAGCTCATTAAGTACTGAACTAAGTTCTTCAAACGAATATCAAAATGGAGCAGTAAAACTTAAGAAAATAAAAAGTGATTTTGGAATAAGAACAGGCATATTGGTTGTATCTAATTTAGCTGTAATTGGTTTAAGCATTGTTTTACAAAAGAGGTTGTTAGAACAAAATGCAGAAGAATAGAATTAGGCATTAGTTGGATACTGAATTATGAATTGATAGAATAAAAATCAAAAAATAAAGAAAAAGGCTTGACAGATATTTTAAAATATTATACAATAAATATTGTTCAAGCAAATGCGCCTTTAGCTCAGTTGGTCAGAGCATCCGGCTCATAACCGGCAGGTCCAAGGTTCGAATCCTTGAAGGCGCACCATTTTTTATAAGATGGGAACATATGTGGGTAGGTGGCCGAGTGGCTAAAGGCGGCAGACTGTAAATCTGTTCTCGAAAGGGTACGATGGTTCGAATCCATCCCTGCCCACCAAAATAAAATACAAGTTGTACTTGTATTTTATTTTTATAATTAATAGCGAACAAAAATTCGTAAAAGGAAACTTTTTATAATTTTAACACTATTAAAGAAAAAGGCAATATTTGTGAAAACTCAACAATGAGATAAATAAAAAAGAATAGTATAGAAGGGGGCATTTTATGAGAGAGAAGAACAATGAAATTATTTATTTGGAAAAGACTGTAAAGCTAATTGATATTGCAAAACGTATTGATGAGGATTAGAAGGGGATGATGATAAAGAAATGAAGGGAGCAAATTTTATATAAAAATGGAAAACAAACTATAGACAATAATACTTTAGCCGTTTTAACTTTATTAATAGCAGAATCAAATCCAAAAGAAAAAGAAGTTATTATAGACTTCGTAATGAATTTTTTAAACGAATAAATAATAATAATATGAACTAATTTATTAAAAAAATAGATTAACGTAGGGGCGACCAGTGGTCGCCTTTCTTTTAATAATAAGTTATTATTAACTGCCGAGGAGAATAGTGTGATACTTTAATTGCTAAAAATATTTTAAAGATATAGATGTAATAAAAATGTTACATAAATGTAATAAAACTTGGAAACCTTAGGTGGAGTAATTATATATATATATCGCTAGTATTAGAGTATTGAAAACAAATATAATAAATGATAAATATATTATTAATATAATGGGAGGAAAGAAAATGATAAACAAAAGAGAAGTAAGAATTAAAGAAAAAGGAATTACTTTGATTGCATTAATAGTAACAATCATTGTGTTACTAATAGTAGCTGGAATTTCACTAAAAATGGCACTAGGAAATGATGGATTAATAAGCAAAACAAGAAGTGCAAAGAAAATGAGTGAAATTGCAGACACAATAGAAGATATTAACTTGATATTATATCAATGGCAACTCGTAAAAAACAGAAACAACAAAACATTCGATGAGTATTTAGACGAAAAGGTAGAATCAGGAAATCTAGACGATTGGTATTCTAAAAATAGTGAATTATATACTTTAGTAAAAAACGAGTATGAGCAAGACGTTAATGAAAGAGGTAATCTAATTGGAGAGATAAGACTGGCTAAAAGTTTTAAAGAATATGATTATAAGATTACTTTTAATGCAAATGGTGGTAATTATAAATCAAACAAAAACATAAATACTTTAATATATAATAATTACAGTGTAAACAAAAAAAGAGACGTAGTAAAACATCTATATACAAGGACTTTTAATGAAGATGGAGAACAAATAGATACAACAAGTTCACCTGAAACTGCAATAGAAACAAAAACTGCAAAAATTGATGGAGCCTCTAAACTGAAAATTAATATAAAACATGGAATTGTAGGAACGTTAGGAGCGATTAAGTCGGTTCCACAACAGGAGCCATACCTTTGGGAATGTTCCTCTAGTGCACCAGGAACAGAAGAATTTGAAATTGAAGGAGATACAGTTAATTTATTCTTTGGAGGAGGCCTAGGAGGACTATACAATTATTATGGATACTATGCAACTATAATAGGATATGATTCTGACGGTAATGTTATTCAAGAGGAATTAGAAGAAAAAGAAAACAAGCTTTTAATAGATAGAGGAAATTATACATTACCAGTAAGATTTGAATCGGCATTTAGAGGATGGTATAGTGATGCAGAGTGTACAGATGGAAATGAAGTATTATTCGACAATAATGGAATAATACAAAATCCAACTTCTAAAGATTTGACTGTATATGCTAAATGGGCAACAGAAACCATTTTTAAGAATTTTAATGGTGAAATAAGAACGGTTACAGGAGTGGCAGGTCCATCAGATTATGATCCAATACCTGCAAAATATTTAAAAAAATCATCAACACCTCCGGATTTTGACAACAGTAGTATAATTAGTGAAATTCAAACACAAGATTCAGCATATCCAATTTATTTATGGTATATACAATCTAGTAAAACTTTATATTGGTACTGTGAAGTTAGTACAAAAATGCGAGGAGATTATGACTTGTTTTATTTGTGGAAGGACATGGTACTAGTTGATTTTAGAGGCATAGATATGTCAGGAGTAACGAGTTTTTCAAGAGATACAGGTTTTTGGTCGGGACATCCTTATGTACTAGACTCACAAATTATTTTTGATGAATCATACCCAGGACAATAGAATTTAGAGAAATCTCAAGGACGTATCATTCAAACACTTGAAAAAAGATGTTTGAATGATACGTCCTTGAAATCTAATGTTAGACCTGGTTAGACTTGGGGACGTCCATTAAAAGTCTAGCCTTAGGAACGTCCATTAATAGATTGAAAAAATTCTAAATTAAGAATATTAAGAAATAGTTACCAATGGATGCCAAGGTGTGCTGAGAGTTTTAACAATGCGATAATTACCTAAACAAATGTTATGCACAGGTTATAGTTTGAGAATAAAAATATTGTCTCTTTTAATAATATAGTTGAATTAAATTGTTCATTGTGATATATAATATAAAGAAATGGAGGTTTATTATGAAAAAAGAATTAAAGGGGATAGCTGGTATCTTTCCTATGCCAGTATTAATGATAGCTACATATAATGAAGATGGAAGCGTAGATGTAATGAATGCAGCTTGGGGAATGGCTCAAAGTATGTCACAGCTTAAATTAAACTTAACTGAGTCACATAAAACTGTAAAAAACATTAAAAGAACTGGATGTTGTACGGTTTCACTTGCAACAAAAGATTATGTTGCAGAATCTGATTATTTAGGTATTGAATCAGCAAATACAGTTACAAATAAATTTGAAAAATCAGGATTACATTGTGTAAAATCTGAAAATGTGGATGCTCCAGTTATAGAAGAATATCCAATATGTATGGAGTGCAAACTGGTTGATTTTGAAAATGATGGAACTTTGCTTGATGTAGTAAATGTTTTAGCAGAAGAAAAATACGTAAATGAAGATGGAAGTATAAAGCTAGATGAAGTAGGTGTAATATCATATGATCCATATGGACATGGATATTATGAAGTAGGAAGTAAAATAGGTCAAGCGTTTAGTGAGGGAAAGAAATTAATATAAAAGCAAAAGAGGGATAATGTATTATGGAATTAAGTTTTACTAATTATATTGAACAATTAATAAACAAACCGGCATTGCTTGTTATTTCAATTTTGATAATGGGTGTTATATTGGTCAATGGATGGACAGATGCTCCTAATGCTATTGCAACTTGTGTATCTACCAGAACAATAAGACCTAAAAATGCAATAATAATGGCTGCAGTTTTTAATTTTCTAGGTGTACTTGTAATGACTATTCTAAGTTCAACTGTTGCTCAAACCTTGTACAATATAGCTAATTTTGGAGATAACTCTAAAAATGCTCTAATTGCTTTATGTGCAGGAATGGTTGCAATTGTTTCTTGGGCAGTAATTGCTTGGCTATTTGGAATTCCAACAAGTGAAAGTCATGCATTAATTGCTGGAGTATCAGGTGCAGCAATTGCAATACAACATGGAATATCAGGTATAAGCATGGATGAATGGAAAAAAGTATTATATGGACTAATTATGTCAGCAGTTTTAGGCTTTGCTTTTGGATATTTTATTACAAAAATAATTGAAAAGATTTGTAAGAACTTTGATAGAAGAAAAACAATTCCTTTTTTTAAAAAACTTCAAATCTTTAGTGGTGCTTCAATGGCATTTATGCATGGTGCACAAGATGGACAAAAGTTTATTGGAATATTTTTACTTGGAATTTCTTTAGCAAATGGTATTACTGGAGCAGAAGTATTTGAAATTCCAATATGGCTAATGATTTTGTGTTCAGTAATAATGACACTTGGAACATCAATTGGTGGATATAAGATAATAAAAACAGTTGGATTAAAAATGGTTAAACTTGAGGCTTATCAAGGAGCTTCAGCTGACATATCAAGTTCGATATGCCTATTAGTTTCAACTCTTTTTGGTATTCCAGTAAGTACAACACAGGTTAAAACAACAGCAATAATGGGAGTTGGAGCTTCGAGAAACCTATCAAAGGTTAATTGGGGAATAGTAAAGAACATGGTTTTGGCATGGATTATAACTTTTCCGGCATGTGGACTATTAGGATATTTAACAACATTTATTTTTATGAGAATATTTGTATAGTGAGGAGCGAGTGATGAAAAAAGATGAATTAGATTATTTTGAAAGATTTAATAAAGATGCAGAAATAGCATTTCAAATGTCAACAATATTGAAAGATTATATATATAGTTTTGATTATAATCAATCAGAA
The DNA here is from genome assembly GCA_017510245.1 of Clostridia bacterium. Classification (GTDB taxonomy): domain Bacteria; phylum Bacillota; class Clostridia; order TANB77; family CAG-508; genus CAG-793. The sequence continues at coordinate 32,805 of JAFWNQ010000024.1, forward strand.
ACAGTAGAAAAGAAAGTTCATAGATTAGAAGTTGATGCCGATAAAAATATGCATAGTATATTAAAATACTTAGTTAAAGATTTCTTACCACCAATTGAAAGAGAAGACATAGTACTCCTTTCAAACAAACTAGATGATGTAGTGGATAATATTGATGAAATCGTTACTAATCTAGATATATTAGATGTTCAAATTGTAAGAGAAGATTTTAAAGAATTCATAAAGCTAGTATACAAGATGTGTGAAAAACAAAAAGAGATGATTTTTAAATTTAAGTATTTGAAAAAATATGATCAAATACATGAAATAGTCATAGAGCTAAATAGACTTGAGGGTGATGGTGACAAACTATATGAAAAAGCTATTATGAATTTATTTATCACAGAACATAATCCTGTTGAGATAATAAAATGGCAAAAAATCTATGAGAGTGTAGAAAACTTTTATGATTCTTGTGAAAGTGTTGCAAATACAGTTGGAGAAATAATATTGAAGAATATGTAAAATGAAAAGGAAAAAAGATTTTTTCCATTGACATTTTATAAATTTCCCTTTAAAATATAGATGTAAAAAATATTTTAAAGGGGATTTTCATATGTTTGGACATCGTTCTGATGGAGTTGAACTAAAACACATTTCTCCAGAGTTTAAGTTAATACCAAATTTAATGAGTGAAAGAGATGATGCACAAGTATTCTTTAATCAAGATATTATAGTTACTCCAATTGATGAATATATTAGTAAGAAAGCTATGGAAGGAGAAAAATTTACATACATGGATGTAATGTTTGCATCTATGCTTAGAATAATTGCTCAAAGACCTAAGCTTAATAGATTTGCTATTAATGGTAGAATTTACTCAAGAAAGAATATTACAATTTCTATTACAATAAAAAAATCTATGACTGATAGTGCTGATGAAAGTAATCTAAAAATACCATTTAATGGTACAGAAACAATTTATGAAGTACGTGATAAATTGGAAAGCTTGGTAAAAGAGAATAAAGCAACTGGTGAAGACGTTAATAACACAGATAAAACAGCAAGACTACTAACAAGAATTCCAACATCCCTAATAAAGTTTGTAGTATGGCTTATAAAAAAATTAGATAAACATGGACATCTACCTAAATCACTAATTAGAGTTAGCCCTTTTCATACAAGTGCATATATTACAAATGTTGGTTCTTTAGGAATAAATTCGATATACCATCATTTATACAATTTTGGAACAACTAGTATGTTCTTAGCTATGGGAAAAAAGAAAAAATCGTATGTGTATGTTGATGATGAAATTAAGGAAGAAAAGTGCATCAACATTGCTTTTGTAGGTGATGAAAGAATATGCGATGGTTATTATTATGCAAATTCTTTTAGAAAAATGTGTAAATATTTAGCAAAGCCTGAACTTCTTGAAGAGCCAGGAGTATTGCTTTCAGATGATGAAATATAGAATTATATAGAAAGGAGTGTACAGATATAAAATATCGTACAAAATAAAATGCAGATTTTAGTTATTGTTTTATTAATACTTTTAAATGGATTTTTTGCAGCATCAGAGATTGCTTTTATATCATTAAATGATGCCAAAATTGATGTTCTCTCCAAAGATGGAGATAAAAAGGCAAATAAAATTAAGGATATGCTAGTAAATCCTAGTAAATTTCTAGCTACAATTCAAATAGGAATAACATTTGCGGGATTTTTATCAAGTGCTTTTGCATCTGAGACTTTTGCAAGTGAACTAGCTCCAATTTTAAATAATTGGGTTCCATCGATTAGTTTAGCAACATGGAATAACATAGCTATAATTGTTATTACAATAATACTATCATATTTTACACTTATTTTTGGTGAGCTTGTACCAAAAAGAATAGCAATGAAATATGGTGAAAAAATAGCTTTTTCGACTATAGGAATTATTAGATTTATTTCAATTGTAACTGCACCATTTGTTAAATTCTTAACCTTTTCAACTAATGTTGTATCTAGAATTTTTGGTGTTTCTGAAACAGACGAAGAAACTGTTACTGAAGAAGAAATTAGAATGATGGTTGACGTTGGAGAAGAAAAAGGCACAATTGATGTTGAAGAAAAGAACATGATAAATAATGTTTTTGAATTTAATGACAAAGTTGTTTCAGAAATTATGGTACCAAGAACTGAGATATATGCTCTTGATGGTGATATGACTTTATCTGAAGTATTAGAAGAAATAGCAGAACATATTACATACAGTAGAATTCCAATTTATGATGAAACAATAGACAACATTATTGGTATTGCATATATCAAAGACATAATGTTATCAACTAAAAATAAAAATACAAAGATTAAGAATCTAGTTAAGGATGCTTATTTAGTACCAGAAACTAAACTTGTAAATGAACTGTTTAAGGAACTTAGAAAGAACACAAAACAGATGGCAATTGTTATAGATGAATATGGTGGTACATCAGGAATTGTTACTATGGAAGATATAGTAGAAGAAATAGTAGGCGAAATATATGATGAGTATGATGAGGTTGAAAAGTACTCTGAAAAAATAGATGACAATACATATATTCTAAGTGGTAGTTTAGCTATGTATGAGGTTGAAGATATTTTAGATATTGAATTTGAAGAAGATGGAGATTACTATACTCTTTCTGGATACCTTGTAGAGAAGCTTGGAAGAGTACCAACTAAAAATGATGAGAAAGACATTATTGAAACTGATAAAGTAACTTTTGAAATAATGAAAGTTAAAGATATGCATATTTTGAAAGTTAAAGCATGTAAAATAAATAGTATATAACATAAAGGTGACCGAATTTTAAGCTAAATAGTAAAAAATAACGGTTGCCTTTACTATTTTTTTTTAATAATTACGTAAATGACTAGTAATTTAACTAAAAATATGTTATAATATATAATGATATACGCATTATGCTATATTGTTTCTCATCTACATTGCAAACAGACTACTGAAAGGAGCTAAACACAATATGCAATGTGGATTAGAATAATCCGTATCCGAATGGATAGGAGGGCACATGGCTATCAAGCCTATCATAGGAGACTTGGAGCTCCTAAACCTCGCTTTTAGCGAGTTCGTTTCTGTCAATCATCGAAGTGACTACATGAGTACAAGGCAGTGCCAGTTTATGATGGACACTGTAGGGGATATCCCGACTCTTGTTCTAAGTGGAGTCAACGAGATGAAGACGGGATTTGACGAGCTGGATTCGTTCTGGTACGATGGAGACTTTCTCATCTATAAGGACAATCCAGACCTAGTGATTCTGGTGGTCTTCGACTAGACAGTATTCGGAGCTACTAGTACACTGCAAGATTTTATTGCTTCCGCCAGGCTTTGGCCTGGCGGGGGCTTTTTTACTTTATAATTTAATATGCTTAAAAAGTACAAGGAAAAATCTCTATAAATGGTTAAAATAATACTATAAAAAATCAATAAAATATTGTTACAATATAAAAACTATGATATAATAACAAAGAAATTATGAAAGGGTTTATTAACTATGGGTTTTTTTGATAAACTAAAAAGAGGACTTGAAAAATCAAAAATATCATTTGGATTTAATAAAGTTGATGAAGAGTTACTTGAAACTCTAGAAGAAGAATTAATAATGTCTGATGTTGGATTTGAAACATCAGAAGAAATAATTAATGATTTAAGAAATAAAATAAAAAAAGAAAAAATTACCGATACAGAAGAAGTTAAAATGGAATTAAAAAGTAAGCTAAATAATGTATTTGAAGGAATAGACTCGTCTTTAGATATTTATAATAGTCCAGCAGTTATTTTAATGGTTGGTGTAAATGGAGCAGGAAAGACAACTTCTATTGGAAAAATTGCTAGTAAACTAAAATTAGAAGGAAAAAAAGTATTAATTGCTGCAGGAGACACCTTTAGAGCTGCAGCAGTTGAACAATTAGAAGAATGGGCTAATAGAGCTGGTTGTGAGATTATTAAAGGTAATGAAGGTGCAGATCCTGCCTCAGTAATTTTCGATGCATGTCGCAAAGCTAAAAACGAGGAGTATGATGTTTTAATCTGTGATACGGCAGGTAGATTGCAGAATAAATCAAATCTAATGGATGAGCTAAAAAAGATAAAAAAAGTAATAGACAGAGAATTGCCAGATAGTTCAAAAGAAACAATACTAGTATTAGATGGTTCAATTGGTCAAAATGCAATTTCACAAGTTGAATCATTTAAAGAATGCACAGGACTTACTGGTCTAATTGTGACTAAATTAGACGGAACAGCCAAAGGAGGAATAGTTATTAGACTTGTAAGTGAAAATAGAATTCCAATTAAATTTATTGGAGTTGGTGAAAAAATAGACGACATGGAAGTCTTTAATAGTTTAGAATTTGTTGATGCAATTGTATCTTAATGAAAAGGAGTTTTATAATGGAAAAAAGTAAAAACAGTAAAAAAACTAGCCAAAAAGTTAAAAATAAAACTAATACTAATAATAGAAGCATAGTTGTCATAATAGTTTCAATAATAGTTTGCGCAATAGTATACATAATAGTTAGAGGCAATTATTTAGAGATGAAAGAAATTGGAGAAGAGTATATACCAGTTTTTTGGCAAAATACAATTTATATTGGAATTACTTTTATAGCTAACTATTTATTCTTATTTTTATCATTTTACTTAACTAATAAAACAATAAAAAAGGGACTACAAGTTTTCTTTGATGATGAGAAAAAAGAAATGCCAAAATTCCCTAATAAATCAATTTCTTTTATAGTAGCTTTAATAGGTAGCGCGGTTAGTACAAAAGTATTATTGAATAAAATAATACTAGGACTTAGTAGTTCAAAATTTGGAATAAATGATCCTGTATTTAATCTAGATATAAGTTTTATGGTATTGAAAAAGCCAATGATACAATTTTTACTAGTATATCTATTAATAGTTGTAGTTGCAACACTTGCTTACTCTATATTATTTTCTATAATAGTGTTAAACAAAACATTTGATGGGGTATCAAGAGAGTCAATTACAAAAGTAAATTTAGTAGAAAAAATTGGATCTAGAGTTAAATTAATAGCAGTACTAGTTGCTCTAATTATTGTTTTCTTTATGGCAACAAATATTGGTAACGAAAAATTTATGGGAATTGAGCTAAGTGATGGGACTTCATATTCAATGTATGGAGCTGGAAAAGCTGATGCGACAGTAAAACTAGTTGGATATTTTGTGTTAGCCTTTTTAGCGATGTATTCAATTCTAGATGCTTATAAAAATCTTAAAAACAAAAACGTCAGAAGAGTAGTAGGAGATGTGCTTGTTGTTCCTGTATATTTAATTGCATTAGCCATTGTACTTGCATTATATCAGTTAATCTTTATTGGAACTGAAACACTAGCATCGAATGAAAGGTATATCCAAAGCAATATTGAATATACAAAGCAAGCATACGGATTAAATCAGTCATATCAAACAATCAATTATAGTGGAACTATAGAAGAAAGTGAAATAAATAATAATAATGATATATTAAGTAACATTGATATAGTAACTAAGTCAAACGTTTTACAGGATTTTCAAACATCTAATACATCTAAAGGCTATTATAACTATAGGAAAACTCAAATTGAAGAATATAATATAAATGGTGTAAAATCCTTAGTGTATATTACTCCAAGAGAAATATCTAACACCAATACAACATACTATAATAAAACATTCCAATATACTCATGGATATGGATCTATTGTAACTTTAGCAGGTAGAACTGATGAAAACGGATATTTAGATATAATAGAAAATGAATTAGGAAATCTATCAGATGCTCCAATTCCAATTAAACAGCCTAGAATTTACTATGGCCTTGAAACAAATAATACTGCGGTAATTAACAATGGACAGAATGAGATCGATTATGTATATGAAGATACAAATAAAGAAGAGAATAATAGATATGATGGCTCAGCTGGATTAAAATTAGGATTTGTAGATAGACTAATATTGGGAATTAAAGAAGGAGATTTTCAATTAGCATTCTCAAAATCTATTAATAGCCAAAGTAAGATTCTAGCAAATAGAAATGTTATAGAAAGAGCAAAATTGTTAATGCCATATCTTAAGTATGACAATAATCCTTATATGGTAATAGATGATTCTGGAAATCAATATTGGGTTATAGATGCTTATACAACATCAAATTACTATCCATTTTCACAAAAAACGAATCTAACAGATTTGCAAGAGATAAACTATATAAGAAATTCTGCAAAGGTAATAATTAATGCATATGATGGTACTACAAAACTATATATAATAGATAGAAATGATCCAATAATTATGGCTTATAATGGTATATATCCTGAATTGTTTGCTAAAGCAGATGATGAAATACCAGAAGATATAAGTAAGCATTTTGTGTATCCAGAAACTCTTTACAATCTTCAGTCAAAAATGGTTGAAGAATACCATGACATAAAACCTGAAGTATTATATAGGGGAAATGATATTTGGGAAATAACAAGACTAAGTTCTAATAAAACAGATACTATAAAACCATATTATACAATGGTTAAAAATTCTAAAGGTGAAGCTTCTCTAGGACTTGTAATCCCTTACACCGCTTATGGTAAGCAAAACTTAGTGGCATATATGATTGGAACAGTTGAAGATGGTAAATATGTTCTTAGAACATTTATGTTCTCATCTGAAAGCAATGTTTTAGGACCAATTCAAATACAAACCCAAATTGATCAAGATGAAAACATTGCTGCAGAAATTGCTAGTTTAAATACAACAGGCACGAGAATTACAAAAAAACTAATTGCCGTTCCGGTTAATGATACAATACTATATGTTGAAACAATTTATCAACAATTAATAAATGAAACAACTCAAAAGCCTAATCTAAAGAGAGTAGTCGTAGCGTCTGGAAATAAAATAGCTATAGGAACTAACATAAGCGAAGCATTAAAGAATTTACTTTCGCAGTATGCTGTAGATATTGAAGTTGGAAATACAGATAATATGCAAGATCTAGCTAAATTAATTATTAGAGCTAATGAGAATTTGAAAAACTCAAGTAAGAGCTTAGACTGGAAATTATATGGCGAGGATATGCAAGTACTAACAGGTTTAATTGATCAGCTACAAAAAGTTGTTGAAGAACAAGAAAGAATTGAAAAAGAACAGAATTTATTAGACGAAAATATGATTGATACAAATGAAACAGTAAATGATGTTAAAGTAAATGAAACTAATTAATGAAAGGATAAAAATATGAATACACCAAATAAATTAACAGTTTTAAGAATGATACTAGTACCAATAATGTTAGTAATTTCTTATATTAATATTCCAGGTAATATATATGGAATACCAATTGGACTTTTAATAATGGATGTCATATTTATTATTGGTTCAATAACAGACAAAATAGATGGATATTTAGCAAGAAAGAATAATCAGGTTACTAATTTTGGAAAGTTCTTAGATCCAATAGCTGATAAGATACTTGTTGTTTCTGCTTTAATAATACTAATTGGATTAGGAAAACTTCCAACATGGATTCCTATAATTATCATTATCAGAGAATTTGCAGTATCAGGATATAGATTAATAGCTGTTGAATCTAATGGTGAAGTAATAGCTGCTAATAAATGGGGAAAGATTAAAACAGTTACTCAAATGTTTGCTATTATAATTGCATTTATTGACGTAAATGAATTTGGTGCAATATTTACAAAACAATTAGATACCATACCATTTATCATCAACTTACTAACAACATCTTTAATGATAATATGTACTATTTCAACTATTTTCTCAGGTTACGAATACATGAAAGATGGAAAAGACTTATTGAAAGATATGTAATAAATATTTCTACTAATTGAGGCTGTTGAAGATTATAGTTTTCACAGCCTCAATTAAGTAGAGGTTTGGAAAAGAATTGCGTTTTTGCGTTGTTAAACTTCAATGTTAATATAATCAACGTACACTACGTACTTCTCATAAATTAACATATTGTTTGCCTAGCCAAAATCACAATTCTTTTCCAAACTAGTTTGTGCCTATAGAAAGGAATAAAAGATGGATCCAAAAGAAAGAATCGAACAACTTCGTAAAGATATAAATTATTATTCAAAACTATATTATGATGAGGATAACTCTCCTTTATCAGATTATGATTTTGATATGATGATGAATGAATTAAAGAAATTAGAAAAAGAGCATCCAGAACTAGTTACAAAAGATTCACCAACTCAAAAAGTTGGTGGACATGCTAATAATGATTTTACTAAAGTCAATCATGAAGTTCCTTTACAAAGTTTACAAGATGTTTTTTCATTTGATGAACTATTTGATTTTGATAAAAGGATAAAAGAAAGTGGAGAAACAGCTTACTGTGTTGAAACAAAAATAGATGGGCTTTCATGTGCATTAAAATATGAAAATGGAGTTTTAATACAAGGAGCAACAAGAGGTGATGGATTAATAGGAGAAGATGTTACCAAAAATGTAAAGACAATAAAAACTATTCCACAAAAACTAAAAGAACCTATAAATATTACTGTTAGAGGAGAGGTGTTTATTAGTAAAGATGGTTTTGAAAAACTTAATGCAGAACAAGAAGTTATGGGAAAGGCATTGTTTGCAAATGCTAGAAATGCAGCAGCTGGTTCATTAAGACAATTAAATCCAAAAATAACTAAAGAAAGACCACTTGATATATATATTTTTAATGTTCAAAAAATTGAGGGGGTTGAATTTAACTCTCATTGGGATGAATTAAATTATTTAAGTGATTTAGGATTTAATGTAGTCCCATTTAGAAAGAAATGCTCTAATATAAATGAAGCAATAGAAGCAATCAAAGAAATTGGAGACAATAGAGAAGAATTAACATTTGGAATAGATGGGGCTGTAATTAAAGTTGATGATCTTAAGTTAAGAGAACAAATAGGAACAACATTTAAAGTTCCTAAATGGGCTATAGCATATAAATATCCACCAGAAAAGAAAGAAACAGTTTTAAAAGATATAAAATGTCAGGTAGGAAGAACAGGAGTGATTACGCCAGTAGCAATATTAGAACCAGTTAAGGTTGCAGGCTCAACAATTTCTCAAACTACTTTACATAATGAAGATTTTATTAAAGAAAAAGAACTAAAAATAGGTGATCATGTAATAATTCAAAAACAAGGGGATGTAATACCTGAGATAGTTGATGTGCTAAAAGCCAAGAGAGATGGAACGGAAACTGATTTTAATATGCCAACTGTCTGTCCAGAATGTGGATCTCCAGCTTTTAGAGAAGAGGGAGAAGCTGCAATTAGATGTACAGGCATCGAATGTCCAGCAAAAGCAATGCTTAATATTGTTCATTTTGCATCAAAAGATGGAATGAACATAGAAGGCTTAGGATACAAAATAGTTGAGCAATTGTTAGAAAATAAATTAATAAGTAATATAGCTGACATATATGATTTAACTCTTGAAGATATAATGACTCTAAAAAAGAACGGAAAGAAATTTGCACAAAATTTAATTGATGCAATTAATGATAGCAAAAATAGAGATTTATCGAATCTTATTTCAGCCTTTGGAATTAGACATGTAGGAAAAAAGTTAGCCAAGGTTTTAGCAAGAAAATATAGGACGCTCAATGCTTTAATGGAAGCTTCTGTGGAAGAATTAACAACCAAAGATGACATAGGGGAAATAATAGCTGATAGTATCTATACTTTTTTTAGAGAAGAACAAACTATAGATTTAGTACATAGATTAGAGAATTCTGGAGTAAATATGACATCATTAGAAGAAGAAAGTGATGATGACAGATTTAGTGGAATGACTTTTGTTCTTACTGGAACATTAAATAAGTATTCTAGAAATGAAGCTAGTGATATTATAGAGAAAATGGGTGGAAAGACAAGTGGGACAGTTTCGAAAAAAACTACCTATGTCTTAGCAGGTGAACAAGCAGGTAGCAAGCTTACAAAGGCACAAAACTTAGGCATACAAATCATTAGTGAAGAAGATTTTGAAAAAATGATAAAATAGAAAGGTTATTAGGTTTATGGATAAAACATATACTTTTACACAGTTTTCAGAGGATTTAGATAATGGATATAAGGTATTATATGATTATGTAAGAAATAGATATGTTGTTTATAAAGTAAACGATAATTGCTATATGTGTGAACTAGTAGAACAGAAAAGCAGAAATCCTGTTCCTGCTAAGTCTATGGTAACACTAAAGGCTATTAAGCAAATGTTTCCTTATATGAAGGATATTGAATATAAACAAGAAGTGTAAGATTAAAAGGATTGAAGAAAATGGAAAAAGAGTACGAGATAGAAGATGTAGAGAAAAATACTAATAATAGAGAATATATGGTTGAAGCTTTAAAAAATGGTGCTTCTTGGGTGTTAGCATATGCAAGTGATAGATTACACTCTGATAGGGACTTGATGCTTGAAGCGGTAAGAAAAGATGGACAACTTTTATATTATGCTAGCCAAGAACTTCGTGATGATGAAGAAATAGTTTATACGGCAGTAAAGAATAAGTGGAGAATAATAAAATATGCCAGTAAAAGACTAAGGGGAAATAAGAAAATAGCAATAGCAGCATTAAAACAAGATAAAGAGGCTATTATATATTTGACAGATGAAATAAAGTTTGAACCAGAAATTAAAGAATTAATTAATACCTAAACTAATTCAGCATAATAGTATTATTAACAAATTATAAAAATGGTTTTTTATTCCATATTTGCTATTGACTTTTTACTAAAATGTGGTATAATTAAATTATGGTAGGAAGGGCTTATGCCCATATTAGAAAGGGGCTTTTATGACGAAGAGCTCAGAGCTGGTGTTTGATACAATGGCAGATGCGCTTAAAGCAATCTCTGAGATTGCTGAAGAATTTGATTCTAAAGAGGTGATGTTCTACACCCGAGTGCGGTGCGATGGCAAAATAATTCTTGAGGTTTTCAAGAAGATGGCCGTCGACTAACCTCTTAGGTTACACCAGCAACCAACAACACCCCACGTATGCTACAATAGATACGTGGGGTGTTGTTGACTTTATTTTGATAAATTATACATTTTTAACAAATAAATTTTCGGGATCGACATATACAGTTTTATTATTTGTATATATTACATATCCAGGAACAGAACCATTAGGTTTTTTTACATGTTTAACTAAAGTATAATCTACAGGCACATGTGAAGAAAATTTTGCTTTGCTGTAATATGCTGATAATTTAGCACACTTTTTAATTGTAGTAAGTTTAGGCATTTCACCATTACACCTCAAAATTAAATGACTTCCATGAATATCTTTAGTATGAAACCAATAATCATTATCATTTGCAACTTTAGTTGTAAGATAATCATTTTGCTTGTTATTTTTACCTATAAAAACATCAAAGTCATCAATTTTAAGTTTCATATAGTTGTTTAAAGTATTATCATCTTTTCTAATCTTTTTTACTTTATTTTTTTTCTTAAATTTAATATCGTTAAATAGTATGTTTTGAGAAATACTTGAATAAATAGCATCAACATCATCAATTGTATTACATGAATCAAGTTGAGAAACAAGTAATCCTAAATAATCTAATTCTATCTGAGTTTCTTTCTTTTGGATCTCAGAAATTCTTAATGTGTTTTTCATTTTATTATATTTCTTAAAATACTTTTCTGCATTTTGAGATATAGTTAGACTATTATCAATATTTATTTTTATTAGTTCATTATTATCATAGTAGTTTTCTACTTCGACAAAATCAGTATATACATGGTTAAATCTATATATATTTGCAATTAGTAATTCACCATAAAGCTTAAACTTGTCCATATTAGAACAAGAATCGATTTTAGTATTGATATTATTAAGCTTATTGGTTAGTTTGTCTAATGTGCCACTAAGTACTTTCAACAAATTATTTCTATACATTACAAAAAACTCATTTTCAGTTTTATCATAGTAAAAATCATCTAACTGGTTATTGATTTCAAAACTATCTTTTGAATAATTACTATCATAAAAAATAGAATAATTGTTTTTAAAACTACCAAAATATATTTTTGATGAATTAGTTAATAGATAATTAATATAGTTAAATATATCATTTACACTATTATGACCTACTGTATTAGATAAATGTAATTTTTCTAAGCTAGACTGTATAAACATTTTACTAATTCCAGTAAACAAGTTAGGAATAGCATTATCTAAAGTTTTGTATTCTGAAGAATTAATAATACTCTCAAATTGTTCTAACGATAATAAAGTAATCTCACTTTTTTTATCACTTGGAACTTTATAAATTCTTGCAGGCATGATACTTCTTGAGGTAGTTACATCACAAGTCAAATCACTTTCAGAATCAAACTTCTTTAAAGCATCAATAATAGTGTTGTTTTCATTAACTAGAATTACATTGCTATATTTACCCATAAGTTCTATAATTAATGTCCTTTTTACTCTATCATTCATTTCATTTAAACATTCAAAATCGATATAGCAAATTCTTTCTAATCCTTTAACATATATATTTGATACTTTAGCTCCTGCTAGATATTTTCTAAGAAGCATACAAAAATTTGGAGCTTTATAGGGATTAGACTTGGGATGTGTTGAAATATGAATTCTGTAGTTATTTGCTGTGGTATCTATATTTAGCATATATGTTTTTTTTGAGTAAACAGAAATAGTAATATTATTTTTATCTGGTTGATATATTTGATTAACCTTTCCATTAATTAAAACTTGAAGTTCATCTACTATACTATGTAAAGTTATTCCATCAAAAGCCATTTAAAACCTCCTTTAAAGTGTAATTATTATATTACAAAAATTAACATAAATCAATCTTTTGGATAAATATAGAAATGAACCATAAATCTTTTTATAAAATTAAATTAATCTATTGACATTAAAGATTTTTATAAATATAATAATTACGAAAACTATAGAGGAGCGCATAATTTGATGACAAGCAAAGATGTATTCTTTTCAACTGGAATTGAATATGAAGAAATGACAGATGATTCACTTATAAATTTAATAAAAAAAGAAGATAAAACTGCACTAAACTTCCTTATTAACAGGTATAAGGACACTGTTGAAATAAAGGTATGCAAGTATTTTATTAATGGCGCAGAAAAAGAAGACTTAGTTCAAGAAGGTTTGATTGGATTATTTAAAGCAATTAAGAACTATGATTGTGAAAAGCAAAATTCTTTTAAATCTTTTGCAAATCTTTGTATCGAAAGACAAATTATTACAGCAGTCAAAGGCTCTAGAAGACAAAAACACTTACCGCTAAATTCATATGTTTCACTTAACAATTCCAATATGGAAAATGAAAATGGAGAAATGGAAAGTCAACTAATAGATGTTCTTAATTCTAGAGTAATTGAGGATCCACTTGACACTATCATGAAATATGAATATTATAGAGAAGTGGAGAAAAAAATAGATAAAACATTATGTGATTTTGAAAAACAAGTTTTAAATAGTTATGTGCAGGGAAAAAGTTATAATGAAATAGCAGAAAGTCTTAATATGCCAGTTAAATCTATAGACAATGCTATTCAAAGAATCAGGAGAAAAACAAGTAAAAATATAGAAAATCTAACATAAATGTGTAGTTAAAGAATCTACACATTTATGAATAATATATGCCTATATAGCTCAGTTGGTAGAGTGCAGCCTTGGTAAGGCTGAGGTCACCGGTTCAATCCCGGTTATAGGCTCCAAACTTTATCAAACTTGGGGACGTTCATCAAAAGTTCAAAAAGAAAGAAGAAGACATGGACTTTTGAAGGACGTCCCTAAGTCTTGAGGTTGCAATGTTATGTAAATTATGTTATAATATATTATGTATTATCAATATTCGATTCTGATAAGTCCATACACAATTAAATATGGCACAGAGTTAGGAGAGTGATTTTATGTCTTATGACAAGAGCCAAAACTACGTTGATAGGCAACGAGGGGTGTTTCGGGTTCGAGGTGTCTGCTTCGAATGTAGCGCATGCGACTCAAAGATTGCGAGAGTCCTTGCTGAGGCTTCTTTTCTTAGCGAACCTGGACTGATGACTCGTGAGGCACTGTGCTTGTATATTGATGGCAATGTTGCTCTTTTAGAGCGCATGATCTTTATGCCGATTGGTTCAACAATCAAGCACAATGGGATTACCATTACACGCCTTAGCCATAGTCTCTACAACGGCAAGTCATAGGGAAGTGTCTCCAAAATCCTTCCTTTTGGGAAGGTGCCACCCAACACGGGTGGTTTTTATTTTGAAAAATTACTGTTTTTATTTTTATAAAATAAAAACTTATGCAAAAAAACTTTCCAAAATAAGAGTTTTGTGATAGATTTATTATATAAGAATTAATACAAGATTAATGGAGAAAAAATGATATTAAGTTTTGCTGTATCTCTTATACTGACTTTAGTAATTGAGGGAATTATAACTTTAATTGCCAAAGAAAAAATAAAGACTGTAACTATTATAAATTGCATAACAAATCCAATAGTTGTAGGAATAATGAATTATTGCTACTATACTTTTGGTAAAGCATTAATAAGTTATATGCTTCTTTATTTTCTTGAAATAGTTGTTATATTTGTTGAAGGATTTTTCTTTGAAAAATGTATTAAAGACTTGAAACATAATCCTTACAAATTTTCATTATTATTAAATGGTACATCTTTTTTTATAGGGGAAATAATTAATTATATATTAAGTATTATCTAGGAGGTAATGTATATGAAAACAGTTAGTAGAATTATTATTTTTATTGTTTTGGTTTTATTAGTATGGGGAAGTATCTTTATAAAAAGTTATGGAGACTTAATTATGACGCCTCCAGAAATTGCTATGAATGAAATAATAGTAAATAAGAAGAAAAATGAGATAAACACATACGATGATGATGAAATAAAAAATGATACAGATGATTATAATAATAGAACAGATATATATAATACAATTGAAAAAACAGATAATACCATTATTTTAAATGAAACAGTAAGTGAAAGTAATTCATCAATTGAAAAAATAGACAATAGAATGGAAAATGTTACAACAAATGTTTCGTGGTTAAGAACTCTTATCATGGCTCTAACAATCATTGCAGTTATTGCACTATTTACACTTTCGTTTTTATTCTTTTTAAAGAAGAAAAAATAGATTTGCATGTCTTACTAAATTATGGTATAATGATTTAGATGGGTTAATGTCCAATTTCGGGAGAAGGGAAAAATATGACCTCTACAACTAATTTGTTTGTGAAGAAAGACAGCTCAGAAGGGTATACAGGTGAGGAGGCTTTGGAGAAAGCAGAGGTTATTGCTAACGCTTATAAATCTCAATCAGCTCGTTCACCCTGGGACTTCCCAGAGATTATTCCAGACCCAAGAGGGTGTCTGGGATATGCTGTCAAGATTCGTATGAGGAGGCGCTAACCCCGTGCTCCCAGACACGATGTGTCTGGGAGCATATGTTTTATTCAAAGTACCGTAAAAGTTAAGAGTCACTATTATAGACCTTTTAGTGCTTCTATTAAGAGACTAAATGGTCCGCATTTGTATGTAAATTTTTTGTAAAATAAGACTAATATTTATTGAAAATGCAAAGCTGGTATGATATGATATATAATGCTGTAGAAAGGAAAAAAATATGATAAAGAAATTAGCAAAATCAATTAGAGAGTATAAAAAAGAAACAATATTAACACCTTTATCAGTTGCTGTAGAGGTTGTTTTGGAGGTTATAGTACCATATTTGATGGCTGAATTAATAGACAAAGGTGTATATGAAGGATCAATGGATAATATTGTAAAAATTGGAATTGAACTTATTGTATTTACAGTATTATCTCTTATTTTTGGTGCGTTATCTGGATTGTTTGCTGCTAAGGCATCAAGTGGATTTGCAAAAAATTTGAGAAAAGATTTATATTATAAAGTTCAAACATTTTCTTTCGCAAATATTGATAAATTTAGTACATCAAGTATTGTAACAAGACTAACAACTGATGTTACAAATGTACAAAATGCTTTTCAAATGATTATTAGAATTGCAATAAGAGCTCCATTAATGCTTATTTTTTCTTTAGTGATGGCGTTAAAAATTAATATAAAAATGTCTTTAATATTTTTGATACTAATACCAATAGTAGGAGCAATTTTATTTATATTATCAAGAATAGCTATGCCTATTTTTGAAAAAGTATTTAAAAAATATGACAATTTAAACAATGTAGTAGAAGAAAATACTTCAGGTATAAGAGTTGTAAAATCTTTTGTTCTAGAAGAAGAAGAAAAAGAAAAATTTGCTGAAGCTTCACAAGAAATATTTGAATTATTTACAAAAGGAGATAAAATTGTTGCTCTTAACTCTCCAATAATGCAATTTGCAATGTATAGTGGAATGTTACTAATCTCTTGGATTGGAGCTAGATTAATTATCACTTCCAATATGACAGAACTTACAACAGGTGAGCTAACAAGTCTAATTACTTATGCAATTCAGATTTTATTCTCAGTTATGATGCTAACAATGATATCTGTTATGCTTACAATTTCTATGTCTTCTGCTAAGAGAATTGTTGAAGTATTAGATGAAGAACCATCAATTAAGAACTGCAACAACCCTGTAAAAAAAGTAAAAGATGGATCAATTGAGTACAAAAATGTAGCTTTTAGTTATATTGGAAAAAAGAATAAAGAAGTATTAAAAAATATTAATTTTACTATAAATTCTGGAGAAACAGTTGGTATAATTGGAGGTACAGGTGTTGGAAAATCCTCACTAGTTAATTTGATCCCAAGATTATATGATGTTACTGAGGGAGAACTTTTGGTTGGTGGTGTAAATGTAAAAAAATATGATATTGAGCAATTAAGAGAAGCAGTTTCATGTGTTTTACAAAAAAATGTGTTATTTTCAGGAACCATAAAAGAAAATTTAAGATGGGGAAATGAGGATGCTACAGATGAAGAACTTGTAGAAGCCTGTAAATTAGCACAAGCAGATGGATTCATAAGTGAATTCCCTGATAAATATGATACTTATATTGAGCAAGGCGGTACTAATGTTTCAGGAGGACAAAAACAAAGAATTTGTATTGCTAGAGCTTTACTGAAAAAACCTAAAATATTAATTTTAGATGATTCAACTTCAGCTGTTGATACAAAAACTGACAAGCTTATTAGAGATGCTTTTAATAAAAAGATTCCAGATACGACAAAAATAATTATTGCTCAAAGGATTTCATCAGTAGAAGAATGCGATAAAATCATTGTTATGAAGCAGGGAAAAATCGATGCAATAGGAAATCATAATGAACTTATGAAATCAAATGAAATATATAAAGAGGTATATGAATCACAAACTCAACAAAGTGAATAAGATTTGGAAAGGATTATTTAGATGGACAATAAAAAAACAATGCAAGATAAAAGACCTAAAATAAGTGGTAATACAGTAAAAAGACTTTTAAAAATAATTGTTAGTAATTATAAAAAGTTTTTAATAGTTGTTTTTATTTGTATTGTAATTAGTTCTATAGTTTCAGTTTCTGCACCACTATTTTCAGAAAGACTAATTGATGATTATATAGTTCCGCTATTAAGAGAAGAAAATCCACAGTTTAATGGATTAAATAAGTTAATACTAATAATGGCAGGTGTTTTTGCTATGGGTGTTTTTGCATCATTTGTTTATAGTCGATTAATGGTTACAATATCTGAAGGTACAATAAAGAGAATTAGAGATGATATGTTTAATAAAATGCAAAAGTTACCAATAAGATATTTTGATACACATACACATGGTGACATAATGAGTCATTATACGAATGATATTGATACTTTAGCTAGGATGATATCTGATAGCTTACCACAACTTATTTCATCAATTCTATCTTTAATTGCAGTTTTAATATCTATGTTTGTTCAAAGTTGGCAATTAACATTATTTGTTTTGGCTTTTGTACTTATAATGCTTAGAACTACAAAGTCAATAACAAAGAGAAGTGGAAGCTACTTTGTAGGACAACAAGCAACTTTAGGTAAAGTTAATGGCTATATAGAGGAAATGATTAATGGACAAAAAGTTGTTAAAGTATTTAATTATGAAGATAGAGCAAAGAGAAACTTTGATAGAATAAATGACGAACTATTTGATAATATGGTAAATGCTAATAGATTTTCTAATATTCTTATGCCTATTTTAAATAACTTAGGCAACTTAGAATATGTTTTAGTTGCAATTTTGGGAGCATATTTAGCTATTTCTGGTAAAGTACAAGGTTTAACAATTGGTGTTATAGCTTCATTTCTAGCTTTAACTAGAAGTTTTAACCAGCCAATCAAAAATGTTTCAAGTCAAGTTAATATGATAATTATGGCAATGGCAGGTGCAACTAGGATATTTGAATTAGTGGATGAAGAGCCAGAAGTTGATGATGGTTATGTTACACTTGTAAATGCAAACATTGATAAAGATGGAAATATAATTGAATCAGAAAAATATACAGGGCATTGGGCATGGAAATATAAACATCAAGATGGTACATTAGAGTATATTGAACTAAAAGGATACATAGAAATGGAGAATGTTAATTTTGGATATGAGGATGATAAGGAAATTCTCCATGATATAACTCTATATGCTAAGCCAGGACAAAAAATTGCTTTTGTTGGCGCAACTGGAGCAGGAAAAACAACAATTACTAATCTTATCAATAGATTTTATGATATTAAAGATGGAAAGATTAGGTATGATGGAATTAATGTAAATAAGATAAAAAAAGATGATCTTAGAAGATCTCTAGGATTAGTTCTGCAAGATACTAATCTATTTACAGGAACCATTAAGGAAAATATCAAGTATGGAAAGCTTGATGCTACTGATGAAGAGGTAATAGAGGCAGCTAAGATAGCTAATGCTCATGATTTTATTTCGATGCTTCCAAAAGGATATGATACAATGCTTACTGGTAATGGTAGTCAACTTTCACAAGGCCAGAGGCAGTTATTATCAATTGCAAGATGTGCTGTAAATAATCCACCTGTAATGATTCTGGATGAAGCAACCTCTAGTATTGATACAAGAACAGAAAAACTTGTACAAGATGGCATGGATAAGCTTATGCAGGGAAGAACAGTATTTGTTATAGCTCATAGATTATCTACTGTACGTAATTCTAAAGCTATTATGGTTCTTGAAAACGGTAGAATAATTGAGAGAGGAACACATGAACAATTGCTAGAAGAAAAAGGTCAGTATTATCAATTATATACTGGAGCATTTGAGCTAGAATAGTATATTATTAGGAGGATTTTATGAAGCATTTTATATTTGATATGGGAGGAGTATTAGTTAAGCCAATTCCACATGAATTAGTAGAAAATGAAATATCATATGTCAAATGTGATACTCCAGAGTTTAAAAAGTATTTTTGGGATACTTTTTATGAATTTGAAAAAGGAACAATTGACACAAATAGATTTGTTGAAATATTCAAAAACAATTTTAATAAAAAAGGATTAACTACAGTAGAATATGAAAATAATTATTATGAAATTGGAAAAAAGTATGGTGGAGTATTTGAAAATGCCTATGAAGTTTTAAAAAATCTTAAAGAAAATGGATGTAAAGTATACTTATTATCAAATTTGCATGAAGTAAGTTTTAAAGATTTCTCTAGTATTTTTGATGTTAGTATATTTGATAAGTTATTTTTATCTTATAAAATTGGATTGATTAAACCTGATAATAATATATATAAATATGTTATTAATGAAATAAATGATGATCCAAGAGAAATGTGCTTTTTTGATGATAAAATAGAAAATGTAGAAGCTGCAATAAGCAATGGAATGAATTCGTTTCAAACGACAGGAGATATTCTTGAAAAAAATGTAAAAAAAGCTTTTGAATTATAATAAAGGATGATAGAATGCAAAGATTAAAGGTTGAACAGCGATACGATGGGAAAAAGTTAATTACTTATTTAACATCTGTATATCCAGAATTGAATATTAATACACTTAGAAAAACTCTTAGACTGAAAGACATAAAAATTAACGGAAATAGGGTAAAATCTGATGTAACTATATACTATGGAGACGAAATAGAAGTATATATTAAAGATGAACTTATTTTAGGAAAAACGGTAAGAGAAATTTCAATTGTATTTGAAGATGAAAGCATCATTTTGTTTGACAAACCGACAAATATAGAAGTGACTGAATTGAAAGATAAATTTAAGAATAAATATGAATATTTAGAACCTTGTCATAGAATAGACAGAAATACAGTAGGACTAGTTTTATTTGCAAAAAACGAAGAATGCCTTAAGTACATATTAAGTCTATTCAAAGATGGAAAAATTGAAAAACATTATATAGCCTGTTGTTATGGTGTAGCAAAAAACGAAGATACACTTGAAGCATATCTGTTTAAGGATAGAAAAAAATCACTAGTATATATTTCAAATATTCAAAAGAAAGGTTATTCAAAAATTGTTACTTCTTATAAATTAATAGACTTGGACAAAAAAAATAAAATATCAATCATAGATGTAAATTTACATACTGGTCGTACTCATCAGATTAGAGCACATTTGGCTCATGTGGGTCTTCCTATCATAGGAGATGGCAAATATGGTTCATACGAAGTTAATCATAGATTTAAGAAAAAAACTCAAGCACTATGTAGTTATAGCTTAACCTTTCACGAAATAGAAGATGAAAGATTTAAATATCTAAACAATAAAACAATTAAACTAAATAGAAAACCTTTTAATGAGATTATATATGACATAAGAAAATAGTATGATTCCATATTTCTGTGGAATGTTGATGTTACAAAGTTCAAAACTTTAATGTAATAATATAAGGAGAAAAAAATGTCTAGTTTTGTTATAAAAATAATTGCAATAATAACTATGACAATTGATCATATTAATTATTTATTAAATAAAAAATTCATTTTAAATGCTATTGGAAGAATGGCATTTCCTTTATTCTGTTATCAGATTGTTGTAGGATATGATAAAACGAAAAGCCTTTGCAAATATATTATTAGAATGATTATTTTTGCGATTATTTCTCAGTTCCCATATTATATGTTTGCTAAAATGGCAGGTAATGATATTGAACTTAATGTTATATATACTCTAACCTTAGGATTAATTACAATGTTTGTATATGACTTGAAAGTAGTTAATAAAAACAACAAACTTGTAATTGTTGATAAAGAAGATAAAACGATTTTTAGCAAAGATATTAAGTATGATAAGCGTCTACATGTTTTTATAAGTATTATTAAAATTGTTTTATTGGTTTTGATAATGCTGATTAGTGAGGTTTGCAAGACAGAATATGGGGCATGGGGAATTGCATTAATGCTATTTATTCATGCATGTTATCCATTTAAAAATAGTATTAATCTATTAGGAAAAAATATAAAAACTAAAAAAATTATTAATAATATTTTGTTTATAATTGGAATGTTATTAATGTGTATAGCATTATACTATAAATATGTTGGTGTTTTTAAAACAATGTATGTTATCATTTATATATTAATAACATTTATTCCTGCATTCATTATGCTATTGCATAATGGAAAGAAAGGACCAGGTCTAAAGTATTTTTTTTACATTTATTATCCATTACAATTTCTTATAATTGTATTAATTAGTTACTTAAAATAATATGAAAGAATTGAAAAGTAAATATCTGAAATCTATCACAGGTATATAAAGTTTGTTCTTGCTGGTCGCGGGCACGAATGCAATTTGCTTAATAACAATTTTGGTGCCCGTCGCAAGCTCCGACCTAAATTGTTATCTTAACAGCAAATTCATTCTAACTTTAATCCGCTCCCATATGCTGCGTGAACTGCACTTTATATACCTGTGATAAATTTTAAATAGCTATTTTCAAAGAAAATTGATTCTATTAATTTCTGTTTAGCGCATTTATACCAGAAGATATTATTTCTTTCATATTATCAACTAAAGTATCTATTTCTTTTGGCATAACTGCTAAGTTAAAATGTGCAGGCTCTAAAACTACTTCAATTAGTTTTTGCTTATCTGAATGAGAGGAGTTTTTTATAAAACTGAATTCTTCAAATTGTTGTGTTAAGATATCTAACGTATCAGCAACAATTGTGGCAGCACTTACAACAGTGGGAACACCAATAGCTATTACTGGTATTCCTAATGTTTCAAAACTTATTTCGTCTCTTTTATTACCAACACCTGCTCCAGGAACAATTCCTGTATTGCAAATCTGAATTGTTTTTAATAGTCTAGAGATATTGTTTGATGCTAATGCATCAA
This sequence comes from Clostridia bacterium, assembly GCA_017510245.1. Lineage (GTDB taxonomy): Bacteria > Bacillota > Clostridia > TANB77 > CAG-508 > CAG-793. Next base: position 55,187 of record JAFWNQ010000024.1, read on the forward strand.
TAACTACTAAAGCTTCAGGTTTTGTATAATTTACAATTCCTTTTAAAATCTCTTGTGTTTCAATTCCAGTTGTTCCAAGAACTCCGGGAAAGATTGCACTAATTTCTTTTGAATTACTAGGTAATAATTCTGGATGATATTTCATTATATGCCTAGTAATTTCTAAATTCTTGATTACTTTTGGACCAATTGAATCAGCTGTTGTGTCTTCATTACCTAAACCAACAATAAGGAGTGACTGGAAGTTATTAATAATAGGTGAAAGCTCTTGAACAAATACTTCAGTTATTTCTTCAAGTTCGTCATTACTAATAATGTCTATATTTTCAATATTTATAGTTTTATAAATACCAATCTTTTTGTCAATTTTTTTACTTCCAATTTCATTAATAACATTTACAGTACAAACGTTAACATTATTTGAATATTGCTTAGTGCTTGTTGTTATACCATCAATATCTTGTTTATGAATTTCTTCTTTAAGAAGAATAGTTCTTTCATCAGCTAAGTCAGTTCTAAAACTCAACATAAACTCTCCTTTTTCATAAAACATTTTTCTAAGTTATTTATTATTAAAGTGTAACAGTTATTATAAATAAAAAGTAATATTTTATGCTAAATTATTGTAAATAAATAAAAAAAGTTATATAATATATAATTAGGGAGAAAGAAAGTGAATCAAGAATTTATTAATGAAATTTTAAGTACTGGTAATTTAATAAAGTATTTTATTGTAATAAATGTTGTTTTATTTTTACTAATGGGCTATGATAAACATGAAGCAAAAATTCAACAATGGAGAGTTAGTGAAAAAGCTTTGTTTTTGTTTGCTTTAGCTGGTGGTAGTATAGGTGGAATTGCTGGAATGTACTTATTTCATCACAAAACAAAAAAATGGTATTTCAAATTTGGATTTCCATTAATTCTTATAAGTCAATTAATTCTATTATTAATATATATATTCTAACGAAGGAAAGGTTTTTATGGTTGAGAAAAAATTTAACAAAGTTTTAACTGCTATTTTAATTATTATCTTAGTATCAATTTTTGTGATTCTTGGTTTTTTGGCATATAATATGTTTCTAAGATTTCACATTAATTCAGATGCCAATAAAGCAATTGATGAATTTGACAATAAAATAGAAGAACTAGGTGTTGATGAAGATAATACCGAGCTTGTAGAAAGTGAAGGCTCTGAAGGAGAGTCTGGAGAAGATTCTGAATCAGGAGGCTCAGGTAATTCTGGAGGAAGAGGCTCAAGTAGAAGAGGAACAAGATATTCAAGCTATAGCTATAAAGGCTTTAATGTTATAGGCAAAATAGAAATACCTAAAACAAAAATAAAATATCCTGTTTTTGATGTTGCTACAATTAGTTCAATGCAAGTTTCGGTTGGTATGGTATATGGACCGGGACTTAATGAAATTGGAAATACTGTAATTATGGGACACAATTATAGAAATGGCACATTTTTCTCAAATAACAATAGAATTGCTAATGGAGATTATATCTATATAACAGATGCTTATGGATGGAGATTGCGTTATAGAGTTTACAACACATATATAACTAATTCATCTGATTTTGACTATGCGACACGTGATACTAATGGAAAGAGAGAAATATCATTAGCTTCATGTACTAATGATTCAAAATCAAGAATTATCATTTGGGCAAGAGAAAAATAAATCATATTTAGTAAAGTATTATATTTTACCGCATATAATAAATTGATAGGAGGATTTATTATGTGCGGTATTGTTGGTTTTACAGATTTTAATTCTGTGATGAGAGATGAAGAATCAAAAGAGATATTATATAGTATGAATAAGAAACTCACTAGAAGAGGACCTGATGAAGGAGGATACTATACTAGTAAAAAAATATTTCTTGGGCATAAAAGACTGATTGTTATTGATCCTATAGGTGGAAAACAACCTATGATTTATAAGTATGAAGGAAACACATATGCAATTACATATAATGGCCAAATATACAATAGCAATGAAATAAGAAAAAGTCTAATAGATAAAGGTTTTAAGTTTGAAGGATACAGTGACACAGAAGTATTGATAAAAGCATTTGTTTGCTATGGATATAGAGTAGTTAATCATTTAAATGGAATATTCGCTTTTGCCATATGGAATGAAAAGAAGGAAGAACTTTTTCTTGCAAGAGACCATTTTGGGGTAAAGCCTTTATTTTATAGTATGAAAAATAATGAAATGGTATTTGCTTCTGAAATAAAAGCTTTATTTGAATTTCCAAGTATTTATCCATGTGTTGACGAAACAGGAATTTCGGAATTGTTTGGAATAGGACCATGTCATTCACCTGGAATAACAGCTTTTAAAGATATATATGAATTGAAACCTGCTAGTTATATTATTTTTAATAAAAACTATTGCATAAAAGATAAATATTGGAGATTTGAAAGCAAAGAACATAAAGATGATTTTGTTGAAACATGTAATAAAGTTGAAAACATATTAACAGATTCTATAAAAAGACAATTAATTTCTGATGTACCATTATGTACTTTCTTATCTGGCGGATTAGACTCAAGTTTAATTACAATGTATGCATCAAAGTTCATGGAAAAAGAAGGAAAAGATAAGCTAAAAACCTTTTCAGTTGATTATGTAGATAATGATAAGAATTTTAAAGAAAATGAGTTTCAACCAAATAGTGATAAGGATTTTATAAATTTAATAAGCAATAAGCTTAATACTAATCATAGAGTAATTACTTTAGATACTCCTGAATTAGCTGAATTCTTAAATGAAGCAATGATTGCAAGAGACGTTCCTGGAATGGCCGATATTGATTCTTCTCTATTACTATTTTGCAAACACGTAAAAAAAGAAGCTACTGTTGCTTTAACTGGAGAATGTGCTGATGAGATTTTTGGTGGATATCCATGGTTTTTTAGAAATGATGCATTAAATAGTAATACTTTTCCTTGGTCAATAAATATTGAGGACAGACAAAATCTATTAAGTCAAAGAATAAAAAATAAGATCAATCTTAAAGACTATATTAATAATAAGTATAATGAGAGTTTAGCTGAAATAGAATTCAACGAATTTGACACTAAAGAAAATATAGAAAAAAGAAAAATATCATATTTAACTCAGAATTGGTTTATGCAAACATTACTTGATAGGTCAGACAGAATGGCTATGTATAGTGGTATGGAACTGAGAGTTCCTTTCTGTGATTATAGATTGGCAGAGTATTTATGGAATATTCCATGGGAGATGAAAGCATATAAAGGAAGAGAAAAAGGACTTCTAAGACACATAATGAAAGGAAAATTACCGGATGAAATTGTAGAAAGAAAGAAGAGCCCTTATCCAAAAACTTGGAATCCAAGTTATTTAAAGAAGGTAAAAGAAATGCTCGCAGAAATAATGAAAGATGAAGATGCACCAATTAAGATTTTATTAGATGAAAAAGTAATATGGAATTTAATAGATTCTGAAGGGAATAATTATAAAAGACCATGGTTTGGACAATTGATGACAGGTCCACAGCTAATGGCTTATCTGTGTCAAGTAAATATGTGGCTAGAAACATATAAGCCTAAAATTGATATTTAAATTAATAAGATTTTTACAATTAATATATAATAGAAATGAGATTTATGTTTATATATCTAAAAAAGAAAGGCGGGGGAGTTCCCCCGCCTAGGCTATTAGCCTGCAGAAGGTCACCTGTAAAAAATGTGGAATGCAAAACCGATAATGATGAGAATCGCAACCAACAGTTTTACCTTGATGATGGTGACTTCTTGTGATGAACGCATTTGTTCACCCCCCTTAAATCAAAACCTAATAGTTATTATTATTATATCATATATCATTAAAACTGGCAAATTTAATAATTATTTAAAAGGGGGTAGCAAAATAAATTAATATATGATAGAATAAGTAAAAACTATGTGAGGAGTATACTTATGTTGAAGCCTGATGCTTGCTTTAATAAGATTACGGATATAGAAGTCAGTTTTCTTAAAGAAAATAGTATTAAAGGACTGATTCTAGACTTAGATAATACATTGATTGACCTTGAACACAATTTTATTGAAGGAATAAAAGATTGGATAGATAATATTAAAGATAATAACATTAAAATATGTATAGCAACTAATAGTATTTCTAAAAATAAAATAGCTTATCTTGCAGAACAGTTAGATGTTCCATATGTTTATGTTTCGTTAAAGCCTTTAAAGTTTGGATTAAAAAAAGCAATAAAAATATTAGAACTTAAAAACAATGAAATTGCTGAAATTGGAGATCAATTATTTACTGACGTTTGGGTGTCAAATAGAATGCATATATACTCTATTTTGACTAAACCAGTATCAAAGGATAGATTTAAAATTGATAAATTGAAAAGAAAAATAGAAAAATGGTATTTAACAAAAGATAATAATAATTAATAGGGGGATTTTCTTATGTACATAAATGATATGCATATTTTAAGATATTTTTTTATTGGTCTAATTGGATTGTTTATTGGACAGTTTTTAGATTGGGCAAATTCTAGACTTGAGAATCATGAAAAAGTTATTTGCAAAGAATTTTTTGTTGAGTATCTACCACATATAAAGATTAATCCAAAATTAATATACCCAGTAGCAATTATATATGTTTGTTTATTATATAAATTTGGAATGACTTTGCAACTATTAGAGTATTTAATTTTAACACCAATGTTTATATCAGTATTTGTTATTGATTATAGAAAACAAATAATTCCTAATAGATTATCACTTACAATATTTGAAGTATCATTAGTTTTTACATTTATTTTTGGCTTAACCAATTTTAGTTTATTTATAGACAAGATATATGGCTTGCTTTTTGGCGGAGGAGTATTCTTAATTATAACTTTAGTAGGTGGTCTGATTGCAGGTAAAGATGCAATGGGGTATGGAGACGTAAAATTAATGACTGGATTAGGACTAGCATTTGGATTAATTAACACTATTATGCTTTCAGTATTGTCATTTTTACTTGGAGCAATCATTAGTATAGCATTACTACTATCTAAGAAAAAGAAAGGCAGTGAATATATACCATTTGGACCATTTATTATTATTTCCGCAATAGTGATTATCTTCGTACCACAAGAAATAATGATGATGACTTTACTAAAAATATTTACCTTAGGGATGTATAAATAGTTTTAAGTTTTAATTTTTATTACGAAAGGTAAAATAATAAAATGAATGTAAGAATCAAGAAATTTAGAGAAGAATTATCAAATGAAAAGTTGGATGGTTTTATTGTCTATAACCCTGTTAACATACGATATCTTACTGGACTTGAAGCAGAAGGAATATTGATTTTAAGTAAATATGATAATATATATATTACAGACTCTAGATATATAGAAGAAGTTAGAAATAAAATTACAATTGAAGATGAAATAATTGTACAAGACATAAAACAAGTTACAGATGAAGATTTAATTAATCTTCTATATGATTGTGAAAGGATTGGCTTTGAAGAAAAATATATAACTTATTCTAACTATCGAAATATGATTATGAAGTTTAGAATAAAAGAGGCTATAGAGGGCAATGATATATTAGATAAATTGAGAGAAGTCAAGAATAAAAAAGAAGTAGAATATATTGAAACCGCATGCAATATTACAGATAGTTGTTTCCTATATTTACAGGATTTTATAAAAGTAGGAATGACAGAAAAGGAAATTGCTTTTGAAATACAAAAATTCTTTATAGAAAACAATGCAGATGGAGTAGCATTTGATTCTATAGTTGCTAGTGGAGCTAATACTTCTATGCCTCATGCTGTACCTACAGATAAAGAGATTGAATACGGAGATCCAATATTAATTGATTTTGGAGCTAAATACAAAGGATATTGTGCTGACATGACAAGAATGCTGTTTGTTGGTGAGATTAAAGATAAATACAAAGAAATATATAATATAGTTTTAGAGGCTCATGACAAAGCACTTGAAAAGATGAAAAATGGAGCTGACACGAAAGCAATTTCAAACTATGTGATTAATGAGTTTAAAATGTATAGTTATGAACTTATACATGCTCTTGGACATGGAGTCGGATTAGATGTTCATGAAAAACCATTTTTTAGTCCTAAAAACTCATATATATTAAAAAACAATATGGTTGTCACTGATGAGCCAGGAATTTACATACCAGGCGAATTTGGAGTTAGGATTGAAGATACAATTCTAATAAATAATTCTCAGCCTGAATTGTTGACAAAATCTAATAAGAATATTATGATTATTTAACTCAGAGGGTTTTACTCTCTGAATTTTTTATGAATAATGTTCAATAATAATTGATATTTTGACTGATTTGTTGTATAATAAGTAGTATATGTGATGGTTTATAGATAGCCAAAAAAATCTAAATAATTAAATAAGGAATTTGATGCAATAATGAGTGAAGATATAGCAATCGATTTAGGAACAGCTAACGTTATTATTTACATTAAAGGTAAAGGAATTGTATTAAGAGAACCTTCAATGGTAGCTGTTAACAAAGACACAAAAGAAGTTATTGCTATTGGAAATGAAGCTAGTAAAATGCTAGGAAGAACTCCAAACAATATTGAAGTTATTAAACCACTAAAAGATGGTGTTATATCAAATTTTACTTTAACAGGGAAAATGCTTAGACATTACATAAATAAAGCATGTAAGAGTAAGTTTTTTCCTCCTAGAATTATGATTTGTGTTCCATCACAAATCACTGAAGTAGAAAAAAGAGCAGTAATTGATGTTGCAATGCAATCTGGTGCCAAAAGAGTATATTTGATTGAAGAACCTGTTGCGGCTGCTATTGGAGCAGGTATTGATATTGCAAAACCATCAGGAAATCTAGTCATAGATATAGGAGGTGGCACAACTGATATTGCTGTTATTTCTATGGGTAGCTCGGTAATGAGTACATCAGTTAAAGTAGCTGGAAATAGATTTGACCAGACATTAATTAGACTATTAAAAAGAAGATATAGAACCCTAATTGGAGAAAGAACTGCAGAACAAATAAAAATGAGTGTTGGCTGTGTTTATCCAAGAGTAGAAAATATTGGAATGAAAGTTAGGGGAAGAAGTCTTACAACTGGACTTCCAGTAGAAATTGAAGTGGGCTCTAAGGATGTAATGCAGGCATTACTAAATGATAGCTTAAAAATAGTAGATGCAGTTAAAAATACAATAGAAAAGACACCACCAGAGCTTGTTGAAGATATTAGTAATAATGGAATTTATATGACTGGTGGAGGCAGCTTACTTTATGGAATGGATAAGCTAATAGAAAAAAGCACAGGAATAAGTGTAATAGTGCCAGATGATGCAATTTCTTGTGTTGCAATTGGTACAGGAAAAGCACTAAATAATTTAGATTTACTAGATGCAAAATCTCGAAATGGTAAAGGATAGATTATGAATAAAACTAAAAGAAAAATATTTGAAACTTCAATGAAATTATTTGCAGAGAAGGGATATGACGGAACTAGTATTGAAGAAATAACATCTGTTGTAGGTGTTGCTAAAGGAACGTTATATTATCATTTTTCAAGCAAAGAAGAAATTTTTAATTTTCTAGTTGAAGAAGGAATGAATTTATTAAAAAATAGTATTAAGATAAAAACAAATAAACAAGAAAAGTATATAGATAAATTAAGAGCTGTTTTATTGATACAAATAAAAATAGTAGCTAAGTATGAAAACTTTATATCTATTGTTCTTAGTGAGCTATGGGGAAATAGTAGTAGAAGCATTACATGTAGAAACTACTTAAATGAATACTTAGAAATTATAAAAGAAATATTACATAAAGGAATTAAGAATAAAGAAATAAGAATTATTGATAAAAATATTGTAGCTGACGAAATTTTTGGTATGGTTTGCACATCTTTATACTACGCAAAGAATAATGAGCTAGTTATAGAAAAGCTTTTTAAAGAACAAGATAACACATTAGTTAGAGGTTTAAGATACTCAGAATAAATGTAAGATTATAAGGAGTAGTATTTATGAATATTAATCTAAAAAAATTGAAATTGAATTTTGGAAAAATCAATATGAAGTCTGCAGAAGAATTTGACAAAATGAATATTGATTATGATAATTTAAAAAGAGAGGGCATGAAAAAGAAAAAAGGTCCATATCCACATACAGACTATAAAACAGTTAAAGAGTTTTTCTATCGTTCAGCTGAATTATATGGGGATAAAGCTTGTATTTTAGAAAAACCAAATCATAAAGAAGAGTATAAGACAGTAACATACAGTGAGTTTAAAGAAGATGTTAATGCGCTAGGCACTGGATTAATAAAAGTGTTAAATCAAAGAAATAAAAGAGTTGTTATAGTAGGAGAAACACAATATGGGTGGTATGTTTCATATATGGCAATGCTTTGTGGAGTAGGAATTGCTGTTCCAATTGATAGGGAACTTCCATATAATGAGCTTGAAAACTTAGTAAAAAGATCTAAAGCAACAGCAATTATTTATTCTCCAAAAAAAGCTGATGATATAAAGAAAATAAGAGATAAAGTAAAAGAAGTAGAATACTTTATAGAAATGAAATCAGATAAACCATTAGACGGAAAAGATATCGGACTAAATAGTTTAATTGAAACAGGAAGAAATATTATAAAATCTGGTGATGACGAGTTTGAAAACATTCCAATTGATCCAGAAGAGTTTAAATTATTAATATTTACATCAGGAACTACTTCAGATGCTAAAGGTGTTATGATATGTAACAGAAATTTAGCAGAGAATATTAATGCAATAACTGCTTATGTTCAATTATATCCTACAGATAGACTTTTTTCAGTTTTACCTTTACATCATACATATGAGTCAACTATCGGTTTCTTATACCCATTATCTCAAGGAGCAAGTATTGCGGTTTGTGAAGGATTACGTTATATAGTTCCAAACTTACAAGAGGCAAAACCTACTGCGATACTTACAGTACCATTACTAGTTGAAAATATTTATAAAAAGATTAACGAAAGTATAAAGAAGAGCCATAAAGATAAAGTTGTAAGTTCAATGATTGTTGCTACTAATCTTTTAAAATCAGTGGGCGTAGATGTAAAAAAGAGAATATTCAAAGACATATATGATAATCTTGGAGGAAATCTAAGAATAATTGTTTCTGCTGCAGCACCAATAGATAAAAAGGTTGGAAAATGGCTTGAAGACATCGGGATATTATTTATTCAAGGTTATGGACTTACTGAAACAGCACCAATAGCAGCAGTTACTCCTGATTATAAATTATCTGTGGGATCAGCCGGAAAAACAATTTGGCAGGCTGATATAAAGGTGGATAATCCAAATGAAGCAGGAGAAGGTGAAATTCTAATTAAAAGTCCAACTTTGATGCTTGGATATTACGAAAACGAAGAAGAAACTGATAAAGTCATTGATGATGAAGGATATTTCCACTCTGGTGATATAGGATATGTAGACAATAATGGATATGTGTATATTACAGGAAGAAGTAAAAATGTAATTGTTACTCAAAATGGCAAAAATATTTATCCAGAGGAAATTGAAACATTGCTTCTTAAAAATCAAGAGATTAAAGATGTAATTGTATACGGTAAAACACCAGATGAGAATATTGGCAAAAATAAAGATAAACAAGAATTAATTATTACTGCTAGAGTAGTACCTAATTATGATTATATTGAAAAACAGTATGATAAAGACTTATTTGATGAAAAAGTACATGATATTATTTGGAATAAGGTTAAAGATGTCAATAAAAAATTAACATCTTATAAAGCTATCAAATTATTAGAAATAAAGAAAGAAGATTTCGAGAAGACTTCAACAATGAAAGTAAAAAGATATAAAGAATTACAGAATAAATAATGAAAAAGGACTTGTTAACTGGAACGATTCCAAATGGCAACTTGATGTTGCTGTTTAGAATCGTTTCTTTTTTATTGAAAAGAACTGACTATTTGAAAATATCACTTAGACATTAGTAATATTAAGCTTTTCCACCATTTTACAGAATATATATTAATTACTTTGTAATATTTTTGTAATATTTGTAATAAAAATGTAAAACAAAATAGGTATAAAAACACTTGACTTTTAATATTAGGTTTTATAGAATTAAAATGTATTAAAAATAAAAGTAATAAGTCTATTTTTAAAAGTAACAAAGGAGGTAGCATATATGTTTACAATGCCTAGAAGAGGGATAGTAAACGTGAAGATGGTAATCACGGAAGAAAAGATTTTATCAAATATAGACAAAGTAAAAAAACTAATAAATCCTAATAGTAAACGACAGATAATTGAGCTTGAGGATGATTCATATTTTAAAGATTTGGTAGAGTCTATCAAAACATATTTAATCGAATATCCAAAAAAGAAGAACTTTCCAAAGAGTATTTATGATGCTGCATATGAATTAGTTGAATATGCTACAAATCTTTTTGAAGAGAATACAAAACAAATTGAAAGACTAATAAAGCAAAGAGAATATAACATAAAAACAGCAGCAATTTTAAAACAGACTCTTGCAATCATTCAAAGTGGAGATGAAGAGTGGAAAAGAGCTATTTCTGATGTTTCAAATAGATTGCCAGAAGATGTTATTCAAGCTTTAATAATTGTTGGAAAATATCAACGCGCTCAAACTCAGGAGTTTCAATCTGCTATGAGATTAATTAGTGCAAAGATTGTTAATCTTGAATCAAATCTACATATTGAAATTGATATGGAAAGAGTCGAAGATAAATCTAAAGCTTTAAGTTATATTGGTATTGAAGTTGCTGATGCTTTAAAACTAATTCCTGTACCAGTTGAAACAAATACAGCAAATGCTCAAGCCAATACACCGGCTCAAAATACATCTGTAGTTGTAAATACATTAGACCAAAGTGAACAAGGTCAAGCTTATCAAAATTATTATTCAGAAACAAGACAGGAAGTAAAAGAGTCTTTCTGGAATAAGATTAAAAATAGTAAAATAGTTAGAGCTTTTAAATATGCTTTTAGAATTAGAATAACATTATCTTTACCAGAGGGTCTACCTTCAGGAAATAATAACAATAATAATTAGTAATGAAACAAGGAGTAATTAAAAGCATTTAAATGAATAACTGCTTAATAATTACTCTTTTTGATTTTATAATACATAACAAAGGAGAAGATTATGATTAAAAAGAATCTATCAAAAGAAGTGAAAAAGAATATAATTAGTAAATTATTAAAGAATAATGGTATTACACTAGTTGCTTTAGTAGTAACTATAATTATATTATTAATTATGGCTGGTGTTACAATTTCGATTGTAACAGGAAATGATGGTTTATTCAATCATGCAAAAAATGCTAAAGAAACATATGATAAAGATCAAACCAGAGATGGAATAAGACTAGCTTATAGTGCTGCGGTTGTTAAGGATATGACAAGTGGAAATGAAAAAGTAAAAAAAGAAACAATTCAATCTGAACTAGAAAAACATTTCCCAGGAGCAACAATTTCAATAACAGATAGTGAAGATGGGACAGAATGGATTATAGTTGTTAATGGAGCAGATGTAACTGTACCAGCTGGTGCAAAAGCAGAAGTAATTGGTAAATGGGGGCTAATAGATAATGACATTAATGGAATAGTTTCTTCTGGAGACATTGTGTATCCTCTAGTGAATTCTTTAAGTAACGAAAGATTCTATGTTTACAGTAATGATGATCGTAATGTTACTTTAATGACCTGCTATGCTTTAAATAAGGATAATAATGCTCAATCAGTGAATTCTCCTTCGGAGGTTCCGTTTGATGAAAATGAATATGAAGATATTGGCGATTACTGGAGTTACTATCCAGACAAAAAGACATCTTATGATCAAGAACCTACTATTAAAAATTACGTTGATGCCTATGCTACAAAACTAATGAATGCTGGATTAGCACTTAATAATTGTGGTAAAGAAGGACAGTATGGTAGATTAATGTATAGTGATGATCTTTTGAATGATCATGAAGTTTCTTATAATCTTGAAATTGATTCAATAGGAGTCTGTTATTGGACTTATAGTTCTTTTTCGTATGATTCGAACGGAAGATTTAATATGTCTTCAGGTCCTGGTAATTACATGTCAAATACTTCATTTGGTAATGCAGGGCTTCTACATGAAGTTTATGCAATTCGACCTGTAATTGAAATAAATAGATCTGATATAATGTGGGAAGATCGTACAGAACCGGACGATCCAGGACAATTTTCTAGTGATGATGGTGGAGGACAATTTTCTAGTGATGATGGTGGAGGACAATTTTCTAGTGATGATGGTGGAGGACAATTTTCTAGTGATGATGCTGGAGGACAATTTTCTAGTGATGATGGTTAAAATTATTAAAAATACTAAAATAAATATATAAGATAGTATAGAATAAAGTGTGACTTTTACACTTTATTCTATATTTGAATATATAAATAATAAGGAGTTCTAGAATTATTTTTTATATGGAGAAAGTAAAAGAAGTTATAAAAAAACATTGGCTATTGATTACAATCGCTTTATTATGTATTATTAGATTTATCATGAGTTACAAATTTTCTAGTTTTTACCTTAGTAATTTAAGATATGATGATAGGATGATGATTAACAAATTACAATGGCTAATTGAAGGAAAATATTTAGGGGACTATAGTGTATATACACTTATGAAGGGGGCAGTGTTTCCAATATTCTTATTTATAGTTAGATCGATTAATATAAGCTATAGTTCAGCATTAACAATATTGTATATATTCGCATGTTTATTTTTTATCTATTCGCTAAGAAAAGTAATTAATCAAGATGTATGGATTTTATTTGTTTTCTTGCTATTAATATTTAATCCAGTTAGTTATTCGAGTGACTTGTTTCAAAGACTCTATAGAAATTGTTTGTCAATAATTGAATTATTATTTTTCTTTGGAATAGTGATAAATATAATGTCTTCTGAAAAGAACAATATTTTAAGCTATATTTTTCTAGGAATAATTGTTTCAATAATGCGTTTAACTAGAGATGACAATATGTGGACAACAATAGTTTTAGCTATTTTAATAATATATAAATTATATAAAGACTTAAAAATCAAAACTATAATAATAAATATGATACCCGTTTTGCTAATCATAATAAATCTAAATATTGTGTCATTAGTTAACTTAAAAAAATACAATATATATACTTATGATGAACTTAGTAATTCGTATTTTAAAGATGCCTTTAAAAAAGTTTTAGAGATAAAAGATGATGAAAAAATTGATTATATATCTGTTCCAAAAAGTACGTTTTATAAATTAGTAGATAATTCGGAAGTTTTTGATTTTACAAGAGAAGAAATTGATAAATACTATAGTAAACTTGCAAATAAAGATGGAGAGATATATAATGGAAATATAATATGGTATTTTAGATTTTGGATTTATAAAAAACATAGTTTTAAAGATGGAAAAGAAGTAAATGAGTATTTTAAAAGATTAAGTGATGAATTAGACAATCTATTTGAAGAAGGAAAACTAGAAAAGGAGTTTGCACTACCATCAATCTTTATGAATATGCCAACATTAAATGAAATTAAAAATTTGCCGAAAAATCTAGTAAAGGCTATTATTTATACATCAACATATAAAAATGTCAAAACCTTTAGTAATTCAGAAATGGAAGAAATATTTACATATGATGATAGTGTAAATGCATACAGCATAAATTATGTTGATTATCATAATGCAGAAAATATTATAGAAAGAAACAAAACAGGACATGAACTAATACGAAATACTTATAAGTATTTTACAATAATTCTAAGTGTTCTAGCTTTAGTTATATATTTAAAAAACATAAAAACAAAAGATAAGCTGAATTTAATAATTCATATAATTCTTATTACATATCTAATAATTATATGTGGAGTTACATATACACATACAACTGCCTTTGATGCAATTAGGTATTGCTATTTGGCAAATGTGTACATATTACAAAATATTTTTATATTATTAAATCTATATAGATATGTTAACAAATTAAGAGAGTGAGGAAAACATGATTTCAGTTATTATTCCAGCTTATAATGAAGAAGGAGCAATTGGCAAAACTATAGATGAAATAATTAAAGTAATGAAAAAAAATCATATCTATAAAGGTTCAGAGATTATTATTGTAAATGATGGATCTAATGATGGAACAAAGAAAGAAGCTAAAAAGCGTAGAGTAAAAGTAATTTCAAACCCTAGTAACATGGGATATGGTTATTCTCTGAAAAAGGGGATAGATAGAGCTAAAAATGAAACCATAGTTATTACAGATGCTGATTTAACTTATCCATTTTCTAGTGTTCCAGAAATGCTCAAAATAAAGCAAAGAGGATATGATCTTGTAATAGGCGCTAGGACTGGAAAATACTACAAAGAATCGATTTTTAAAAATGGATTAAGAAAAGTACTAAAACTATTTGTAGAATATGTTTCTGGAAAAAAGATTAAAGATATTAATTCTGGACTAAGAGTATTTGATAAAAAAACTGTCACAAAGTTTTTTCCTAGATTGTGTGATACATTTAGTTTTACAACTTCACAAACTTTAGCATATATTATGAATAATTTGTTTGTATGCTATGTAGATATTCCTTATAATAAAAGGAAAGGAAAAAGCAAAGTAAAACTATTAAAGGATTCATTGAGATCAATGAGATATATATTAGAATCAGGTATATATTATAATCCGATAAAAATATTTTCTTTATTATCAGTTATTTGCATTTTATTATCTATTATAGGATTTTTGTTTTCACACTTTGCAAATATTCGTGCTGGATATATTCTTGGAATAGGAGGATTACTTGTATCTATAATTGTTTTTTCATTAGGACTATTAGCGGTTTTACTGAAACAAATTATGGATAAAGCATAAGTCTAACAACAAATTATAATAATTATGACATAAAAAAACAAAACTAATATTAAAATTATAAGTCTTTGAGGTAGACTTCCGAGTGCATGTCAATATAATTATTGACATAGTCTTTAGTAGAGGAAAGTCTCCATTTGATCTACAATGTTCCTCATGATTGACTTACTAATATTAATATTAGTTTTTTATTAAAATAAATAGGATACCTTTAACTTTTTTCAAATTATTATGCATATTAAAATAAAAAAACTTAAATTTTAGTAATTAATTTAATACTTTATTCTACTATAAATATTAATTAGACCAAAAAATATTCATATTGACATTTTTAAACAAATGTTCTATAATAATTGTTGCAATTAGATTATGGGGGAAATAATAATGAGTATTGACAAAATAACGGTTAAAGGTGCAAAAGAACATAACTTAAAAGATATAGATATAGAGATTCCAAAAGATAAATTGGTTGTTATAACTGGTTTGTCTGGCTCTGGCAAGTCTTCTCTTGCATTTGACACTTTATATGCTGAAGGACAAAGAAGATATGTGGAGAGTTTATCTTCTTATGCTAGACAGTTTCTAGGTATGATGAGCAAACCAAATGTTGAATCAATTGAAGGATTATCACCAGCAATTTCAATAGACCAAAAAACTACTTCTAGAAACCCAAGATCAACCGTTGGAACTGTTACAGAAATATATAATTATATTCGTTTGTTGTATGCTAGAATAGGTGTTCCTTATTGTCCTAAATGTGGTAAAAAAATAGAAAAACAGTCAGTTGACCAAATTGTTGATAGCATATTGGAATGTGATGAAGGTACAAGAATACAAGTATTAGCACCTGTTGTTAGAAATAAAAAAGGTGAATATAAAAAATTGCTAGAGAAATATGCTAGAGATGGTTTTGTTAGAGCAAAAATAGATGATGAGATAGTTGAACTAACTGATGATATAACAATAGATAGAAAGAAAAAACATTCAATTGATATTGTAATTGACAGACTAGTATTAAAAGATAATATTAGGGCTAGACTCAATGAATCTATTGAAGTAGCAATGAAAGCAGCAGATAGCTTGGTTAAAGTTGACTTCGTTGGAAAGTGTGAAAAGCTTTATAGCGGAGATTATGCTTGTCCTGATTGTGAAATCAGTTTTGAAGAACTCACACCTAGAATGTTTTCATTTAATAATCCAACTGGTGCTTGTCCAGAATGTACAGGTATTGGTTATCTTATGAAAATGGATGAAGATTTGATAATACCTGATAAAAACCTTACTCTTTATGAGGGAGTAAAATGCTTTGGAGCAAGTACAATGAAAAGGGGTGACACAATTGCGAAAATGTATTTTGAAGCAATTGGAAAGCATTATGGAGTAGATATATCAGTTCCAATAAAAAAACTACCAAGATGGTTTTTAGAGAAAATACTATATGGAACTGGAGATGAAGTTATTGATTTTGAATATCATAGTGCATTTGGAGTTAGAAAAAATAGTATACCTTTTGAGGGAGTTATACCTACGCTTGAAAGAAGACATAGGGAAACAAAATCTGCTGGAATGATACAGTTTTATGAGTACTACATGAGTGAAGCCGAATGCCCATCATGCCATGGAGCAAGATTAAAACCAGAAGTATTGGCTGTTAAAGTTGGAGCTAAAAATATAAAACAATTAACAGATATGTCTGTAATAAATATAAAAAAATACATAAATGATTTAAAACTTAGTAAAAAGAATCAGATGATAGCTGAACAAATATTAATTGAGTTAAATACAAGATTACAGTTTTTAATAGATGTTGGACTTGATTATTTAACCTTATCTAGAAGTGCTTCAACATTATCAGGTGGTGAGTCTCAAAGAATTAGACTTGCAACCCAAATTGGTTCTGGACTTACAGGAGTTATGTATATTTTAGATGAGCCAAGTATTGGATTACACCAAAGGGATAATGAAAAGCTAATTAATACTTTAAAAAAACTTAGAGATTTAGGAAACTCAGTTATTGTTGTTGAACATGATACTGATACTATGTATGCTGCAGATGATGTTATAGACATTGGCCCTGGGGCAGGGGTTCATGGTGGAAAGGTAATGGCACATGGAACCGCTTCAGAAATAGCAAAAGTAAAAGACTCAATTACGGGACAATATCTTAGTGGAAAAAAGAAAATAGTTGTTCCAAAAAAACGAAGAAAGATAACTGGTAAATATCTTGAAGTAGTAAAAGCATCAGAACATAATTTAAAAAATATTAATGTAAAATTCCCGCTTAGTCAATTTATTTGTATTACAGGAGTCTCAGGTTCAGGAAAAAGTACATTAGTTAATGAAGTTTTATATAAGAATATATATAAAAATCTAAATAAATCTAACATCAAAACAGGTAAATGTAAAGAAATTAAAGGGATTGATAATATTGATAAAGTCATTAATATAGATCAATCTCCTATTGGAAGGACTCCTAGATCTAATCCAGCTACATATACAGGAGTATTTGACCTTATTAGAGACCTTTTTGCAACAACCAATGAAGCTAAAATGAGAGGATATAGCAAAGGTAGATTTAGCTTTAATGTTGCAGGTGGTAGATGTGAAGCATGCTCTGGTGATGGAATAATTAAAATTGAAATGAACTTCTTGTCAGATGTATATGTTCCTTGTGAGGTCTGTAAGGGTAAGAGATATAATAAAGAAACACTTGAAGTAAAATATAAAGGAAAATCTATTGCAGATGTACTTGATATGACAGTCGAAGAAGCACTTAAGTTTTTTGAGAATATCCCTAGAATAAAGCAAAAAATACAAACACTATATGATGTTGGACTAGGATACATTAAATTAGGACAACCTTCAACAACACTTTCAGGAGGGGAAGCTCAGCGTATTAAACTAGCAACTGAACTTTCAAAAAGATCCACAGGTAAAACACTATATGTTCTAGATGAACCAACAACTGGATTACACATAGATGATGTCCATAGACTAATTGATATCTTACAAAGATTAGTTGATGGAGGAAATACAGTTATAGTTATTGAACATAACTTAGACTTAATAAAAACATGTGATTACATTATTGATCTTGGACCAGAAGGTGGGGACTATGGCGGAGAAGTTGTAGAGTGTGGCACACCTGAGAAAATATGTAAGAATGCTAATAGTTATACAGGAAAGTTTTTAAAACCATATTTATAATAATAATATAGGAGATTTATATATGGATAAATATATGAGTACATTAGAAGATTTTTTTAGCGCAGATGCTGACATCAAAAATATGTTAATACAATGCGCACCAACAGAAATGGATGAGTATGATGAAGAATCTAGAATAAGATATTTTGACAGAATTCATCATGTAATAGGAAGCGTTAAATCTAAGATGTCTAGTTTTTTACAAAGTCCATTTTTTTTAGAAGAAAGATTTTTAGATAAAGAAGTGGAGTTTCAACCAGATGGTACTGTGAAAGAGTCAATAAAAGAAAGTAAAGCTTTTGAAATATTTATTAGAAAAATTGAAGATTTAGAAAGAAGAGTTATTGAACTTGAAGCATCTCATGCAAGTCTCCGACAAGTTTATTCTTCTTGTTTATCTGGTATGGATGAAGGACTTATTAAAGATGTAAGTACAAGAATTTACGGAGAAAATAGTGTTGAACAGCTTGCACTTGGACAATTGCTTGCCCGTGCTAAAACAATTAATGAGATGCTACATATATTACATTTTCATACAGAAAATAGCAACAGGATTCTTGAAGCTTTACCTATTTTAGACCAGAAAGAAATTGCAATACAACCAGGTATGACACCTAACAAATCAGTGTTAATAGGAGATAGTGACAATGCTTTAGCAAGAAGTATCTTTGAACAGCTTCCGCTAGATACGAGATATGCATATACTGTTGCACTACAAGACAGAATTTTAATGATGGTAAGAGATGCTGGACATGCTTTAACATTACAAATTATAGAAAATCCTGATGGATCTGCTCAAGTATCTTATTTTATTCCAAAAGTTACTGATGCAGATGCAGTATTAAATCTTCCTAGTGTACAGCAAAACTTAGACATAGAAAATCAATATGCTTCAGGTTTATTTGTTGCTTCAAGTGATGATACAGCTCATGATATATGTTCGTTCATACAAGCTGTACCAGGAGATAGAGCATTTAAATCAAATATTTATGCTAACCTTGTTATATCAGGTGGAAATATGGAAAAAGCTATGAGTTATATTGAATCAGGTATTATTAGTCCAAGAAATCTTTTAATGTATTTAAATATGGCTCGTATTGAACAACCAGAACTTAGAGAAAAGGTTAATGCAATGATTGGAGAAGAAGATAGAAAAAAAAGAACAGATATGGAAAGAGGCGATTAAATCGCCTCTTTCTTATTTATTGCCTTGACTTTGATTTTGTTCATTTTCCTTATTCTTGTTATCTTTTTTCTTTGAACCTTTTGCCATAATAGCACCTCCATATATTAAGTATAATATAATTATTACCAAAGTATTTTTTTTTATACATTTTAGCTAGTCAAAATAGGTTAGTAAGTTTGATTTTTAAGTCAAAATGTGCTATAATAAAGTGATGAGCAAATCCTTTAAATAATGTATTTAAGGAGGCGTAAAATGAATAAGAATAGAGTAAAAAGCCATATATTATTGTGTTTAATTGCTATCATAATTATAATGTCTAATTATGTATATGGTGCAGAAAGTGTAATATTGGGAGATATAAATAGAGATGGAAAAGTAGATTCAATGGATTTACTTTATATAATGAGGCATATAATAGCCGAAAGTAGTGAAGAGCATAAAGATTGGCTATTAGAAGGAGAAAGACTTAAGATA
>JAFWNQ010000025.1 GCA_017510245.1 Clostridia bacterium
TACCTGCATATTTTAATGATTCACAACGTCAAGCAACAAAAGATGCTGGAAAAATAGCTGGGTTGGATGTTTTAAGAATTATAAATGAACCTACAGCTGCAGCATTAGCTTTTGGTATGGATAAAGAAGACCAAGATCAAAAAATAATGATATATGACTTAGGTGGAGGAACATTTGATGTATCAATTCTTGATATAGGAGATGGAGTATTCGAAGTTTTAGCTACAAACGGAAATACAAAACTTGTTGGAGATGATTTTGATCAAAAAATTATCGAATATTTAGTAGCAGAATTCAAAAAGTCAGATGGAATAGATTTAAGCACTGATAAAATGGCAATGCAGAGACTTAAAGAAGCAGCTGAAAAAGCTAAGATAGAGTTATCTGGAATGCAACAAACACAAATCAATTTACCATTTATCACAGCTGATTCAACAGGACCAAAACACTTAGATGTAACATTAACTAGGGCTAAATTTGAAGAATTAATTCATGATTTAGTAGAGTCAACGAGAATTCCAGTTGAAAATGCTCTTAAAGACGCTAAATTAACAGCAAATGATATCTCTAAAGTATTATTAGTTGGTGGATCAACAAGAATACCATGTGTGCAAGAGACAGTTAAAGCAATCACAGGAAAAGAAGCTGATAAAGGTATAAACCCTGATGAATGTGTTGCAATCGGTGCAGCTATTCAAGGTGGAGTATTATCTGGAGATGTTAAAGACTTAGTGTTACTAGATGTTACACCACTATCATTAGGTATTGAAACATATGGTGGAGTATTTACAAAATTAATTGAAAGAAATACAACAATACCAACAAAGAAGTCACAAATTTTCTCTACAGCAGCTGATGGCCAAACAAGTGTTGAAGTACATGTATTGCAAGGTGAGAGAGAAATGGCAGCTGACAACAAAACATTAGGAAGATTCCAACTTACTGGAATTGCTCCAGCACCACGTGGAGTTCCACAAATAGAAGTAACATTTGATATTGATGCAAATGGCATAGTACACGTATCTGCAAAAGATATGGCTACTGGAAATCAACAACAAGTTTCTATTACAGCTTCTACAAACTTGACAGATGAAGAAATAGATAAGGCTGTTAAAGATGCAGAAGCACATGCATCAGAAGACAAGAAGAGAAAAGAGGAAATAGAAGTAAGAAACAATGCTGAAAGCTTATTATATAACTGCGATACAACTCTTGAAAAATTAGGTGATAAAATTAGTGGAGAAGAAAAAGCTAAAGCACAAACAGAGATGGATAAAGTTAAGAAAGCTTTAGATGGAAAAGATGTAGAAGAAATTAAAAAAGCAACAGAAGACTTAACTCAAGTTTTCTACTCAATTTCAGAAAAACTATATGCACAGACTGGAGCAGCACAAGGTGCAGATGAGACAGCTCAAGAAACAAATACTACAGAAGCTACAGCTGAAGATGTTTCATCAGATGAAAATGTTACAGACGCAGATAGTGAAGAAAAATAAGTACGTGACGAGTGTGAGATATTTTAAAGGTAAAAGGGAAATACTCCCTTTTATCTTTAATTAGAAAGGAAAAAACATGGCAAAGGATTACTATGAGACATTGGGTGTATCAAAGGGTGCATCAGATGATGAAATAAAAAAAGCTTATAGAAAACTAGCAAAAAAATGGCATCCGGATGCTAATCCAGATAATAGAAAAGAGGCTGAAGAAAAGTTTAAAGAAGTTGGAGAAGCTTATGATGTTCTTTCAAATCCTCAAAAAAGAAAAATGTATGATCAATTTGGATCGGCTGATGGACCACAAGGATTTGATGGTGCAAGCGGATTTAGTGGATTTGATGGATTTGGAGGATTTGGCAATGGCTCTTATACATATACAACAAGTGGTTTTGGCTTTAATGATGTAGTAGATGATTTTGTGTCATCAATATTTGGTGGTGGATCTAGAAGAAGAGCTAGAAGACCAGATGAACCACAAAAAGGCTCTGACTTAAGGTCTAACATTAATATTAGTTTTGAAGAATCTTTTACTGGATGTAAAAAAGAATTTACAATTAACAAAAATGTAAAATGCGAACATTGTGATGGAAAAGGTGCTAAGCCAGGTACTAAAATTGAAACATGTAATATATGTCATGGAACTGGTCAGGTTAGAAAAAATCAATCTTTGGGAGGTTTTGCTACTTTTCAAACTGTTGGAACTTGTGAGCATTGTAGAGGAACAGGAAAAGTAATAAAAGAACCATGTGATTCATGCGGAGGAAAGGGTACAATAAGAAAGAATGTCGATATTGAAGTAGATATTCCAGCAGGAATACAAGATGGTCAAACTTTAAGATTGAGTAATAAAGGTGAACCAGGTATTAATGGTGGACAAAATGGGGATATTTACCTAGATGTCAAAGTTAAGAAGAGTAAAATTTTTACAAGAAATGGATACAATGTTGAATGTACAATACCAATTACAATCACTCAGGCAACTTTAGGTGCAGATTTAAAAATACCAACAGTTACTGGCGAAAAAGAAGATTTTTCTATAGCAGAAGGTACTCAAACAGGAACACAATTTGCAATTAGAGGTAAAGGATTTAAAAGATTAAATAGCAATGCTGTTGGAGATTTAATCTTTACAGTTCAAGTTCAAACTCCAAAGCGCTTGACAAAACAGCAACGAGAATTATTTAACGAATTAGCAAAAACAATGAACGAACAACCACCAGTAAAAAAACGTGGATTTTGGGGATAATGATATAAATATGTAACTAGTTAAAAAATAGCGAAAAACGCTATTCTGTTGGTTTACAGGTAGCTAAAAATATGGTATAATTAATATAGTATCGTCTAGAGAAAGGAAATGCAATGCTACTTGTAATTATTTTTGGCATTGTAATATGTCTATGGCTTACACTTGAAAGCCTTGATGAATTTTGGCGGATTTGGAAGTTTAACCGAACTGTTCAAAAGGGCAGAACAAAAGAATATAAAAGGTATTCACTTATGTGGATTATAGGAGTCTTTTGTATTATCTATTTGATTGTGTTAGGTAAACTGACTGGGACGTTCTAGCAAGAGAGGGGGGAAACCTCCCTCTCTTGCTTTTGAGGACGGAGAATTTTCTGTCATTGGGGACGCTGTTATTTTGACATTTAAATGTCAAAATAACAGCGTCCCCAATGACACCCAATGACAACAAACAACATATTTACAATTATGCTAAAAAATGGTATAATATAAGTAATATCGTCTAGAGAAAGGAAGAGAGATGCTGTGGGTGATTATTATCATCAGTGCAATGTCAATTTGGTTCGCAATTGAGAGCCTGGACGATTTTAAACGTACATGGGAATTCAACCACATCCATTCAAATGTAGAAGAGGATAACAAAAGGAAATACAATTTTCTCTGGATTGGTTGTATCCTATTAATAATCTATATGATTATTGTAGGAAAACTCCATGGGACGTTTTAGCAGAGAGGAGGGAAACCGTGAGGAATCCCTCTTCTTTGCAATTGTAAATAACTTAAATAAATGATTTTTATTGACAATTTTATGGCTTTTTTATATAATAATATATGTACATTTAGAAGGATAAATGGAAAAAAGGGGGAGTAAGTTAAGGATGATAACTCAAGAAGTTGAAGAAGAATCATTAAACCCTAATAAGATTTATGGAAAAGAAAAAAAACATATACTGTATAGATTTATAAAAAGATTCATAGATATTTTAGGAGGAATTGTTGGAACTATCCTATTGATTCCTATAATGATTATAGTTTGGATAATGAGAAAAAAGAATAAGGAAGATGGTCCGATTTTTTACGAACAATTAAGAATAGGCAAGAATGGTAAAACTTTTAGATTTTATAAATTTCGTTCAATGGTAATTGGTGCAGATGATACATTAAAGAAGTATTTAGCAGAAAATCCTAAAGAAGCTAAAGAATATAAGAAATATAAAAAGCTTAAAAATGATCCTAGAATTACTAAGACAGGAGAGTTTTTAAGAAAAACATCTTTAGACGAGTGGCCACAATTCATTAATGTACTTAATGGAACAATGAGTTTGGTTGGACCTAGACCATATCTTCCACGAGAAAAAGAAGACATGGAAGAGTATTATGAATACATAATAAAAGTTAAGCCAGGAATAACTGGTCCATGGCAAGCTGGAGGTAGGTCTAATGTAACATTTGAAGACAGAATGATAATTGATAAAGAATATGTTAGAAATAGAAGTTTAGGAAAAGATTTAAAAATAATAATAAAAACAATAGCAAAAGTATTTATAAAAGAAGGAGCACAATAAAAGATAAAAAGGGAGGAATTAAATATGTCACACCACCATCATCATTCAAAATTAAAAAAGGTTTTAAAGGTTATTATAATAATCTTAATAGTAGTCGCTGTATTAGGAGTAGCAGGATTTTTCTTAGTAAAAAGCTATTTAAAAAACAAAACAGGAAAAATACAATATGAAGAATTAAATGTTACTGCAGACGATTTGGGAATTTCAGAAGAGCAACAAAAAAATACTAAATATAGAAATATTGCAATTCTAGGTACAGATTCTAGATACAATGACTATGATGATTTTGCAAGAACAGATTGTATTATGGTTGCAAGTATTAATACAGAAAACAATGATGTAACATTATTTTCTATATATAGAGACACTCTTGTAGAAATGGACTTATATGATAAAACAAGAATGGATAAAATAAATCATTCATATTATGGTGGAGTTGAGACAACGTTAAAAACTATTAACACCAATTTTGACTTAAATATTCAAGAATATGTTATTGTAGATTTTGAAGCAGTTGCAGAGATTGTTGACAAAGTTGGTGGAATAGAACTTAATATAACAGATAGTGAATTGAAATTTATCAATTATTATGTAAAAGGAAATACTGAATCTACGGGAATAGAATCTTCAAAAGTTACTAAAACAGGAAAGCAGATGGTTGATGGTATACAGGCATTAGCTTATGCTCGTATTCGCTATACAGAAGGAAGTGATTACAAGAGAGCTGATAGAATGAGAACTGTATTGGAAAAGACAGTGGAAAAATTAAAACAAAAAGGTGTTAAAGAGTTAAATAGTATTGCAGATGAGATTATGCCTAAAATAAGAACGAATATCACATCTGATAGCATTAATGAATTATTACCAAAAGCAGTTAGTTTTAATATAGTTAAAAAGTTTGGATTTGCATATAATTCGAGAAGTATGGCATTAGATTTGAAAGATTATTATGAAGGTACAAAAAAAGGCGTTGATTACTATGATGTACCATTGAGCTTTACAGAAGATGTTGAGAAATTACATAGAGAAACATTTGGTGAAGAAGACTATGTTGCACCAGATAAAATTAGAGAAATAGAAGCAAAAATAAAAGAAACTGCACATTTGAATTAAGAATCTTAATGAAGCTATGAAAGGAATTAACATATGGAGATTAATCTTTTGTTAGTGCCAATGATAAATTTGATATTATTAAGTATTATGAATATAAAGGAATTTTTTATTAATCCTTTATTCAACAATGGATTTATGGGGTATTTCATAAAATGGACTACTGTAGCAAGTTATGGAGTAGCATTTATAATTTGTATTATTTCAATATACTTTTTGGCAATTGCAATTATAAACGTAGAAAATGACCATCCTATGAAAGCAAAGACTAATAATAAGATTGGTATGATTCTATATTTGATATCTACAACATTGATGGCTTTAACAATGATATTGCTTGTGATTTTTAAATAAAAAGTTTATAACATTTAACAAAATTTGTTAAAATTATTATAATAAGTATATCAGTTAGAAAAATGCATAATAAAAAAAGCGGTGATTCTGACCATAAACAGGAACTTAAAAAGTAGGGGGATTTATATATATAAAATCCCCCTAAATCTATGAATAAAAAAATGTAAAATAAAATCATATTCCAACTATTACAAAATGGAATATGATTTTCTCTGTTTTTTCTATAAAATAATTGGTAATTTCATTGCATAATATGTCGAAATATGATATTATATATTAGTAAGATTTTGCACTATAGAAAGGAGCAAATCCCATTATGAAAATAGCAATGATAGGACATAAAAGAATTCCTTCTCGAGAAGGTGGTGTTGAAATTGTTGTTGAAGAGCTATCAAAAAGACTTGTAAAAGATGGAAATAAAGTAGATGCGTTTAATAGAAAAGGAAAAAACGTTCAGGATAAAAATGCAGACAAATCAAATAAAAGTATTAAAGAATATAAAGGGATAAGAATACTAACTATTCCAACTATAAACAAAAAAGGAATTGATGCAACACTTTATAGCTTTTTGGCTAGTATTAGAGCATTATTTGGTAAATATGATGTTTTGCATTATCATGCAGAAGGCTCTTGCGCAATGCTATGGATTCCACACATTTTTAGAAAGAGAAAAATTGTTACAATACATGGACTAGATTGGCAAAGATCAAAATGGGGAGGATTTGCTACAAAATATATAAAATTTGGTGAAAAATGTGCAGTTAAATATGCAGATGAAATAATTGTATTGTCAAAGGGCGTTAAAGAGTATTTTAAGGATACATATAATAGAGAAACCGTTTTTATTCCAAATGGAGTTAATAAGCCTGAAATTAAAGAAGCAAAAATAATTACTAAAAAATATGGATTAAAAAAAGATGATTACATATTATTTCTTGCAAGAATTGTTCCAGAAAAAGGACTAGATTATCTAATTGATGCTTATAGTGAATTGAAAACTGATAAGAAACTAGTAATTGCAGGTGGAGCAAGTCATACTAACGATTATTTAGAACATATTAAAGATAAAGTGAAGAACAATGAAAATATAATTATGACTGGTTTTGTTCAGGGGGAAGAACTGGATGAATTATATAGCAATTGTTACTTATATTGTTTGCCAAGTGATATTGAAGGAATGCCAATTAGTTTGTTAGAAGCTATGAGCTATGGATGTAATTGTTTGGTAAGCGATATTGAAGAGAATACACAAGTGGTTGAAAAATATGCTACAACATTCAAAAAAAGTGATATTAAGGATTTAAAAAAACAGCTTGAGAAATGTATTAAAGGAACTAATAGAAAAGAAGCTAAGGTTCTACAAGAATACATTTTAAAGAAGTATGATTGGGATGATGTAGTTAAGAAAACAGAAAAACTATATAGGGGAAATTAAGTTGAAGATTTTATTAGTTAATAAATTCCATTACTTAAAAGGTGGAAGTGAAAAATATTATTTTGAATTGGGTGAACTGTTAAAAGAACATGGACATGAAGTTGCTTGGTTTTCTATGGAAGATGATAAAAACATAACTACTGGAGATAAAGAATACTTTGTAGAGAAATTCGACTTAAATAATGGAAGTAAATTAAAAGCCTTAGATGTTATTTATTCGAAAGAAAACAAAAAGTTGATGGAAAAAGCACTTGATGAGTTCAAACCAGACATTGTACATTTAAATAATTTTCAAAGACAATTATCAGCTTCAATTGTTAACCCAATAAAAGAAAGAAATATTCCAATAGTATTCACTGCTCATGATGTACAGGCTGTATGTCCAGCTATAACAATGCTAGATAATGATGGCAATATATGTGAAAAATGTATGGGAGGAAAATACATAAACTGTGTAAAAAAGAAATGTAACAAGGGTTCAACTCTTAAAAGTTTATTAGGAGCAATTGAAGGAAAGTATTATAGAAATAAGAAAATATATACTGAAAAAATAGAAAGTATTATTACTCCAAGTAGTTTTTATAAAGAAAAGCTTATTGAAGATGGAATAGAAAAAGACAAGATTATTGCCATTCACAACTTTATCAAAACTAGTGAATATGAGGTGGAAACTACTAATGAAGGATATGCACTTTATGTTGGAAGACTTTCTAAAGAAAAAGGTATTTTGGATTTAATAGATGCGTTTAAGAATATAGAAAATGGAAAACTACTTATAGCAGGAGATGGACCAGAAAAAGAGAACATACAGGCAACAATTAAAGAAAACAGTTTAGAAGATAGAATAGAATTATTAGGTTTTCTTGATAAAAAGGAAATTATAGATTATATATCAAAGTGTAGTTTTGTTGTAATCCCATCTATTTGGTATGAAAACTGCCCTTATTCAGCTCTTGAAACACAAGCAATAGGAAAAGCAATAATTGGAGCTAATATAGGAGGAATTCCAGAATTAGTTGATGATGGAAAAGAAGGATTACTATTTGAAAGTGGTAATACAGAAGATCTACAAGATAAAATGGAATTATTATTAAAGAATACTGAGAAGGCTAATAAAATGGGAATGACTGCTAGAAATAATGCTAAAGAGAAGTATTCAATTGATAATTATTACAATAGTATAATAAAAGTTTATGAGAGTTTGCTATAAGCAAATGCAAAGGAGACAATAATGGCAGAAAAGAAACTTAACGGAACAGTGATTGTTACATATAGATGTAATGCTAGATGTACAATGTGCAATAGATATAAGGCACCGTCAAAACCAGAAGAAGAAATTAGTTTAGAGACAATAAAAAAATTGCCTAAAATGTATTTTACTAATATTACAGGTGGAGAACCATTTATTAGAGAAGATTTAGCAGATATAGTAAGAGAACTATATAAAAAATCTGATAGAATAGTTATTTCTACAAATGGATTCTTCACAGATAGAATTATAAAACTTTGTGAAGAATTCCCTAATCTTGGAATAAGAATTTCTATAGAAGGTTTGGAAAAAACAAACAATGAAATTAGAGGTCTAAAGGATGGATTTAATAAAGGTTACTCAACTCTTAAAAAACTAGTTGAGATGAAACATCCTGATGTTGGATTTGGAATGACAGTACAGGATAGAAATGCTAAAGACTTAGTACCTTTATATGATATGTCAGATGAGTTAGGAATGGAGTTCGCAACAGCTTCTTTACATAACAGTTTTTATTTTGTTGAGGCTAAAAATATTATTCATGATAGACAAATGGTTGCAGAGAATTTTGAAGAATTAGTTAACAAGCTATTAAACTCAAAGTCACCTAAAAAATGGTTTAGAGCATATTTTAATCATGGATTAATTAATTACATATATGGTCAACCTAGACTTCTCCCTTGTGATATGGCATTTGATACATTCTTCATAGATCCATATGGAGATGTAATGCCTTGTAATGGAACAAAGTGTAAACAAGTTATGGGAAATCTTAATGAACAAACTTGGGATGAATTATGGAATTCTGAACAAGCTGAAAAAGTAAGAAATATTGTAAGACATTGTGATAGAAATTGCTGGATGATCGGATCAGTTTCACCTGCAATGCATAAATACATCTGGGTACCTGCTTGGTGGGTTATCAGGCATAAACTTAAATTTTGGACAAAGAAAAAGTATTCAATGTATGAAAACAAAATTGTAAGAGAATTAAGAGATGGAAAAGTTAGCAAAGAAGATCTAGATAAGCTATCAACATGTGATATGAATGCAACAATTGAAAATGGCTTATCAGATGAATCTAAGGAACAACTAAAACACAAATCAGGCGAAGAAATTGTGGATGAAGATATAGAAAAGCAATATAATTGCAATGAATCTAAGTAAATAATTGGAGTAGAAAGTGTGCAAAATGAAAAAAGTATTATTTATTACTAATATTGAAGTACCTTATAGAGTGGAGTTCTTCAATGAACTTTCAAAAAAATGCAATTTAATGGTACTGTATGAGAGAGAGGAATCTAAAAACAGAGATAAAGATTGGACCAATAGTAAAAAAAAGAGTTTCAAATATAATTATTTAAAGGGAATAAAAATAGGAAATGAAAACTCTTTTGACTTAAGAGTATTAAAATATCTTTTTGATAAAAAATATGATGAAATAATTATTGGATGTATTAATAGTCCTATTCAAATTTTTTCTATTTTAATAATGAATCTATTTCATAAAAGATACTCAATTAATTTAGACGGGGATGCCTTTATTGAAGAAAACGGCTGTAAAAACAAAATTAAAAGATTTTTATTAAAAAAAGCTGATAAATATTATATCTCTGGATTTGAGTATTCTAAAGTAATAAAAAAAATAATGAATGTTAATAATGTTTTTACATATAGATTTAGTTCGATGAACAAAGAAGAATTAACTGACAATAAAGAATTAGTAAAAAAAGATAAAGGAAAAAGACAGGATTATTTCTTGATAGTGGGCCAGTTTTATAGATATAAAGGACTCGATGTTGCACTAGAGGTGGCAGATAGACTAAAGAATTATAAATTTAAATTTGTAGGAATGGGAAATAGAACGGATATATTGAAAAATAATGTAAATGCCAGAAAAATGAAAAATGTTGAATTAGTCAGTTTTTTATCAAAAGAAAAACTTAATGAAGAATATATTAAATGCAAAGCTTTAATTCTTCCTAGTAGAAAAGAATGTTGGGGATTAGTTGTAAATGAAGCAGCTTCGTTTGGAACTCCAATTATTTCAACATATGGTAGTGGGGCTGCAAAAGAGTTTTTAAATAATGAATATTCTATGTTTTTAGCAAAACCAGGAGACTCTGAAGATTTATATAATACAGTAGTTAGGTTTATACAAAGTAAAGAAAAAAACAGATTTAGTGAGTATTTAATGGATAAATCAAGTAACTATTCAATAGAAAATTCAGTACATGACTATTTGAAAGGAATAAGACTAAATGAAAAATGATTTGAATGAAGAAATCGATTTTGTAATCTTGTGGGTAGACGGAAATGATATAGAATGGAAAAAAGAAAAGAATAAGTATAATATTGACAATCAAAACGACAATAATAGTGAAGCAAGATATAGAGATTGGGAAAATCTACAATACTGGTTTAGAGGTGTTGAAAAATTTGCACCTTGGGTGCACAAAGTTTTTTTTATTACATATGGGCATTTACCAAAGTGGCTTAATATAAACCATCCTAAACTTGAAATTGTTAAACATAGTGATTTTATTCCTAAAAAGTATTTACCAACATTTAATTCAAATGCAATTGAACTGAATTTAGATAAAATAGGAGAGCTGTCAGAAAAATTTGTTTTATTTAATGATGATATGTTTTTATGCAAGAAAGTAAACAAAAACGATTTTTTTAAAAATAATTTGCCATGTGAATGTTTTATAGAAGATTCCAGTACTTCACCATCAAAAACTGATTCTTTTGCACATGTTATTATTAATAATATGCAGATTGTAAATGAGAACTTTAATAAACGAAATGTTACAAGGAAAAATTTCTTTAAGTTCTTCAATATAAAGTATGGAATTAATTTAGTTAGAAATATTTGTTTAATACCTTGGAAAAGATATTCAGCAATAAAGGATTTACACATACCTGTTTCACTACTGAAGTCTACGATTACAGAACTATGGAATAGGGAGAATGAAAGTTTAGATAGAACATGTTCAACAAAGTTTAGAAATGAGAATAATATTAATCAATACCTATTTAGATATTGGCAATTAATGGAAGGAAAATTTTACCCAAGAAGCACAAGAGTTGGAAAAATGTATCAAATTTCTGAAGAAAATAATGAATATTTGGATGCAATAAGGAAACAAAAATATAAAATGATTTGTATAAATGATGGAAAAACAGTAAGCAATTTTGAAAAAACAAAATTAGATATAATTGAAGCATTTGAATACATATTACCTGAAAAATCTGAATATGAAAACTAAGGAGAGAATATATGAAAAAAGTAGGAATAATAACATTCCATAGAGCAGAAAACTATGGAGCTATGTTGCAGGCTTATGCACTACAAAAGACTCTAAAAAAGTGTGGATATGAATCATATATTATAGACTACAGAGACAAAAACATTGAAAGAAAGTATAGTTTATTAAGACTCGAAAAAAACGGAATAAAATCAAAAATTAGAGAATTTGCTATAAAATTATTATTTTTTTATAAAAATCTTATAAAAAAAAGTAGATATAAGGAATTCATTAAAAATTATTATCAATTGTCTGAAAAAGAGTATAAAAGTGAAAGTGATTTAAAAGATAACTATCCAAAATATGATTGTTATATTGCTGGAAGCGATCAAATTTGGAATGAAATAATTACTAAAGGAATAAAAGACGTTTATACATTAAATTTTGGAGATAAAAAAATAAATAGGATAACATACGCGGTTAGTATCGGAACAGAAAAAATAAGTAAGAGTCAACAAATAGTATTAGGAGAAAAAATAAAATCTATAGATAAAATATCTGTAAGAGAAGAATCTGCGAAGAGAGTTTTATCAAAAATAACAGACAAAGATATTGAGATATCTTTAGATCCTACTTTCTTATTAAATAAACGTGAGTGGGAAAAACTTATTAAAAATAGAATAATAAAAGAAAAATATATACTAGTATATACAAAGGAAGTAAATCCTAATGTAAAAAAAATTGTAGATTATATAAGCAAAGTAACAAATATAAATGTTGTACATTTTGATAAAAAATGCAGATATAATAATGAGTTGAAAAATTGTTATTCGTCAGGACCAATTGAGTTTTTAAACCTAATAAAAAATGCCGAACTTATAATTACAAATTCATTTCATGGAACTGCATTTTCGATTATATTTGAAAAAGAGTTTTTTACAATACCAGATACTATAGTAGGAAGTAGAATGACTGATCTACTAAAGAAGTTGAAATTAGAGGATAGGATGTTATATAATGATAATGAATTAAAGCAAAGAGATATGGATTCGATTTTCAGAGAAGTTAATTATAATAATTCCAATGCTATATTAAAGAATGGAATTGAAGAATCAATGAACTATCTTAGAAAAAGTATATAATAATGGATGGAGCTGCTAATGAAAAAAGTAAGTTTTTCAAATTTTATAGAGTTTATAATAATAGTTCTGATAATACTAATTACCCTTACAGGGGGGAGTATTTTTAATAATTTAGTAGAAGTTAATATATTCTTACTGACTACACTTTTATTTGTTTTCATAAATGATCATAAAGGAAAATTGAAAAAAAACGGTTTAATAATATTATCCATAGGAATAGGCATCTACTTATTAATAGATGTAGTGTATATGTATCATATTGTAGGAACTTTGGGATACATTTCGATTTTTTTCTGCATGATTGAACTTATGAATTGTTCTATAAAAGTTGAGTTTTTAAGTAAAATAGTAAAATGGATTTATATTTACTGTATAGTTGTAGGAATATCAATTATTTTAGGTAGTATTAATCACAGTATTATACTAGATACTTTTTCTTTTATGATTCCTAAAGACTTAATAATACAAATGGAATATGAATATTCAAAAGGTTATATTTCTGGTATAGCTGTAGGTAAAGCTTTTGGTGCATATATTATGAATATTGGAATAGCGACAGTAATATCAAGAATTTCTCTAGAAAAGAAAATTAACATTAAAACAATAATACCTTTAGGAATATTTATCATAGCATTAATGCTAACAGGAAAAAGAGTTCTAGCAATTATACCAATAGTCGCAACAATTGCATTACTATTTGTAAATATCAAAAGTATAAAAAAGAGTAGAATAGTTACTATGATTCTAATAGGAATTATATTAGCCTTTTTTATAGTTAGATTTGTTCCAAGCACACAGATTGTTATAAAAAGATTTATTGAAGATGCAGATGATTTAGAAACATTTAATAATAGAGATACAATGTGGTATTATTCATTAAAAATGTTTAATAATAAACCCATTATAGGATATGGAATTAATACATATAGAACTTTCTTAAGGAATAACGGTGTAGTAGAGAGATTGATAATGAATGGACATAATATGTATTTACAATTGTTAGGTGAAACAGGGATTGTTGGAAGTATACTTTTTTTTGTATTATTTATTATGGCATTATTTAAGAATTACAAATTACTAAAAAACGAGTTGATTATAAAGAATAAAAGATGTTATAGATTATTAAATTTTTCAATGTATATTCAAATTTTATTTTTGATTTATGGAATTACAGGAAATAATATGCACACTTATAGTCAAATTTTTACATACTTTTTTGCTTTAACGATAGTTATTAACTGTGAAAACAAAGTTAAGATTGAAAATAATATGATAAAAGAAAGAAAGCAATATGGAGCTAATAATTGTAAAGTCAAAAAGTAAAAATAATATGGTAAACTTGTTGTTGATTAATGGGTCTAAAGAAGAATGTAACTGATGTGGAGCATGTTCATCGGTATGTCAAGTGATTCATAATATGAATAAAACTGTTAAATATAGATTAACTATAAGAATAAAATACAGATCGAAAAGCATTAAATAAAAAAAGCAAAAAAGAGATGAGTTATTGAGAATGATTGATAATTATTAGGCTAATGAAAATAAAAATAGTATATTACATAACGAGAAAGATAATCTATTTCTTATTAGAGAGGGAAAAAAATGTTAAAAAAATTTTATGTACACTATAAAAAGATGTCAGTTGTTGCAAAAGCAGCAATTTGGTTTGTATTTTGTACTGTTTTACAGAAAGGTATTGCCTTTATTACAGTTCCTATTTTTACGAGAATAATGCCTGCAGATGAATATGGGATGTACAGCACATACTTATCATGGTACAGCATTATAGCAATTATTTGTACATTGAATATGCATAGTTGTGTGTATTTAAATACCATTGCAAAAAGGAAATCTGAAGAAGAAAATGATAAAGATGCAATATCAATGCTTTCGTTATCAGGATGTTTAACCTTATTAATTTTTGCAATATACATAATTTTTCAAGACTTTTTTAATAAAATAATAGGATTGCCAACAGCATTGGTAAGTCTAATATTTGCACAAGTATTGTTTGAACCATCAGTAAATTTTTGGTCGACTAAGCAAAGGTTTAAATATAGATATATTAAATTAGTCATAAGAACAATTACTATGGTAATTTGTAATGCAGTACTAGGAATATTATTTGTATTAATCGCTAACAAAAATGAAGCAATAGCAAGAGTGCTATCTATTGTTTTAGTTCAAATGATTTTTGGAGTGGCATTATACACTTATTATGTTAAGAGGGCAAAAAAAATATTTCATATAAATAATTGGAAACACTATCTAGAGGTTCAACTACCTTTACTACCTCATAGTTTATCACTTACAATTCTTTCATCATCAGATAGGATTATGATAAATAACCTTGCGGGAAAAACAGAAACAGCATTATATAGTGTTGCGTATTCAGCAGGATATGTAGTTAATGTGCTAAAGAATAGCATTGTAGATGCATTAAGACCTTGGATGTATAAAAAAATAAAAGAAAAAGATTTTACTAGTATAAGAAAAAATGTTAATACGGTTATGATTTTAATTACTTTAATTAGTATAGTTTTTACAGCTTTTGCACCTGAAATAGTAAGAATTATGGCACCAGAACAATACTATAGTGCAATATACACAATACCACCAATAGCTGCAGGTTCTTTTTTTACATTTTTGTATAATATATTTTCAATTCTAGGTTTTTATTATGAGCAAACAAAAAAAATTATGGTTGCATCAGTATCAGGAGCAGTTATAAATATAGTTTTAAATTTTGTATTTATTCCAATATTTGGTTTTGTTTCCGCAGCATATACAACTTTAGTATCTTATTTTTTTCTTTCTGCTGCTCATTATTATATTATGAGGTTAATATGCAAAAAGAAATTAGATAATGCTCAAATCTATGATATGAGATTTATAGGGATTATGTCAGTTATAGTGTTAGCTTTTGCCAGTGTATTTACAATAACATATAGTAGCATCATTATTAGATATGGCATAATTATACTAGTTATAGCTGTTATAACAATTAAGAGAAATATTTTTATTTCGGTACTTAAAGATTTAAAAAAAGATAAAAATTAACAATAATTGTTTATACTGAATAAAGAAAAGGAGAAAAAGTCCAATGAAAGAATTAAACAAAGAAGAATTAAAAAATGTACAGTTAGAAATTTTAAAATATATTAATACAATTTGCAAAGAAAATAACATAACTTATTATATTTTTTTTGGAACACTAATTGGTGCAGTTAGACACAAAGGTTTTATACCATGGGATGACGATGTAGATATATGTATAAAGAGAGAAGAGTACAATAGATTTATTAAAGTCGTACAGAAAGATAAAAAATATAATCTTATTAGCTTTGAAACAGATCCTAATTACTATTTCCCATTTGCAAGAGTGTCAGATAAAAAAACTCAACTAGTTTTAAAAAACATTAGAGATATTAATAATTTTGGTGTGTTTGTTGATGTATTCATAATAGATAACGCTCCAAATGAAGATGAATTTGAAGAGTGGTATAAAAAATATCAAAAACTAAATAAAAAAGTAAGAATGACGGTTCCTACTAAAATAAAAAAGACAAGTTTTAGAGGAAAACTTTCTAGAATAAAGCATTTTCCGGAGAGAATTTTCTATGGAGTGAAAAATTTCAGCAAATATACGAACGAATTAAATGAACTAATAACAAAATATAATAGTATTGAAACAGAAAAATGCATGGTTGCCTATGGCACAAAAGAAATTTTTAACAAAAGAGATTTTAAAGATACCGTTGAACTAAACTTTGAAAATATTAAAGTATCAGCACCTATAGGATATGATCAAATATTGAGGCAGATATACGGAAACTACATGGAATTACCACCAGAGGACAAAAGAGCAAGTCATCATCATTTTACTGCATATTGGAAATGAGAAACTATAACAAAATAGAATAATAGGAGACTAGAATGAAAGCATTAATTTTAAATTCAGGCTTAGGAAGCCGTATGGGAGCACTAACTAGTGAACACCCAAAATGTATGACAGAAATTGACTCAAAAGATACAATTGTTAGTAGACAGCTTAGACTACTAAACAATGCAGGAATACAAGATGTTGTAATGACAACAGGTCTATTTGATGATGTTCTAAGAGAGTATTGTGCTAGTTTAAACTTACCTTTAAACATACAATTTGTACAAAATCCTATATTTAGGGAAACTAACTATATCTATTCTATTTATTGTGCAAGAGAATTGTTAGATGATGATATTGTATTAATGCATGGAGATTTAGTATTTTCTGAAGATGTACTATCTCAAACATTACATAGCAATGAGAGCTGTATGACTGTAAGCTCTACTGTACAACTACCAGAGAAAGACTTTAAAGCAGTAATTGAAAATGGTAGAATCAAAAAAGTAGGAATTGAATTCTTTGATAGTGCAATGGCAGCTCAACCACTATATAAAATAAATAGGAATGACTGGAGAATATGGCTGGATAAGATTTCTAGTTTTTGTGAAAATGGAGACACAAAATGTTATGCAGAAAATGCATTTAATGAAGTATCTGATGAATTCAGTATATTACCTTTAGACGTTAAAAGCGAATTATGTGCTGAAATTGACAATCCCGAGGATTTAAAAAGAATATCTAGCATTTTAAAAAGAAGAAAAGGAGGGAGAGACAGAAATGAAAGATAATAATGAAGATAAAATAGTATATATGTGTATGTCGACAGATATTATTCATGGTGGACATATAAAAATTATAAATAAAGCAAAAAAACTAGGAAAATTAATTATAGGTGTATTATCCGATGAAGCGGTAATGGGGTATAAGAGAATCCCATTAGTACCACTTGAAGAAAGAAAAAAACTGTACAAGAATATAGAAGGAATATATAAAGTTGTTGAACAAAAAGAATTAAGCTATAAAGATAATATAAAAAGAATACAACCAGATTATGTTGTGCATGGAGATAACTGGGTAACTGGATATCAACAACCTATAAGGGAAGAAGTAATTGAACTATTAAAAGAATATGGAGGAGAACTGGTTGAATTTCCGTATTCATCTGAAAAGAAATATAAGGATATTGATGAAAGAACAAGACAAGAGCTATCACTACCGGACTTTAGACGTTCACGATTGAAAAAGGCCTTAGAGATGAAGGGGTTAGTAACAGCAATGGAAGCGCATAGTGGATTAACAGGACTATTAGTTGAAACTACGACTGTAAATGAAAAAAATGGAGGATTGAAGCAATTTGATGCTATGTGGATTAGTTCACTTTGCGACTCTACAGATAAGGGAAAACCGGATATGGAATTGGTTGACATGACATCTAGATTTAGGACGATAGATGACATTATGGAAGTTACAACTAAGCCTATTATCTTCGATGGAGATACGGGAGGTTTAAAAGAACACTTTGGATATACTGTAAAAACACTTGAAAGAATGGGTGTTTCTATGGTAATAATTGAAGACAAAATAGGATTGAAAAAAAATTCTTTATTTGGAACTGAAGTTAAACAAACTCAAGATAGTATAGAGAATTTCTGTGAAAAGATTAAAGCGGGTAAAGAAGCACAAAAGTCTGAAGACTTTATGATTTGTGCTAGAATAGAAAGCTTAATATTAGAGCAAGGAATGGAAGATGCACTAAATCGTGCATTTGCATTTGCTGAAGCAGGGGCAGATGCTATCATGATACATAGCAGAAAAAAAGAACCTGATGAAATATTTGAATTTGTTGAAAAATTTAGAGAAAAAGATGAATTTACTCCAATAGTTGTTGTTCCAACATCATTTAATACGGTAACAGAAGAAGAATTCAAAGAAAGAGGAGTAAACATTGTTATTTATGCAAACCAATTAATAAGAGCTGCATTTCCAGCTATGCAAAATGTGGCAAAAACAATATTGCAAAACCATAGAGCAAAAGAAGTTGATGACCAATGCATATCTATAAAAGAAATAATAACATTAATACCAGAAGATTACTAGAAGGGAAATAATATGAATCAATTAATATTGTCATCTAAAGATGAATATAAAGAATTAAAAGATTTTTTTGAAAATAGTAATATGAACAGCATTTTTATTGTGTGTACAGACGCGATTAATTTTTTAGAAATAAGAAAATTTTTTAATGATCTTTCTAAAACTATAAAAATAACATACTTTAATGAGTTTTTACCAAATCCAACATATGAATCTGTAGTTGAAGGAGTAAAAAGATTCAAAGAAAGTAAAAGTAATTTCATTGTTGCAGTTGGTGGAGGAAGTGCAATAGATGTTGCAAAATGTATAAAATTATATGCTAACATGGATGAAAATAAAAATTATTTAGAGCAAGAAATTATATCAAATGATATCAGCATACTTGCAGTTCCAACAACTGCAGGAACAGGAAGTGAAGCAACTAAATATGCAGTTATATATTACAACGGCGAAAAACAATCAATAAGTAGTGAAAGTTGTATTCCAAAATATGTTTTATTTGACTCTACTGCTCTAAAAACATTACCACTATATCAAAAGAAAGCTACAATGATTGATGCTCTAAGTCATTCAATGGAGTCATATTGGTCAATAAACTCTACAATTGAGAGCCAGGAATATTCTATAAAAGCATTAGAGCTAATAATTGATAATTATGAGGGATATTTAAACAGCGAAGATGAGGCTTGTGAAAAAATGCTACAAGCTGCAAACATAGCTGGAAAGGCAATAAATATTACTCAAACAACTGCTGGACATGCTATGTGTTATAAATTAACTAGCTTATATGGAATAGCACATGGGCATGCTGCTGGATTAGTAAATTCTGAACTATTCCCATATATGATTAGAAATATAGATAAGTGCAGGGATAATAGAGGAAAAGATTATTTAAACAAAACATTCAACTATTTAAATCAAATTTTAGAAAATGAAGATTTTTTAAGAAATTTATTGAAAAAATTAGATTTATACAATGTTGATATAAAAGAAGAAGATATAGATATACTTGTTAATTCTGTAAATACAACTAGATTAAAGAATAATCCTGTTTTATTAGAGAAGAGTGATATTACAGTTGTGTATAAAAAAATACTTGATAGAATAAAGAAAGGAAGTAAATATGGAAGTAAGTAGTTTTGTTAAAATGTTAGGAGCAGATTTTTATACAGGAGTTCCAGATTCTCAATTAAAACCTCTCTGTAGTTATTTAATGAATACATATGGAATAGATAAGGAACACCACATAATAGCTGCAAATGAAGGAAACTGTACAGCTATAGCGGCAGGATATCATCTTGCAACAGGAAAAGTACCAGTTGTATATATGCAAAACAGTGGAGAAGGAAATATAATAAATCCAGTGACTTCTTTACTTAATGACAAAGTATATGCAATACCTACAATATTTGTGATTGGGTGGAGAGGAGAACCTGGAATACATGATGAACCTCAACATATATTTCAAGGGGAAGTAACAGTAAAGCTTTTAGATGATATTGGGATAGACTCGTTTATAGTAAGCAAAGAGACTACAACTGACGAGTTAGAAAATAAAATGAGTGAATTTAAAAGATTACTTAATGTAGGAAAAGACGTAGCTTTCATAATTAGAAAAGGTGCATTACAATATAATGAGAACATAGAATATAAAAATGACAACTCAATGGAAAGAGAAGAAGTAATTAAACACATTGTAAAGTATTCTAAAGATAATCCAATTGTTTCAACTACAGGTAAAGCAAGTAGAGAACTATTTGAAATAAGAGAAGCTAACAATCAGGGGCATCAATATGACTTTTTAACAGTTGGCTCAATGGGTCATTCTTCCTCTATAGCATTAGGTGTTGCAATAAATAAACCAAACAAAAAAGTATGGTGTATAGATGGTGATGGAGCAGCATTAATGCATCTTGGAGCAATGGCTGTAATTGGAAATATTAATCCAAATAACTTGGTACATATTGTAATAAATAACGAGGCACATGAAACGGTTGGAGGAATGCCAACAGTTGCGAAAAAAACTGACTTATGTGGCATTGCTGATTCATGTGGATATAAAAAAGTAGCTAGTGTATACAATTATACTGATTTAGATAAGATTTTAGAAGAAGCAACTAACAATAATGAATTAACATTTATCGAAATAAAATGCGCAATTGGTTCAAGAGAAGATTTAGGAAGACCAACGACTACAGCAATTGAAAATAAAGAGAACTTTATGGAGTTTATAAAAGGAGTCAACTAATATTGATTATAAACCTTGAAGTTTACTAGATTGGGGATAAAAAATGAATAAAACTTATTTTGAAAGTAATAAAAAAAGAGATTGTACTGGATGTGGAGCATGTGCCCTTATTTGTCCACAAAAATGTATAAAAATGATAGAAGATGAAGAAGGTTTCCTATATCCAAAAATTGACAAAACAAAATGCATTAAATGTAACTTATGTATTAAAAACTGTGCAAACAAAAATGATAAAAAAGACATAAATGAAAGGGCATTTGCTGTTATAAATAAATCCAATGTGCAGAGAGAGAATAGTTCATCAGGAGGTTTTTTTTATTTACTTGCAGAGTATGTTATAAATAATAATGGTGTCGTTTTTGGTGTTACATTTAATGAAGACTTAGTTGCAATTCATAAATACGCAGTAAACATGAAACAATGCAAAGAGTTTTGTGGTTCAAAATATGTAAGAAGTGATCTAAAAGATTCATTCCAACAAGCTGAGGCTTTTTTAAAACAAGATAGAATAGTTCTTTTTACTGGCACGGCTTGTCAAATTAATGGACTAAAAAAATATTTAAAAAAAGATTATAATAATTTAATACTATGTGATATATTATGTCATGCTAATCCATCTCCAAAGGTTTTTAAGTTTTATATAAAAAATCTGGAAATTAAAAACAAAAAAAAGGTTAAGAATGTTTTATTTAGAAGTAAGGAAAATGGATGGAAAAATCAAACTCCTATAATTGAATATGATGACGGAAGTAGGAAAGAAGAAAACTCATATTTTAATGCGTTTGTGGAGGAAATGATAAACAGACAATCATGTTACTACTGCCAATTTGCTTCAAAAAGGAGAATTAGTGACATTACAATCGCAGACTTTTGGAAAATAGAAAGAGTAATACCAGATATGTATGATAGTAAAGGTGTGTCTTTAGTTAGTACAAATTCTTATAAAGGCAATCAATTGTTTGACATAATTAAAAATAAAACTAAATATAAAGAAGTAGATTACGACTTGGTTTGCTTATTTAATCACTATAATAATGTACGACAACACCTAATGAGAAATATTTTTTTTAAGCAATTAGCAAATGGAACAATTAATGAGAGTAATATAATTAAAAAGTTTAATTTGTATTCTAAAAAGTCAAGAATAATAAACAAAATATATAGATATGAAAGAACTGCAAAAAGAATAATTAGAATAAAAAGATATGAGAAAAGAAAAAGAAATAGAAATAGTAATAATACTTACAATAAATGGGTATAAGCAGATTTTATTCTTTTACTATAATTATTTATATTTTAAAAGTATTGATTATTAGTTTATAAAATGTTAATATAAAACGTATAGGAGGATGTGATAACTATTTTTTGACATGGCATGTGGTTTATTATGATAAAAAAGGAAGAAATCTTTTAAAATATTTAATTGCGCTGGTAGGATTAGCTATGTTATTTTTCTTTATAATACAAAATCATTTGAAACTATAGAAACGGAAGAGTCAACAGAAATAAGAAAACTAAGGAAAATGTTATAAAGTTTTGAAGAAACAGGTGATATAAATAGAGTAGTTTACTATGTATCTAGTAATGGTAATTCAACAGACGGAGCAGATATCAATCATCCAATATAATTAAAAAGAGCAAATGCAATGACATTTCATGAAAATGATAAGATATTGTTAAAAAAGGTAATATTTTTTATGGAACTTTAGAGATTAAACATGATTCAAAGAAAGATGAATTGCTTTATATTGGAAGTTAAGGAGACAGTGAAAAGTCTTTAGTGGGCTGATATTTTAGTGGATTCAAATGAATGGAAATTACAAAGAGAACAAATATATAGATTAGATTTATCAAAAGAAAGTTCATTTGTTGAAATAGGGAATGAATACAATGAGTCTTATAATATAGGAATCATTGAAGATGAAAATGGTAACATTTATGGAAATAGAAAAGAAAGAATAAGCTTAATTGAATAAGAATTTGATTTTTACTGTGAAGATACATATTTATATGTAAAGGCTCATGATAATCCATCAAACTTATTAGGTAAAATTAAACTAGTATCAAGAAATATTTTGGTAAGACTATATTCAAATACTATATTTGAAGGAATTATAGTACAAGAAACAGGAGTACATGGAGTTACTAGAGCTACTAATAATGTTAAAATATTAATATAAAAGATTGTTTTATACAGAGAATAGGAGGTAGTATTCAAAAACTTGAGTCTTTTACTAAGTAGAGAAGAATTAGGGCGACCAACAATTTCTACATTGGATAATAAGTTGATGTTTATGGATTTTATGAAAGATAGTTAAATAGAGTTAATACTAAACAAGAGAAAAGGAGAAAAGGAATTGAGCTACAAATTGAATAATAATTATAGAAAAAAAACAGTATATTTAGATTTCTTAAAGCGTATAAGTCTTATTTTGGCAATTGCTATTACTACTTTATTAATAGAAGTAAAGTATACAAATATTATTAGCGATGAAGTAGTAGAAGTTAGCAAGATTGAAAAAATTAGAACCAGAATGGCTAATTCAAATAATTACAGAACATACTATGTTTCTGCTGATGGAACTTCAAACGATGGAACAGATATTAATAATCCAATGTCATTAAAGGAAGCTAATGCTAAAGTTTATGAAGGAAATGAAAAGGTTTTACTAAAACGTGGAGACACTTTTTATGGCACTTTAAAATTAAAAATAGCTAACGACGGACAAGAATCTATGCTTTATATAGGAAGCTATGGTAGTGGAAATAAACCTGTTATTAGTGGCGCGAATATATTAGTGAATCCTTCAGAATGGCAATTAGTTAATAATCAAATTTATAGATTGAATATGGCAAATGAAAGTAGTTTTGCTGGAATAGGATTTGAATATAATGAGCCATTTAATATTGGATTTATTGAAGATGAAAGTGGGAATATACATGGCAATAGAAAAGAGAACATAGATTTATTAGCAAAAGAATTTGATTTTTACTGTGAAGATACATATTTATATGTAAAGGCTCATGATAATCCATCAAACTTATTAGGCCAAATTAAACTAGTATCAAGAAATAATCTGGTAAGACTATATTCAAATACTATATTTGAAGGAATTATAGTACAAGAAACAGGAGCTCATGGAATTACTAGAGCTACTAATAATGTTCAAAACATTTATGTAAAAAATTGTGTTATACAGAGAATAGGAGGTAGTATTCAAAAACTTGAGTCTTTTACTAGGTATGGC
Source organism: Clostridia bacterium (assembly GCA_017510245.1). GTDB lineage: Bacteria > Bacillota > Clostridia > TANB77 > CAG-508 > CAG-793. The sequence goes on from JAFWNQ010000025.1 coordinate 24,321, forward strand.
AATGGGATAGAATTTTGGGATGAAGCGAAAAACACTATAGTAGAAAATTGCATTATTAGAGATATTTATGATGCTGGATATACAATTCAGTCTAATACAGTTACTACTGGTTTTTATAATAATATTTGTAGAAATAATATATTCATTAATTGTAGTTATTCTCATGAAATATTCTGCTATAATAAAAATAATTTAGGAAAGGGTGATATTAAAAACTTTAAATATTATGGAAATATATCAATTAACGAAGGAAGAGGATGGGGATATGATGCACGACCAAGGAAAGAAACTGCAGCAGAGTTTACTGTATGGACTATTATTAATGATAGCGGAACCGATATTAAAGAATTTAATAATAGATCTTATAATCCAAGAAGATTATATTATATAACTGGAAATACAATTAAAAGAGCAGGAGGAAATCTTAGAAAACTAATTCAATCACATAACAATTCATTCTACACTAATAATGATACAATAATGTTAACCCGTGACAATAGCGAATTCAAAAGTACAAGTATACTAAATCAGTATGGATTAGAAATCAATTCAAGTTTTAGTAATCTAATTAGTACAGATTTAGACTATATACAAAATAAAACTATATTAAATTCAAATAACTACTCTGAGATAAAAGAGTACTACAATAAATTTGATGTTGCATACAGAAATAGAACAGCTATTACAAGTATCGTATTAAAAAACAAAGCAATTAAAGATAACAATTATGGTATTTATTCAAATAGAAAAGTTTCAAAAAAATATGATCAGTTTCTGCAATCTGCTTCAAACATTATTTCAAACAATAAAAATATAAAAATAGCTACAATCAATACAATGTTTAATAAGCAGGTGGAACTCGTAGATGTAATATTAGAAGAGTTTTATAGTAATGCTAGAACATATCAAAACAAGAATACTACTATTGCAATTATAAAGGACATACTCAATATAACTGAAGATTATAAATCGATATTCTCATACTATTTGATAAATGATAGTATTGAGGTTACTCCGACTATAACAAATATGATAAATGATACTATAAAAAAATACAATGAGAACGTTAATTCAAGTATAGGTGCTTCAACGGATTTTATTCAAAAAAGTAAGGACCTATATTTTGACATTTTATATCATGATGATTTGGTAGATAATTATTTAAAAAAACTGCAAATAATGAAATTATGTGACATATCTATGGCAATAATTGATGTTGAAACAGGAAATGATGTCGATTACAACAGAAATTATTCAAGTTATGTTGTTGATGAAGATTACATAAGGAATATTAAAGAAAATACAACAGTTATTAGTTTTCTTAATATATTAGGATTGCCTGATAATTATAAAGTATATGCTGAAAATGAAAAGAAAAAAAAGAAAAACAATATTATAGCAACTGGAGATACAATCAAACTAAATGGTACATATAGAATTGTTGTTACTGGAGATATATATGCAGATGGTGAGGTTAATGTAAAAGACCTAAATAAATTAAAAAACAAAGTATATAATAATATAGAACTTAATGAATTTGAAACATATGCTGCAGACATTAATAGTGACAGCATAATTGATGAAAATGATATAGATGAATTAAAAGATATGATTTTAAATAATTAGTTAATTCAGACTAATAAAAACAACTTGACAATAAAAAGCAAATATTAGATAATTAGTTTGAAAAAATAAACGATTAAGGGGAAAAAATGAAAAGAATTATTAGAGTATTATTAATGGTTTTAGTGGTTGTATTTTTATTGATGTGTAAAACAAGCCTAGTAATCGCTGGATTACCAACAAATCCTGATTTGAAAGTTAAAATCAAATCAGATACTTCTGATTTGAAAAGCAAAAATAAAGTTTATTACAATGTTAGCCTTATTGATGTGGTTAATATAGATACTGAAAAATCAACAAGTTTTGAAGCCACAGTTAGTTATGATAGTTCTCTTTTAACTAATATGAGTATTAGTGGTCAAAATGGTTGGAGTGCAACTAAAAATGGAAATAAGATTTTGTTAGAATGTGATTCTTTTAATGCTGAACAGACTATTGCGACTATTAGTTTTGATGTAAAAACTCCTGTTCAAAAGACTACAAAAACAAAAATAAGTTTAACAAGTGTGACAGTTGATATACTTAATGAACATAATGCTGCATTTGAAAAAGTAGATTCTGATGAAATTACAATAGGGGCTACAAGTGGAGGTTCATCTTCACAAAATGAAATACCATCACAAACAACTAATAGTGTAGAAAATGAGATAACAAGTAAAATACCAAGAACAACTGGAAATGAGGAAGTTATATATTCACAAGGAACACAAGGTGAATCTAGTATAAGTAGAAATACTAATTCAAACAATTCTGCTAACACAAGTAATGGAAGTTCTCAAAAATTAAATACTATAGAAGCAGTTAAAGACTCAACAACTAGTAATAAACCTATACCACAAGCTGGTAGAACAGCAGTTATATATATAGTAATCATAGCAATAGCTATAATAGGTGTATACACATTTATTAGAGATAAAAAGTTTTATGATTAATATTAGTTTGAAGATATTAAATTAGAAAAAATCTTGATTCAAACATATAGGGACTTTAGAAAGGAATTTTAAAATAATGGAAAACGAAGAAATTGATTTAAAAGAGGTAATTAATTTATTTTGGGAAAAAAGAGCAATTATTTTAGTGGCATTAATTATCTCAATAGTTTTAGGATGTGTATATACAATGTATTTAAAAGAGCCTAAATACACATCATCAGTTACATTACTTTTGGCACAAAAAGATGCTTCAGGAGATGGATCAAAAGCAGTAACACAAACTGATGTAACACTAAATGATAAGTTAATAGCTACATATAAAGAATTGGCAAAAAGCAATTCAGTGGTTAGAGAGGTTATAAACAATTTAAATATCAATATGACTGAAGGAAAGCTTAAATCTGAAATAAATGTTACAGCAGTTAAAGATACACAAATATTAAAGATTTCAGTTACTGATTTGCAAGCTGTACAGGCACAGAAAATTGCAAATGAGCTTAGCCAGGTTTTTGTGAAGAAAACGGCAGATTTATATAAGATTGATAATATTAATATTGTGGATGAAGCTGAAATACCATCTGGACCAAGTAATGTAAACCACAAAAAGGACTTATTGATTTTTATGGCTGGTGGTGTTGTAGTAGCTATAATTGTTATATTGTTAATTAATGTATTAGATACTACTGTAAAATCAGCAGCTGATGTTGAAAAATCTGTTGATTTAATGATTTTGGCTGAAGTACCTGAATGTAATTTTGATGGAAAGAAAATCGTATAGGTGGGAGGAAAAATGAAGAAAGAAATAATTACAAGTGTAGATCCTAAATCTCCAGTTTCTGAAGTGTTTAGAGCTCTAAGAACTAACTTACAATACTTAAATAAAAATGATGGTGTACAAACTATTTTAATTACTAGTACTATGCAAGGAGAAGGAAAATCATTTGTTGCTGCAAATTTAGCAGTAACTTTTGCACAAGCAGGCAAAGATGTTTTAATAATTGATACAGATATGCGTAGGCCTAGACAGAATAAAATTTTTGATACTGATTTATATCCAGGACTATCTAACTTTTTATCTGGAGTTAATATATATAGAAGCTCTCATGAAGTTAAGCTTAAAGAGTGTATATACAAAACAAAGATAGATAATCTAAGTTTATTACCAGCTGGAAACATTCCTCCAAACCCATCAGAACTTTTACAATCAGAAAAACTTCCAGAACTTATAAAAGAATTAAAAGGAATGTTTGACGTTTTGATTTTTGATGGAGCACCTTGCTTATTGGTTACAGATGCAACTTTAGTATCAAGACTAGTAGATGCTACTATTTTAGTGTGCTCACAGAGAAAAACAAGAATAGAAGAATTAAAAGAAGCTAAAACAAGAATAAAAAGAGTTGGTGGAAATATAGCTGGTGTTGTTTTAAATAGAGTTAAAGTATCTAGCAAAAAATATGGAGAGAAATATTATTATGCTAGTACTGAAAAAGAAAATAAGTCAAGAAAACATCAAGCATCTAAGCGTAAAAAAGATTATTTTGCATATGAAGAAGATGTTGATGATGATGTTGAATATATTGAGCCAAAAGAAGAAACTAAAAAAAGAACTACAACGAAGAGTAGAAAATCTGAACCAACTGATAGTTCTAATTCAGATAAAATAAGAGAAATATTGGCTGAAATTAATAAAGTAAAAGAGGATAATAAATAATGATAGATATTCATACACACATTTTACCTTGCATTGATGATGGAGCTAAAAGTATAGAAGAGACATTAAAAATGATAAACGAAGCCTATATGGCTGGATTTACAGAAATAATAACTACTTCACATTATATTGATGGGCATTTTGATGTTAATAAAGATGACAGACAACTACTCATAGATAATATAGAAGAGCTAATTTCTGTAGACTTAAAATTGCACAATGGAGCAGAATCATATATTACACCTAATCTTGTAGAACTATATAATGAAGGGCAAATCCCAACATTAGCTAATAGTAGATATGCACTTTTTGAATTACCTATGAATACTGAAATATTATATGCTGATAGTATAATAAATGAGTTGATAAATAATAACTATATTCCAGTAATAGCTCATCCAGAAAGATATCAATTTGTACAAAAGAATATAAAAAAAGCATATGATTTTATAGAAAGAGGAGCACTACTTCAGTGCAACTATGGAAGTTTTATAGGAAGATATGGAAATGAAGCACAGAAAATAGCAATAAAATTATTAAAGAATGATCAGATTACTTTTTTAGGTACAGATACTCATAGATGTGATTCGATTTATACTAAAATAGATGATATTATTCAAAAACTTGAAAAGACTGTAGGTATAGATAAAGTTGAAGAACTAACAGTTGAGAATCCTAAAAAGATATTAAATAATGAATATATATAAAGGAGGAAGTATATGCCTTGTATTTAGCAAAGCATAGAAAAAAGAGGTATGGCTAATATTAAAATTGATTTATCAAATGTAGGAATTAGTAAAGAAGAAATACTTGAACACTATCAAGTTGTTGAAGATGTTCATGATGAATTAATAGAAAAATCTGGAGACCCAAATGACTTTGTCGGATGGCTAAAGCTTCCTAGTACTTATATTAAAAGCAAAGAATATGAAAAGATAAAAAAAGCTGCAGAAAAAATACAATCAGATTCTGATGTTCTACTAGTAATAGGAATAGGAGGATCTTATCTTGGAGCAAGAGCTGTTATTGAAGCTTTACACAGCTCGATATATAGCGAAGATCCATGTAAAACGAAGATAATATATGTAGGAAACAACTTAAGCCCTGTATATATAAATGACGTAATTCAAGCAATATCTGGTAAAGACTTTAGTATTAATGTTATTTCAAAATCGGGAACAACTACAGAGCCAGCAATAGCTTTCAGAATTTTTAGGGAAATAATTGAAAATAAATATGGCTTAGATGAAGCAAGAAAAAGAATATATGTTACAACAGATAGCAAAAAAGGAGCTTTAAAGCAACTTGCTAAGTCTGAAAATTATGAAACATTTGTTATTCCAGATGATGTAGGAGGAAGATTCTCTGTACTAACACCTGTTGGATTATTACCAATAGCGGCTAGCGGAATTGATATAGATGAATTAATGAATGGAGCAATAGTTGCTGAAGACAAATATGCTGACAAGTCACTAGAATATAATGAATGTTATCAATATGCAGTTATTAGAAATTTATTATATGATAATGGAAAATCAATTGAGATGCTAGAAACTTATGAACCAAAATTACATTATTTTATAGAATGGTGGAAACAGCTTTTTGGAGAAAGTGAAGGAAAAGATGGAAAAGGCTTATTCCCTGCAGGAGCAGAGTTTACTACAGATTTACATTCATTAGGGCAATATATCCAAGAGGGAAGAAGACTTATGTTTGAGACTGTGTTAAATTTTGAAGAATCTAATTCAGATATCACAATAAACACAGATGAAGATAATCTAGACAACTTAAACTACTTAACTGGAAAAAATCTTTCTTTTGTAAATAGGAAAGCAATGGAAGGAACAATACAAGCACATATTGATGGTGGAGTTCCAAATATATTGGTTAATGTAAAAAAACTAAATGCTGAAACCATTGGGGAACTAATTTATTTCTTTGAAAAAGCATGTGCTATGTCTGCTGAACTATTAGAAGTAAATCCATTTAATCAACCAGGTGTAGAAAAATACAAAAATAACATGTTTAGACTTCTAAAGAAGCCAGGATATGAGAAATAGTATAAAAATGAATGGCTGAGGTGTTATAAATACCTCAGCCTATATGTTAATTAGAGAAAGGAATATAAAATGAGAGGTATTACTAAAAATATAAAATATGTTGGTGTTAACGACAACGAAATAGACTTGTTTGAAGGACAATACAATGTACCAAATGGAATGACGTATAATTCTTATTTGATATTAGATGATAAGATTGCATTAATGGACACAGTGGATAAAACTAAAACAGTTGAATGGATTAATAATTTAGAAATGTTTTTAGAAGATAGAGAACCTGACTATTTGGTAATATCTCATATGGAGGAAGATCATGCTGGAAGTATAGAGAGAGCTTTAAACAAGTATCCTAAAATGAAAGTGGTTCTTAATGCTATCTCATTAAGAATGTTTGGGCAATTCTTTGATATTGATATTTCAAATAGAACTTTATTAGTTAAAGAAGGAGATACTCTAGAACTAGGAAATCATACTTTAAAATTTATAATGGCTTCAATGGTACATTGGCCAGAAGTAATGTTTAGCTATGAAGAGAATACTAATACTCTATTTTCAGCAGATGCATTTGGAAAATTTGGTGCAAACAAGACAGAAGAAGATACTATATATAGTTATTCTAATACTGATAAAGTTGACTGGAAAGAATTGTGGGATGATGAAGCTAGAAGATATTACATAAATATTTGTGGAAAATATGGACCACAAGTACAAGTTGTATTAGGAAAGCTAAGTACACTTAATGTAGAAGTAAAAACTATATGTCCATTACATGGTCCAGTTCTTTCAGGAGATTTATCTCATTATTTGGACTTATATGATAAATGGAGCAAATATGAACCAGAAACTGATGGAACGTTGATTGTATATGGAACAATTCATGGTAATACTGAGGAAGCAGCAAAAGAGTTATTTAATATGTTGAAAGAAAAAGGAAAAGAAGCTGAGATTATGGATATCGCACGATGTGATATGTCAGAAGCAATTTCAAAAGCATATAAGTATAAAAATTTAGCTATAGTATGTGTAACTTATAATATGTCAATATTTCCAAATATGAATTTATTTATAACAATGCTTAAAGAAAAGAATTATCAAAACAGAAATCTTGCAATAGTTGAAAATGGAACATGGGCTCCAAATGCTGCCAATGTTATTAAAAAATCTTTAGGTGAATTAAAAGATATAAATATAGTTGAGCCAATTATAACAATAAAATCAAAACTAAATGAGGAAACTAAAAAGAAATTAGAAGAATTAGCAGAAAACATATAATTTAAACAGGGATGCCAAGATTGACAATAGGCGACAAGATATTGTCAAAGCTATCTACATCCATTGACAAGACTCTTGGAAAAACTAGTGAAAGCAACAGCTGAAGAAGCTGATGTTAATATATTATTTGAGAAATGATTCTCAGGAAGGAGCAAATAATGAAATACAAATGTACAATATGTGGATACATTTATGATGAAGAAAAAGAAGGAGTAAAATTCGAAGATTTACCAGAAGATTGGACATGCCCACTTTGTGGTGTAGGAAAAGATATGTTTGAAAAAGTTGAAGAATAGTTTTAGACGAGAAATCTTTTAAATAAGGTTTCTTGTTTTTTTTAGGTTTAGTTTTGGAGTATATGAGAATTACACATAAAAATTGATTTTTTTGCTAAAATATGCTATAATTAAGTGATGGGGAAACCTTTCTATATGAAGAAAGGAATGATATATATGAAAAAATCAATTATTAGAAATTTAATAGTATTTTTTATATCATTAATAATATTTTTTATTCCAAGTTTAACATATTCATATGAGAATATATTATTTGGAGATATAAATGGTGATGGCAAGGTAGATTCAATAGATCTACTTTATATTATGAGGCACATCGTAGCAGAAAATGGATATGAACATAAGGAATGGATTTTAGAAGGCGAAAAGTTTAATGTAGCAGATGTGACTCAAAATGGTGCAGTAAATTCAAGTGACTTATTAGTGATATTAAGATATATAGCAGCAAAAAATAATCCAGAAGAGATAGGAATAAAACATAAAGATTGGTTAGAATTAAAAGTAATAAATGTAAAAAAGGAAGATAGTAGAAAGAATCAAGAAGATAATTCATCTTATTCACAAAATGCAATAAAAGAAAACAATAACATAGAAATAGATAATAAAGTTGAAGAACCAGATGTAAAAGAAGATGAAATAAAATCGATAAAACTAAATAAATCATTAATAGAAATAGAAAAAGAAGAAACAGAACAAGTAATAGCAATAGTAGAGCCAAAAGAATCAAACAATGAAATAATAGAATGGAAAGTATTAAATACACAAATAGCAGAAGTAGATGAAACAGGAAAAATCACAGGTAAGAAAAATGGAGAGACAATAGTAATAGCAAGAACAACAAATGGAAAAGAAGCAGTAAGTAAAGTAAGAGTAGGAACATATCCAAAGGCAATAGTAATAAATAAAGAAGAAGTAAAAATAGACTTAAGTAAAAAAAGAACAGAGAAGGTTGAAGTAAGAGTAGAACCAGAAGATGCAAGTAACAAAGAAGTAGAGATAGAGAATAGTAATGAAAGAGTAGCAACAATAGATAAAGAAGGAAAGATAACAGCTAAGGAGAATGGGGATACAGAATTAACATTTAAGACAGCAAATGGAATAGAGAAAAAGATAAAAGTAAAAGTAGAAACAAGTGCAATTGGAGTGAAATTAGATAAGAACTATGTACAATTAGATTTAAGTCAAAATAAAGAAAGTATAGTAAAAGCAACAGTAGAACCAAGTACAGCAAGTAATAAAGAAGTAACATATACAAGCAGTAATGAGAGAGTAGCAACAGTAGATAAGAACGGCAAGATAACAGCAAAAGGAAATGGAGAAACAAACATAATAGTAAAAACAACAAATGGAAAAGAAGCAGTATGTAAAGTAGAAGTACAAACAGTGGCAACAAAGATAAACATGGACAAAAGTGTAAGTATAGACCTGAGCAAAGAAAAAGAGAAGACAATAAAAGTTGAAGTAGAACCAAAAGATGCAAAAAATAAATCAGTAATGATAAGAAGCAGCAATGAAGAAGTAGCTACAATAGATGCAAATGGAACAATAAAAGCAAAGAAAAATGGAGAAGCAACAATAACAGCGGAGATAGCAGGAACAGATATAGTAGAGACATGTAAAGTAACAGTTATAACAAGTCCAACAGGGTTAAAGCTAAGTAAAACAAACGTAAGCTTAGATGTAAGTGAAACAAAATCAACAAAACTAACAGCAGAAGTAGAGCCAAGTACAGCTAGTAATAAAAATATAAAATGGACGAATGGAAATAGTGAAATAGTATATTTAAGTTCAACAGGAGAAGAAGCAACACTAACAGGATTAGAAAATGGGGAAGCAACGATAATTGCAACAATAGAAGGAACGAATATAAGTAAAGAATGTAAAGTAACTGTTACAACAAGTCCAAAGAGTATAAAACTAAACAAAACTAGTGCAACTTTAGATATGAGTGGAACAAAAACAATACAACTAAGTGCAACAATAGAACCAAGTACAGCAAGCAACAAAGAAATAACATATATTAGCAGTAACACGAGTATAGCAACAGTAGATAAAAATGGAAAAGTAGCAGGCAAGAAAAATGGAACTGCAACAATAACTGCAAAAACATCTAACAATAAAGAATCGAAATGTACAATAACAGTACTAACCAATCCAACAGGAATACAATTAAACAAGAGTAGTTTATCAATTAGAAATGGAAAAACAGCAATATTAACAGCAAAAGTTTTACCAAGTACAGTATCAAATAAAACGGTAACATGGAGTAGTAGCAACAAAGCAATAGCAGCAGTAGACAAAAATGGAAAAGTAACAGGCAAGAAAGTGGGAAGTGCAACAATTCTTGCAAAAACTAGCAATGGAAAAAAAGCATCATGTAAAATTACAGTAATAAGAAAATATAACAATGATAGTTTAGAGCCAGATACTAAAAATTCTATTCTTGGTTGGCAAGAATACAATAAATACTATGGTTCGTATTATATTACACAAACAGGAGCTTACGATGGTACTCACATTATAGCAGCTCAAAATGATGGAGTAATAAAAACACCTCGAGAAGTTGGTAGAAATGGAGGAAGACTAGCTTGGTATAATATAAAAACAGGTAAATTAACTAATACTTTAAAAATTGGACCAGAGGGATATCATATGGCTAGAATGGCTTATGATAGTGACAGGAATATGGTTTTAGTAGGAGTTGTTGGAGAAAATAAACTAATACAAGTAAACAATTCTACAAAAAAATTTGCTTCGCAAAAATATACATACTTATCAGATGGAACATATAATTTGGCTTATGATTCTTATAATCATCAGCTATTAGGCTTCGCTGGAAATAATATTAATTTCTATAAATACAACAAGAATACTAATAAATATGTAAAAACTAAAAGTATCAAACTAAAGCCATCGGGTGTTTCAGGATATCCAGAGAACTTCTGCACAGATGGAGATGTAATATATGCTGTATATAGAATGGGAGGTTCAGTACCTAATGGAAAAGTTTTAGCATTTGATATAAACAGTGGAAAGTTAGTAGAAAGCCATAAGGAAAACGGTAGTAAATTTTATGTATACAAAAATACAACGTCAGGACACGTACAAGATGCAATTATAGACAGTGAAGGAAAAATGTGGATGATTTGCGGACAAGTCTATTGGAAAGTAAAGAATTATTAATAAAAATGTGATGTAAGAGGCATACAAAAATGCTCATCCACTAATGTAATATAGGATAAAAAGGAAAAAATTATTTTTCTCTTGACTTTTAAAAAAAATGAGACTATAATATAAATTATAATCGACTTAAAATACTAATGGAAGACAGAGTAAAGCAAAGGTTGCTTTTAGAGAGAATTGGTCATAGGCTGTAAGCCAATTTAAGTAAACATGTTTGAAAACCAGCTTCTTATAGGGCTAGTGAAGTTAAGCTAGACGTGTTAGCTACGTTATAAGCTGAATAAATTAAGTTAAAAATATGGGTGGAACCGTGCTATTAATGCACCCCATTGTAGATACTTTGTGTATTTACAATGGGGTGTTATTTGTATGAAGGAAAGGAAGTGATATTATGAAAAAACTTATAATCGACTTAGATGACACAATAACAGAAAAAGGTTTTATTAGAATGGTAAATGAGTTTCTTGAAGCAGATTATGAGCAAGAAGATTCGGGGACTTACTATGTAAATGATTTGATACCTAATGAAAGAATGGATGAATGGGTAAAGTTCTTTGAAGATAGAAATGTCTATGATTATGCCAATATAATTGAAGGAGCAAAGGAAACAATAAAAAAATTAACAGAAAAATATGATGTATATATAGCTACCTCATTTGTGTTTAGAGATAAGCCTGAAATTTCAGGTAAAATTGCATATGATAAGTTTAATTTTATTATAAAAGAATTTCCTTTTCTTAATATGAGAAATATCATAATGATTAATAATAAGGATATGTTAGAGGCAGACATTAGAGTTGACGACAGTATGAAAAAACTAAAAGGAGATGCAGAACTAAAATTATTGTTTACTGCTTATCACAACAAAAACATAAGTGATGATGAACTATCTAAAGAAGGAATTACTAGGGTAAACACATGGAATGAAATTGAAAAAATATTGTTATAGGGATGTCCCAAACTGCACACTTATGCAAAAAGGGACGGGGGATTTCTGCACATTTGTGCAGAAAAAGGACGTCCCTTTTTGCACAAGGTGAAATTGAAAGGAGAATAAAATGATTAATGTAGAATTAAAAGATGGAAGTGTTAAAGAAATTGAAGAAGGACTATCAGTTATTGAATTTGCTAAAGCTATTAGTGAAGGTTTAGCTAGAATGGCAACTTGCGCAAGAATAGATGGAAAAGTTGTTGATTTAAGATATGAAATAAAAGAGGATTGTAAGCTAGAAATTCTTACTTTTGAATCTGATTTGGATGGTAAAAAGGCATATTGGCATACTACTTCACACATTATGGCACAAGCTATAAAAAGAATTAATCCTAAAGCAAAATTAGCAATTGGACCTGCTATTGATGATGGATTTTATTATGACTTTGATGTAGAAAAGCCATTTACAGATGAAGATAAAGAAAAAATTGAAACTGAAATGAAAAAGATAATAAAAGAAGATTTACCAATTGAAAGATTTTCTTTACCTAGAGATGAAGCAATTAAATTAATGAAAGAGAAAGAAGAAGACTATAAGGTTGAATTAATTGAAGATTTACCTGAGGGAGAAGAAATATCATTTTATAAACAAGGTGAATTTACAGATCTTTGCGCTGGACCGCATCTTATGAGTACAGGAAAGGTGAAATTTGTGAAACTATTAAATAATTCAGGTGCATACTGGAGAGGTGATGAACATAACAAAATGCTTCAAAGAATATATGCTATATCATTCCCTAAAAAGAGCCAATTAGAAGAGCACTTACAATTATTAGAGGAGGCTAAAGAACGTGATCATAGAAAAATAGGAAAAGACTTAAATTTGTTTATGACTCATAAATGGGTTGGATCAGGGCTTCCAATGTATTTACCTGATGGTGCAACAATTAGAAGGACTTTAGAAAGATATATTCAAGATAAGGAATTAGCATTGGGATACCAACATGTTTATACACCAAGTATGGCAAATACACAGCTTTATAAAGTAAGTGGACACTGGGATCATTACAAAGATGATATGTTTCCAGTAATGAAAATGGAGAATGAGGAGTTGGTTTTAAGACCTATGAATTGTCCACATCATATGCTTATTTATAAAAATAGTCTTCATTCTTACAAAGATTTACCAATTAAAATTGGCGAACTAGCTCATGATTTTAGATGGGAAAACTCTGGTGCTGTTTGTGGACTTGAAAGAGTTCGTCAAATGTGTCAAAATGATGCACACCTTTTTGTTCGTCCTGACCAAATCAAAGAAGAAGTTGGAAAAGTCTTAGATTTGATTTTTGAAGTTTATATGAAAGACTTTGGATTCCCAGAATCAGCTTTTGCTTTTAGACTTTCATTAAGAGATAAAAATAATAAAGAAAAATATATAGACAATGATGAAATGTGGGAGACAGCTGAAAGTCAATTAAGACAAATACTTAAAGAGATGGACATAGAGTTTTATGAAGCAGAAGGTGAAGCAGCATTTTATGGACCAAAAATTGATATACAAATAAAAACGGCTTTAGGTCATGATGTAACAATTCCAACATGTCAACTTGATTTTGCGCTTCCAGAAAGATTTGATTTAGCTTTTATAGGAGAGGATGGAAAAGAACATAGACCTGTTGTAATTCATAGAGCTATACTTGGATCATCAGATAGATTTATTTCTTTCTTATTAGAAGAAACTAAAGGAAATCTTCCAACTTGGCTTAATCCACATCAAGTTCGAATTCTACCAATTTCTGAAAAGCATTTAGATTATGCTAATAAGATAAAAGACATGATGCTTAAAGAACAAATTCGTGCAGAAGTTGATGAAAGAAATGAAAAGATTGGTTACAAGATAAGAGAAGCTCAAGTAAATAAAGTTTCTTATATGCTTGTTGTTGGAGATAAAGAACAAGATGAAAATAAAGTATCAGTGAGGGCTAGAAATCAAGGTGATATCGGACAAATGGAAGTAAATGAATTCATCACAAAAATAGTAGAAGAAATAAAAGATAAAAAGATTTAAAATGTAACAAATTTGAAAGTTGAGCATATTATAAGTTATCATAGTAAGTTTAGGAAAAAGCTAAGAAGTATCTCTTAGTTTCCTGATGATTAGGAGGATAATATGCGCAACTTTCTTTTTAATAATGAAAATAATGATTTTAATAGTGGATTTGACAATAGATCAAATTCTAATAATTCTGATGCAAGTTTTTTAGCAGAATTACTAAGCAGTGATAATACAGAGATACTTCTTTTTCTAATAGTATTCCTTTTATTATTTACATCATTTGGGAGAAGATAAACGTTTTGCTTAATACTATTGTATTAATAATTAGATAGAAATGAAAAAGATAATTGTAACCAAAATATTCACAAATGCTATAAGAACAAAAAATGAAATTAAATGATGTTGCATAAAGACATACATATCGAGATGTTTAATACATTGAAAAATTCTCTATAATATGATAAAATGTTAGTTGATGATGATTTTAGGAGGAATAAAATGTCTTTTAAATACATAGAACTTACAAAAGATAATTATCATCAATATTTAGGACAAGTTGCTGACTTGGAAGAGCAAATATTAGCTTTGATGAGCGATGAAGGAAGAGATGGTCAATTTTTTGCTACAGGTTATGATGATATTCTAGAGTATATATTATCAGAAGACAACACCGTGTTAGTAGCAATTGATGATGAAAATAGAGTACAAGCTGCATCGTATATAACAAAAGGACAAATTCCTTTTACTTATAATGATATAACAAAGTACTATAAAAAAGGTTCGGAATATGAGGAATGGGTAAGAAGCCAGTATGAATCTGAAGCAAGTTACAAAGATGCGATGCTAGATGCCTATGCATTGAAAATGAAAGCTTATGCATATGCAAAAAGTAAAATACTAGGAGAAAACCCACAATATAGCAGTTTGTCAGAATATTTACAGCATGAATTGGAAGAACCAGAAAATGGCTTTCATGAAAAGAGTAAGCTTCGTGATGATTTTAATAAATATATGTCTGAATATGTAGAAAATGAGGGAAAACAAGAACTATATGAGCAGTTTTACTGGACGACTTCAGATGATATTGCTAGAGTTTTTGGAAAAGAAGTTCCAAAAGGTGGCGATATGGAAGAGTATGAACAAATTTTAACTAGTCAGAATTTGGATAGATTAGAAGAGCCAAACTTTGTCATAACTCCATATTTTTCTGCTAATACAGGAAACTCTGTAGAGATTGATACATATATTACAAGTCCTGACACAAGAAGTAGTGGATTGTCGAGAATTCTTGTATATGAAGGAATTAAAAAATATATAAAAGAGCATTTCAAAGATCCTAAGCAAAGAGAAATATTTTTATGTTCTACATTACATAGAGAAAATATATCTTCTAAATATGTTTCAGAGTTTTTTGGTTTAAAAGATAATTTATTAGTTAATAGAAGATTTGGCAGAACTAGAGAAGTACATATAAAAAGAATATCAAGAGAAGAAGCAGAACAGTATTTATTAGATATGCAAGATAAATTAGCAGTATTATATGGATATAATCCTGATCATAAAAGAATTCCTGTTGAAAGGCAAATAGAAATACTTGAAGAACAAAAAGGATATGATATGGAAGAATGCCGAAGAATACAGAATATTACTTTTGCCAAAACTTTGAATGGAGAATTTAGCGGTGAAAATACTCATAGAGGTGAGTATATGAGAGAAAGAATAAGAGGCAAAATTCAAAAAGTATTTGCATTACAAAAACGAATATCAAAGCTTAGAAGAGAAACAGAGAGAGAAGAAAGATAGGAAGAGCATTTACTAATTATATGATTTAATTAGAACATATAATGGTATAACATAAAAAATACTAAAAATTAACAACAGTATATTGACATATTTATAAAAATAGTGTAATATAATTATGAATAGAGAGTAATCTCGTTCAGATCAATAACTTTTTCAGTGCACAAGACACTAAAAAACCCGTTGAGTCGCATTCAACGGGTTTTATCTATTCTATAATTCTTTTAGTAATAAAAGAATTATGATCAAGATCAATAACTTCTCCATAGCTATCACCTCGATTCTGTCTTGATATTATGTACAGTGATTGTACACAAGACTACCATATTTTAACATATAGCGAAAAATAAATCAATACGAAATAACAAAATATACCAAAAATATTAATTGATAATCTATAAAAAAACTCTTGACAAATATTTTTTGTTGATAGATAATATAGTATGTAAAAAGATGACAAAAGCTAAATTTCTAAAGAAACGAAGGAGGAAAAAATGCCTTATTTATTTAATAAAATAACAGTTCGTCCTCAATTACCAAAGAGGATAGACAAGTTATATGACATTTCATACAACCTATGGTGGTCATGGAATACAGATTTTTTGAGATTATTTAAAGAGCTAGATATAGATTTATGGGAAAAGTGTGGCAAAAATCCAGTAAAATTTTTAAGAATGGTATCACAGGATGTACTAGAAAACGCTACTCAAGACCAAGATTTTTTAAAGAAATATGATAAGATTGCTAAAGACTTTGAAGATTATATGAATGCTAAACATACATGGTTTTCTAAGAACTATCCTAGCAATACAAAAGATTTAATTGCATATTTTTCAGCAGAGTATGGCCTTGATGAGACTATGCCTATTTATTCTGGTGGACTTGGAATACTATCTGGAGATCATTTGAAATCTGCAAGCGATATGGGAATTCCACTAGTTGGTGTGGGACTCCTTTATAAGCATGGGTATTTTCATCAATTAATAAATGGAAATGGAGACCAAGAGGATATCTATAAAGACATTGAGATTAAAGAATTACCTATAAAACCAGTAAAAAATGTTAATGGAAAAGACTTATTAATCTCTATAAGAATCTTAAGAAAAAAAGTGTATTTGAAAGTATGGAGAGTTAATGTTGGAAGAGTTAATCTTTACTTGATGGATTCGGATATTGAAGAAAATGATGAAGAATATAGAGATATTACAACGAGGCTTTATGGTGGAGACCATGAAATGAGAATTAAGCAAGAAATAGTTTTAGGAATGGCAGGAGTAAACTTATTACAAATGCTTGGATTAAAACCTACAATATACCACATGAATGAAGGGCATTCTTCTTTCTTGACATTAGAACTAATTCAAAGAGTAATGATTGATAAAGAGGTTTCTTTTGAAATAGCAAGAGAAATTGTATCATCCAAAACAGTATTTACAACACATACACCAGTTCCAGCAGGAAATGATATATTTGGAGTAGATTTAATTGATAAATATTTTAAAGGCTATTGGGAAAAACTTGGAATAACTAGAGAAGAATTTGTAAAATTAGGAATGAAACCTGATGATGATGAAACTAAAGGATTTAACATGGCTATTCTTGCACTAAAGATTGCTGGAAAGAAGAACGGAGTTAGTAAACTTCATGGTGCAGTCTCAAGAGAATTGTTTGGAGAAGTTTGGTCTAATATTCCTTCTAATGAATCACCTATAGATTATGTTACTAATGGAGTACATACTTGTACATGGCTTGCACCAACCACTAAAACACTATATAATAAGTATTTAAGACCATATTGGCAAGATAATATGCAAGATGATCTTGTTTGGGAAGACATAAATAAAATTCCTGATGAAGAACTTTGGAATGAACATAAATCAAGGAAAGAAAAACTAATAAAACTTGTAAAACAGTCTACAACTGAAAGACTAAGAAGATATAATTACTCTTATGACGAAATAGAGAGTATCACAGAAAATTTAGACCCTAATGTTTTAACAATTGGATTTGCTAGAAGATTTGCAACATATAAAAGAGCTACTCTTATATTTAGAGATTTAGAGAGAATAACAAAAATATTTAATGAAAAGAATATGCCTATACAAATTATTTTTGCTGGAAAAGCTCATCCAATTGATCAAGAAGGACAGGGACTAATCAGATATATTCATGAGTTGTCACTAAAGCCACAATTTAAAGGAAAGCTATTTATCCTTGAGAATTATAATATGGGAATGTCAAGATATTTAGTTTCAGGTGTTGATGTTTGGCTTAATAATCCTAGAAGACCTATGGAAGCTTCAGGAACTAGCGGTCAAAAAGCTGCTGCAAATGGAGTTATTAACTTTAGTATTTTAGATGGTTGGTGGGCAGAAGCTTATAACCAGAAAAATGGTTGGAAAATTGGAACAAATGCAGAATACCAAAGCTATGATGAGCAGGATGAATCGGATGCTGCAAGTATGTATGAAACATTAGAAGAAAAGATTATACCTATGTATTATGCTAAAAATGATAAAGGTTTTTCAGAACAGTGGGTTAGAATAATGAAAAATTGTATTATGACTAATGCTGGTAAGTATAGTACTGCTAGAATGCTTGAAGATTATGTGTCTAAGATGTATATTCCTTTATGTGACATAAATAAAAAGTATTATAGAGATCTTAATAATGTTTTAGAATTTAATGAATGGAAAAATGGATTTAAGAGAAACTTTTCAAAGATTGAAATCAAACAGAGCGAAACAAACTTTAATGATATAACTGTTGATGCTGGAAACAATATTGAAGTTGAATGTGAAATTAAACTACCAAACAGCTTAATTAGTATAGAGAATATTGAAGTACAAGTATTCTATGGTAAAATATCAGATACAGGTGTTGTGGATGATATTAGCATTGATACTATGAAATACGATGGTGAAGATGAAGGAATACATAGTTTTTCAGCAAAGATTGCATTAAAAACTGGTGGAGATTATGGCTATACGTTTAGAGTTATACCAAAGAATAATATGATAATTAATCCAATGGATTTAAATCTAATTAAATGGGTAACTGATTAAAATATAAAGTGTGTAATAATGGACAATCCTCGATAATAACATTTACTGGAGGATTTGTTCATGAGAGATACAAGAATAAAAAGAAATAATATATTAAGAATTGTAACAATTATAATGTTTTTTATAATTGTTACAATTTTTTCTAATTCATTTGGAATGCAAAATTACTATAAAGTTGATTTTCAAACTGCGATTGTAACTGCGACAACATTAAATGTTAGAAGCGGGCCTGGTACTGGATATAGAGTTGTAGCAACAGTAAAAAAAGGAGAATATATAAGAGTTTTTGCTGGTGTTGGAAATTGGTATGTAGTTCAAGTTGAGGGAGATTATGTTGGAGTAGTAAGCAAGCAATATGTAAAACCTATAACACCTGGAGCTGGTTCAAGCTCAAATACGAGTGTTGGAACAACGAATACTATAGCATCTTCAGATTTAAGTTCAGATGAAATAGAAGTATTTAATTTAATTAATAAACAAAGAATTAATAATGACTTACAAGCTTTAAAAATAGATAATGAAGTTCAAAGAGTTGCAAGAATAAAAGCTCAGGACATGGTAAGTAATAATTATTTTTCTCACAATTCACCAACATATGGTTCACCATTTGATATGCTAAATAGTTTTAAAATATCATATAAAACAGCAGGAGAAAACATTGCTGGAAATTCAAATAATAGTGCTGCTGTAAATGCATGGATGAATTCAACTGGACATAAAGCTAATATTCTAAACGGCAATTTTAATTACACTGGAATAGGAGTAGTAAATGGCTCGCAATATGGAAAAATATATGTACAAATGTTTATTGGTAAATGATTTAAATGAGGCAAATGAAACATTGACCGAGGTGCTTTTATGTGATATTATTCATATATAATAAGAAGAAGGATTTATAAGATGACAGATTTAAAAAAAGATGTTAAATATGTTAAAGGAGTTGGACCATCTAGGGTGAAAAGTCTTAATAAACTTGGAATATATACATTAGGAGATTTAGTTACTTATTTTCCAAGGGACTATGAAGACAGAAGTCAAATTAAAAAGATTGCTGAAGTACAAGATGGTGAAAAGGTTACGATTGAGGCAAGAGCAATTGCTAGTGTAAGTACTAGGATGCTTGGAAGATATAAAAGTATTGAGAAGTTGATGGTAACTGATGAATCAGATAACTGTACTATCACATGGTTTAATCAAACATACATATCAAAGCAAATTAAAAGAGGAAACACATATAGATTTTTTGGTAAAGTAAATGTGAAAATGGGCTTAAAAGAGATGATGTCTCCTGTTTTTGATGAAATAGGAAAATCAAATAATACAGGAAAGATAATTCCAGCGTATCCACTTATTTATGAAATAAAGCCTAGTACAATGAGAAGAATAATACAAAATGGATTGGAGTTAGTAAATGACATAAATGAAATTATTCCTGATTATTTGGTCAAGAAATATAATTTAATGGATTACAATAAAGCAATTCATCAAATTCATTTTCCAGATAATTTCACAGAATTTAAAAAAGCAAGAAGAAGATTAGTTTTTGATGAACTTCTAGCTATGCAGTTGGGATTACTTAAGTTAAAGGGTGAAAATAGAAAAGAAGTCAAAGGAATAAAATATGATATAGATGTTAGTATGTCTGATGTAATAAATGACTTACCTTTCAAATTAACAAAAGCTCAATTAAGAGTTTTAGAAGAGATAAACGAAGATATGGAATCTGATAAGCCAATGAATAGACTTTTACAAGGTGACGTGGGATCAGGAAAAACAATAGTTGCATTAATTTCAGCGTATAAAGCTGTTAAAAGCGGATATCAAGCTGTAATAATGGCTCCAACAATGATTTTAGCAAATCAACACTTAGAAAATTGTATAAGAACTCTTGGAAAATATGGGATAAAATGTGAAGGCTTAGTTGGAGGAATGACTGCAAAGCAAAAAAGATTAGCACTAGAAAGGATTGAATCAGGAGAAGCGGATATAATAATTGGAACTCATGCTATTCTGGAAGAAAATGTAGTATTTAAAAAACTAGGATTGGTTGTTACAGATGAACAACACAGATTTGGGGTAAAGCAAAGAAGTACAATAGTTGGTAAAGGAGAAAACCCAGATGTACTTGTAATGTCTGCAACACCTATACCAAGGACATTAGCATTGATTCTTTACGGAGATTTGGATATTTCCATTATAGATGAATTACCTCCAAATAGAAAGAAAATAGAAACTGTTGCAGTATCTAAAAAAATGGAATCAAGAGTTAATAATTTTATTAAAGAACAAATAGATGCAGGAAGACAAGCTTATGTAGTTTGCCCGCTTGTTGAAGAGACTGAGAATCTAGATAATGCAAATCTAATATCCGCAACTGATTTGGCTAAAAAATATAAAGATGGTGAGTTTAAGAATTATAAAGTTGAATGTTTACATGGTAAAATGAGACCTAAGGAAAAAGATGAAATAATGCAAAGATTTAAAGAAGGACAAATAGATATATTGGTTTCAACAACTGTAATAGAGGTCGGAGTTGATGTTCCAAATGCAAGTCTAATGGTGATTGAAAATGCCGAAAGATTTGGATTGGCACAACTACATCAATTGAGAGGTAGAGTTGGAAGAGGAGAGTATAAATCATATTGTGTATTAAAGTATACAGGAAATAGCCAAAATACACGAGAAAGAATGGAAACAATGGTAAAAACAGATAACGGTATGATTGTTGCTGAAAAAGACCTTGAACTTAGAGGTTCGGGAGATTTTTTTGGAACTGCTCAACATGGTTTACCAGAATTCAAAATTGCAAACTTATTTACAGATGTTGAACAATTAAAAGAAGTTCAAGCTTTAGCATTAGAAATAACTGATAAAGATCCAGACTTAAGTACTTCAGAAAATTCAAGATTAAATAAACTTGTAAAGGAAAAATTTACAGCAAAAGAAGAAATAACAATATAAAAAATAGTATACTGTGAAGAAATGGAAAGTCCATAATTGCACAGGGAAAATGAGGTGAAAAATGGATATAGATAAAATAGATAATAAAGAAGAAAAGCTCTTACTAGCTAGGAAGATAGCAGAAAAGGTTGTGGATGGACAAGTAATAGGATTTGGCTCGGGATCTACATCTTACCTTGCTACTATTGAAATCGGAAAAACTATAAAGGAAAAAAATATTAGAATTAAAGCTATTCCAACATCAAACGAAATTGAAGATTTATGTAAAGAATGTGGAATAGAATTAGGAAGTTTAGTTGAAGATGAAATTGATTGGTCTTTTGATGGAGCGGATGAAGTTGATGGAAAAAACAATATGATAAAAGGCATGGGAAGAGCAATGTTTAGAGAAAAACTAAATATTTTGAACTCACCAATTACGTATATTCTTGTTGATAATACAAAGTTTGTGAATAGCTTAGGAGAGAAGCATCCTGTTCCAATAGAAGTATTTCCATCTGCAATTAAATATGTGGCAAATGAGTTAACTAAAATTGGAGCTACAGAAACAATTTTTAGGGGAATGACAGATAATAATAATGCGATTTTGGATACTAGATTTGAAAAAATAGATGAAGAACTTGAAAAGAAGATAAAATCAATAACAGGTGTTATAGAATCTGGTTTATTCATGAACAATAATATTAAAGTATTAAGAATTGATGAATAAAATACTAAATTTTAACAAAAACTGTAGACATACAAAACAAAATAGTGTAATATATAATTGAATGGAGAAGCATATCTCATTCAAACTAGAAGTTTTCCAGTGCATAAGGCACTAAAAAAACCGTTGAATCTGACTCAACGGTTTTTCTATGTCTATAATTCTTTTACTATTTAAAGAATTATAATCAAAACTAGAAGCTTTTCCATAATTATCACATCTTTTCTGTCTTTTAACTATGTAGATTATTATGTATAAGACTACCATATTCTACCATAGCAATGCGAATAAATCAATAAAAAATGACAAAAAATGTAAATAGAATAATATTTTTTATCTATATGCATATAATTAAATAAGTTGGGACTATATATAAATCATTGTAAATACAACTGATTTTGAAGGGAGAACAGCTATGAGTATGTTGCAAATATGGATAACGATATGTTTGATGGTTCTAGGAATACTTTTTTCTGCTATGCCGGGATGTGTGTACATTGTACGGAATTATGGGAAATCAATGAAAGTAAGAATATATGTAATTATTTATTTTATTATATTGCTAGTACTTTTATTATATCTAATTAACCAGAACCCAACAGAAATAAGGCAGCTAACTGAATGAGAAAGAGGGACAGTTAAAATTTCCAAGAAAAATGGAAAAACGTAACTGTCCTTTTTATTATTGCCAAAAATCTCGGTACACCTTGCAACGTCCATTTTAGCAAAAATCTCTGTCCACTTTAGTACCCATTGATAGTACTCGTTGGGTTGTTTTTTAGTAGCTTAGAGAAATACTTCTTTTTTGTTGTATTTAAGTTGAAAAAAATCGTAATATGTAATATAATATTGTGGTATGAAAGGAGCACTATGAAAAAAATTTTGTTTGCATCATATTCACTTGATTTAGGAGGAATTGAAACAGCTTTGATTACATTATTAAAACATTTGGCTCCTAAATATGAAATAACATTAGTATTGGAAAGAAAACAAGGTATCTTTCTTGACCAAGTACCTGACAATGTGAATATAATTACATATACGGCTAGCGATTGCAAAATAAAGATATTAAGAAAATTCATTAATCTTATAAAACAGATTAAATTTAAAATTAAGTATAAAAACAACTTTGATTTTTCGGCTAGTTTTGCAACATATAGTTTTCCATGTTCATTTATTGCAAGAAATGCAAGTAAGAATTCGGCATTATGGGTTCATAACAATTATATGAATTTTTATGGTGAAGATATTATACAATATAGACTATTTTTTAGTAGATTGAAAGCTGAAAGTTTTAACAAAATTGTTTTTGTTTCAGATTATGACAGAAAAACATTTATTGGGCAATTCCCAGAATGTGCAAAAAAAGCTATTGAATGCAACAACTTAATTGATTATAAAAGCATAATTAATAAATCTGAAGATAAGGTAGACGATTTTATTAAAACTAGAAAAACTACATTCATTAACATTGGAAGACATGATGAAAAGCAAAAAAGGCTAAGTAGAATTATTCAAGCTACAGAGAAATTAAACAAAGAAGGATATAAATTTAGAGTTGTTTTTGTTGGAAAAGGTTCAGATACTAGAATATATAAAGAAGCTAGTAAGAAAATAAAAAACATAATTTTTTTAGGGGCTAAGAAAAATCCATATCCATATTTAAAAATGAGTGATTGTTTCTTACTATCATCACAATTTGAAGGTTATCCAGTAGTATTTGTTGAATCACAAATACTAGGAAAACCAATTGTAACTACTGAAGTTTCAGATAGTAAAAAAGACATTGATGGAAAATATGGAATTGTTGTTGAAAACTCAGAAGAAGGTGTTTATAAGGGTATGAAAGAGTTTCTAGATAAAGGCTTTACACCGATAGAGTTTTCTCCAGAGGATTTTAATAAAAAGATTTTAGAAAAATTAGATAGAATTATCCAAAACAAATAAGTTTTAAAAGATTATTATAAAAAACTTAAGAAAGGAGATTCGATATAATTCACAATTTGGATTATACGAGGATAATTAATGAAAGTTAGCTTTATTATTCCGGCTTATAATGTTGGAACTACTATTGAAAGGGCTATTGAATCAGCTATCAATCAAAAAAACACTAAAATTGATTACGAAATTATAGTTGTTAACGATGGATCTACTGACAATATAGATGAAATCATAAGTAAATATGAAAATAGAATAAAGTATTATAAAAAAGAAAATGGTGGACTTTCTGATGCTAGAAACTATGGTGTAGAAAAGGCTAAAGGTGAGTATATAATATTTGTAGATGGAGATGATTACATTTCTACAAGTTTACTTAGTGACATAGAAGAGTTCATAAACCAAGATTTTGATTTAATAAAATGGAGTCCAATTATTGTAGATAATAATGGAAAGCAGTTAAAAGAAAAATCTGTGAACAATCCAAATAATACAACTGGGGAAGAAGCTTTTAACCTTTTGTATGGAACAGATCCATTGCTTGTATGTGCATGGAATTATGCTATAAAAAAGGATAAAGTAATAGAGTTTCCAAAAGGGATGTATCATGAGGATTTTGCAACTACTCCTTTAGTTTTATTAAAATCTAAAACAGTTGCTATAACAGATAAATGTGAATACTTTTATGTACAAACAGATTCTAGCATAATGAGAGGAAATGATGAAAAAAAACAGAGAAAAAGAATTGAAGATATGTTAGCACATTTTGACAATTTGATAAATACAACAAATAATATGAAGATTTCAAAAAGGACTAAAGAAAATGTTGGAATATTTGCGACAAACGCAATGTTAGTTATTGTTTCAGACTTGAAAGGAGATAATAAAGATTATTATATTAAGGAACTGAAGAAAAGAAAGATTTCAAAATATATAAAAATAAGAAATGTTAAACAACTAATAAAAAAAGTGTTTATACATGTAAGATTTAACTAATTAAGACAAATATATTAGCACACTTAAGATAGCAAAATAGAGATTAGAAAGGAAACTGATATGCCAAAAGTTAGTGTTATTGTGCCAGTATATAATGTTGAGCAGTATTTAGAAAAGTGTTTAAATTCTTTAGTAGGACAAA
The DNA here is from genome assembly GCA_017510245.1 of Clostridia bacterium. Taxonomy (GTDB): domain Bacteria; phylum Bacillota; class Clostridia; order TANB77; family CAG-508; genus CAG-793. The sequence continues at coordinate 49,993 of JAFWNQ010000025.1, forward strand.
CTATAGCTGATGATATTGAAATAATTGTGGTAAACGATGGTTCTACAGATGGATCTCATGATATTATCAAAGAATTTGAAGAAAAGCATTCTAATATCATATACTTAAGAAAAGAAAATGGAGGATTATCTGATGCTAGAAACTATGGATTAAAACGTGCAACAGGTGATTACATTGCATTTTTAGACTCAGATGATTTTGTTGACGAAACTTTGTATGAGAAATTATATAATAAAGCAATTGAAGAAGAAGCTGATTATGTTGAATGTGATTTCTACTGGGCTTATCCTAAAAGAAAGAAGGATAAATATAAATTAAAATTGGACAAGGGAATTAGATATGAGAACAAAGAAGAAATGATTTCTCATGGAAGAGTATGTGCATGGAACAAATTGATAAAAAAAGATATAATTACTGAAGAGTTTCCAAAAGGATTAAAATTCGAGGATATTGAATTCTTTTATAAGTTGGTTCCAAATATAAATAAAGTTGCATTTGTTGAAGAACCATTAATATATTATGTACAAAGAAGTAACTCACTTATAAATAAGCAAGATTATACTACTGGACAAATTTTTAATGTTCTAAATAATTCTATAGATTTCTATGAAAAAGAAGGTTTATTTGAAGAATACAAAGATGAGTTAGGATATATATATACTAAGCTATTGTTTTGTAGTTCCTTAAAAAGAATTGCAAAGGTTAAAGATAGGGTAGCAAGAGAAAGATTGTTTTATGAAACATGGCAAAATGTTAATACAAGATTTCCAAACTGGAAGAAAAACCCTATTTTGAAAAAAGAAAAAGGATTAAAAAAAGTATATTTGATGCATTTAAACAAATATGTTTTTAAACTTACTTGTTTTATACTTAGATTTATTTAATTACAAAAGGAAAGGAAAAAAATGAAAAAAGTCTTATTTGGAATAACTAGCTTAACACTAGGCGGAGCAGAGAGAGTTTTAGTTGATTTATCAAACAGATTATCGACAGATTATGATATTACTATTTTCACAATATATGATAATGGAATATTGAAAAATCAATTAAATGAAAATGTTAAAGTTATAAGCTTATACAATAAAGAGTTTAAAGAATTTAATAAAATACAAAGATTAATAATATCTTTTAAGCTATTGTTTTTGGATAAACCTCCTGAAGGTTATGATAAATATATAGCCTTTTTGGAAGGACCAATTACAAGATTGTTTGCTAAGGACATTAATAAAAAGAAAAACATCAAAAATTTGGGTGTGGCTCAAACTAGTCAAACTATAGCTCTTAATAATAATTCTGATGAAAGACTTGAAGAAGAAGTAAAAATAGCATGGGTTCATAATGATATTTCTAAAGTTTTTGGAAATGGATTTATTTCAAAAATAAAAAGATACTTTGACAAAAGAATCTATCAAAAATTTAATAGAATAGTATTTGTCAGTAAAGAAAATCAGGATGATTTTAATAAGGTATATGGAAATAAATTTGATGAAATTATAATTAGAAATTATTTAGATTATAATAAGGTGATAGAAAAATCAGAAGAAAAGATTGAACTACCATATGATAAAAATGATATTAACTTATTGACTGTTTGTAGATTGGAAGAGCAAAAGGCAATTGATAGATTTGTTAAGATTCATGCACAACTTGAAAAAGAAGGAATTCATTGCAAAGTTTATGTAGTTGGTGATGGATCACAAAGATATAATATCCAAAGATTGATTGATAAACTAGATGAGACTGAAAGTTTTTATTTACTTGGGGCTAAGGAAAATCCATATCCATATATTAAGAATTGTGATTATTTTTGCTTACTATCATATTATGAAGGATATGGAATGGTCTTAGATGAAGCAAAAATATTAAATAAACCTATTATTATAACTGATACTGCTGCAAGAGAATGCGTTGAGAATTATGACAAATCCATAGTGTTAAAGAATACAGAAGAAGGTATTTTTGACGGGTTAAAACAGATACTAGAATATGATATAGAAAATGAAACAACTACCAAAAAACAGAAAGAAGCATATATTAATAAAATAAAAAAATATTACGATAAGATAATAAAAGATATAGAAGGGACAATAGGATGAAAATTTCAATATTAACTCCAACTTATAATAGAGCTGAAGATTTAGAAAGATTATACACTAGCTTACTTGTTAACAATAATTCAGGAGTAGATTTTGAATGGTTGATAATGGATGATGGCTCGACAGATAAATCTAAATTAATTGTAGATAATTATATAAAACAAGATATTATAGATATAAAGTATTTCTATCAAAGCAATCAGGGAAAAATGGTTGCGATAAACAACTTAATGAAAAGAGTAAAAGGAGACATAGTATTTACTTGTGATTCTGATGACTATTTGAGGACTGGAGCATTAGATACAATAGTAAAGTATTCAAAAAGATTACTCGAAGATGATACTGTTTATGCCTTAGCTTTTTTGAAAGAAACAGAAAAAGGAAAGATTAGTGGAAATAAATTCCCAGAAGAAGTGCATAGAAGTGATATGTTCAGTTTATACTTTAGAGAAAAAATGACAGGAGAAAAAATTCTTGTATTTAAAACAAGCATTAGAAAAAAATATAAGCATGAACTTGAAGCAGATGAAAAGTTTATTACAGAATCGAGAATGTACCATAAGATGGATTTGGATTATGATATTATTGGAATAAATGAACCAATTGAAATTGGTGATTATAAAGATGATGGTTATACAAGCAATATTTTAAAAGTATTTAAGGAAAATCCATTAGGCTATTATATGTTTTTTAAAGAAATACTAGAGATGAACTTTGAAGATGTTAGTTTTTCAAAAAGAATGTATGTATATAAACATTATATTTTATTTGCAAACCTTGCAGATAGGAGTCATGCAATAAGTTCTGTTGAAGGCTTATTAAATAAAATTATGATAATGATTTTATGGATTCCAGGTAAGATTGCTACTAAAAGAAGATTTAAAACGTAAAAGATTGTATACTACAAATCTTTATATTGAGCAAATAGTATCACATAATGCATCCTTTGACATCGTTAGTAATTTATAATATTATATAGAAAAATAAATACATGAAAGGAATGGAAAAATGCAAAAAAAGACTGAAAACAGAATAATAGTTGAGCATGTATATAAAAATTTTAATATTTATTTTGACAAGGCAAACAGTATTAAAGAAAAAATGCTGTTTTGGAATAGAAATAAAAAAGAAACAAGAGAAGTTTTAAAAGATATTAATTTGACTATAAAGAATGGCGAAGCAGTTGCGCTAATTGGAATAAATGGAAGCGGTAAATCTACTCTATTAAAATTAATGACAAAGATTATTTATCCAACAAAAGGAAAGATAACAGTAAATGGTAGATTAACTTCATTACTAGAATTAGGAGCTGGATTTCATCAGGATTTTTCGGGTAGAGAGAATATTTATTTTAATGCTTCTATTTTTGGTTTGACTAAAAAACAAATTGATGAAAGACTTGATCAAATAATAGAATTTTCAGAATTACAAGATTTTATTGATAATCCAGTAAGAACTTACTCTTCAGGAATGTTTATGAGATTGGCTTTTGCTGTAGCTATAAATGTTGATGCTGATATTTTGTTAGTTGATGAAATTTTATCTGTTGGAGATGCACATTTTCAGGAAAAGTGTATTAACAAAATGAAAGAATTAAAAGAACAAGGAACTACTATGGTATTTGTTACACACAATCTTGGATCTGCAAAAGAATTGTGTGATAGAGCAATCTGGTTGAATAAAGGTGAAATACAATTAGATGGTAAAACAGACAAAGTTATAGATAAGTATATTGAAGAAACAAAATAAAACAATAGAGAGGAAGAATTAATGAACGTTTTTAGAAATTTATATAATTATAGAGAACTGATAAAAACAAGTGTAAAAAAAGATATTGGTGGTAAGTATAAACATTCATTTTTAGGTGTTCTATGGTCTTTTATTAATCCTTTACTACAAATAGCTGTTTATGCAATAATATTCCCATTGATTATGAAAAATAATATAGAAAATTATACAGTTTTTATGGTTTGTGGACTTATTCCATGGACATATTTTTCGACAGTACTAAATAGGGCTTCATTTGTTATGATAGAGAATGGAAATATAATAAAAAAAGTGTATTTTCCAAGAGAAATATTACCCTTGTCACTTGTGACAAGTGAAACGGTAAATTTTCTCATTTCAAGTTTACTAATATTAGCATTTGTGCTAATTAATGGCATGGGAATTAGCATATATGCATTAGCTTTTCCAATTGTATTATTAGCACAATATATAATGCTTATTGGATTAGCATTAATCTTTTCAAGTGTAACAGTATATTTTAGAGATTTACAACATTTTATTGGTGTAGTATTACAATTATTCTTTTATGCAACTCCAATAGTATATTCTTTAGAAGTGATACCTGAGCAATTTAGATGGATACTACTTTTAAACCCTATGACATACATAATCGATGGATATAGAGATATTTTTTATAATAAAGAAATGCCAGAGATTTCAATGCTAGGAATAATAATAGCTATAGGGATAGCAGTAACTATTATTGGTTATTTATTATTTAATAAGTTACAAAAGAGGTTTGCAGAAGAATTGTAAAAAGGGGTATTATATGAATAAGGGCAAAGTAATTTTAATTTGTCTAAACTACTTTCAAGTAGGTGGTGTTGAGACTTTTGTATATAATCAAATATTATCTTTGAAGCGAAAGGGATATACAGTTGTTGTGTTGGCAAAAGACGGAATTTACACTGATAAGTTCAAACAAACAGGTGCTATTTGTGTTGAATTCGAGTTTGAAAATAAAATCTATTATGATTATGAGAAAATTGAGCAGTTTATCAGTATATTGAAAAAATATAAAGTATCAGAAGTATATAATAATTCATTTCAATCTATGAATGTTGTAATGCCTGCATGTTTAATTACAAATACTCCTTATGTCGCTTATACCCATATGTCTGAAAGTGTAATAGAGGATGAATATAAATTTTTTGAAGAACACTATGAAACCTATGAGGATAATATAAAACTTTTTTACAAATATGCAGATAAAATAATTGCTATAACCCCTAAAACAAAAGAGTTTATAGAGAGAAAGTTTAATATAAGTGATAAGAATAAAGTTATTTATATGAGAAACTCAATTAGTATAGCAGACTTTAAACCAAAGAGTAAGGTAAAAAGAATTAATGACATATTAATAATTAGTAGACTGGAAGAACTTCAATATAAATCAGTTTTAGACGGAATTAATCTTTATAAGGAATTATATAAAGATAATAATGAAATGACTTTAACTATTGCTGGAGATGGAAATGCTAAAGAAAAACTTGAAGAATATGTAAAAAGAGAGAGAATCAATAATGTTAAATTTTTAGGTTCTATTTCTAATGTTAAAGAAGTAATGGAAAAATGTGATGCAGTAATTGGAGTTGGAAGGTGCATATTAGAAGCTATTGCGATGAAAAGATTAGCAATTATTTCAGGCTATACTGGAATAAGAGATATTCTTTCAAAAGAAAATTTTGATATAGAACTAAATGACAATTTTGGAGGAAAACATTTAGAAGAAAAAGAAGTTAGAGATATTTCTAAAAAGATAAAGAAACTAGATGAAAAATTAATAAGTGAGATTATCGAATATAACTATGAAAGAGCAAAGAAGGAATTAGATATTGATAACAATATTTATATAATAGATAAAGAAAACTATAAATATGACATAGACACTAGTGACATATTGATGGAAATGATAAAAATAAATAGCACGATTGGAAAACTAGCAGAATATAGATTTAACAAAATGGAAAATGATTGGAAAGATCATTTAAAATATAAAGAGTGGATGGAAGAAAAAGAAAATAATAACATAAAAGAAATAAAAGAACTAAAAGATAAAATAGATAATTATGAACGCACAATATCTTTTAGAGTAATAAGAAAAATAAAGAGAATTGTTAGAAAGGGAAAGATTAATGAATAATGTTTTTGACTTTAGTAAGCAACCTGGTAAGGAATTAAAGAGAATACAATTTGATAATAAAAAAATGGAACCTTTAATTACAGTTGTAATACCATTTTATAATGATAAACAATATATAGAACAAGCTGTAAACTCAGTTCTAAACCAGACTTTTCCTTGCTTTGAAGTATTAATAATTGATGATGGGTCAAAAGATGAAGAGAGCTTAAAAAAATTGCAAGAAGTATCTAAAATTGATGATAGAATCATAGTGTTTCACAAAGAAAATGAAGGTCTAGCGGCAACAAGGGATTATGGCGCAGAGAAGGCAAGCAATAGTTCAAAATACTTGTTCTTTTTAGATTCAGATGATTTAATAGAGCCTACATATTTTGAATGTGCTTACTGGACATTGGAAACAAATCAAAAAGCTTCATGGGCTTATACTGATTCTGTAGGATTTGAAGCAGATGAATACTTATGGAACAAATGGTTTGACTCAGAAAAAGAGAAAAAACAAAATGATTTAGTCGCTTCAGCTATGATTAGAAAAGATGACTTTAATCTTGTTGGAGGATATGAACTGAGAGAAAAATCAGTTAATGAAGACTGGAATTTTTGGCTTAAAATGATTGCTAATGGCAAATTCCCAGTTAGAATGAATTTCTACGGATTTTGGTATAGAAGAAAAGAAAATGGCAGTGAATTAGCAAAATCTAAAGAAAACAAAAAAAGAGCTTTAGAAATTGTTAATGAGACTGCAAAAAAAATCAAAAAGCCTGTTAAGGCAATTCAATATCCTAATTATTCTTATAATTGGGAAAAACCAGTTATTGAAATTGAGAGTGTTCCAAAAATAAAAGTGAAAAAGAACTCTAAGACAAATCTATTAATGATTATTCCTTGGATGATTATGGGGGGAGCAGATAAGTTCAATTTAGACCTAATTAAAGGATTAGATAAAAATAAATTTGAGGTAACTATAATCTCAACTGAGCCTGCAACTAACCAATATGTTCAAGAGTTTTCTAAGTATGCAACGATTTATGAATTACCTTCATTTATTAATCAAAAGTATTGGACAGCTTTTATTAATTATATAATAGAAAAAAATAATATTAATATTATAATGAACACTAATAGTGAGACTGGATATACAATGCTACCTTTCATAAAATCAAGCTATCCTAATATTCCGATAATAGATTATATACATATGGAAGAATGGTATAACAGAAATGGTGGATATTCAAGAGATTCAAGTGCTGCTGCTTCTGTTATAGATAAAACATTAACATGTAATAAGAATAGTGAGAGAATTCTTGAAGAGTATTTCGAAAGGAAAAAAGAAGAATTAGGAACTGTATATATAGGTGTTGATGAAGATATTTTTAATCCTAGGAATTATGATAAGGACTCGGAAAGAGAGTATTTTAAGATTAACAAAAAATATGTTATTGGTTATATATGCAGAATTACTGAACAGAAAAGACCATTTTTACTATTAGAAGTTATAAAAGAACTTAAGAAAACAAGAGATGATTTTGTTGTTTTAATTGCTGGAACTGGAAACTTATTCCACAAAGTTAAATCAAAAGCCAAAGCACTTGGAATAAATGAAAACATAATATTTGCTGGTAAAGTGAGCGAAACTCAAAAATTCTATTCTGCGTGTGATTTAACTTTTAATTGCTCTATTAAGGAAGGATTAGCACTAACTTCATATGAATCATTGGCAATGGGAGTGCCTGTGATTTCAAGTGATGTTGGTGGACAAAATGAATTAATAAATGAGGATGTTGGAATAATAGTTCCTTGTCTTCAAAAAGAAGAAGATATTTTAGATTTTAATTATTCAGAAGAAGAAATAACTCAGTATGTTGATGGAATAAATAGAATAATTGATAATATAGGTGATTATAAATCAAAATGCAGAGATAGAGTATTAAGTGGATTTACAATAAGCCAAATGGTTAGAAATATGTCTAATCTGTTAGAGGAAACTAGAAAAAATCCTAATAAAACTAAAATAGAGAATGGAAAAAGATTAAGTAACTGTACAGATATTCTAAGTGAGCTAGTAGTTCGAGGTTTTATTTCAGACGAAGAAAAATACAAGTGGGAATGTAAAGTATATAATGAAAGTTTTGGATTTGAGCAAGATGATTATAAAATGCAATTGTTTAAGGACAAGATGTGGGAACGTGCATGGTATAGAGGGCTTATAAAATTGTTACAAAAGACAGGTATTATAAAAGTAGTAAAAAAGGTTAGAGGTAATTAGTTTTTTTACCAAAATAATAAATCTACTTTTGAAAGGATGGTTATTAGATATGAAAAAGATTAGTATAATAATTCCAGCATATAATGAAGAAGAAGCTATACCACATTTGATGAAAAGAATTAATAAATTGATGGATTTCGTGGATAAATATGAGTTTGAAATTCTATTTGTTAATGATGGATCAAAAGACAAAACTCTTGATTTAATTAAAGAGTATAGAAAAGAAGATAAGAGGATTAATTATGTGGATTTTTCAAGAAATTTTGGGAAAGAAACTGCAATGATAGCAGGACTTGATTATGCTACAGGAGATTGTGCTATATTTTTAGATGCTGATTTACAAGACCCCCCTGAATTGATTCCAGACATGATTGAATATTGGGAAAAAGGATATGATGATGTTTATGCCCAAAGAAGAACTAGAAAAGGAGAATCTTGGCTAAAGAAGTTTACATCTAAGATGTATTATAGAGTGTTACAATCTTTGACAAAGGTTGAAATTCAAAAAGATACAGGAGATTTTAGACTTTTAGATAGGAGATGCATGAATGCTCTTAAGAAGATGAGAGAATCTCAGAGATGTTCAAAGAGTATGTTTAGCTGGATAGGGTATAAGAAAAAAGCGATTTCATACGATAGAGATCCTCGTATTGCAGGAAAAACAAAATGGAATTATGGAAAACTAATAAATCTAGCTATTGATGGAATTACGTCTTTTACTACTTCACCATTAAGATTATCAGTATATTTAGCAATTCCTACATTTATTACATTAATTGCATACTTTGTTTATGTTATTGTAAAATGTGCTAGACTAAATGTTGTAATAGAAGCTTTTCAAGCAATAATATTATTAGTTTTATTCTTCTCAGGAATTCAAATAATGCTTTTTGGAATTGTTGGGGAGTATTTAGGTAGAATATTTAATGAAACAAAAAATAGGCCAATATATTTGGTTAATGAATACAATGAAGAAAAAGAGATGAATGAGTAAAATATAGTTATAGATGATTTGTTGATTTTAATATATATGTATGATATTATAAACAAAAAATGGAGGAATAATATATGTGGGGAGATATAGCTATAGCTTTTGTACTAGCATTTTTTACATCATTTGTTACAGTGCCTTATACAATAAAGCTAGCAAAAAAAGTTGGAGCAATAGATAAACCTAACAACAGAAAAATAAACAAAAAACCAATACCAAGGATTGGAGGAATAGCAATTCTAGTTGGATTCATTGTTTCATCAGTTTATTTAATAATTGCAATGACAATTGAGAAGAAGATTATATTGAATGATATTGATAACTATAAAATGAAGCTATTAGGATTCTTATTGGGAATAATGACAGTAGAAGTTTTCGCATATTTGGATGATATAAAAGATTTATCCCCAATAATAAAACTTCTTGCTCAAATAATATCAGCTCTATTTGTTTATTTCTTTGGAATAAGAATTGATGTAATTAATGGAGTGACATTGCAACCATTTATTAGTTTTGCTTTAACAATTGGATGGATTGTAGGAATAACTAATGCAATTAATTTAATAGATGGACTAGATGGACTTTCATCTGGAATAGGTTTAATATCATGTTTTTCATTGCTTATAATCTTTGCAACAAATTACTCACCACTAATTTCAATTATACTAATTACAGCATTAGCGGGAGCTATACTTGGATTTATGCCATTTAATTTATATCCTGCAAAAACTTTTATGGGAGATGTAGGAGCTCAATTTATTGGATATTCACTTTCAGTAATTGCAATAATTGGCGTTGCAAAAACTGTAACTCTATTTGTTTTTATAGCACCAGTATTAGTATTAGGACTACCCATATTTGATACGTTATTTGCTATATGTAGAAGAATTATTAAAGGGAAATCTTTTAAAGCAGTATTTGAGGCAGATAAAGGACATTTGCATCATAGACTTATGAAACAAGGTTTTACCCAAAAACAATCTGTTTTTATTTTGTATGCTTTAAGTGTAACACTTGGAATGCTAGCAATAATTATTATAGAAGATGGAATATGGAAAGCAGCTTCATTCCTATTATTACTAATGGCAATTGTTGCAATAGGATATAGTGAAATAACCAAATTTAAAGCAGAATTAATTAAGGAAAATAAAGAATTAGGACTTGTAGAAAAGGATAATAAGTAAATTAAGGAAGTTACATTTATGAATAATAATCTAATTAATCCGAGCTTGACCAATGAAAGAGAAGAACGACAAGAGAATATTTTAAGACCACAGAGCCTTAGTGAATATATTGGTCAAAATAAAGTTAAAGAAAATATGAAGATTTATATAGAGGCAACAAAAAAAAGAGAAGAAGCACTTGATCATGTACTTCTTTATGGACCTCCTGGACTAGGAAAGACCACATTAGCTAATATTATTGCAAATGAGATGAATTCAAAAATAAAAATCACTTCTGGACCTGCAATAGAAAAACCTGGAGATTTGGCAGCAATTCTAACAAGTCTTTCAGAATATGATGTGTTGTTTATTGATGAGATACATAGAATTAACAAAAACATTGAAGAAGTTTTATATCCAGCATTAGAAGACTTTACATTAGATATAATAATAGGAAAAGGACCTACAGCAAAATCTATTAGATTGGATTTACCTAAATTCACTTTAATAGGAGCAACAACTAAGGCAGGATCATTAACAACACCATTAAGAGATAGATTTGGAATTGTTGAAAGACTGGAACTATATGAAGTAAAAGATTTAAAAACTATAGTAAAAAGATCTGCAAGTATTTTAAAAATTGAAATAGAAGATGATGCAGCAATTGAAATCGCTAAAAGATCAAGAGGAACACCTAGAATTGCAAATAGACTACTTAAAAGAGTAAGAGACTATGCTTTAGTACTGTCAGATGGAAACATAGATATAAATATTGCAAAGATAGCTCTTAATAAATTGGAAATAGATGATATTGGACTTGATGCACTTGATAAAAGATTATTAGTAACATTAATAGAAAGTTATAAAGGAAGACCTGTAGGTATTGAGACTCTTGCTACAACTTTAGGAGAAGAAGTTTCAACTATTGAGGATGTTTATGAACCATATTTAATACAAATTGGTTTTATTTCTCGTACTCCTAGAGGGAGAATTGCTATGCCAAAGGCTTATAAACACTTGGGGTATGAATACAAAAGTGAAAACTAGTCTTGTTATTTGATAGTTTATTGATTAGGAGAAAAAATGATTGAAAAAATAAAAGAGAACAAAGATAAAATATTTGTCTTTGTAATGTTTTTATTAGTTTTTTTACATTTATTATCAACTATATTGGTAAAAGAGATAAACAATTTAGATGAATTATGGAACTATAATATTGCAAGGAACATTACAAAAGGATTAGTCCCATATAAAGATATTAGTATGATTACTACACCACTAGTATATATGATAGAAGCAATAGTATTAAAGATATTCTCAAATGAGCTAATTGTTTTTAGACTTATGAATGTTGTTCTATTAACATCAATTCTATATATGACATATAAAGTAATCAATTCATTAGTAAAAAGTAAAATTAATAGTTTAATAATAACACTTCCGTTATTGGCTATTCTAAAAAACGATTTATTTTTAGACTATAATTTTTTTACAGTTTTTTTGAGTTTATTGATTATTTATTTGGAACTTCAAAAAATAGATAAAAAAAATCTGAAAAATGATTCTATCATTGGATTACTGGGGGGATTGGCATTTTGCACTAAACAAACTATTGGAATAATCATATGTGTAGGCGTAATTTTACCAACCCTTATTTGCTCTATTAGAGATAAATCATTCAAAGCCTTTTGGGCTAGAATTGTTGGAATTCTAATACCAATTATTATATTACTTGTATATTTATTAATAACACAATCATTTAACTCCTTTATAAGTTATGTTTTTTTATCTATTAATACTTTTGAGAATAATATATCTTATACAAATTTGATTAAACATAATGATTTGTTAATCAGAATACTAGCTGTATTATTACCGGTTTGCACAATAGCTAATATAGTTTTTATTACTATGTACAAGAACAAAGAAAATTTGAAATATATAAAAATAAAATCCCTATTTTTGTATAGTTTAACTTTAGTTTTAATAGAGTATCCTATAGCTGATAGAATTCATTTTATATTAGCTAATTGGGTGATGATTATTTTGTTATTAATTGAGGGATATTATTCAATTCAAAAACTATATAGAAAATTTGATAATAGAATTAAAAGATTAGGCGTTGTTACTATAAAAGCTTTTATTATATTATATTTTATAACTATAACTACGACAGTAATAATTAATAAAACAAAAGAGTATGCAATAGGAAATAAGAATTCGGAATTAAAATACTATAAGAACTTGATATTGTCAGATTATATTGTAAAACTATATAACGATACGATTATTGTAGAAGAAAACTATGAAAATCAAGGAAAAGAAGTAATTATTCTTGACTCTAATGCTGCTTTAGTACACATACCAATGGATAAATATAGAAAAAACTATGACATGTTCAATAAAGGAAACTTTGGAAAAGATGGAGAAGAAGGATTAATAAATCAGATAGAGAATGAAAAGAGTAATAATGTATATCTTATAAGAAATGACAAGTATCCAAAGAACTGGCAACATCCAAGTAAAGTAACAGACTTTGTAAAATCTAACTTCGCCAAAAGTGGAGAAGTGGGTATTTATGATATTTATGAATAATTACAAATGATTTTATATGAGGAGAAAGCATAAAATGAAAATAAAAAAAACAGAAATATTATCTTTGTATTTAGCTTTTATTCATTTTATAATAAGTTTTTTTACAGATAAATTAATATTTAATACTAATATTTTAAATGTTTTAGAAAAAAACAATATAGAAATAAGTAAGTTTTACACATATAAACTCTGTTCGTTATTAGTATATATTATACTATATCAAATTATAATTAAAATAATTGCTAATCTAATAAAAAAAGACAAAAAAACTAAAGAAATGATTATTTATTGGTTAGTATATTTGAGTATAAATGCTATTATTCTATTATTAACTTGGCCAGGAATTTGGAGATGGGATGAATTTAATATACTATATAGAGTTTCTGATTATAGTTTCTACACATGGCAGAATTATTTAACATCTTTGTTTTATATTATTTCATATATGATTATACCAATTCCATCAGGAGTAATTATTATACAGATAATATGTGCTTCAGCAATAGTGTCTTACATAATTTACAATTTTAAAATTATATTTAAAGATTCAAAACTAACATATCTTTTATACTTACCATTTATATTGCTACCAGTTTTAGATCACAATTTATATCCTTTAAGACTTTCTTTGTATAGTTATATTGAGCTAATGTTGATATGCCAGATTCTATTCATGAAAAAAAGAGAAATTAATAAGTATGATTATATTGTTTTATCTGCAATTTTAGTAATTTTGGTTAGTTTGAGATCAGAAGGAAAAGTGTTCATATTGTTAATTCCAATAATATACTTATTAATACTAAAAAAAGAAATAAAATCAATTAGAATTAAGTGTATGTATATGTGCTTTACTATTATAGTAGCAGTTTTATTAATTTTACCTCAGGACTATTTTTACAAGAAGGAAAATCATAATAGATATGAAGTAACAAGTTATATCAATCAATTATACGTAGCTATAAGATGTGAAATGAAAAACAACCCAGATTGTGAAGAAATAAAGACTATTTCAAGGACAATTAATATAGATAGATTACTTGAAGGAGAAAAAGGAATAGTAGCTCACAATATTGGTGGTTTATATATTGAAGATGCAACTAAGGAAGATTATGAGAATCTAAAAAAAGCGTCTATAAAATTAATTTCTAAATATCCTTTTCAAGTTCTTGAAGAAAGAATATGGACTTTCTTAGGAACATCTGGATTTATAAATGATATTAATGTACATGTCGAAGATACAAGAAGAATATATGATAACTATAGGAATAAACCACATATAGAGTTCTTAACTAAATACCGGAAAGACAACATCACCAATAAATCTTAAAATAAGAAATGGAGTTATAGACATACTAGAAGGACACAATATTAATAATAGTTCAAAAACTAATTTTACATTTAATGGTTTTTACAATATTGTTCCAAGCATGTTAGTATTAATTATAATATCTATTATATGTATTATAAAAAAGAAAAAAACAATGCCTATTATTTTTGGATTTCAATTACTAAAATCATTTCTAATTATAGCGACAGCGCCAGATTGCTTTTTTATGTATTATCTACCAATTTATTTGACTGGATATTTTATTCTAGTGCTATCAATTTTGAACATTTTTAATAATAAGGATAAAGAAGAAAAGAATTCTATATTAATATAAAAAGGAGCTGCTATGAAAGAAAAAATATTGTTATTTATTCCAGCATACAATTGTGAAAAACAAATAATAAGAGTATTAAATCAGTTAGATGAAAAAGTATTTAATTACATAAATGAAGTTATTGTAATTAACAATAGAAGTACTGATAATACTGAGAAAGTTATAAAAAAATATATAAATGAACATAAAGAAAAAAACATTAAATTACTAAGAAATAAAGAGAATTATGGACTTGGTGGATCACACAAGGTGGCTTTTGATTATGCTAAAAAGAATAAATATGAATATATAATTATTTTACATGGAGACGACCAAGGAAGAATAAAAGATATTATTCCATTTATAGAAAATGAAGAGTATAAAAAGCATGACTGTTTACTTGGAGCTAGATTTATGAAAGGCTCACAACTTAAGGGATATTCTAAATTTAGAACATTTGGAAATAGAGTTTACAATATATTATTCTCAATTGTTGTTAGAAAGAGAATATATGATTTGGGTGCTGGATTAAATTTATATAGTATTAGAATGTTAGAAGATGAGTTTTATAAAAAATTTCCTGATAACTTAATGTTCAATTATTGTATGATTTTAGCAAGCAATTATTATAATCATAAAATTGAATTTGTACCTATTTCATGGAGAGAAGATGACCAAGTTTCAAATGTTAAAATGGTGAACCAAGCAATTACAGTATTAAAAATGCTTTTTAAATATTTCATCAATAAAAAATTTATAATAAAAGAGATGAGAGAAAAAATAATTGATGAGTATATAGCAGAAGAGATAAATTAGAAGGAGCAAAAGTAAGTTGAAAGATAAAAAGTACTATTTTTTAAATTTGGTAGTATTGGTAGTTTCTTTGATATTGCTATGTAGTTATGTAACTGCTAATGCTATTAGTATTAGTTTCTCATTTGTTGAATTATCAATATGTTTAATGCTTTTTCTAGTTTTAAATTTATTGAAATTCTTAAGATTATATATTGTTTTTTTAGAGGAAAAGATTCCTATAAAGAATTATATAAAAACCTATATAAAAACAACGTTTGTTAATATAATAATACCTTTTAAACTTGGAGAACTATATAGAATTTATTGTTTTAATAAAGAAACTAATAATATAAAAAAGAGCATTATTGGAATATTAATAGATAGACTTGTTGATACTATTGTTTTATTAGCATTTTTAATTCCAATAGAGATAGTAAAAAAAGGAAAATGCTCAAATGTTACACTATTACTAATGAGCTTTGTACTTGTGTTTATTGTTTTTATTATTGTAGTGCCAACTACCTACAAATATCTAAATAAATTTTTCATTATTAATAGTCAAACAAAAACTTCACTGCATATATTGAAGGTTACAGAGTTTATAAATGATTTATATAGAACGGGTAAAGACTTGTTGAATGGAAGATTTTATTTATTAACTACTATATCAATACTTTCTTGGGCTGTAGATTATACTATAGTTAAAATAATTTCTTGTATTAATTTAAAAATGTTTAACTTAGAAGTGTTTACTGAATATTTGAATTCTGCATTATTTAAGCCAAATGGTCTAGTTATATTACATTATTCAATTATTATGTCAGTTGAATTTGTGTTTATAGGAATAATCACTTATGGACTAATCAGTATTAAGGGAGGAAAGAATAAATGAAAGATATAATATTTGTTTATGACAATATAAATATGCCCAATAAAAGAATTAAGACAATAATAGGAGATAAGAGCTTTGCAGATATATTATTAAAAAGAAAAAAGCTATATGAAAAGTATATTGAAGAGCTTGAAGACAAAAAGTATATAAAGGCTTCATATAGAGTGGATGATAAAAACAGTTTACTTGGGTTAAAACAAGTATTGAATGGATATGAAAATGTGAATATAGTTCACCTATTTTCTAATTTTATTTTTACAGATGTGGAACAATTTAATATATTAATCGAAAAATCTAGATTTATAAATGAAAGAGTTATTGTCAAGAGAAAAGAAAAGGCTATTATGCTTATGTTTAATAATATAAAAGAGTATAATAGATTTATAGACAACTATGATATGAAAGACGAACTAATAGAAAGTAATGAGGATTCCAGCATTATTACTGAGAGCTTTACAAATTTACAAGACTTTGACAGTTTTTTAAGATATATTTCTGGTGGTTTTGATGCGAGATTTTTTAATAGTATGATAACTGATGAAAATATTGTAATTAAGAGATCAAAAGATATAGAAAAAATAAAAAAAGAATATACATATTATCAGTTATTACCAGAAGAGGAAAAAAAATGGATGGTTATGCCATACAACTATGAAGAAAATGATAAATTTGCTAGCTATATGATGGAAAGAATCTATATGCCTGATTTGGCAATTAGATGGATTCATGGTGCAATTGATATTAGTGAATTTGATAAAATACTAGACAAATTGTTTTTCTACATCAACAATAGAAAAACAAGGAAAACGACTAAAGATGTTTTTATTAAAGAATCAAACAAATTGTATATTGAAAAACTTGAAAAGAGGATAGAGCAGTTAAAAGAACATCCTAAGTATTCAATACTAAAAGAATACATAAAAAATGGAACAGAATATAATAACATAGATGAAATAATTGAAAAGTACAAACAAGAATATAATAAGGTTATAAAAAAAGAAAAAGACTTTTATGAAGTTGTGGGACACGGAGATTTATGCTTCTCAAATATACTATATAATGATGAAACTAAAATGATTAGGTTTATTGATCCAAAGGGAGCTTTAGTAGAGGAAGAACTATGGACAAATCCATATTATGATATTGCTAAACTATCACATTCTATATGTGGATTATATGATTTCTTTAACTGTGGACTTTATGATATTGTTTTAAATGAAGATTTGAGATTTGATTTGAAAATTGACTTTAACAATGAAAAGTATAGTGAATTATTTAAAAGAAAGCTATTGGATAATAACATAGATTATAAAAAAATAAGAATTTATGAAGCTTCACTTTTTTTATCAATGTTGCCACTACATATGGATTATCCAAAAAAAGTATTTGGATTTTTACTTAATGGTTTGTCTATTTTAAATGATATATAAGTAATAAAAGATAATGAGGAAATAAAAATGAATATACTAAAGAGCAAATTTAATGACATAAGCAACAAAGATTTATATATTGTAACTTTTCTATCAGCAATTAGTTTCTTACTTACAATAATTTTTTCTAAAGATTTTTTTATTAGAGATATATCATATGAAAAGTACATATATATCTATGCTATAGCTGAATTATTATGCTTTATCATTATTACATTATTTTGGACGGGTTTTGTATTTATAATAAAAAGCCTTAAAAATGGAAATGAAAGAGTTAAATCATTTGTAAAGTATTTTATACCTTATTTTATTTTAATGTTAGTGGTATTGATATTCACTTATCCAGGTATTTTTAAGGGAGATGAATTCTATTTAATACAAAGTGCTATTAAGCTAAAGTTCCAATATACACAGCATTACTTCACAGATTTGTTTTATATTATATGTTTAATGATATATCCTGCTATGGCAACAATAACACTGGTTCAAGTTTTTATAATTTCAACAATAATTTCAAAAACAATGCAAGAAGCGGAGACTCTATTTAATAATAAAAAGCTAGTATGGATTTTTTATATACCATTATTATTCTTACCTGTTATTGATAATAACCTTTTTCCTTTGAGAAACTCTATTATTACATATTTATTCTTAAGAACTATATTAAGAATATGGATTTGTATAAAAGAAGAAGTGACTACATGGAAAAATTGGATGGAAATTTTTATATTAACTGCGATTATATCTGCAATAAAAACAGAGTATATCTATTTGATATTGATTGTTCCAATTACATTTAAAGTAATTTCAAACACTGATTGGACAAAAACTTTAATTATTTGTCTATCAATTATTTTAGCAGTAAAAATTATAAATATTCCTCAACATGATAATAAAAACAACACATATGTATTAACTACATTATTTAATCCATTATCAATGATTATAAGTAGTGATAATGTTAGAGGAATTAATGGAAATGATGTAAAAACAATTAATCAAGTAACTAATTATGAGATACTAAAAAATCATGCAAGCTTTCTTAATATACCAGTTTATTTTTCTAGTTATACCAACAAAAAAATCAAAAAAAATATAAAAATGAAATTTGAGCTGACGTGCCTAAAATTATTTATATGTAATTTTGACACATACATAATTAATAGAATTAAAACCTTTATTTATACAAGTGGAATGAAAAAAGATTATATTAATCACACAGGACATGAAAATCCAGATTGGACATTAAGACTTGATTATAAAGGAACAACTACTAAAGAGTATAAGAAGGAACCGATATTGGGGTATGAAGTTAGAAAAAATGTAATATCATTTATTACATGCAGAAATCCGAATAATTATAGACAAACAAATCTTTTATACCATATAACCTATAATGTACTACCACAAATAGTTGGATTAATAGTTTTGTTTTTATATTCATTTAGAAAAAAATTAAAAAATAGTAATAATATTAGATTAATAATTTTGATAACTTTATTACAATTTCCAATAATATTTTTAACTGCACCTGCAGCTTTTTGGATGTATTACATGCCATTATATATGAGTGGAAATATGATAATAACATATACATTACTACAATATTTGGATAATAAGGGGGAAAAGAAGAATGAACATAATAATAACTATGGCGGGTCTAGGAACAAGATTTAAAAAAGCAGGATATAATGAGCCTAAGTATATGATAAAGGCTAAAGAAAAAACATTGTTTGAATGGTCTATGGAAAGCTTAAAAGGTTTTAATAAAGAAAAACCAAAATATATATTTATTGTAAGAAAGGAAGACAATAGCAAACAGTTTATAACTGAAAAAATGAATCAGATAGGTATTAATGATATTATAGTACATGAGTTAGATTACAATACTGATGGACAAGCTACTTCAGCTATGCTAGCAGATAAATATTGGAACGAAGATGAAGAATTATTAATATACAATATCGATACTTACGTTGAAGCCAATGAAATGAATAGGAGTCAAATCAAGGGTGATGGTTTTATTCCATGTTTTCATGAAGAAGGGGATCATTGGAGTTTTGTAAAACTAGATAAAGAAGGTAGAGCAACTGAAATAAGGGAAAAAGAAAGAATATCTGATAATTGTACTATAGGAGCATATTATTTTAAATCTTGCAAATTGTATAAGAACCTATATAATGACTATTACAAAGATGATACTAATTTAGAAAAAGGAGAAAAGTACATTGCTCCATTATATAATAAATTAATCAATGAAGGTGGAGATGTAGAAATCTCAATAATAGATAATAATAAGGTACATGTTTTAGGAACACCAGAGGAACTTGATTTTTTCGTAAATAATTAAAAAGGAGATGAATATGAAACTTTTGACAAATACTTTTTATTTGAGAATGAAAAAGGTATAATATACATAAATGAATAAGAAGTTTAAACGACTATAAAATAAAAATGAACAAAAGATGGGAGAATAATATGATAGAATTATTATATATATTATCAGTGGTTTACCTATTTGTTGTATTTATGATATATCCAAAAAGTAAAGAAAAATTAAGCATTTTTAAGTTTTCTATCTTAGGTGTAGTGTGTTTAATGTGCTATAATATGATTGTGTGTTTAATATTAAATTCTTTAAAAATACTAATCAATTTACAATCACTAATGATAGTAAATTATATTCTATCTAATATGATTATGTACTTCATAGTGAAAAAGAAACAAATACAAGGATATTATTTGGAAAAAAATTCTATTATATATACAGTTTTTTTAGTAATTTTAGTATCAATACTTTCATATAGCTACTTTGAAGATTTAAGAATTAGTTTTGTTACAATGGATTCTTCTGTTCATTTTAGTAATGCTAGAAAACTATATGAAAGTGGAGAATTAGAAGGACTAATAATTGGATGTTATGTAAACGTGGCAATTCTATTCCACATTACAACACGCTTAATAGGAGTAACAAATCTATATAAGGTTTTTATATTATTTGACATTTTTTTGCTTTTTATTATGGGAGAAGCAATATATGCATGTATAGAGAAAGTAATGAATAAGAAGCGTTTTATGATTACTATTCTTATGTCAGCTTTTTTCTTGTTAGGGTATCCTCTAAACATAATGCTTGTGGGATTTAGCTACCTACAATTGGCAGTAACTATAATAGCTATAATAATAATGATATTACAGTTTTTTGAAGAAAAAAAAGTTAAAAATCGATATATATATATTTTTTTATTTTTGTGTAATTTTGGAGTTTTGTTTAGTTATTGTTTACTTTCTCCAACTATATATATTACAGAACTAATCTATATAATTTATATTAATAAGAAAAGAAAAAAAAAAATAAGTTTTTATTTTTATACTATATTTTTTGTTTTTGGTATACCTGCAATATCAGGAATTCTATTTTTTATTTTACCTCACCTTTTAAATACACCAAAAGAGAATAAATTTTATAATTTGGAAGGATATATATATAGAAATATATGGTCAAATTTCATATTATTAATTCCAATAGCAATAGGTATTATAAAAAAAAGAAATAATGATTCTTTGGTATGGAAAACATTATTCATAGTTCAAATTATAATTATGATTACAGTGTTTTTTATAACTAAAAAGTTTAGTCTATCAACATACTATTACTATAAGCATAATTATTTATTATGGTTTACAATATGGTATGGAGCAATGTATTTTATAAATGTTATGGATGATAGATTTTATAAATATATTATTACTTATGTTATAATATATACACTGATTGCAACAATATGTATGAATTTAAAAAAAGTTTATTTGACAGGTGAAATCTATGATGAAGATGAGAACCTTACTAATGCTTTTGACATCTATTGTAATAACTATAGAATAATAAATATTTGCACTTTGTCAGATGATTATTATATGAAAGTGCATGAATATATATATAATAACATTGATTTAAAATCGAAAGATGTTCTAATAATAAGTTGTGAAGTTGATATAAGATGGATAAAAGCATTTAATCAGTTTTCGGACAGAAATGTATTTACAAATAAAGTTAAAAAAGAAGAAATAGAAAAGTGGAACAATAAAGAATACGAGTATTTAATTATAATTTCGGATAGATCAACCTATAACAGAATTGGAACGCATATTAATAACGGAAAAGTAATATTCGAAAATAACAGTGGAATAATATATTCAAACAAATAGTGGAAGGAAGTAGATATGAAACTATTAATGCATACCTGTTGTGCACCATGCAGTGTATATTGCATAAAGAAATTAAAAGAGGAAAGTATTGAGCCGGATTTATATTGGTATAATCCTAATATTCATCCATATAAAGAATATGAAGCAAGAAGAGATTGCTTAATTGAATATGCAAAAAGACAAAATCTTAAATTAATTATTGAAGATGAATATGGATTAGATGAGTTTTGCAAAAATGTATCAAATTCTATAGATAGTAGATGTATTGATTATTGTTATCCAGTAAGGATGAGAAAAACTTTTGAATATGCAAAACAAAATGGATATGACGCTGTAACAACAACTCTCTTATATAGCATATATCAAAAACATGATTACATAAAGAAACTTTGTGAAGACTTAAGTAAAGAATATGGTATAACTTTTTTTTATAGAGATTTTAGATATGGTTTTTGGGAGGGCCATGATGAAGCAAAAGAAGCAGGATTATATATGCAGAAGTACTGTGGTTGTATATATAGTGAGGAAAGTAGATATAATAACCCCAATCCACCAAAGCCAGAATTACCAGATGATTTCGAATTTTTGCCAGTAAATAGAAGTATTGTTATAAAGAAAGAAAAAGAAAACAAAGAAAAGTATATGGACTTATTATTAGAAGCAGATCCAGATAAAGAAGTAATAGAAAAGTATTTACAGAATGGAGAACTATTTATATTAACATATAAAGAAGAAGTAGAATGTGTAGCGGTGGTGACTAAAGTAGATGAAAAAATTTGTGAATTAAAAAACATAGCAACTGTAG
The DNA here is from genome assembly GCA_017510245.1 of Clostridia bacterium. Classification (GTDB taxonomy): domain Bacteria; phylum Bacillota; class Clostridia; order TANB77; family CAG-508; genus CAG-793. The sequence continues at coordinate 72,803 of JAFWNQ010000025.1, forward strand.
AAAAATTTAGAGGACAAGGCTATGGTAAAAAAATGATAAAATATTTATTTGATAACTATAAACAAAAATATGAAAAAATGATTGTTGGAACATCAGAGAACAACATTCCATTCTATGTAAAACAAGGTTTTGATAAATATGAAAAGACTATAAAAAATTTCTTTATAGATAATTATAATGAAGAAATATGGGATGGAAATTTACATTTGATTGATAAGTATTATTATTATAAAAATTTAATCAATTAAGATAATAGCAATTTTGTAATATTCCTAGCAAGTAAAAAAATAATAATATAAATAATAAATTTTTGTATTAGATAGTGAGGATAAAATGAAGTTTAAAAAAATACTAAAATCGTATCAACAGCAAATAAATAATGAATTAGAAAAATATTTAAGAAAACAAAATTGCCCTGAAAAAATATTAAATGAGGCAATGGAATATAGTTTGATTTCAGGAGGAAAAAGACTTAGACCAATTTTAGTTATTGCTACATATCAACTTTTTAAAGCTGATGTTGAAAAATGTATCCCATATGCAGTAGCAATTGAAATGGTACATAATTTTTCTCTTATTCATGATGATTTACCTGCAATAGATAATGATGATTATAGGCATGGAAAATTAACTAATCATAAAAAATTTGGAGAATCAACAGCAATACTTGCTGGAGATGCTTTATTAAATACTGCATATATGACAATAAGTGAAGATTTAAAAAAATCATTCAAAGAAGATTTGCCAAACAAAATAAAGGTATTTTCTGAATTTTCTTTTGCTGTGGACAGAATGATTGCAGGGGAATACTTAGATACAGAATGTGAAGGGAGAACAATATCAGCAAATGATCTAGAATATATTCATAAAAATAAGACAGCAGCATTATTAACTTTGTGTGTAAGAATGGGATGCATTTTAGCAAATTGTAATGAAAGAGATTTGATAAATTTAACAAATTATGCAGAAAAAATAGGATTAGCATTTCAAATAAAAGATGATATTCTATCAGAAGAAGGAAATGAAGAGGTTTTAGGGAAACCAGTTGGAAATGACACAAAAATGGGAAAATGTACTTATGTTTCACAATATGGTTTAAAAAAGGCAAAAGAAATTTTATCACAAATAATAAAGGAATCAATAAATGAAATAGGCGAATATGGTGAAAAAGCAGAATTTTTAAAACAATTAGCATTATATATCGAAAGTCGAAAAAAATAATATATATAAATAAGAGGGTATATATTTTAACCCCAAAAACGGACAAACCTTTATATGAAAAGGAAAACAAATAATTTGAAGAAAGGCTAGAAACTCAACTTTGACGAATTGAAATAGACTTTTTCATCAGTTATTTCAATACTTTTAAGGAGTAGTGACAGGGTACACAACTTTTGAGAGTTAAATAGGAAGAGTTGAGAGGAAGACAGATATGTAAAGAAGAAAAAAGACCAACTGAATTTGCCTGATGGTTTTCAATGGAAAAGATAATTTAGTTGAATTAAAGATACCTGAACGTAAAAGGAATGAAATATGGAAATGCAATAGTATCTGATATTTATTGAACTGATTTAGAAATAGATTAGTTCTTTTTTTGCTTTGTAACACAAGTGTAATATAAATATAACAAAAATGTAAAATGTTATATATTGACTATAAATGTGGATTTTTGTAAAATCTAATAAGAAGAAAAAGGAGGAATAAATAATGGAAAACAAAAAGAAAAAAGAAAGAGGAATATTAATTTTATTAATAGTAGGAGTATTGATAATGTCAGTTGGTTTTGCTTTGTATACAACGACACTAAATATTAATGGTACAGTAAATGTTAAGGGAAGTCCATGGAATGTTCACTATGATAAATCGTATGGTACAAATGGAATTTCGACAACAAGCGGATCTGTTTCTGCAACAAGCCAAACTATAAATACAGATGATACGAATTTTGCATTTACTGTTACGTTGGAAAAACCAGGAGATTATTATGAAGCAACTTTAAAAGCATATAATGAAGGATCAATGGATGCAATATTAAAAAGTGTTACATTAGGCGGAGTATCCTCAGCTCAACAAGCTTATTTATCATATACAGTTACATATGGTGAAGATACTTATACAACAACTACAACAGGATTGAATGATTCATTGGCTGCTGGAGCAAAGAAAGATGTTGTAGTTAGAATAGAATATCTTCAACCTGCTCAACAATCATCATTACCAACAAGTGATGTTACAGTCAATGTAACAGGTGGACTATTATATGAGTCAGAATAGTAATAAAAGTCGCTATTTTCTTTTATAGCAAAATAGCGACTGCTGCATTTTAATTGGAGTAGCAAAAAATGAAAAAAGAAATAAAAAGTATATATAAAATTGAAAGTGTTATATTACTTTTATGCACAATTCTCTTATTTACACAAGATAGTAATATGAAATATATACTTTCAATTATAGCTTTGGGAATAATTCTATTAATTGTAACTCGAGCATATAAGAAAAAAAGAGACACTAATTTTTTTAGAGGCTCAGCAACAAGAATAATGCTTGCAGTAATTATTTTTTACTTTATAATAATATTTTTATTAGGATTATTATTAGGATTTGGCAAAACCCTATTTTCTATGAATCCATATAAATGGTTACAAGGATTAATACCAACATTTATAATAACAATCATAAGCGAAAGACTAAGATATTTAATAGTAAAAAACAACCCAACAGAAAAGAAAGCAATATATTTGTTAACAGCTCTGATGGCATTATTTAATATAGTGGTAATTACAAATATATATACATTATCTAGTTTATACGTTATTTTTATATTTATATGTGTAACCGTATTACCAATTATTGCACAAGAACTGTTGTCAACTTATTTAGTTTTAAATTACGGGTATAGACCAGTAATAGTATATAAGCTTATTATGAATTTATATATATACGTACTTCCAATTATGACAAATTTGGGTGATTATTTATTAGGCTCAGTAGGAATAATAATACCATTTACAATTTATGTGGTGCTTGTTAAATATTTAAAACCAAAAGAAGAAAGCAAAAGAACAGAAAAAATACTAGGAATTAATGTAGGCTTTATAACAATACCAATGATTATTATGATATTAATAATTATGATATTAGTATCTGGAATAACTAATTTTCAAATGATAGCAATTGCATCAAACTCTATGGTACCTGTTTATGAAAGAGGAGATACAATAATATTTGAAAAAATAGATACAAAATTATTACAAGACGATGACATAATTGTTTTTAAAAGAGATAATATAATTATTGCACATAGAATAATAAAAACAAAAGAGGATTCTTCAAAACTATATTTTTATACAAAAGGAGATGCAAATAATTCTGCAGATGCAGAATTTGTAAATGAAGATGATGTACTTGGAATAGTTAGGAGAGTGGTAAAATACATAGGATATCCGACAGTATTATTAAACGAACTGTTTAGGAGGTGAGAAAAAACGTGAGAATGAATAGAATTAGAAAAAGGAGATTCATAGCAACATTAGTCATACTATTTGTTTTAGGAATTATCTTTTTTTCTACTGGATACAAAAAATGTGAAGATGAAATATATACATATAAAGAAAACAATACAGTTGATTATAAAGTGTATTTGAAAAATAATAACTTTTTTGACACCGTATATCTAGAAAAAGACAAAACCTATATCACAAGTTTAATTGACTATATAGATGCAGATTTTGCATATATTGTAGAATTTAATGAAAAAGTATCTGGTAATTTGGACTATGCCTTGTTTGCTGAAATAAAAGCTGATAAGAATAGCAATGAAATAGGAAACTATTGGACAAAAGAATATGAACTTAGCAACAAAGAAACAAGTAGTATAGTAAGCTCAAATTCTCACGAAATAAGAGTAAAGAAAGAAATTGATTATAATAAATATAATGACCTACTAAATAGTTTTATTAAAGAATATGGACTACAAACTGAATCAACATTAAAAGTTTATCTGAAAGTTACTGGAGATGCAAAAATAGATAGTACTAATGAAACAATAGATATAGATTCAGAAATTAGTCTAACAATTCCACTATCAAAATTGGCAGTTGAAGGAAAAATAGAAACAGAAAGCAATAACAAAGAAAAAGAGTTTATAAGAAAAACTACAGAGACAGAACCATATCGTAAATTATCAAAGATTTTATTTATAATTGTAGTAATAATGTTTGTTTATAATTTGCTAAAATACATAATATTTTTAGCAAATAGAAATAATTATTTAAATTATAGAGATAGAATCAAGAAAATTAACTTAGATTATGAAGATATTATAACAAAAGTAAAAAAGATGAATACAGATGACTTTGCAGTAATTGATGTTGAGACATTTGATGATTTAATTAGTGTTTATGCAACTACTAGAGAGCCAATAAATTTTTTATTTGGAAATAATAAATCTAGATACTTTATAATTAAAGGTAATACATGTTATATGTATACTATTATTAAAGAGGAAATTAATAGTAATGAAAAACAAAAAAAATAATGGTTTCAAAATTGTAGTTATATTATTTATAATAGCCCTAGCGTTTATGACGGTAGGGTTTGCTGCATATAATCAACTAATTAATATAAATGGTACTGCAACTATAAAGCCAGATGGGAAAATACACATAGAAAGTGTAGTAGTAAAAGATAAGACCCTAAATGCAACTATTGAGCCTGCACCAGCATTTACAGATGAAGAGATAACTAATTTTAATCTAAGTTTTTATACAGATAATAACCTAACTACAGAATACTATGCTACTTTTGAAATAACAATATCAAATGAAAGCTCTTATGATTTTTTATATAGAGAACCAAATTATTCACTTACAGTTACTAAAGATGGAAATATATACAATGATTTATTAACTATTACAATTTCGAATATTACAAATGGTGAAAGTATTCCAAAGGAATCGAAAAAAACTTTTATGGCAACAATATCTTTTACTAATCCTGACTTAGAGATAACAGGAAGATATGTTGTAAATGGTGAATTTACACCAGACTATAAAGAAGAAACAATAGGAAGTTTAACTGGAAGTGTAGATTCTTCTGCAATTGGAGATCTAACAGGATCGAATCAAATGGCAGCATTTAATGTTGAGGTAATGAGTACTTATGACACAGAAGTAACATTTAAGATTTCAACTGCTGATACTGATAAATACATAGCTGTAAATTCAGAAGGTACTCAAGCACCACAGTTTAAAATAAGTGCTAACAACCCCGGTCAAAGATATACTTTTTATATAAAAAAAGAAGCAGGAAACTATGAATTTAATAATGAAATAGAAAATGTTAAAATATTAATTACTCCTACAGGCGAAAGTGGAGTTAATTGTGGAAAAGTAAAAGTTAGAGTAGACACTAATGGACCAACAGACACAGTAGCACCAGTTATAAGCAATGTATTGGCAGCCTATTCCGGAAGTAACTATGGAATAACTGTTAGCTGGAATGCAACAGATAATTCTGGAGCATCAGCCTTAGATACATTTACTATTATTCCTTACCTAAAAAACCAGGATAATACATACAGTGAATTATCATCTGTTACAACAAGCAATTTAAATTACACATTTACTGGAATCGACGAAGGTGCAACATATTATTATATTGTGTATGGAAAAGATACAAATGGGAATAAAGCAAATACAAAGGAAATACAGAGTGCAACAGAAAGCAATGGACATGCATGTAGAAGTGCAGATTTTACGGGAAAATGGCAATTTACAGTAACATATAGTTTAAGTGGTGGAAACTTTAACATATCAAATGGATTTGTTGATACAGCATACAGATTTTCAGATTATTCACATGAGCTTAGAGCAACAACTAATGGATATACAGCTAGAGTAAATGAAGTAACTATGGGTGGAGAAACAAAGACATATAGTTATAACAATAACCAAATTAAAATTACAAATCCTATTACAGGGAATATAAAAATAACAGCGTCAGCTAGTTGTTTAGTAGAAGGAACAATGATACTTCTAGCAAATAATAAATATAAAAGAATTGAAGATATAGAATATACTGATTTATTGAAAGTATATGATCATATAAATGGTGGAGTAACAGAAAGCTATCCAATATGGATTGAAGAAGAAAGAAACAGTGACTACTATAGAGAAATAACATTTAATGACGAAACAAGTATAAAAATTGTTAATAGTCATTATATATTTGATGTAGACAAAAAAATATATATAGATGCAGGGGATGATGAACAATGTAAAATAGGAACTAGAGTATATAAATGGAATAATGATGAATTAGAGATAGTGACTATTGTAAATATAGAAGATAAAAAAGAGAGAGTGAAGACTTATAATATAGTATCAACAAATTATTATAATATAATAGCTAATGACATAATAACAACAGATCCAACATCAAGCATATCAAATATATATGGGTTTAAAGATAATATGATATATAGTGATGGATTTGAAAAAATCTCTAATGGATTAAAACTACCATATTTATTTGTTGAAAAATCTATACCACATTACTTATATAAAGGTTTAAACTTACAAAATGCTTTATCTTTAGTAATAAATAACAAAATAGATACATCTTTTCTAGGAGATTTTATAAATAGTCATACATTGGAACCTAAAACCAAAGAAGGAAATAGATTTTTTATGATGACCACGTCCTTAGATGATGTAAGTGAAGAAAATGTTGAAAAACACTTATATAAAGAGAATAGTTATTATGAATTACCAAAAAATGGTGCAAGATACTTTGTAGATACATTTTCTAATAAAAAATACAAACCAGGTAAAAAAATAAAGGTTGAAAATAGTAGACATTTTAAAGCAGTAAAATAAAAAGATGAAAAGCTAGATTGCTTTTCATCTTTTGGCTGGATTGATTTCATATTCTATTTTAAAATAATCAAATTTGCTTAGTTCGTTTAGTTCTAAACAATCTAGATAAGTGTCTAGTTGCTCATAGTTTTTACATGCAAGAATTATTGCTGAATTAAGCTTAAAATTATAAGCAAGATCTATTGCAAAATCTAAACTATCCATTATAGAGGCCTTTTCTTTTTTTCTCATAAAACGAAATGTTTCTTTAAATCTAGAGAAAACCCCATTTTTATGCTTATCAAGAGGAAGTGTAAACTCGTTTTTTATAACATCTTCAGCATTAATATATTGATCACTAGATTCTAAAATATTTGTAACTTCTTCAATTGTATATGGTAAAAATATTTTGTTTTTCTTTTCAGAAATAAGTAATATATTATTATCATGTAATTCATCTGTGTACTCATTCATAGTTGATGATATGTTATCCACAGATTCTTCTTCATTTAGTTTTTTTATTTTTGAATCATTACCTTGAGTATCTATTATTTCATATGTACTATTATCTCTTTTTTCTGAATCAACTTTTATTTCAAATTTATTTTTAGCTTTTTTTTGTGTTTTCATCTTAACTGTTTTTTTTGTCTCAAACTCTACTTCATTTTCTTCTAGAGAATGAAAAAAATTGGAATACTTTACTAAGAATTTACTTATACTATTAGAAGTTAACTCAATAGCTTCATCATATTCATTTAAACATCTATTATAAGTAATTAATTCTGAATGTTTTAATTCTCCATTTGTATAGTCATCATAATGAGTCTTTAAAAATTTAATTGTCTTAACATTTTTTTTACAGCTATCTAAATTAGATTTAACTTGTCTTAAAAGTTCTAAAATATCCTGAGTATCATCAGATAAACGCATATCTTGTATATAATTATCAATACTTTTTAAACACTCATGTAAAATGTTTATATTACCATTTTGCTTTTCTAATTCTAAATCTAATTGATCTATATCCATTAGGTTTCCTCCATCTTTAGTAATTATTTTAATTATAATATTAAAGGTATTATTAATCAAGTAATAATTAAAAAATTTTCAAAAACAATTTAAATATTTGTATGCTGAATTAATTAAGTTAAAACTAGTAATTATATATAATATCAAAATATATGAAAAAGCATATTATTAATATGTTATAATAGTATAATCGACCTTCATTACTTGACATTTTCTTTGATTAATTATAGGATTTATATAAATACAAGTTGGATACAAAAATATTGAATATATTTTTGTATAGCTTTAAAGAGAAATGCTGTGATATGTAGCTTGGATTGTTAAATAAGAATTGTTGAGAGGAGGAAAGATACATTAGGATAAATGGAAGGAGATTTTATTGATGAAGTAGGAAGGAAATTCGGATATGATGCAGAGTTGATAAATGCATTAAAAAGATGTATTCCTGCAATGATAGAAGGAAAATCAGATGAAGAGATAGAATTATTAAAGAATACTCTATCGAGGGTACAAATATATACATTTGATAAACGACCTACTCAAAAAGAGGTAGATGATATTACATCTGAAAAAGTAAATGGAAGAAATAACCATGTAACAACAATCGAATGTGATAAAGGAGAGTATGATAGAGGAACTCCATGTGGAGGATATGTAAACCAACCAATTTTTGATGAGAATATGAATATTGTAGATAGAGTAGGCTTCATTTATTTAACAAATCTTGACGAAGGAAGTAGTACAGCTGAGTTTTATGGCACAAAAATAAACTTATCTCACTTGATTCATGAGCTTGGACATGCATGGAGTGCACAAAAAGGAGAATATGAGCAAGAAGAAAACGGTAATTTTACAATGAGAGTTGGAACAGCTAGGTTTAAGCATAGAGTTGATAGAATTAATCATACTGTAGAAGAAGTTAGTATTAAGGGGTTATATGTTGAAGAAGCATTAAATTCAATTGAAGAAGAAGATACACTATACAAAATGTTTGATATAGAAAGTTATCGTGACATTCCAGGGTATATTCCATCAGACTATCAAGGGATAATGACATCAATGATGAGACACTATAAGGATAAACTGGGGGAAGATATTTTTCAAAAAATGAGATTATTAAAAGAAGATGATGGAATTGAAAGATTTCAAAAGTATTTTGACCAAACAGAGTTTATGAAAAAAATGAGTGAACCAGAATACTATGTAGAAAAAGAAAAAGAATTGGCAAGTGCTCAAGAGACAAATATGTCAGATGCTGCAAAAAAAAGGATTAGAGATTTTTTTGAAAAATATAGAAGTCTTTATTTGACTCCACAAAATAATAATAATTTCATTGAGTGTTTAGATTCAACAATGGAACAAGTATTTAGTTTTATGTCTATAAGATATAGTTATGACATAATGCAGGAAGATGGAATGGATGCATATAGAAGGACTCAAATTGCAATGATGTCTGAGGGATATAAACCTGTTAACGAGGTGTCAGAGATGATAGAAGAAAAGGAACATGACAGTATAGAGAATACTTCGAAAACAATTGAAAGAGATTCAAGTAGTGATGATGATAAACCATTAGGAGAAAAAAGAATAGATTCAAAATGTGTTGGCGACGAAAGAGATATATAAATGTAATAACAATATTATATTTATGTAATGCTAGTGTAACAGAAATGTAAACTATTTATGATATCATTAAAATAATAAAATAAAGTAGGAGTATAGTTTATGGATGAAAATAATGTTGATACTACATTAACTGAGGAACAAAAAGATGAATTAGCAAAAGAGGTAAGCGAAAATGGTGTAGCAGTTGAACAAGAAATTAACGATAGTAATGTGGGAGTTCCACTAATTAAAAGAGTTTTAAGTATGATTCCAACTTTGGGGTTAGCTTTTGCGCTAGGAAACATAAATGCTGGTGAAGTAGTAAGAAATATTGGAAACACATTAGGAAAAAGCGGAGAAGTACTAGAGCAAATAACTGAAAATGCTCCTAAAATTGCGAAGGCTATACAAGTAACAGGAGACAGATTGTTTAAGATTACAGAAGTTTTTTCTAAAAATGAAAGCGAACAACATCATGAAGCACAAGATAGTAATAGTGTTAAGCAAGTTCCAAATGCACAAAGCCAAGATACAAAAATGAAACAGGCAGCTTTTTGGACACAGGGAGATGATAAAATCTCAAATATAATGCAAAATGCTAGAGTAAATGAAAATGGAAAAGTAGTTGGAATTGATGTTTCAGAAAGTTTACCAGCTGATGAATTAAGAAAAATGCTAACTACTGAAGGAATACCATCAACTGTGATGGATCAATTCGGAACACAGCATGATATAAGTGACTTAGCTGGAAAAATAGACTATGTAATGATTAAGATTGGAGTACGCGGATATGGTGGACCTGGAAACTTTGCTGATATAGGAGATTCTTATTTAGAACAAGCTAAAGTATGTGAAGAGTTAGGAATTCCTTATGGATTTTACTATTATTCTACAGCTATTTCAGATCAGGAAGCTGAAGAAGAAGTTTCTCAAGTCAAAGAAAGACTAGATAGATTAAGAGATACAATTTCTACTGATTTCTTTTTAATGCCATTAACTCTTGATGTGGAACAATGTGAGGGGAGCAGATTGTGTGGAAGAGATGTAACTGATGTGGCAGCTGAATGGGCAAACAAAGCTGAAGAAGTTACAGGGAAAAAAGTATTGCTTTATACTGGAGGGCGAGATGTTTCTGGACCTGAGAAGATATTAGATATATCTAGATTTAATGCTCAGCTAAGAAGTGGACCTACAAGAATTTGGACTCCAGGACCTAGAAAACCAGATGGAAGTCAAGTATATCAGGCTAACCAAAATCATATTAACAATATAGTAAATGAAGGTGGAGATATAGCTATAATTCAGTCTATTTTAGATCAATCTAATCCACAAGTTGGGTTTCCAAGTAGTGATATAGACATTATGGATAAAGATGTTTTTGAACAAATGATGAGAGAAGGACCAGGAGTTCCAAAAGCAAGATTTAACCCTTTGGAAGCAGTAAGAGTGTTGGTAGATGATAAATCAGAAGAAATACAACAAATTGAAGATGAACCGGAGCAACAGCAGACAGAACAAGGGGAACAACAAGATGGTGAAACAAAAGAACAGTCAAGCTCAAAAGAGAAAAAAGAGAATAATGGATTCTTTGGGTGGATAAGAGAAAAAATAGGAGGAGTAATAAGAAAAATTGTTCCAGGAAAGAGACTATTAAGCCTTCCTGAAGCAAAACAGGCGAGTTTGTCTAAAGAGGTTGACAGTTTTAGAGATTCATTGAAAGTTGATGTAAATGATGATAAACCCAAAGGAGGCGACGATCAACCAACAATAAAAAGAGCTGCTGATAGAGAGCCAGAAGATGACAGATAGTATTGATGTTTTAATAAGGAGGAATTTTTATGTCACAAGAATATAAAAGAGGAAGTATAATAGAATTTCCAAGTATGCCAGAAAAAGAATGGGTAATTTTAAATATCTATATTGACAATAATAATCAATACTTATTAGTGGCTCCATATAATGAGGATGATTCTAAAGATGAAACTGAAAATATAGATTTTGTTAAAACAATACTGATAAAAATAGATGAGGATGAAAATGCAACTGTAGTTACAAATAGTAATGAAGTTAAAAGGATTATAGATATTGGAATATAATAGAAGGGGCGACCATTGGTCGTCTCAAATAATATGTAAATGAATAACCATTTTTTATTTTACAATTGACACTAAGTGCTAATTGTAGTATGATGGAGCTATGCTAGTAGACGATATTAGAATAATTCAAGGAGATTATAATGAAAGTTTTTAATAAAGATATAAAAAAACATCAGATTATTATTTTAATAGCAATTATTTCTTTTGTAATTGAATTAGTATTATTAGGATACTACTCTATTATTGATAAATTGTTTATTAGCAGACATTTAATTGGAAATACAACAACTATAATAGAGAAAGAAGCTTTGAATTTTATAGATGAACCAGATGAATGGGGATATAAGTACATAGAATATGAAAATGAAATTGAAAATGTGTATAACATAGAACTCATTATGAAAGAAACTAATAACGATGCCTATATTAGAGTTCTATACGAAGATACAGCAGAAGTGATGAAGAAGTCTGATAAGGAGCAAAGAGTTTTTAAAGCATATTTTAATGGAAAAACATTAAAAAACTTCAAAATTGCATATTATCAAGACGAAATATTACCAGGAAACATTGAAGAAATAAAGATTAATGATAATATAGATTATAATGTATCACCAAGATTTTCTATTGTTAGAGTTTTGGCTGTTTTTATTGCTATATGCATGATTTATGGAATGATATTAGTAATAAAAAATATAGAGAAAAAAGAAGTAATAATAAAAAAAGAAAACTTGTTTTTAATACTTGGCGCTATAACTGGAATTTCTATGTGTTTTGCTAATGTTGTATTAAGTAAATATGATGAACATGCACACTTTTGGAGGGCATATGAAATATCTGATGGAACAATTGTATCAGGTCATAGTGAAGGACTTCCGACAAGTATATTTGATTTAGTAATAAATGACGAAGGTATTTATGAGATTGAAGATAATGCATCTTATAAAGATCAGAGAGAAGACTTTAATATACAATTAAATCCAGAAGAATTGACATATAGGCTTGTAGGAGCATCAGGAGGAGTTTCTCCTATTAGTTATATGCCACAGATTATTGGAATAACAATAGCTAGAATACTAAAGTTAAACCCAACTATAATTGTATTTGCGGGAAGAATAGCTAATTTATTATACTATATATTACTAATATACTTGGCTATTAAGATTTTACCAAAGGAAAAATGGAAAAACATATTATTAATTGTTTCATTGCTTCCAATGTCGATAAATTTAGCAGCTTCTCTTTCTCCAGATTCAGTTATTATTAGTACAACTATATTAGCAATAGCATATTTGCTTAAAATCAAGTTTCGAGAAAATAAAGTTAGAATTAAAGATACAATTATAATTGGAATATTATTTATGATTCCTTTTATGTGTAAAATAGTATACTTACCTTTATCTCTATTATTTATGATGATACCTAAAGAGTTGTTTAAAAGTAATAAACAAAAATGGTTATACTTCGGTATTGTAATAGCAATAGAATTTGCTTTCTGGTTTTTATGGCATCTAGTACCAGCTCCTAATGCAGAAGTAATAGTTAGAACAAATCCTATTGAACAACTATATTTTACTTTATCTGATCCTATAAGAGATTTAGGAACACTAGGAAACACTATATGGTATAACACAGAAGGATATATTGAAACAATGATTGGCGGATGGAATACACCACATAGTATAATAGCTATATTTACAATAATATTATTACTATTTACTTTTGAAGATACTGAAAAAAATAAATCAATTAAGTTTTCAAAAAGTGAAAGATTATTTATGACTTTTATATGCTTATCAATAATGTTACTGATTTATGCAGGTCTATATGTGACATGGACAAAAGCACAGTCAACTATTGCTGATGGAATACAGGGAAGATATTTTTTACCAATTTTATTTATGATTATGCTTATATTTGATAATAATAAAATTAAATTTAAATTTAAGAATCTAGACTTAAAACTATTAACTATTATAATTATTTTATATGTACCTATCATTGTTAACACAGTACAGTATTTTAATAAATAAAGAAAGGAACAAAATGAAAGTTTTAATAATTATTCCAGCATACAATGAAGCACTTAATATTAAGAAAACAGTAAAAGATGTAACAAATAATACAAAATACGATTATATTGTTATAAATGATTGCTCAAAAGATAACACGAAAGAAGTGTGTGAAAAAAATAATTTCAACTACATTTCCTTACCTGTAAACTATGGATTAACTAGTGCAATAAATATTGGTATGAAGTATGCATATAATAATGGCTATGATGTTGCTATACAGTTTGATGGCGATGGACAACATGATGCAAAATACTTAAAGAATTTAGTAAAAACAATTGAGAATGGACAAGCTGATGTTGCTATTGGTTCAAGATTTGCAGAACAAAGAAAACCATTTTCAATGAGGATGATTGGAAGTACTTTAATATCAATGTGCATATTTTTAAGAACAGGAAAAAGATTAAAAGACACTACATCAGGAATGAGAGCATATAAGAGAGAAATAATAAAAGAATTTCTTGATAATCCTACACTAACACCAGAGCCAGATACAATGGTTTATCTTTTGAGAAAAAAATATAAAATAAAAGAAGTTCAAGTTGAGATGAGGGAAAGAGAATTTGGAGAAAGCTACTTAAATCCAATAAAATCAATTGAATACATGTGTAATATGATTTTTTCTATTATTTTTATGAGATAGAATATAATAATATAAAAGGAGAATAAAATGAGCATTACATTAAGAATTGTTTTAATAATTTGTTCAGTATTATCATTTATACTATGCATTGTGAAAGTTAAACAATCAAAAATGCAAGTTACAGATTCAGTAATCTGGATGATTGGAACAATAGTTTTAGTATTAATGAGTATATTCAATAAAGCAGTTGAATGGATAGCTATGAAATTAGGATTTATTGCGCCAGTAAACTTCGTGTTTTTAATAATAATTGCTTTTTTACTTATCCAAGGATTCTTGGCTGACATTAGGATATCAATATTGAATAATAAGGTAAAAGATTTAAACCATTATATTGCTTTAGAAGAATATGATAAAAATAGGAAGAAGAAATAGAAGGTATTATTTGAAAGGAATGCTGTTGAAATGAAAAAAAGAAAGTATAAGCTATCAATTGTTGTGGCAGTTTATAATTTGGAAGATTATTTGCCACGATGTTTAGATGCACTTGTCAATCAAACATTGAAGGATATAGAAATATTGTGTGTAGATGATGGATCTACGGATTCTGCACCAGAGATTGTAGATGACTATGCCAAAAGATATCCTGAACTTGTTAAGGCATTCCATAAAGAAAATGGAGGAGAGTTTACAACAAGAAATTATGGATTAGAGAGAGCAACTGGTGAGTACGTTACATTTGTAGATACAGATGATTATGTTGAAAGCACTTGGGCAGAAAAATTGTATAATGCAGCTAGCGAAAATGATGCGGATTTAGCTGTTTGTGCTTTTGAAAGAATTGATACAAAAACAAATAAAGTAGTTGCAACTAATATGACTCAATATGGAAATAGTGTTAAGGAAATATCAAAAGATGACGATTTTGAAGTGTTTATTAATCCTGCACCTTGGAATAAAATATACAAACTAGATAAAGTTAAAGATTTAAGATTCCTTAATTTTAGGGGATTTAATGATATGATATTCTTAACCAGTAGCTTTTCTAAAATAAAAAGAATAGCATTTGTACCAGATGTACTTTATCATTACTATCTTAGATATGACTCTCAGATACATTCAGTTAATAAAAAAGATGTCGAGAATTTCAAAAAATATTTGCTTGATTTGAAAGAGTTATATATTAAAGAAAATAAGTATGATGAAATGAAATATATGTTAGACTTAATGGTATTTATTCATTTAGGTACATCTGTAATGTATAGGGCTTCATATGACAAGTCTATTAATATTAAAAAGATGATTAAAGAAACAATAGAATATATGGATAAGAATTTTTCAACATGGAGAAAATCACCATATTTGAAATTTGGCTTTTCACTAAAAAAAGGATTTAAACATATTGGATTATGGGGGATTTCTAAATTGTATAAATGGAATATGCCAATGGTATACATAAGAACATATAGGTTTTTGATAGATAAATTAAAGATTGATATAAAATGGTAGGGAAGAAGTAATGGAAAAAGACTTACAGTTTAAAAGAAACTTCATATGGAATAGTTTGGGAACAGGAATAAATGCTTTTAGTTCATTATTTTTGCTGATTATAGTCACAAGAATAAATGGAATCAATGAAGCGGGAATATATACAATAGCATTTTCAACAGCATGTATATTATATGTTATTGGAGTTTATGCGGGGAGAATCTTTCAAGTAACAGAAACAAATAAAGAATTTACAGACAATGAGTTTATTATTAATAGAGTATTAACGGTTATTGTAATGATGATTTGTACTTTTGGATTTGTTACAATTAGACATTACGATTTTTATAAATCTTTAATCTTTATATTGCTTGCTGCATATAAATCACTTGAAGCTTTCTCAGAAGTTATATATGGAATAATGCAAAAAAAAGAACTATTATACAAAGTTGGGCAATCATTTTTTATTAAAGCAACATTGATGATTATCATATTTTTTATTATAGATTTATTAACTAAAAATCTAATTATTGCATGTAGTTCAATGATAGTTGTTTGGCTTGTAGTTATTTGTACATATGATTTTTTTACAATAAAAGATAGTATTAACTTTAAAAAAGGAATAAAATGGAAAAATGTTTTTGCCATTTTTAAAAACGGTTTTTTTGTTTTTTCAATTACTTTTTTAGGATTATATGTAATGAATGCGCCTAAGTATTCTATAGATAGTTTAATGACAAATGATATGCAAACTATTTTTGGAATAATTGTTATGCCTGCATCAGTGATAAGTTTATTTGGACAATTCTTGATACATCCTTATTTAAATAAATTAGTTAACTTATATAGTGAAAATGAATATAAAGAACTTAAAGCTTTAGAGAGAAAAATAATAATATATATAATAGCTTTTGGCATTATTTCTTCACTATTGGCTTATACTTTAGGAGTACCTGTGTTACAATTAGTATATGGAGTTGATCTACGTGGATACAGCATAATGCTTACAGTTATTATTATTGCATCAACTTTGTATAATATTGGATTGATTTATTCTAATATACTTACTACTATGAGACATACATTCATACAGTTTATTATTTATATAGTTACTTCTATTATTGCGATAATAACTTCTCAGATGTTTGTTAAAAATGAGCGAATACAAGGAGCTACAACAGCATATTTTACAATTATGTTTTTCTTATTTGTGTTTTATACAGTTGCAGAAAGAATAATAATTAAAATTGAAAGAAAAAAGTATGAGCCTATAGAAAGGAATTAGATTAGAAATGAAAAGTGATTTAAAAATTTCTGTGATTATTCCAGTTTATAATAGTGAACAATATATCAAAAAATGCATTGAAAGTATTTTAAAGCAGACATATACAAATTACGAGATTATCATAATTAATGATGGTTCAAAAGATAAGTCAAAAGAAGTTATAGAAGAATTAAAAAAAGAAAATTCAGATAAGATAATTCACATAGAGCAGAAAAATATGGGAGTTGCAAAAACAAGAAATAAAGGAATAAAAAAATCAACAGGAGATTACATTGCTTTCATAGATAATGATGATTTTATAGATGAAGATTATCTTGAAAAATTAATTGAAGGTTCTGATAATGGAAAAAATGATATTGTTCTTTGTGGATATAGAAGGCCAGATGAAAATGGTAGAATAATAAAAAGTTTGGAAGCAAACAATTCAGATTGGACAAAATTTTTAATTACAGCACCTTGGGCAAAAATATATAAGAAAAAATTCTTAATAGATAATGATTTAGAATTTCTTGATAATAATATAGGTGAGGATGTTTATTTAAATTTGCAAGCCTATTTACTTACTGATAAATTAAAATCAATTGATTATATTGGATATAATTGGTTTTTTAATACTAAAAGTGTATCAAACTCTTCCCAAAAAGACTTTGATAAAATAAATGTGAATAAATTATTAAACGAAAGTATTAATTCACTAATAAAGAGAAATCTAATTAAAGATAATTATGAATATCTCGAATTATTTTTTTATAGATATATTTTGTGGTTTCTTCTTTTTTCATGTAAAAAACACAAGTATAATGAAATTAGTAAAAAATATGATGAATTATTTACATGGTTACAAAAATACTTTCCAAATTATAAAAAAAATAAACTTATTGGAATTAATAAACCTAAAGGTGATTCAAAATCATATCAGTTACTATATTTAGGATTTATGACTTTACATAAAATGAAACTTGGAAAATTCGCTATATATTTATACGGAAAAAACTAAAGTGAATATTTCATATTACGAATATTAAATTATTATTACTTTTTTGTTACAAAACTGCTGAAAAGCAGTTTTTTTATTGATATAGATTAAAGTTAATGTTATAATATTTTTGATTATGAAAATAATAATCGAAAGAGGTAAAAAAGAAATGAGGAAATTAATAAGTAAGATTTTATTAATATTTATTATCTTAACTTTATTATGTGCAACTGCTGTGCCGATTACAAAGTCTTATGGGGCATCTTATAATCAAAAAACAATAGATGCAAACAGCAGTAATAAAAATGGAATAGAAGCATTTCCAAATAGTTATAAAGTGCTACTAAATAGACTGGTAAGTAATACAGGACACACTAACTGGAAATTTAAAGCTTTTTATACAGATATTGATTGGAATGAACTTGTTAGTAATGAAACAGACCACTTGCACAACACTATATATTTAGGCCATCCAGCATCTTGGTATGATTCATGTTGGAAACAAGGTGATATGAATTATTATTGTGCATCAAAGGAAATAACCAGCTATTATATGGATCCACGTAATTTCCTTACAGAAATATCAATATTTCAGTTTTTAGATTTATCTTATGATTCATCAATGACACCTGCACAAATTCAAACTGCAGTTAAAGGAACATATTTAGACGCATCATATAATGGAGAAACATATGCTCAAATAATATGTGAAGCAGCAAAACAGTCTGGCGAGAGTGCGTTTAGTATTATGACAAGAATATTCCAAGAACTTGGAAGAGGATCAAGTACTCCATATATGATTTCCGGAAGAGACTCATCATACCCAAACACATATAATTTTTATAATTACGGTGCATCTGATGGATCTGGAAATATCAGTAGAGGTTTAAAATATGCGTATAATGCAGGATGGAGAGATCCAAAAACTGCGTTAATAGAGGGTGCAAAACTAATTGCTGGAACATATACAAAAGCAGGACAAGTTAATAAATATTTATATAAATTTGACGTAGTAGGAAATACAAAATCTAATTTATATAGTCATCAGTATATGACTAATGTTGAAGACCCTAACAATCAAGCCAATATATTATATGGAAGATATAATAATAATAATTTTGTAGACAAATCTCTTACATTTGTTATACCTGTATTTAAGAATATGCCAGCATATGTTAAATTACCTCCTAATAGTGAAACTAATAATCTATATTATATAAGCTCAAATTTTACAGATGTGGGATTTAGAGATGCAAATCAGAATTCAATAAAGTATAAAACTGGTGCGTGGCAAGAAGTTGGCAGACTAGCCAAAGACGCAGTTGTATCAATGAAACAAAAAGATGCAACAACAATGTTTGGATTACCATTTTCTAAAGTGTCATATAATGGTATAGTAGGATATGTTGCTACTATGTATTTATCACCAATTAATAATACAAATGATTCTTATTCTGTCCCTACAACTAGTACTTCTACGGGCTCAACATATACTAGACCTGTTGGAAAGCAGTATCTAGGTTCAACTAAAGATTCTAATGCTTTGATATCATATAGTGGTCAAATCGAAGACATAGGTTGGACTAAGTGGGCAAAAGACGGTGAAACTTTAGGAACTACAGGTGAAGAAAGACGACTTGAAACAGTTAAAATTGAATTAGGAAGTGCGTTATCAGATTTAAAACTACAATACAGAACTCATGTTGAAGATATCGGATGGATGAACTGGGTAAACAATGGTGAAGCTTCAGGAACAGTAGGACAATCAAAGAGAGTAGAAGCTATTGAAATAAAACTAAACAATTATGATAATTATGATGTAAAATATAGAGTTCATGTTCAAGATATAGGATGGATGGATTGGAAATCAAATGGAGAAACTGCTGGAACAACAGGAAAGTCAAAGAGAATTGAAACAATAGAGATTAAGCTTGTTAGTAAGAAAAATGAAACAACTGCAAAATCAGTAAAATATGTTACTCATGTACAAGATATGGGATGGCTAAATTGGCAAACAAATGGAAAAACATCTGGAACAACTGGATTATCTAGAAGAGTTGAAGCTATTAAAATTGAGTTGACTGGATTAAATGCAGAGCTAAAAAATGCAATTCAATATAGAACTCATGTACAGGATATAGGTTGGATGGACTGGAAATATGATGGAGTTTTATCAGGAACAGAAGGACAATCAAAAAGAATAGAAGCTATTGAGATAAAACTAAATGAAAAAATAAAACAAAAGATAAAATATAGGGTTCACGTACAAGATATAGGCTGGATGGACTGGAAGTCAAATGGAGAGACTGCTGGAACAACTGGACAATCAAAAAGAATTGAAGCTATAGAAATTAAGTTAGAATAATGCTTTGGGAGGATACATGAAAACAAAAACGATTATTTTAAAACATATTATACTAATAAGTACAATTATTCTGTTGCTATCCTGCATCGTTATATCAAATTCATATGGAGCTTCAAATGATACTAGAATAAAGAAAATTGAGGTAACACCTTGCATAGACAGTATTCAACAAGATTCTGAAAATAGTAGTATTTATAGAGTTACGGTAAATAATAGTGTTACTTCAGTTAATGTAAATGTTGAACCTAATGATTCGAATGCTAAGGTTGATATTAGAGGAAATTCTGTACTAGATGTTGGAACTAATAGAATTGATATTACTGTTACAGCACAAGATGGAACATCAACTTCTTATGTAATATATGCAAGAAGATTGTCAAAGGAAATTGCTGAAACTCAAATTACACCAAATGTTCAAACAGAAGAAAAGAAGTTTGAAAAGCCAACTGATAGTGGAATTCAACCGGCAGACACTAATACTGTTGAAGCTAATAAAAGTGAATCAGAGAATAAAATAGAAAATAATGATACTTTAACAGAAGAAAATACTTCAGCTGAAGAAATAGAGAGTGAAACAGCTACATGGGAAAATGGTGAAATTGATAAAACAACAAGAATTCTGATTATTATTACTATAGTCATTGCAATTATTTTACTATTTATTGTTCTTTCTGGAAAAAAGAAATAGCATATAGGACGGCTGACTATTGGCTGTCCTTTTATTTTCAATATAAAACAATTATAAAAAATCAATAATAATAATTTAAAAGTACAAGTTTTTCTTGTACTTTTTTATAATTAGTGGTATGATTAGTGCATAAAAAATAAATAGCTAAGGAGTTTTTATGAAGATTCTAATAACAGGTGCTAATGGAATGTTAGCAAAGGAAGTTAAACAAAGATTTGAAAAGGATAATGATCTAATTCTTACTGATGTAGATGAATTAGACATAACAGATGAAAAAGCAGTAATGAAATATATAGAAGACTGTAAACCAGATTGCATTATAAATTGTGCTGCATATACAGCTGTAGATAAGGCTGAAACAGCAGGAGAAATTGTTGAAAGAATTAATGCGGATGGACCTGGAAACCTAGCTAAAGCTGCAAATGCTAATAAATCAATACTAGTTCATGTTAGTACTGATTATGTTTTTGGAGGAGATTTAGATATCAGCAAAGACTATAAGGAAGACGATAGTAAAAATCCTGTTACAGCATATGGAAAAACTAAATTACATGGAGAAGAAAACATTGCTAAAAATATTGAACAATACTATATTTTTAGAACTGCATGGTTATATGGAATAGGTGGAAATAATTATGTTAAAACAATGCTAAAATTAGGAAACAGTAAAGATGAACTAAGCGTAGTTTCTGATCAGCATGGAAGTCCTACTTATGCAAAAGACTTAGCAGATATTATTTATCAAGCTATAGATAAAAAAATTCCATATGGAGTTTATAATTCTACAAATGAAGGATATACAACATGGTTCGACTTTACAAAAAAGATTTTTGAATTGTCAAACATTACATGCAAAGTTAATCCAGTTACAACAGAAGAATATATTGAAATGATGGGAACTACACAAGCTAAAAGACCCAAAAATTCACAAATGTCAAAAGGAAAATTAGAATCAAATGGTATAGCTATTCCACAATGGGAAGACGGACTAAAAAGATATTTGATAGAAGAAGGGAGAATTTAAAATGAGTGAAAGAAAGGGAATTATTTTAGCAGGAGGAAGTGGTACAAGATTGTATCCTTTAACAATAGCTATTTCAAAACAAATAATGCCGGTTTATGATAAGCCGATGATATATTATCCATTATCCGTGTTGATGCAAGCGGATATTAAAGAAATATTAATTATCTCAACACCTAGAGATATAAAAGTTTTTGAAGAACTTTTGGGAGATGGATCACAATGGGGAATGAAATTTCAATATAAAGTGCAAGAAAAACCTAATGGACTAGCAGAAGCTTTTATTATTGGAGAAGAATTTATTGGAAAAGATAATGTTGCTATGATTTTAGGTGACAATATGTTTTATGGACAAGATTTAGAAAAAACTCTTGAAAATGCAAACAAAAGAAAGAATAAAGCAACAATTTTTGGATATTATGTAAAAGATCCTAGAGCATATGGAGTTGTAGAGATAGATGAAAACGGAAATGCTGTTTCGATAGAAGAAAAACCAAAGGAACCTAAGTCAAATTATGCTGTTCCAGGCTTGTATTTTTATACAAATGATGTAATTGAAATTGCAAAGAAAATCAAACCATCGGATAGAGGAGAGCTTGAGATAACTACAGTAAATGATGAATATATGAAAATGGGAAAACTCATGGTTGAAAAACTTGGCAGAGGAATGGCTTGGTTTGATACAGGAACACACGATGCATTAATCGAAACCGCAAGTTTTGTACAAACAATCCAAAAAAGACAAGGATTAATAATCAGTTGTCCAGAAGAAATATCTTATAAGAAAGCTTGGATTGATAAAAACCAATTATTGAAATTGTCAAAAAAATATATGAAAACAGAGTATGGAAGACATTTGAAAGACTTAGCAGAAGGCAAGTTAGAATAATGAAATATGATAAAGAATGAGAGGATTAAACAAATATGGGAAAATTTAAAAAAGTAAATACATCTATAGACGATTTATATGTAATTGAACCAACAGTGTTTGGTGATAACAGAGGTTATTTTATGGAAACTTATAGTGAAAAGGAATTTGGCGAGATAGGATTAGATTATAATTTTATTCAAGATAATCAATCAAAATCAAAAAAAGGAGTGCTAAGAGGATTGCATTTTCAAAAAGAAAACACTCAAGCAAAATTAGTAAGAGTGATTAAAGGTTCTGTATTTGATGTTGCTGTAGATTTAAGACCAGGAAGCAAAACATTTGGAAAATGGGAAGGAATTGTATTAACAGATGAAAATAAAAAAATGTTTATGATACCAAGAGGATTTGCTCATGGATTTCTAGTTTTATCAGATGAAGCTGAATTCACATATAAATGTGATGATATCTACAATCACGAAGCTGAAGGTGGAGTGGCTTGGAATGATCCTGATATTGGTGTTGAGTGGCCTTTAGGAGATATGAAAGAAGAAGACTTAATTACTTCAGAAAAAGACACAAAATGGCCATCATTCAATGAAATAAAAGATACAACAATTTTTCCTAATTTATAAAAAGAAAAGGAGTCTGAAAAGCTTCATGTATATGCTGAAGCTAATTATTACTTAATAATTTATGTTTAAAAGGAGAAAAAATGAGTAAGAATATATTAATAACAGGTGCTGCAGGTTTTATAGGAGCTAATTTTGCTGAATATTTTGTAGAAAAACACACTGACTATAAAATAGTTGTAGTAGATAAACTAACATATGCAGGAAATATGAATAATTTAAAAAAAGTAGAAGATAAAATAGAGTTTGAAAAAGCTGACATTTGTGATTTTGAAAAAATGAAAGAAATATTTAATAAATATCAAATAAACGGAGTTATACATTTTGCTGCAGAATCACATGTTGATAATAGTATAAAAACACCATTCATTTTTACTGAAACAAATGTTATGGGAACACATATTTTACTTGAAACAGCTAAACAAATTTGGGGAGAAGGTAGTGAAAACAAATTTGTACATATATCAACAGATGAAGTATATGGAGCATTAGGGGAAGAAGGATATTTTACAGAAAAATCACCAATTAAACCAAGTAGTCCTTATTCTGCATCAAAAGCTAGTTCTGATTTGATTGCTTTTTCATATTATACAACCTATAATATGAATGTATCTGTAACAAATTGTTCAAACAATTATGGTCCATATCAACACAATGAAAAATTAATTCCTCACATGATTAAATTAGCTTTAGAAGATAAAAAACTTCCTGTTTATGGTGAAGGTTTGAACATTAGAGATTGGCTTTATGTAAAAGATCATTGTAAAGCAATAGATATGGTTTTTCATAGAGGACGAGCAGGAGAAAGATATAATATTGGTGGACATAATGAAATGAGAAATATTGACATTGTTAAACTAATTTTAAAACATCTTAAAAAGCCAGAATCTTTAATAGAATTTGTAACAGATAGAAAAGGGCATGATTATAGATATGCGATTGACCCAACGAAAATAAAGAATGAACTTGGATGGGAACCAGAAACAAAATTTGAAGATGGAATTATAGAAACAATTGACTGGTATTTAGACAACAAAGAATGGCTAAAATAGAATTATATATAGAGCTTTTTGAAGTGTATCCGATTATTGAGGATGGCTTTGAAAGGCTCTATTGTTTTAAGAGGTTGACATAAAGATAAGAAATGTAGTATAATATAAATAACAATTGGTTTTGCCCCATAAGGGGTATTTTAGTCTGGCAATTGCCAGGGAAGTGGAGAGGCAGAAATGCTAATTCTCGAGAACGTTTTCTACACCATTTATGCTATTATTGATGCAATTGTAGAATCATTTGCAAGAGCATTCAATAAGGCACCAGAGGTGGTGATGGCATTAACTTTTTCGACTATCGCTCTGTTGTTTGCACTAATGACTTGTAGCCAAACAGGTTACAAGTATGAAACGGAGTGGAAGGAGGAGAAAACTGTTCTACAGTATCGAGAGGCCAATCTTTGGGAGGAACCAATGCAGAAGGGTCACGTAGGGGTGGCAAAAATGCATGAAACTTACCAAACAACAGGTCATCGGTACTATTTTGACGACTGGGATGATGTCTATGGCTGTGACTATTGGGAGGAGATAATCCTCGAAGATGGATCTACAGCCTGGATTATCGGCTCGGCATTCTAGCGGGAACACGGTGTTAACCTTGAATAAGGGAGACACCGTGTTTCTGCGTTATAGGGTACTTCATATACAAATAATTAATTCTAGATGGTTAATGCATTGACACTATTATTATGTTGTAGTATTATTATGATATAAAAATAGGAGAGAAAAATGGAAAAAATAAGAAAAATAGTAATAAAAAGTTTGATAGCAATTTATATTTTAGAAACTGTAATGATAACAACATCTTTTGGTGTAGAAAAATCTGCTTCTAAGAATGAAGTAAAAAATGAAAACATATCTACAAATGAAGTAAAAGAAAACACAACTTCATTTAATGTTAGTAATGATGTAGGTAAAAACGAGAATTCTGTTAAAAATGATGAGCAAATAGAGGCTAATGAAATTAAGGTTAAAAATAACGAAAAAGAAGAGGAAAAAGAAAGCAAAGTTTTAACTACAAATGATAATACTACAATTAACAACAATCTTGGCGCAAAAAAGAATATCGAACTTGTAGAAGAAAAAATTGAGACAGATGAGGAAAGTGAATTTAATAATTATAAAGCTAATAAACTACAAGTAGTATATATGACACATATTTATAAATCTAAATGGCAAAAACCAGTTATAGATTCAACTACATCTGGTATTACAGGCAAGGGAAAAGTACTTGATGAATTAAAAATTAAACTTATAAATGCACCTGAAAATGCAAAAATAAAGTATAAATATCTCAACGAACAACTTAAATGGAGTGATGAAATATATGATGGTGCGATTGCTGGAGAAAGCGAAAAAAAGTTATTTGGAATTAGAATATCATTAGAGAATATGGAAGCATATTCAATTCAATATAGAGTATATGTTGGAACTAATGGATGGCTTGACTGGGCTACTGATGGTGCTATATCTGGAGCAATTGCTGATAAAACGCCAATAGAAGCTATACAAATCAGGATAATAAGTAAAATTAATAAGCAGACTGGAATTAAGTATAAAAGCTATGTTGAAAATGAAGGTTGGGAGAGTTTCGTAAAAAGTGGGGAAATATCAGGAACAACTGGACAAGGAAAAGCTGTCTATAGTTTTGTCTTAGAAATTGATAATCCAAAATTTGAGACAAATATACTATATCAAACATATTTACAATCGAGTGGCTGGCAGAAATGGAAGAGCAATGGAGCTATTGCAGGAGACGAAGAACAAAAAGATAGGATAGAAGCAATAAAAATAAAATTACAGAATTTAGATGGCTATAAAATACAATATAGGGCACATGTACAAGACATAGGCTGGCAATCTTGGGTAAATAATGGAGCTATTGCAGGAACAGTAGGCCAAGGAAAAAGATTAGAAGCAATTCAGATAAAATTTGTAAAAATTAAAACAGAAACCACAACAACAGGTGAAATGACAATTGCATATAATTCTCATATACAAAACTATGGATGGGAAAAAGATTTTTCTAAAAAAAATGGAGAAACTTCTGGAACAGTAGGTCAAGGTAAAAGAGTGGAAGCTATAAAACTAAAATTACTAAATGCACCGGAAAAATCAAAAGTTAAGTACTCAGTATATGTAGAAGGGCAAGGCTGGCAAAGTGATAAAACTAACGGACAAATTGCCGGAACAACAGGTAAAGGATTGAAGATATTTGGCATCAAGATTTGTTTGGAAGGAATTGAAAACTATACAGTAATGTATAGGGTTCATGTACAAGATATAGGATGGATGCCATGGGTAAGAGATGGAAAAGAAACTGGTTCCATCACATCCAAAAAACGTATTGAAGCTATAGAAGTTAAATTTGTAGCAAAAAGTAAAGTACTATCTGTATCATATAATACTCATATTCAGAATATAGGATGGGAAAGTGACTTTTCAAAAATGGATGGCGGAACGGCAGGAACAACAGGCAGAAGTTTAGGAATTGAAGCATTTAAGATTAAACTTAATGGAAATGCAAGTGGAACAGGAATACAATACAGAAGCTATGTGGAGGGGCAAGGTTGGCAGGCTTGGAAAAATAATGGAAGTATTTCAGGAACAACAGGAAAGAGCCTAAAAGTATTAGGATTCAAAATTAGACTTACAGGAATGCCACAATATTCAGTTCAGTATAGAGCACATATACAAGACTATGGCTGGTCAGAATGGGGTGTTGATGAACAAACAATAGGAAAAATCTCTGCGGGAAAAAGAATAGAAGCAATTCAAATTAGGCTTATTGGAAAAACAGTAAGTTATCCTCAAAATGTTTGTTATAGCTCTAAAATACAAGTTTTAGGATGGGAAGAAGACGGATTACATAAAAATGGAGAGATATCTGGAACTACTGGCAAAAGTTTAGGAATTTATGGTATAAAATTAAAACTTGAAAATTACAAAGACAACCAGGCTCTAGAGTATAGAGTTCATGTTCAAGATTTAGGATGGCTAAGATGGACTACTAATGAATACATTAGTCAAGCTGATGGAAGAAGGTTAGAGGCTATACAAATAAGATTGAAGAACATGGATGAATATACTGTAGAATATAGGGCTCATGTTCAAGATTTCGGTTGGCAAGATTGGATGATTGATGGAGAAACTGCTGGAACAACTGGAAGAGGAAAGAGAATTGAAGCTTTTCAAATAAGAATAGTGCCTAAATATAAAAGAAGATATGTTGGAATTGATGTTAGTGAATGGAATCATTCTATTAATTGGCAAGCCGTAAAGAATTCAGGAGTCGATTTCGCTATTATCAGATCAGGATATGGACAACTTTCAAGCCAAAAAGACAGTTGTTTTGAGACGAATTATAGAAATGCTAGAATGGCAAATATTAAGGTAGGTTCTTATCTATATTCTTATGCAAAATCAATTGAAGACGCAAGAAGAGAAGCTAATAATTGTTTAAATTGGTTAAGTAATAGATCATTTGAATATCCAATTTTTTATGATTTAGAAGATAATAGTCAAAGTGGACTTAGTGTACAAACTATTACTGATATGGCAAAAGTTTTTTGCAGCATAGTTAACAAAGCAGGATATAAAGTTGGAGTTTATGCTAATAGAAATTGGTTAATGAATAAAATTGATACTAGCCAACTTCCAAGTTATTGCCAAGTTTGGCTTGCACATTATACTAACCAAACAGACTATCCTGGTGAATATCAATTATGGCAATACACAAGTACTGGAAGAGTAAATGGAATAGATGGATATGTAGATATGAATGTTGGATATAAGAATTATCAGTAGTATAAAAGGGTGACTAAAAAGAGATTGATTAAGCATTACAAGTTAAAATATCAGTTATTAGTAATATAGTCACCTTTTTTAGTAAGGAGATTAATAAAATGAATAAAACATTGAAATTTTTAGGTAGTGATGCGGGATTTGGTAGAGAAAATAATTCTGCATATATCGAAATTGAAAATAAACTTATATTAATTGATTGTGGATTTACAGTATTTGAAAAAGTTATTGATAATTTTAATTTAAATAGTTATGATGATATAGAAATAATAATAACTCACCTTCATAATGACCATGCTGGTTCTCTTAGCCAAATTATCTTATATGCTTATTCCATTTGTAATAAAAAAGTAAGAGTAATAAGTGGTTGTGAGCATATAGATGAATATTTATCTTTCTGCGGAACACCTAAAGATGCTTATGAATTGGTAACTGAAACTGATAATATAACTATGATTAAAACTGAACATACACCATATTTGGATGCTTATGGTTTTCAAATGCTGATAAACGGAAAGAACATTATATATACTGGAGATACTAATACTTTTAATCCATTTTTACCATATATAAATGAAGCCGATGAACTTTATATAGATGTGTCAAAAAGTGGTGGTGTACATATAAAAATAGAAGATATATATGAAAAATTAAAACAAATTAAATCTAATGGAACAGATATATATTTAATGCACATAGACGACAAAAAATATGTTGCTGATTATATTAATGGAGAATTTGAACTAGCTTAATATGAAGAGTGTAAGAAGGCTTAAATATGCTTAAAGGACAAATCTTTCTTAATTATAAAGAAAGGAGGCGATAATATGAAAAAAAACTTAGTACTTACTATTATACTATTGTGTATAGCTATATTAATTATTTTGACAACAAATTTTGTGTTTGCGACTGAAAAGGTAGTACTAGGAGATATAAATAGAGATAGAAAAGTAGATTCTATTGATTTACTTTCTATGATGAGGCATATAGTAGCTGAAAACGAAAACAACCATAAAGAATGGATTTTAAAAGATGAAAAATATAAATTAGCTGATGTAACACAAAACGGAATAGTTAATTCAAGTGATATGCTAGTTTTATTAAGATATATTGCAGCAAATGGAAATCTAAAAGAAATTGGAAATAAACATAAAGACTGGCTTGAACTAAAAGAAGTTGAAATAAAAGACACTCTTATAGAGAAAAATGAAATAAATGAGAATAATACAACAGAAAACTATATAGAAACAGTGAATGAAATAGTAGAAACAAATAATATAGAAAAAGAACAAAATAATAACAAAATAGATGAACAAAAAGCCGAGACAAGAACTATAAAGTTGAATAAATCAGTTATAGACATTGAAAAAGGGAAATCAGAACAGATTTTAGCAACAATAGAACCACAAGAATTTAGTAATGAAAAAATAGAGTGGAAAATAGTAAATACTCAAATAGCAGAAGTAGATGAAACAGGAAAAATAACTGGAAAGAAAAATGGAGAGACAATATTAATAGCAAAAACGTCAAATGGAAAAGAAGCAACAAGTAAAGTAAGAGTAGGAACATATCCAAAGGCAATAGTAATAAATAAAGAAGAAGTAAAAATAGACTTAAGTGAAAGAAAAACAGACAAAGTTGAAGTAAGAATAGAACCTGAAGATGCAAGCAACAAAGAAGTAAAAATAGATAATAGTAATGAGAGAGTAGCAACAATAGATGGAGAAGGAAAGATAACAGCAAAAGAAAATGGAGAGACAGAGCTAACATTCAAAACAGCAAATGGAATAGAGAAAAAACTAAAAGTAAAAGTAGAAACAA
>JAFWNQ010000026.1 GCA_017510245.1 Clostridia bacterium
ATCTATTACTGATTTGTTTAACTTTATTGCTTTAACTTCTACATTTGATTCATCTATTATTTCATTGTTATCCACTATATTATTCTCTTCATTTGCCGTATTTGTCTCTACAATTTCATTTTCAACTTCAGTCTTACTTATTTCAGATTCCTTTAGTTTAAGCCATTCTTTATGTTTTTTTCCTATTTCTTCTGGGTTGTTATTTGCTGCTATATATCTTAATATTACTAACATATCACTTGAATTGACTATTCCATTTTGTGTTACATCTGCTAGCTTATACTTATCATCTTTTAAAATCCACTCTTTATGAATTCCACCATTTTCTGCTACTATGTGTCTCATCATATAAAGTAGGTCTATTGAATCTACTTTATCGTTTTTATTTATATCGCCTAATAGTACCTTTTCAACTGAATAATTGAAATTTGGTATCAACATTACTAGCATTATAGTCAAACACAATATTATTCTTTTAATTATTATCTTTGTTTTCATGTTTCTACCTCCTTTCTACTTTAATTAATACAGTGATTTACTCATTAGACTGGAGATTCTTTCTCCTATAATTTTCTTTAATCTATCAAATTAGTCCATCATCTTATTATAGCTCAGTTTAGCGAAAAATTAAAATTTTTGTTCTTTTTTTATAACAAGAAACAGTCCAATTTTTCATCCTTTTTTTAATAAAAATTTAGAATTTATTCATAAATTATTATACTATATTATATGATTTTATACAAGGAGGTATTTTTATGAGACTTACTAAATCATCTACTGGAAAAAATCTAAAATCCAGTTCTAGGATCCTAAATTCATGTGATTACTCTATTACATTAGCTGGAAATCCTAATACTGGTAAATCGACTATTTTTAATAGCCTCACTGGTATGAAACAACATACTGGAAATTGGACCGGAAAAACTGTTGAAAATGCTTATGGTGTTTGTAAATATAAAAGCAAAAGCTATTTGTTTGTTGATATACCTGGAACCTATTCCCTCTTAGCTGATTCTGAAGAAGAAAAAATAGCAAAAGACTATATTAAATCAGGAATTACAGACGTTACTGTTGTTGTGGTAGATGCCACAAGGTTAGAAAGAAATTTGAACTTAGTTTATCAAATATTTAACCTTACTAATAATGTTATTGTTTGTGTTAATTTACTTGATGAAGCTTCAAATAAGGGAATATCAATTAATTTAGAACTATTATCCAAAGAGCTTGGTGTTCCTGTTGTTGGAACTATTGGAAAAAAGAGATCAACTCTATATAATTTATTAAAAACTATTTATCTTGTTTGTTCTGAAAAAATCCTTTGCAATCCAATTAAGGTTAATTCAAGTGTAGAAAAAACTTTCCAAAAAGCTCAAAATGTTACTAATAAAGTTTGCACTTTTATTAATAATAACTATAATGAACGAGATAAAAAAATAGATGCTATTTTAACATCAAAAAAATATGGAATTCCCATAATGATATTATTCTTTTGCATTATTTTTTGGATTACTATAGTTGGTGCAAACTATCCATCTGAATTATTGTCTCGCCTCTTTTCTTTTTTTCAGCCTTTGCTAAATAGATTTCTAATTTGGATCCATTGTCCTAATATTATTGTTTCTTTGATAATTGACGGAATCTATAAGACTGTAACTTGGATAATTAGTGTTATGCTTCCTCCTATGGCAATTTTCTTTCCTCTATTTACTATACTTGAAGATTTAGGTTATTTACCTCGAATTGCATTTAACCTAGATAAATGTTTTAGAAAGTGCCATACCTCTGGTAAACAATCACTTACCATGTGCATGGGATTTGGTTGTAATGCTGCAGGAGTTATTGGTTGTAGAATAATTAGCTCACCAAGAGAAAGACTTATTGCAATTTTAACTAATAACTTCGTTCCTTGTAATGGACGATTTCCTCTCTTAATTACAATTGCTGTAACCTTCTTTAGTAGTTCAACTATTAGAGGAATTGACTTTTTATCAGGTTTAGTAGCAACTTTAGTTGTATCTTTTATTGTAATGATTGGGATTGGTTTTACTTTTTTAATATCTTCTGTACTTTCTAAAACTATTCTTAAAGGTAAATCTGAAGGCTTTATTCTAGAATTACCTCCATACAGAAAACCTCAAGTTCTAGATGTACTTACTCATTCATTTATAGATAGGACTTTCTTTGTACTTAGCAGGGCTTTAAGCATTGCTCTACCTTCCGGAATTGTTATTTGGTGTTTATCTAACATTAACATTGGAAATTACACCTTATTAAACTATATTGCAAATTTCTTTGATCCATTTGCAAAATTAATGGGACTTGACGGATATATTTTGACTGCTTTTATTCTTGGTATGCCCGCAAATGAGATTGTATTACCTATAATTTTAATGTGTTATTTACAAGGAAAATCTTTAATTAATATTGATGGATACACTAATATTTTTAATATACTTATAGAACATCATTGGACTATTATCACTGCTCTTAATGTTATGATATTTTCTTTACTTCACTTTCCTTGTGGAACGACTTTGCTTACAATTTATAAAGAAACAAAATCCAAGAAATGGACCATACTTAGTCTCGTTTTACCAACACTATGTGGAATTATTGCTTGTATGTGTACTAACTTTGGTTGGTGTATTTGGAATTTTTTGCATTAAAAAAGTTGCTATTTATTAATAGTAACTTCTTTATATTTTTATTTTCAGCCATATTGAACTGCAATTATTTGTTTATCAATTTTAATTAGTTTTACAAGTATTATAAAATCAATCCTTATAATTAGTATTTTTTACTTCTTATAAAAAGTATTTAATATAAAATCTCTATCCGGCACATCATATTTTTGGTAGTCTTCTATTATCTTATTTATGTCATATTTTAATGATTTAAAAGCTACATTTGAAATTTCGTCATTATCTATTTCTATTATTGCAAAATCTACACTTTTT
Source organism: Clostridia bacterium (assembly GCA_017510245.1). Classification (GTDB taxonomy): domain Bacteria; phylum Bacillota; class Clostridia; order TANB77; family CAG-508; genus CAG-793. Next base: position 2,958 of record JAFWNQ010000026.1, read on the forward strand.
TGCCTTGAGCAACCTAGACTCCCTGGATTAATCAAAAGCTTATTGGAATGCTCTATAAACATTCTTTCATGAGTGTGTCCAAAAAGCACAACTTTTGTGTTAAACTCTTCATAATCTTTTACAAATTCATTAAGACCTTCTTCATAGATTAATGGCATCCCTTTTATATCATCTTTTCTCGAATGTATCATTAAAATGTCAAGGCTATTAATTCTTATAATCTTTTCTTTTTCTATTTTCCTTATATTCTCTATATTGTCTTCTACTTGCTTTAGAGTCCATTTTCTATGCTGATTTTCACTAGAATTATCCTCATTGTTTATTTCAAACAAACTAGTTTCATTATTTCCTAATATGTTTATAAACCTTTTGTCATTCAAAACTATCTCTGTAACTTCTTTTGGATTTGGTCCAATCTGAACAAAGTCTCCCAAATTTAGAACTGTATCTATATTGTTGGCGTCCATATATTTCGTAAAAACATCTAATGCATATTTGTTTGCATGTATATCTGCTACTACTGCTATTTTCTTTTTCATATTCTATCTTTTCCTTTCACTGTTCAATAGACTTCTTTTACAATGTCACTTTTACTGTTCTTATTTAAGTTGTATCCTATTCATATGCTCTTTTCCTTATAAATTCCTCAATATTCTTAACTGTTCTGTATTCATTATTAACATGCTCTGAAATTAATACAGTTTTACATCCTATATCTTTAGCAGGTTTCAAATCATTTTCAATACTATCTCCTATAACACAGATTTCTGGATAACTAACATTTAATTTCTTTGCTAACATTTTGTATCCTTCTTTTTTATTATATGTTTTAAACTCGTTAACATATAATATACTCTCATAGAAATCATATAGCTTTAGACATGATTGTAACTTTTTCGTATAGGTTTTTGATGACATAGTAACTAATGATTTTCTTATATTATTGTTTTTAAAAAACATGTATAGTTCTTTATTAAATTCTAAAAAATCTTGTGGTTCTATTTTGTCAAATACTTGACTCATATAATCTGATACTTCGCACCCTAAAGACATAAAACCAAGATATGGATTTGGATATTTTATTGGTAGCTCTGCATATATTTTTTCCACTTCTTCATCACTTATATTCAATTCTTTTGCAATCCACTTCTTTGTTTTTAATCTCGTATATTTCATTAAATTACTATTTCTAGAATATAAAGTACCGTCTTGATCAAAAATTAATAATTTCGTTTGCATTTTAACGCTCCTACAGTTTAATCATTACTTTAATGCAATTATTGTTGCTTCTATCTTTTATGTATTCTATTGCCTGGTCAAAGTCACAGATATCATATGTTTTGCTAATCAAATCATTTGCAATTAAGCTTTCATTTTCTAAGAACTCAAGTGCTGTAGTAAAATCAGATTTTCCATTGTTGTTTTCAAAAGAATTACATCCAATTATTTGTAACTCTTTATAGAATGCCTCTCTAAGTGAAATATCAAATTTAAAATTAGTATCATACACTCCAGTTACAATTATTTTTCCTTTTTTTCTACATAATTTGATAGCTTCGCTCAGTGTTTTAGCTTGCCTTCCACCTACAGCTTCAATGACTACATCAAAATAATCATAATAATTATTTATATCGTTAACACTTTTATATTTTACATCAATCTTTTTTAGAATACTCTCTCTATTTTGATGTTTTCCAAAAACAGTTACTATATTTCTCTTTCTCATTAACTCTGCTACAGAAATTCCAATTATTCCATCACCAATAATAGCTATTTTGCATTGCTCATGATTATTTATTAGATTTCTTGTATGTATAGCAACAGAATAAGGATCTGATAATGTTGCTAGTTTTAAATCTGTATTTACTCCAATCTTGTGTAGTTGTTTTTCATTAGCGATTACATATTCTGCAAAACCTCCTTGTATGTCTTTACCTAATGACTTCAAATTCTTACAAAATTGTATGTGCCCTTTTTTACATTCTTCACATTCATTACAGTATAATAATGGTTCAACCACAACCTTGTCACCTATTTTTAATTCCTTAACATTGTTACTAACTTCAACAATTTCTCCTGTAATTTCATGTCCTAAAATAGAAGTTTTTACATAATCTGAGTTCGGTTTTTCATAAAGTAACTTATGAATATCACTTCCACATATCCCACAGTATTCAGTTCTCACTTTCACATTTAATAAACTATTTACACTAGGTTCTTCAATTTCTATTATTTTATAATCATTAACATCTCTATATTCTACGGCTTTCATTAGCGCTCCTTTATTATTCTTTCAAATTTATCAATGCTTCCATTCCCTTCAATAATGATTTTTCTAAGATGCTCTATGCATTTTCCAGTTTTTATTTCTTCTTTTGCCATAGCGTATCCCTCCTCAATTGTATCACATATGCCAGACAGTTGCAAAATATTCCCCGCATTCAGTGCAATTAGTTCTTCATAAGCTCCTGTGTTTTTGCCTTCTAATACACATAAAGATTTTTTAATATTATCAATCACATTAGTTGATTGTTTTATATCATCACTTGTATATGATGGCAATTTTAGTTTTTCAGAAAACTTATAAACTTTTTTATTTTTATCGTAACTATCATATACAGTTGATTCTCCAAATATGTTCAATTCGTCCATATAGTAAAGATTATTTGTATTACTAGAAACAATTCTATATTGTTTTACATTAAATTGTTCAAGGACTTCACCTGATATTTCTACACCATTATTTGCTAGACCATACAATACAATTTCTGGTTTTATTGGGCAAATTAATGCAGCCAAAGCATAACTTAGAATGTTCGGTGCATAAAAAACATCACCATAAATTGTATCAAATTTAGGAATTAACTTTTCAATTGGAAAAATTCCAAATCCAGTTCTTTTTAATAAATATCTAGTATCATTAATACTTAATTTTGTATTCACTCCAATGCTATTTAAGAAATCAAACGAGCCACTTATAGATGAGGTTGCCATCGAACACGGTTTTATTATGTTAGCTCCCAAAGACGTAGCAACAATTGCTGCTGTAGTTGAAACATTAATTGTTTTTATTCCTTTTTTTCCGCTTCCTGCCAAAAGTATTATTGGATTATTATTTCTAGATTTAGCATTTTCAATATAAGGAACAAATCCATCTTTTTCAAACGATATTTTTAATAATTTAGTAATCAATTTACTATCTTTTCTTTTTAAAATTAGATATGTAAATAGTGAATTAATGAATATATTGCTTTTTTCTTTATTATTAATATTTAATATTTCCTTATATGCTTCAATAATTACATTGTCTGATATATTTTTTTCTTCTGAATTCATCATATATAAAAAATTCAATATATCTTTCATTTAAGCCTCCTACTAATTAAATATACTTACAAAATTATATCATATTAAAACAAGTAATAATATAATTTTGTAAATATATTTTAAGTGGAGGGCGAGATTTCTCACCCTCCACTTAAAATTGGTTGTTATGCTCTACTTGGCAAGTACAATCTTGATAAAATTCCGTTTTCCGACTTTAAAAACACAACCTTCAAAGTCTTTTGCTTGTTGAGCTAACATATCCTTCTCAACCAAGACATATTTACTGCCTCGTAGTACCTTCAACCCTTTGCCAGAGAGAATGCGATTGATTTGACTACGGCTATTACCAGTAGCCACTGCTAGCAAAGCAACTAGGGTTTCCCCTTCTTTTGCTTCTGCATTCACAGTATCGTTTGGAATCAATTCTTTTTCTTTTCCAAACTTTGAATCAAAGCTACTTTCTGCGACACTAACAATATTAAAATCAAAATTATTAAATGTCGCCACAATGATTCTTGCAAGAAGCCTTTTGACATCCTTAGGATGTAACTCTCCTTCTTCAACGAACAACCGTAGTTGATCCAATTCGGAAGGGGTAATCCTAGTCAGCTCTCTAAACCATACCCACATCACTTCATCCGTTACGGACATTACCTTACCATACATCTCATTAGGAGTTTCCTCAACCGCAATGTAATTATTGAGGCTTTTGCTCATTTTGAGGAATCTGCCATCGGCATCTTTCGCACCAGAAACACCAGAAAGAATATTGTATGTAATTATTGTTTCTGGCTTTTGCCCAGCAATTCTCATCATGTTCCTGCACATATGAAGATTCAAAAATTGGTCTTTACCCCCGATTTCAATATCAGGTTCTAGTACCACTGAATCATATCCCATGTAGCAAGCATATTCAAGCTCAGCCAATGTGATTCCAGTTCCAACTTGCATCCGTTTCTTAAAGTCTTCCCTTTGGAAAACTTCCATTACAGAAACTTGCGATTGAAACTTTATCCACTCCCAAATAGTAAGTTTACTCATCCATTCTGAATTAAAGTGCTTGGTAATGCTACTAGAGTCAAAGTCAATTACTTTACTGGCTTGACTTTCGTAAGTTGCCATGTTTTTGGCAACCATTTCTTGAGTTAGAGGCTCACGTTCTGTATTCCTGCCAGATGGATCGCCTATCATTGCCGTAAAATCCCCAATAACAAGTTCAATCTGATGTCCCATATCCTGAAACATTCTAAGATTGAGCAGGGGAACTGCATGTCCTAAGTGAATTTGGGCTCCCGTTGGATCAATTCCAAATTTAACTTTCAGTGGAATTCCTGTCCTTTTAGACTCTTTTAGTCTTTCAAGCAAAGACTGCTCTGAGACTACAGAATCTTGAAATTGACCTGCACGGCTAATGATCATCTCAAATTGTTCTTCTGCAGTCAAACCTGAAAGGTCACGATCAGAGCTCAGCAGTCTTTCTTCCAAATCATCAAAGAACTTAATAGCTTCCATTTTCTTCTCCTTAGAAGTCCCATGCACTACATATTTCATACAGCATTCCACAATACTTTTTCTTTGCATTGAGCCAAGCATTTCCACCATGTTCGCAAATGTTGTACAGTTCCTCCAGTTCTTCTATAGTATAATATGATACTGCACACATCATCTGATATACTACAGAATCTATTGGTTCTGCATAGGTGCCCTCTTGTTCCATAATCATTTGGCTCATTTTTTCGTAAGGCATATTAACTGTTATAGATGATTCAGGAATACTCTTGCTCATCTTAGGATAACCGTTAAATCCCTTAATTATTCTTGAATACATTGAACCAATTTTGAATGGATATTGCATTCTTTCCACAACTTTGTTGGCTATTTGTACGTACAGGTGCTCCTCAAGCCCAAGAGTAATCAATATGTTTGTATAACCGTCTACTCGTCCCAGATGTATAAAATCAGCTGTCATTAGTAGTATGGCTTGCTTTACTGGAAATTCAATTCCAGGATAAATTCCTTTCCGCTGATAAAGTTCTGATAAGTCTTCTTCCGCTTCTTTAAAATCTATGTCTCTCAGGACCTTAGATATTAAATATGCGGTTCTTAGAATTTCTGTTTGATCATATTGTGCTCTTAGTATCCCCATCGTTTCAGAAAAGCCAAGTCTTTTTATGAATTCTTTGTATTGTTCGGCTCTTTCTACAACAACTTCAAGAGGCTGATTTCTTGCATTATATGAGTCCAGATCTCCAAGTACTACTTGAACCTTTAAACCATTTTGTTGCAAAAAAATAGCTCTTAGAATTTGAGACAAAGTGCCTAAGTGTGGTATTCCGCTTAATCCGATTCCAGTGGTTACAATACATGGTTTTCCTTTTTCAAATGCTTCTGAGAACTCGTTTCCTTTATAGTGGCAAAGCCATTTGAACTGTAAGGATTTAGGTTCTACTGAATTCAGTCCAAAGTCAATAGGATTAAAATCCATTGGATCATAGTGATGTTTCCGAATTACTTCCTGATAGTAGCTTTCATCAAACCGTAGCATAGCTTCTCTCCCTTCAGTGAAAAAATTATTTTTCAAAGTTTAATTCAACATTTGTCAAATTACACTTCGATACATTATATAATATCATATTATGTTTACCTTGTCAATTATGTAAATTGTTTTCTTTGTAAAATTATTACTTGTATATGTACTAACTTTGGTTGGTGGATTGGAAGTTTTCTGCATTAAAAAAGTTGCTATTTTTTTATAGAAACTTTTAACTTTCTATATTTGTTTTCTTATATTATTGATATTTTCTAGCAATTTCGATAGCTTGGTATACCGCTTCTTGTGGCGTTGTAACTTTTATACACTTCAATCTTTTTCTATCGTCCATATATGCATCTGCTAATTTTTTAGCCCATCCTTCAAACTTCGATACTACCACTATAGGAATTCCTGCTTGATATGCAACTGTCATTTCATTTAGGGTTCCAGATCCTCCTCCAATAGCAATTATTACATTGCATGACCTTACAAGTACAAATTCTCTCCCACCTCCTATCTCTAATCCACAAGGAATTATTATATCAGGTTCAAATTCTCCATATGGCTTGTAGTGATTTCCTCCTGTTACTCCAACAGTTATTCCACCATTTCTGTTGGCTTCAATAGCCGCATTTGTTGATAAAGAACTGTATTCACTTTCAGCTCCATAGACTAATATGTTCCCACTTTCTGCAATTAGTTTTCCTACTTCTTTTGCAAATTCAAGTGCATCATTCCCATAGTTTAAATCTTCAGCACTTCCCATAACTCCTATTTGCAATTTCTTCATTATTTTTCTCCTTCTCCACTGTTAAATCAATTTTTTTACATAGCCTATATCTCTGTATTATCTAACTTGAAATAGATGTATTTCATAAATAATCTGTTACATTAAGTTTCATTTTTTCCTCAACTATTATAATACTCAATTATCTTTCATCTTCTTTTTCTTTGCTTCTTTTAAACTGTTTAAAATTTACTAATCTTCCATTTTCTATAATTGGTTTAACTGGTCCAATTAGGTTTTCAATATATTCTTCTTTTCCATCAGCAATATCTACTATGTTTTCATCACCTTTTACTGTTATATTTGCAACAATATCTCCATGTTTATCAGTAACAACAATATTTCCATTTTTATCTTTTTTCAATTTATAATCATGAGAGTGATATGAAAATGAATTACTATGTTCTTCTATAGCTTTAGATATAGATTGCTCGAAATTTAAACCTCCAGAAAATCTAGTTAATGACTTTTTAGAATCAAAATAATGGTCATGGTTCTTCTTTACTGCAAATACAGCTTCAGGACTAGTAGAATATCTTTCATGCCATTGTGTAAATATCCTTGGTTTTTCACGCCCATTTTTTTCGACAACTAGTCCGTCGTCTTCAACTTTTATAAAATGATGTCCTTTGTTTTGTCCGTCGTTTTCTTCATAGTCCATAAATCTGTAAAACACAAGATATTCATCATCCTGTAATGGTTCATCTCCAAGCAATCTAACAAAATCAAAAGTATCTAAAATACTTGAAATGTAATTGCTGAATTCTTCCCCATTTGGATAAAAAGTATTATCAATCTCCAAAGCATATCCTCCACAGTTAAGTCTGTCATGAAATCTCTTTACAGCAACTTGTGTACTGTCTTTATACTCTTCTTCATATAATTTTCTTGCTTCCTCAGTCATTTCATCTTCTTCACCATATAATTCTTTATAGTACTTTTTAAAAGCTTCTGCCCTTTGTTTCATTAATTCAAAAAACTCTTCTTCAAATCCCATAATTTATCCTCACTACTTTTTTAATTGTTTATATACACTCAAAGAAAGCATAAAACTATGCTTTCTTTGTTTTTTATTTCTATTTTAGTTTTTCTTTTAGTAACTCCTTAGTAGTAATTGGGTTCGCCTTACCCCTTGTATTCTTCATCACTTGTCCAACAAAGAAATCAAATATTCTATCTTTTCCGCTTCTATATTGTTCAACTTGTGCAGGATTTGAACTAATAATCTCATCAATTATTTTTCCTAATTCATCTGGATCAGATATTTGAGCATTTTCCTTGTTAATAAAGTTACTTGGTTCTTTTTTCTCATCTAAAACTTTCACCAAAACTTCTTTTGCTTGCTTAGAAGAAATCGTTCCCTCACTAAGCTTGTCTAAAATAAACTTTAGCATTTTCGGATTTAAATATATATCACTTATTTCTAATTCATTTTTATTCATATAAGCAACTATGTTTTCACTAATCCAATTACTTGCCTCTTTTGGATTTATCCCTAGCTGTAAACATTCTTCAAAATAATCAGATAAACTCTTATCTCTAATTAGTTTTTTAGTTTCAAAAGGTGTTAGTCCTAGTTTATTTATATATTTTTCCTTTCTTTCAGAAGGTAGTTCTGGAATTGATGACTGTATTTCCTTTACCCATTCAGGTTCAATTTTATATTTAGGAATATTAGGATCAACAAAATATTTATAGTCTAGGGCATCTTCCTTGCTTCTCATTGTAATTGTTGTTCCGCTTTCTTCATCCCATCTTCTTGTTTCTTGTACTACTTCATCATATCTTCCAGCATCTTTTAAATCAGATTGTCTTTGTATTTCATAATTAATAGCATCTCTTACAGCTGCAAAAGAGTTTACATTTTTCATTTCAACTTTTGTTCCCAAAGAATTCTCATCTTCACTTATAGAAACATTAACGTCACATCTAATTTGTCCTTTTTTTGCATCAGCTTCTGAAATACCACAATATTGATATATTGTTCTAATGTATTCCAAAAATGATACTGCATCATCAGCAGAATGAATACATGGTTTTGTAACTAGTTCAAATAATGGAGCTCCTGCTCTATTGTAGTTAATCATAGTTGTATCATAAAGGTGTGTACTTCTCGCCGCGTCTTCTTCTAAATGTAAGTTATCAATTTCTACTCTAAAAGTAGATTCGTCATCTCTTTCTATATCAATATAACCACCATTTCCTACACATTCTTCTGGAGGATTTTGAGTTATTTGATATCCTTTAGGAAGATCTGGATAATAATAATTCTTTCTCTCAAAATACATATATTCTGGAATTCTTGCATGTAATACTGATGCCATCATTATTGACATTCTTACTGCTTCCTTATTAACTACTGGAAGTATCCCTGGAAATCCCATATCAATTGCAACTACATTTTCATTAGGAATATCACTATATTCATTTTTTGCTGGAGAGAAAACTTTAGAGTTTGTTTCTGAGCCTTCACAATGCATCTCTAAACCAATTGTTGCATAATACTTAGACATATTATTCTTCCTCCTTTGCAATTTGATTTTTATAATCCATTAAAGATTCAATTCCATATGCTATGTTTAAAATATTTTCATCATCTTTACAATTACCTGTAATATTTAAAGCAACTGGTAATCCATCAATAAATCCATCAGGAATGGTTATTGAAGGAAATCCTCCAAAGTTTCCTACTTGTAGATGTTCTTCCAAGGCTTCTGTTCCTTCTGTTAAACTATCTAATGAACTACCTTCTAGTTTTTTAGCAGGTCCTGTTCCAACAGGTAATATTACAGCATCATAATCTTTGTATAATTTTTTCCATTCATCAACAAGTAGTCTTCTAACTCTTTGTGCATTTTTAAAATATCTTTCTTGGTTTTCTTTTTGAAGAACATAAGATCCTATTACAAATCTTCTCTTTATAAGTGGAGAAAATCCTTTTGTTCTATGGTCTTTAATAGCATCAATATAGTTATCGCCTTCTCCTCTTGGTCCAAATGCTAATCCTGTTAGATTAGACATATTTGAAGTTGCCTCAGCACATGAAATAATTACATATGTTGATGCAATAGCATTTAAAAGTGTTTGATCAATTGATACTTCATCAACTTGTATTCCATTATTTCTAATCAACTCTATCTTATCCATAAAGTTTTTCAACTGTTTTTTTAATTCATCACTAGGATTTTTATAATTGTTGATATCACATATTTCTTTAATATAACATAATTTTTTTCCTTTAATATTACCTGTTAAGGATTTAGTTAAGTTGATATCTGATGAATCCCATGATGTCATATCTCTTTTGTCTATTCCCTTCATATTGTCAACAACAATTGCAGCATCTTTAACATTTCTGGTTAATACACCTAAATGGTCAAGAGATGAAGCAAAAGCAAATAATCCATATCTAGATATCATTCCATAAGTTGGTTTATATCCTACTATTCCACAGTATGCAGCTGGTTTTCTTATTGAATCTCCTGTGTCCGAGCCAGTTGCATAAGGATAAACTCCAGCAGCCACAGCACATGCTGAACCTGAAGATGATCCTGCACACATTCTTGTTTTATCCCATGGGTTTCTAACGACTCCAGTATGTCCAGTAGTTCCTGTTCCACCCATACCTAATTCATCCATAACTGTTTTATTAACCATTATTGCTCCGGCATTTTTTAAGTTCTCATATGCAGTAGCATCAAAAAAAGGAACATAGTTTTTTAGTGTATTTGATGAACCAGTTGATAAAACTCCCTTTGTAGAATAATTATCTTTTACACCAAATGGAATGCCCGACAAAAGATTATCAGTTATTTCTGTTTCTTTTGCATTATCTAATATTGTTACAAAAGCATTGTATTTTTCTTGAACTTCATGTGATAGTTCTAATGACTCATCAATTAGTTCTTTTGAAGTTACTTCTCCTTTTTTTAATGACTCATGAAGTTCTTCTATAGATTTATTCATATATTTCATTTTCCCACCACCTTTGGCACTTCTATTTCTCTATCAATAGCTTGTTCACAATTTGATAGTAACTCATCAATTGGAACAGATTCTTCTGCTACATCTTCTCTTAATTCAACTTCAAAATCATCTAGGCAGTGTGTCATTGGTACTACACTACTAATGTTAGGAATCGAATTAACTATATCACAGTTTTTGTCTATAACATCAAATTCATCCAGTACCTGCTTATTTTCTTCTGGAGTTAAACCAATTAATAGCTTATCTGCGTAATCGTCAACCATTTCTTTGGTAAACTTGCTCATATTATCATCTCCTTATATTTTTGTGTTTAATTATATCTACATAAGATTATCAAATTTTTGCCCAAAAATCAAGTAAACTTCAAAATTTCCACGCTTATATTCCAGATGTACATTATATCTATATTAATAAATCTGTTTTTCAAAATAGGAGAGACGTTTAATCGTCTCTCCTTTATATAGTATATTTCTATTAATAATATTGTAAACAGTCTAGAAAAACTAAATTTCACTTTTTATATAGGCAATTCCAATTTTTAATTCATACGGATTGCGCCCCAGCGTGCTCCTGTTGCATTACCCGTATAAGATATGTGAGGAACATTATAAAACGCATCGTGATATATGGTTGATACTTGACTTGGTATTTCTAAGTTTGTCAAGCTAGTACAGCCCTTAAATACATACGGACCTATTTCTGTAACACTATCAGGAATATTTATTGTTTTTAATTTTGAACAATTTGTAAATATACTATTCTCCAATTTCTGTAAATTGCTCAAAATCCTACATTCTTCTAAGCTATTGCAATACCCAAAAGCCATACTAGATATATTATTTAAGTTTATAGGTATTGTTATACTAGTCAAACTGTTACAACTGTAAAATGCTTTTACCCCTATAGTTGTTAAACTATCTGGAAATGACACATTAGTTAAACCTGTGCAATTATCAAAAGCTCCTGTTCCTATACTTGTTACTCCATCTGGAATTACTATATTGGTCAACTCCATACATCTACAAAAAGCAGTATCCCCAATTGCTTTTATGCTTTCTGGAATGATTGTGTTTTTACATCCAACAATCAGTTTGTTTGTTTCTTTTTCTATAATTGCATTACAATTATTTCTACTATCATATTTTTTATTATCACCGTCAACAACTATTCTTAATAAACTGTAGCTACAATAATCAAATGAACCTGCATATGTTGTTGTATCTATGTCACTTACGTTTTTGCCTATTGTTATGTTCTCAACTCCAGATGATGAAAATGCTTTAGAACGTAATTTTTCTATGCTACTAGGAATGGATATCACTTTAGCCATTCCGCCCACTAAGAAAGTTTGGTCCCAAACATGTAACTTTATAACTTTTACCTTCTATTTTTATAAAAGTAGGTATGTTATATTCTAAACTTCCATCTTCTAAAAAATTGCCTTTATATGCCGAATAATATTCATTTCCATACATTCCTTCTTCTGAGCAACATATTTCACAATTATCCGCATCAATTATTTCATAAGACCATACATTTATTGGTATAATATTACCATATTCATCTATCATACAATCACTAGTTTGTTTTGAAATTTTTGTTTTTAATTCATCTAAACTCAAAGTACCACCAGACGTTGCTAATTCTCCATTATATATTTCAGAAACTAATATTTTATATTTTCCATTACGTACTGTCAACGTTTTTTGTAGTACTGATTCTTCTTGATTATCTGATAAAGTTCCTCTTGTGTTATATTTATCAGATGTTAGTATTTCAACTAATTCATCTTCTGATAAACTTCCATGATTTTCAGCCTGCTTTTCTAAGATATCCATTTTTGCTGTTTCTATTAGCGATGTTCTTTCTGAAATATTTTTGGCATCTTTTGTTTTTTCGATTATTCCATTACTTCCCATTGCTATCCTAATCGATATTCCAGCTAATATTAGTAACACAATTATTGTTACTATTAACGCTATTAACGTTATTCCTGATTCTTTCTTTCCTCTTATGTTTTTCATTTTTATTCCTTTCTTTAGTATTCTATATATAAAATAGTGTTATTATATACACGTTCCTTTATTTACAAGACATCCATCGGGAGTATTTATTGCCCAAAACATAGTCAATTATTTAAATAGTCTAAGCTACCATATCAATTCTGCCATCTAATTCTTTTGTTGTTATTTATATATTATACATTTCTTATCTAATTGTCAATAATTTAAATCTGCTTTTATTATCATTGTAATTATTTCAATAATCATACTAAGTAGTTGTTTTTTTCTTATTTTTGTGATATTATATAGCAATATACGATGTGGAGGATTATTATGAATATTGAAGAAACATACAAAATAATGACTAAAGGTGCAGCTGACCATACTAGCGAAGAAGAAATTAAGGAAAAGTTAAAAAAGGTTGATAAGGAAAATAGACCATTAAGAATAAAATTAGGTCTAGACCCTTCTGCCCCAGACATTCACCTTGGACACGCTGTAGTACTTAGAAAAATCAGACAATTACAAGATTTAGGACATGAAGCTATTATTATTATTGGTGACTTTACTGGTATGATTGGAGATCCAACTGGAAAATCAAAAACAAGAAAACCTCTTTCAAAAGAGCAAGTCTTAGAAAATGCACAAACATATCAAGATCAGATTTTTAAAGTGATTAATAAAGATCAAACAACAGTAAGATACAATAGTGAATGGTTAAATGCATTAAACTTTAAAGATGTTATAGAATTAGCGTCAAAGTGTACTGTAGCTAGAATGTTAGAAAGAGATGATTTTAGTAATAGATATAAAAATCAGCAATCTATCTCTTTACACGAATTCTTCTATCCACTAATGCAAGCTTATGACTCAGTTGCAATCAAAGCTGATGTTGAACTTGGAGGAACGGATCAAACTTTCAATATAAATATGGGTAGAAATATTCAAAGAGATTTTAATCAAGATCCTCAAATTACTTTATTTATGCCTTTACTTGAAGGCACAGATGGTGTTGAAAAAATGAGTAAAAGTCTTGGTAATTATATTGGAATTGATGATGATGCAACAACAATGTATACAAAGGTTATGAAAATTCCTGATAATATGATTATAAAATATTATGAATTATGTACAGACCTACATCCTGATAAAATTGAAGAAATCAAAAATAGATTAGATAATAATGAAAATCCTCGTGATATAAAAATGGAATTAGCCTTAGAAATTACTCGTTTATATCATTCAGAGGAAGAAGCAATTAAAGCTGAAGAAAACTTCAAAACTCTATTCCAAAAACAACAAGCAACAGAAGATACAGTCGAATTAGAATTTGATTCTACTAGTGAAAATATTACTAGTGCTGTGCTTGATTCAATATTATCATCTGGTGAATATAAATCTAAGGCTGAAATAAAACGTTTGCTTCAACAAGGTGCAATGAAAATAAATGGAGAAAGAATTGATTCTTTTGAAAATATTTCAGATAAAGATGGTGACATTATATTGCAAATAGGAAAAGGTAGATTTTATAAATTAGTTGCTAGTAAATAATGCATTTCTATAAGAAACAACCATTGAAAAATTCAATGGTTGTTTTTTAGTTTAAACCAGTCAAAATATATTTTTTGATGGTCATCTATAATCGCTTTTCTTAAAATTTTAATTCTCTTATTGTCTTTATATCTATATTGTATATTTGCCTATATATATCATCACAATTTAAAGCCGTTACTTTACTTTTATCTATATGTAGTTTTTCTATCATACTATTTACTTGCTCTTCTGATTCTCCTTCAATCTCCATATATTCTGGAATCTTTGGCCATAAATCAAAATCTATTTCAATCCCATCATATATATACTTAGTTCTCTTGTTTTCTTGATAATTTCTATATTTAAAACCAATTGAATTCATAAATTCTTTAGCTTGGTCTATACTACTTACTTCAAGTTCTATTTCTTTTGTTCCATCAATTGTATTCTCTTCAATACACTTGTATGTTAGTGTTGTTTTATATCCATCTGTACGTAGTCTAATCCACTTATTATCTTCAGCAGGTTTTAAATCATATATATACCTCTTTTGATAGTATTCTCCCACTCTAATTGCTCCAATCTTTTCTAGCATTTCTATCATTTCTTCTTTATTAATATCTAATACTCTAATCTCATACTCTGTCTTCAATTTACCCTCCTACATCTAATTTATATATAAATTGTTCCGTTATATACATTAATTTTAGAACCAGCCTTGTGTTCTTAAATTTTCAAAAAATCTTTTAAAGAGTTCAATTGTTTTTCAAATTCATGCCTTGTAAAAACGGTTTCTTCTTTTTCTTCTACTCCCAGTGTATGAATAATATCTTTTTTACAATTTTTTAATGCATTTCTATATAGTGGATTCTGTATTGCTGAAATGTATAATTCATCAACTAGATTTTCATATTCTTTAGAAAACCTGTCTAATTCTTCTCCCTGCCAGAAAAGTTTTCCAGTAATTTTCCAATCATAATCATTGCATACTTTTATATTATTTGAATCAAGTCCACTATAATTAAACACTAAGTTTTGCATTTCAACATTTTTGAATTTTATTCCTTGAAAAAAACTTTCAATACTATTTAGTTTTTTTCCTCTAAATTCAAATTCATATGGAAACAAATTTGATAACACTTTTGGATAAGCTCCACTATACTTGTATCCAACATTTATCCATTTATCACATTCTCCAATTTCTTTTCCCTCTTCATCAAATAGTGGATATCCATCGCAGTATTCTTTTCCGTCTATAACTTCAATGCTTTTTTGTTTAAATTCATAATTTTCTTTAAACTCTTTATATTTTATTAATTCATCATTCATAATAACAATCCTCGTATAAAGATCAACTATTTCAATATTTCTACTGCTTTTGCTAGTTCCATAATCTGCTGTTCTCCTGTTTTCATATTCTTTAGAGTTATTTGATTATTAGCTATTTCATCCTCTCCAATTATAATTACATACTCAACTTTAATATTATCTGCATATTTAAACTTTTTTCCTAATTTTTGTTCTTCAAAATTAACCTGTACTTTAATTCCTTCTTTTCTCAAATCATTAGCTACTCTTGCACAATAGCTATAATCATCTGTCATTGAAACAATCAAAGCCTTTGTTAGAGATTCATTTTCTGCAGAAATAATATTATTATCAATTAGTTGGAAGAATAATCTAGATAGTCCAATTGAGATTCCCACTCCAGGCATTTTCTTGTTAGTATAATACTCTGTTAAATTATCATATCTTCCACCAGAACAAACACTTCCCATATTTCTGTATTGATTCAAAAATGTTTCGTAAACAGTTCCTGTATAATAATCTAATCCTCTAGCTATTGTTAAATCCAATTTGATATTCTCTTCTGGCACTCCAAAATCCTCTATATAATTTAGAACTTGTTTAATGTCATTCAATCCTTCTTTGAAGGTTTCATCGCTAATATTCAATTCATTTAATTGATCTATTTTTTCCTTATTATCTCCGTTTATAGCTAAGAATTTCATTATAATATCTAATTTGTTTTCTTCAACATTTTTTGATAATTCTTCTCTAACTTTCTCTATCCCTATCTTATCTATTTTGTCTATTACTCTTAATATTTCCTGAGATTGATTTGCAAGTTCCAAGTTTTTAAATAGTCCATTAAGTATTTTTCTATTATTAATGCAAATTGTAAAATCATCAAATCCTAATTTTTTAAATGTATTATAAATTATCGAAGGAATTTCCGCATCATTTATGATAGATAATTTTCCATCTCCTATTATATCTATATCACATTGGTAAAACTCCCTATATCTACCTCTTTGAGGTTTCTCACCCCTATATACTTTTCCAATTTGATATCTTCTAAAAGGAAAACTTAATTTATCATAGTACTCAGTAACATATTTAGCTAATGGCACTGTTAAGTCAAATCTTAAAGCTAAATCATTATCTCCTTTTTCAAATCTATATATCTGTTTTTCTGTTTCTCCCCCTGCTTTAGCTAGTAGAACTTTTGCGTCTTCTATAATTGGTGTATTCAATGGTAAAAATCCATACTCCTCATATGAATCTCTAATTATATCTTTCATTTTATTAAACAATATCTGTTCATTTGGTAATAGTTCCATAAATCCAGGTAGTGTTTTTGGTTTTATTATATTATTATCACTCATTTTATTCTCCTTTATATTAAATCTCATTAATACTTCGCATATATTATATCATATTTTTATACTCACGTCATCTCATCTATGAGATATACTTTATTATCAGAATCTACTTGTCCTGAAATAGCAGCCCTTGTAATTCTATCTTTTTGATAAGTTATTTCAGCGTGTATCTCCATTCCAGATGGTTGGATTATTTTCATTTTTTTACTTTCTTTGTGTTTATATGCCTCCACCATCACTACAGCTGTCGTTCCAGAACCACACGCAGTTTCATAAAATAATGTATCAATTTCTTTAACCCATACTATTGGATTAATCTTTATAGTTCCTTTATTATTTTCACAAAACATTATTCCAACAGCTTCATTATTTTCTAAATTAAATTCTTTTATTATATTCATCCCATGTTTTTTTAGTGATTTTCTATCTTTTAAATAATCTTTTGAAATTTCTTCTTTTAAAACAACACTTGTCATTCCTTCCATTTTTACTTTATAAATTCCATTTTTTAAAACATCAATTTTTCCTTTTCCTAAGGGTATTTCAGTCCAAACATCACCATTGTTATATACTCCTGCATTTAGTAAAGTATTATTATTTACAGTTATTTGAGTTTTTCCCTTTTTTCCATTAAGAAAAGCATATACCGCACTTCGTGTTGCATTTCCACAAAACTCTCCTCCAGCCATTAATAATATAGGTATATTGTTTTTAAAATCAACAAATCCCACTTGCTCAACATTTGTGTGTTTTGTCATTATCTTATCATTTATTATTTTCTTTTCTTTATTTGTAAAATTTGTTCCATACACAAGAGCTGTGTCATTGCCACCAGGTTTGAAAATGCTATATTTTATTTCATTCTCCATTTCTTCTCCTTTCTTAATATACAAAAAAGATGTATGAGCTTTCTTTTTTATTATAATCACTCATACATCTCTATTTTATTTATTATTTAGCTATAAACTATTGCACGATTAATAGGTATGGGTGATTTTCACTCCATACATGATGAACATTATTAATTTTGTACATATCTACATTATTGTTCATAGCCTTTCTCCTTATATATATATTTATATTATAGCAAATAAACTATGAGTATTCAATACTTTTATTACAGAAAATATAATCACATCAAGATTTTTTATAATAGCACATTGTCAATGGGAGTGATGTCAAAATAACATCGTCCCCATTGACACCCATTGACAGAATCTTTATTCGTTTTATGTCTTACCATATTAATACTGGCGTTCCTCTTCCACAGTTATAATATATCCATTTTGCATGATCTATAAATGTTGTAACACATCCTCCTGTGCATTTATTTCCTAAGCTTTTTGCTCCAGTTTGGTGTAAGTAGTCTGTCTGTTCACCATTGTTATTCCTTCCCTTTACTCCAAATTCAACCCAATAATGTAAACCATCTGATGTGATTGGCCAGCGACCTCCATTAATATAAAATAGTCCTTTTGGTGATGGAGCACCTTTACTTCCAATATTTACTCTTGAAAACTTATATGGTTCCCATACTCCGTTATTATTTTTAAATATAGATTCACGCGTATTCTCTAAGTCTACAGTTACAGCATATGGCGAGCCTCCATTTTTTATTGCTATATTATTTGCAGTCTCATCTTTGCAGTTATAAAATTGATCAAATCCCGCATAATATATTCTATGCTTCCTAATCATTTTAAATGCTGTTGGATCCATTGCTTTTACTTTTTGTTCTTTTAGTTTGTTCCAAGCTGTATATTCAGATATTGTCCATTCTTTTGATGTTCCATTCAAATAATGATATATGTATTTTCCCTTTTTTACTTCCCAATATCCTTCTCTTACTGTTACTTTGCATGTGTCTGCTTTACCATTGCTTGTCTTCGCAGTTATTGTTACTGTTCCTTTTGATTTTCCTACTACTTTTCCATTCTTATCTACTGTTGCTACTTTTGTATTACTACTACTCCAAGTTATTGTTTTGTTTGATGCTTTACTTGGATTTACAGTTGCATTTAGTTTTATTTCTCTAATTCCTTCTATTGTTAAAGTATTTCTATCTAATACTATACTTGTTGGATTAGTATTTACTTTTATCATACATTTTGCTGTTTTATTATTACTTGTCTTTGCTGTAATTTGAGTAGTTCCGTTTGACTTAGCTAATACCAATCCACTTTCATCTACCGTTGCTACTTTTGTATTGCTACTACTCCATGTTACTGATTTATTGCTTAGACTTTCAGGCTTAACTGTCGCTTTAAGTTGTATTGACTTATTTACACTCATATCTATATTTGCACTTGTTTTATTTAGTGTTACACTTGTTGAACCTGATGTTACTGTTATTGTGCACTGTTTATTTATATTAGTTCCTTTTATTGTTGCTATAATATTTGCTGTTCCACTATTTTTCGCTGTTATATTTCCTTCTTTATCTACTTCTGCTACTTTTGTATTACTACTACTCCATTCTATTTCCTTATAGCTTGCTGTACTTGGTTCTACTTCTGCTCTTATTTTTGTTGTTTTGGTTCCGCTTAGATCTAAGTTTACACTTGTTTTACTTAGCTTCAATCCTGTTGGACTTGTCATAACAGTTACTTTACATGTTTTGCTTATGTTCGTCCCTACTACTTC